>NZ_JBFUIL010000011.1:0-240983 GCF_056401895.1 Sphingomonas sp. P4_D12 | reverse complement strand
CCGACGAGAGACGCTGCCCTGCGTCAAAAGGCGCCCGCCGCTTTGCGGTTGCCCGGGCGCGCCCGCTGGTCTGCGTCGCGGTCCTTGCGCGTAGCGCCGCTACGCGCTGCACACCGCTCCTTGCCAGCGAACACGCCCGGGCAATCACGGCGGGTCAAACTCACGTCATCGCGCTCTAGCCCGCACCGCCAGCGGATAGCTGATGATCAGCGCCAGCGGGTGCTTGCCTTTCTGTCTTATCCCCATCGTCTCGCCGTCGAAGAAATAGATCGCCTGGCCCGCTTTCACCGGCGCAATGCGGTCGCCGGAGAACGCCTCGCCTTCGCCCGACAGCACGTAATAGACTTCGTCGTGCGCCAGCTTGTGCGCGCCGATCGCCGCGCCGACATGGAGAACGCGCTTGCGGAACTCCATCGCGCGGCCAGGCACCGCGTCGCTGTAACGATAGGCGGTGCTCATCCCGATATTGCCGTGCGGCGGCGGCTCGTCGCGCTTGACCGCTTCTCCGTCGATCACGACCATTCGGGGCGTCGCCGCCTCCTGCGTGAGCAACGCCGCTGCAGCCGCGATGGCGATACGTATTGACATGATTATCTCCTCGTCGCATGTCGTTGACACCGGTTACCAATAGACAGGTAACAGCGGCAAGACCGGTGGGAAAGCCGGCAGCCGTCAGGAGAGGGAAAAAGGGGCACACCACCCACAACCAACTCTCCAACCTGTTGCGCGGTCCGGCGGCACGCGGTGCAACAACCGGTGTCATGGCGACATGAGTCAGGGGAGAGACGATAATGCAAGACCGAGCGAAACCGTTGGCAGTGCGCATCGTGCGGATGGCGCAAGGAGGGTCGACCATCGCGCTCGCTTTCGGCCTGATGCAGCCGGGCTGGGCCTGCGCCGCCGACAAGCCCGCTACCCTACCGGCCGACCAGACCGCCGCAGCGGCGCAGGAAACCCCGGTGCCGGCCCCCACGGCCGCCGACCAGAGCACCGACGACAAGGCGTCCGATATCGTCATCACCGGCTTTCGCGCTTCACTCAACAAGGCGCTCGACCTGAAGCGCGAATCAGTCTCCTCGGTCGATGCAATCGTTGCCGAGGATATCGCCAAATTCCCCGACCAGAACCTCGCCGAATCGCTCCAGCGCATCCCGGGCATCTCGATCCAGCGCGACGGCGGCGAAGGCCGGTCGATCACCGTGCGCGGCCTGTCGGGGCAGTTTACCGCGGTCCGCGTCAACGGCATGCAGGCGCTGACCACGACCAGCGACGGCGCCAGCGCCGACCGCGAGCGCGCGTTCGACTTCAACGTCTTCGCGTCTGAACTGTTCACGTCGCTGGTGGTCAACAAGACCGCGGAACCGCAACTCGATGAGGGGTCGCTGGGCGCAGTGGTCGATCTCAACACCGGCAACCCGCTCGCGGGCAAGCCGGGGCTGACCTTGGCGCTGTCCGCTCAGGGCCAGTATAATGATCTGTCGAAGGACCTTGGCCCACGTGTTGCCGGGCTGATCGGCTGGAAATCCGATGATGGCAAGTTCGGTGTGTCGCTGTCGGCCGCCTATAGCAAGCAGGACCAGTTCGAACTCGGCAACAACAGCGTGCGCTGGGTTAACGGGCCGCGCTTCGACTCGGTCAACGGCGTCCCGTGCTTCTATACGTCGGCGACCAGCAACACCGCCGTGCGGAACACCGGCGGCACCTACACTAACGGACGCGTCGCGGCGTGCGACGCCGTCGCGCTGGCATTCCACCCGCGCATTCCGCGTTACGGCCTGATCGAGCACAACCGCGAGCGACTGGGCATCACCGGCAGCATCCAATGGGCGCCGACCGATCGCACCAAGATCTCGTTCGACGGCCTATGGTCGCGCTACAAGGAACTGCGCGAGGAGCGCTGGGGCGAGGTGCTGTTCCGCTCAAACGAGCGGTCGATCGACGTCACCGACTATACGATCGATTCGAATAATAATCTCATCAAAGCGACGATCAACGACGCCTGGGTCCGCGTCGAACATTATCAGCGCAAGCTCAACACCACCTTCTACCAGTTCAGCGGCAACTGGAAGCAGGACATCGGCGACAAGATCCATATCGAATTGCTCGCCGGCTTGTCGAAATCGGACGCCGACATCCCGCAGGAAACGACGATCATCCTCGATGACCGTGACGCGCAGGGGTATAGCTACGACTATACCAACATGAAGTCGCCAAAGCTGACCTTCGGTACCAGCGTCACCGATCCGACCAATTTCCAGCTCGCCGAGATTCGCGACCGGCCGTCGAACACGACCAACAAGTTCCGCACGGTCTCGCTCAAGACGACCTGGGACGTCGCCGACGGATTCAAGATCCGCGCCGGCGGGGTCTATCGCCGCTACGACTTCAACCTCTATGAAGCGGCGCGCGATACCGTCGTCTGCCCAACCAAGCCGGCCGCGGCGCCCGACGTCGTGCTGGGTACGATCACCTGTTCGGCGTCGAACGTGTTCGGCTCGGCGGCAGTCTACGGCTTCCCGGTGACCTCGGCACTGACCGAAGTGTTCAATCTGGGCAATGCCGGCCAGCCTGCGGGCAATACCAATTCGTGGGTGGTGGCGAACCTGCCCGCGGCCACCGCCTACACCAAGCTGTACTCACGCACCGCGGTGCCCAACCAGACCAACATCCGGTCGGTTCGCGAGACCGACAAGGGTTTCTACCTGCAGTTCGACGCCAAGGGTACTTTGCTCGGCCTCGACTACGCCTTCAATGGCGGCGTCCGCTATGTCGCGACCGACCAGTCGTCGACCGGTTATAATAGCGGCACCCTGGTGACGGTGCAGCGCAACTACGATGACTGGCTACCCTCGTTCAACGTCGCCTTCTACCCGGCGAAGAACCTCATTCTCCGCGGCGCGATCAGCAAGGTGATGACGCGCCCGAGCCTCGGCAATCTCACGCCGGGCGGGTCGGTCGACGGATTCAACTACAGGGTCAGCTTCGGCAACCCGTTCCTCGATCCGTTCCGCGCCACCGCGCTCGACGCCGCGGCGGAATGGTATTTCGCCAAGGAATCGGTCCTGTCGGTCGCCTTCTTCCAAAAGAACATCCAGAGCTTCCCAATCTCGACGACGCGCACCGGCACGTTCGCCTCGACCGGCTTGCCGTTGTCGGTCATCCTGGCGAGTTCGCCGGCGGCGTCCAACCCCGAGGGGCAGCTCTGGACGATCTCGACGATCGGCAACGCCTCCGGCGGTCGGGTGCGCGGCGTCGAGATCGGGTTGCAGGGACCGTTCCGCTTCCTGCCCGGCTTTCTGCGCAACTTCGGCGGGATCGCCAACGTGACGCTCATATCGAGCAACATCAACTATAACGTCAACGGTCCGGCAACAGTACCCAATGGCGGCTATGCAGGGTTCGTCACGTCATCGACCCTCTACGGCCTTGCCAAGCGTTCGCTCAACGGAACGCTCTATTATGACGATGGCAAGTTCAGTGCGCGCGCGTCGATCGCCTATCGTAGCGGGTTCGTCGACAACGGCTCGGCCACCGGCAATGTGCTCGAGGGCTATGACTCGATCACCAATGTCGACGCGTCTATCCGCTACAAACTCACCAAGAATTTCGAAGTTTCGGTCGAGGGCACCAACCTGACCGACGCCTATCGCTACCGCTACGTCGATCTCGAGGCCGACCGGAACTACGAGAACAATCACTTCGGCCGCACCTTCATGTTCGGGCTGCGCTACACTCACTAAGCCGGGGCTGGTTTGCTCCACTAAGGGCGCCGGCTTCTTCATGAGGCGGCGCCCGATCTGTTTCCGGGCGAGCGACATGACGATCAGCCGTCATTCCGGGGAACGCTCGCCGGGGTCGCCCTTGGGACAGGCTATCCGCTGATCGCTCGTCCCGCCGTCCGCGCGGCCAGCCGCCGATCGAGCGATGACAGGCGCAAGCGCCCGTCGGCGACCGCCGCCCGATGCCGCCGGGCTAGTCCAGCGACTGAACCCCGACCGCAGCGATCCGCTAGTGCCAGCCAGGCGAGAGCTTCTCCGACGCGTGCGCCGGGTTCCAGGCACACCCGCTCGATGTCCTGATCGAACGTTGCGAAAAAGGCTGGCTCGCCTTGCATCTTCTCGAGCGTCTCCCGCGCTTCCCTGACGGACCATCGCTCGGCATGAATACCAGTATCGATGGCCGATCTGCCCAGGCGGAACATCATCCAGTGCAGAAAGCCGAGCCGCGCGCGGTCGTCGCCGGCGAATGCGCCCTGCCGCGCCATCAATTGCTCGGCATAGATTGCCCAGCCTTCGGAGAACCCCGCCGTATATTCAGTGCGTAAAGCATGCGGTCGCGCGCGCGTGTCGAGCGGCATCTGCACCATATGGCCCGGCAGCAATTCGTGATGGACCACGCTGGCCAGGCTCCAGTCGGGCCGGCGGCGAATGTCGGACAGATCGACGAAATAGCTGCCGGGCGCACCATCGGGCGACGGCAGGACGCGATAGCCGCTTTTTTTCGCAGCCTCTTCCGCCGATGTCATTCGCCGCACGGCGACGTTCACGCATTCCGGCGGGAGCGACTCGAACAGGCGCGGCAATCGCCCCCGTGCGCGGCCCAGCCGGCGGTTCATGTCGGCGACCGCGCGATCGCGGCCGCTTTCGCTGTCGGCATAGAGGAAGCGCGGATCGCGAAAGGCGGCGCGGAAGCGCTCGCCTGTCGTCTTGCCCGCATAGCCCAATCGCGCGAGCAATTCGTCGGCTTCCGCCGCCACGTCCCGCGCCTTGGCCATCACCCGGCGATGGATCGCCGCCGCGTCGCGTCCGCCGAACTGGCGATCGATCAACAGGCCGAAATATTCCGGGCCGTGCGGTAGCCGGCCGACTCCAGGCTCTCCGGCCCGCGGCGCCAGCGACGACAGCAACTGGCGCTGCTCCGCCAGCGCCGTGGCAACGGCGCCGGTGGCGCCGGCTGCTGCTGTCGAGAGGTCGGCGATGGTGCGGTCGAGGGCGTCGCGCGGCAGGATAATCCCGGCCGCCGCCGCCTCGCGTACGGCAGCGCTATCGGTCGCGATGCGGTCTGCGGCATCGGGCGCGGCGAGGTCGCGCCATGCTCCGCTGGACGGCGTGATCGAATAGGGACTTCGCCCCAGCCGCCCGAACGGCATGATCGCCGCGATCCGCGCGTCGATCGCCAGCCCCTCGCGCGCCGCCTCGAGATCGAGCAGCGCGCCGGGCGACAGGCTCTGCGTGTCGAATCCCCCCAGCTTTTTCAGCTTGGCGGCGGGGCTGTGGAGCTTCGCCAACCCGTCGAGCGTCGCACGCAGCGCGGCATCCCGATCACCCGCGGCACGGGCCAAGGGCAAGACCGCCACCGTCGTGGCCGCTGTCGCCCCGGCCAGGAAGCAGCGCCGCCCGATCATGCTCCTTTCCCTCGATCCTTGGCCATCACCGCCGCCGGGTCGCAGCAGGGAGCGCGACCACATTGTTGAGCCAGGTCACTTCGGGCGCACCGTCCGGCAACGCGACCCGCACGCGCCAGCCCGCCCCGGCACCGGCCGGCAAGGCCAGCCGGACCGAGACGGTCTTCGGCGTCAGGTCGGTTGGTGCGTCGAGCGTCGGCACCGCGACGCTGGCGGCAACCTTGCCGGTAGCGTCGACCAGTTCGGCCCGACCGCCGCTGGCCGGAAGCGCGCCGAGGCTATGCACCGTCACCTCGACCGAACGGCCGGCGACCTTCACATCGTCCGCCCCGATCCCGAGATCGGCGCGGCGTTCTGTCGGCACGCCCGGCGTCTCCAGGGTGAATTCGAGCACGGTCGTGGTGTGCGGTGCGAAGCTGACCTCGAGCGATCCGCTGCGCTCGAGCGTGACCTCGCTGGCAATCGGCGTGCCGTCGGCGGTGTCGCCGTCCGACGCGCTGGTTCCCGCGGTCATCTTCCATTTGCCCGCGGTCACGTTCCAGGTCGACATGGTCGCCGGCTGCGCGATGTCGCTGGTGTTA
The DNA here is from genome assembly GCF_056401895.1 of Sphingomonas sp. P4_D12. NCBI lineage: Bacteria > Pseudomonadati > Pseudomonadota > Alphaproteobacteria > Sphingomonadales > Sphingomonadaceae > Sphingomonas > Sphingomonas sp. P4_D12. The sequence continues at coordinate 234,998 of NZ_JBFUIL010000011.1, read as the reverse complement.
TAGGCGATCACCTTGAAATGGCCGGTGGTCGCGCCGGGCACCAGGATCGCGACCGCTTCCGCCGCGCCGGGATTGGCGAAGCGCCAGCTTACGGTATTGCCGGGATAGGTCTGGTTACGCACCAGCGCGATCCCGCCGAGCCGCTGCCGCTGCAGCAGATCGTTGGGCATGTCGACGCGGTCGGTCCACCAATGGCCTTCGGTGTACATGGACATGTGCTGCGACTTGAACGCGATCGCGTCGGCCGCCTGGTCTTCGAGTAATTTGCGATTCCCGGTCGCGTCCCAGCCGGCGACGCGGCCGAAATCGCTTTTGGTCGCGGCCAGTGCCTTGCCCCAATCGGCCTTGCCGAGCGCCGCGACGATATTCTCGTTGAGGTCGTTGAGCGAGCCCGCGCCGTTCCTGGCGGTACGGCTGAGGATCGGCGTCAGATATTTATCGTCACCGGTGAAGCGATAGGCGGCCCAGACCGACTGGTAGGGCGTCCCTACGCCGCCACCGTCGCCGGCGCGCTCGGCATCGGTGCGCCAATTGATCTCGTTGGGATAGGTCCAATTGCCGTCGGGCCCCTTCTTGCCGTGCGCCATCCAACCATCGACCACGCCCGTCACCAGGCCAGTGGCGATGGGATTGGCATTGTACACGCCCATCAGGATCGGCGCGTGCAGGACGGTGAAGCTGTACGGCTTTTGCCATTCCCACGGCCCTTCGCGATAGATTTTGCGCCCGCCATACCAGTTGCTGGCGAAGTGCATGTGGCCGGCGGGGTTCTTGAGGATGATGCCGGTCAGCGCCTTGGCCGTCGCCATCAACCGCTCGACCGCCTTCGGCTCACCCCAATTGAGATAGAGCCGCTCGGCGTCCGAATTGAGCCCTTCCTCATAAGCATGGAGCTCGTCGGTCGTGATATAGCCGAGCCCGTTGACCCGCATGCCGTTGGTGTAGACCGAGTCGGACAGTGCGCGGAGCGAGGCATTGATCTTGTCGGGATCGACTCCCATCAGCGCGAGGCCGGGCCATTGCCCGAGCAAGTCGACATCGTCCGAAATGCCGCCGCCGAAATCGCCATACGGCACCTGGCGGTTGTCGATCCACCAATCGACGAACTGGCGCGTGAGCTTGAGATCCTCGAGCTGGCGGAATGCCCAGAGCGGCACGCCGGCCGGCGGCGTCGGCTGGGTGAAGGGCGGCATGCCCGTCGCGCCATAGCTGATATCGGCCCAGTAGCGCCGCCCTTCGAGATTGTCGGGATCGACGCGGAGCAGGTCGGTGATGTCGCCCTTGAGCCGCCGGAACAGACCTTCGCGGCCCGAGGCGGTGTGCTCCTCGACCAGGAAGCCCCAATTGTCCTTCACCTGATTGAAGCGATCCTCGATATGCTCCTTCTTCGCTTCGTCGCGATCCTTGAACACCAGCCGCACGTTCATCCCGTCGAGCGAGTCCGCGCCGAAATCGCGCGAGGCGCTGGCGACGGTGATGTAGAAGGGATCGTTGGTCAGGAGGCGGTCGCGCAGGTCGAGCCACAAGGTCCGCGCCTGGCCCGGCTTCACCGATATCGTCACGTCGATCAGATCGCGGTCGGGCCAGATCGGGTCCTTGATCCGGATGTTGAGCGGGATCATTCCGTCCTTGTTCGCCGCGACCTTGAGCGCCGGGATGTCGAGCGCGATGCCGTCGAGCCCATCATGGGCGTTGGCCCAGGTGTAGTTCCACGCGCGCGCCAGCGGCTTGCCGGGGAAGGCGTCACCGAAATCCGACGGGATCAGGATATGGACGATCGGCGCCTCGTTGCGCCCGCGCTCGGCATTGCCGACTTCGGTAGCACTGCCCGCGCCCGGCGCGGCGTGTCCCGCGCTGGCCGGCAGCGCCACCACGGTGGCGCGCTCGTCGGCGGGAAAGCGGCCGGCAATATATTTGGTCAGCGGCGTGAGGTTGGCGAAGGCCGGAGCGGTCTTCGAATCGACCACGTAACTGAGCTTGAACGTGCCCTTGGGCTCGGCGCCTTGCTTGACGTCATAGGCCCAGATTTCCTGGATCGGCGTTTCCTGGGCAATGTTGGTGAAGCGCAATTTGCCGCCGGCCTTGTCGCCAAAGCTGGTGATCGTTTTCTCGACACCCTGCGGCCGCTTCGCCAGCGAGACATAGTTGCTGCCGTCTGCCGAGTAATCGAGCGCGCCATAGGCCGCGCCGCGGATCTCGACGCGGTTGACCGTCTCGTTGGTGGGGACGGTCAGCTCGTAGCTCTTGCCGCCTTCGACATAGACGTTCCAATCGGGCAGCTCGAAATAGTCGTCCCGCCCGGGCAGGCGCGAACGGTTATAGACCCCCGGCCAGGTCGTCTCGGCGATGCCGTCGACGCCTTTCCACATCCATTCCTTGAGATCCTTGGCATCGGCGAACTCGACCTTGCGGATGCTGGTCTTGTCGGCGGTCAGCAGCGGCGGCGAGGCGCCGTCGAGGCCATAGCGATGGAGGAACGCGGTGCGCTCGTCGCTGGCGACCGGTTTGTCGTCGGCGGGCGCGTTGTTGCTGGCGAGCGCGGCGACCGCGCCGCCATCGAGCATCCGGTCGTAGATCCGGATCTCGTCGACATCGCTGCCGCGCATGAAGTTGTAGCGGCTCTGCACCTGATGCGGCGAGATGATCCGCCCGGCCAGGCCGAACTGATCGAGCCCGCTGTCGAGCACCGCTTTCTGGTCCTTGCGCGCGACTTCCTTGCCGTCGACGAACAGACGCACGCCGACCGCCTCGTCCCAGGCAAAGGCGATATGATGCCAGTCGGTCGGGCTGGGCAAAGTATCCATACGGAACGACACGCGTTCTCGGGCGAGGTTGTTGTCGGTGACGAAGGCGTCGAAACCGTGGCCGTTCCAGTCGATCCGGAGGAACGCCATGTCCCAGCTGGTGTGGTCGGCATATCCCACGCGGAACAGCACGAACGGCGCTTCGCCGACGGGAGTGCGCGAGCGCCAGAAGAAGGAAAGCGTACCGCGCCGCGCATAGATATTGCCCGGTGCTTTCCACGCCACATAGCCGTCATCCTGCCACTCGATCGCGCCGCCCGATTTGCCGGTGGGGACGATCGCGACCTTCGACTGGAAATTGGGCACGGCCTCGCCGCTTGCGGTGTCCGCGGCCAGCGTCTTGTCGGCGGATACGTGGAACAGCAGCTTGGGCGGCGCTTCCTGTGCATTCGCGCCCGACCCGATCATCGCCGCGGCAGCAACCGCCGCCAGCAATGCCACCCGCTTGTTGCTCGCCATGCCTGCTCTCTTTCGCATCTGGACGCTCGTTGGCGGCCGACTCTCCCAAGCCCTTGCGGGCATCCGATCGATAGAAACTTATGACACCGGTATCAATGATGTTTTCCCGGCCGTTGCGGTCCGATCACTCGAAGCATCGGCGTCTCAAAGAAGCAGAGATTTGTGCGATCGCAATCGATCGATACTGCATCAGGTCAGTCCCGTCTCGACCTGGAACGGGGTGCTGCCCGTATCATGTTGCGCTTGGCAAGTGCCTTACCTGCTTGCGCTTCAATCTGACACCGGTTACCATTTCGATTTCGCCGACTGCTCCGAGCGGCAGCGTGGTCGGCCGATGACACTTTCCTCCCCTAAGGGCGCGGCTCTATCCGGAGCGGCGCCCGATTTTTTGCCTGAGCCACGGCGCGCTGGCGCGCCGGCGTGACTCGCCGTAAGTGGCCGGCATGACGACGACCAGTTTCGACGCCGCACGGGCCGGAATCATCGCGGTGGGCCGCCGCCTCGACGCGCGCGGCTGGGCGCCGGCAACGGCAGGCAATTATTCGGTCCGGCTCGACGACGGCTTCGCGGTGACCGCGTCGGGCTGGCACAAGGGGCGCCTGACCGAGGACGGCGTGCTGCGCCTCGATGCTGACGGCCATGTCGTCGGATCGGGCAGGCCATCGGCCGAAACGCATCTCCATCTGTCGATCTATCGCCAGTTTCCGGCGGCGGGCGCCGTCCTGCATGGTCATTCGCCGCAAGCGGTCGGCCTGACCCGCGCCTTTCGCGACCTCAAGGCCTGGAACTTCGTCGGCCACGAATTGCTCAAGGTGTTTCCCGGCCAGACCACGCACGACACCGAAATCGCGCTGCCGATCGTCGACAACAGCCAGGACATGACGGTCATCGAAGCAGCAATCGCCCCGGCCTTGGCACGGCCCGGCGCGGCGCCCGCTTATCTGATTCGCGACCACGGCCTTTATGCCTGGGGCAAGGACCTTGACGAAGCCGAGCGCGTGCTCGAAGCCGTCGAATGGCTGATCGCCGCCGAACTGGCGGAACGCAGTTTCAGGGAGAGCGCGTCATGACTCGCCTTCGCGTCTTTACTGCCGATGACGGCGATACTCCGGTGCTCGACACCAGCGACCCCAAATGGATCGGCGATGCGCTGAAGCGGATCGGCGTACGCTACGAGCGCTGGCCGTTGCGCGACACCGCCGGCGCCGACACCGACGCCGTGCTTACCGCCTACGCGCCTGAGATCGACAAACTGAAGGCCGAGCAAGGCTATCAGTCGGTCGACATCATCGGCGTGACGCCCGATCATCCCGATCGCGCCGCGATGCGCGCGAAATTCCTGTCCGAGCATCGCCATTCGGAGGACGAGGTTCGCTTCTTCGTCGCCGGCGAAGGGCTGTTCACGCTGCGCACCGACGACGACCGCATCCACGCCGTCTTGTGCACCGCCGGCGATCTGATCTCGGTTCCGGCCGGCATGCGCCATTGGTTCGACATGGGCCCCGAGCCAAGCTTCACCGTGATCCGTCTGTTCGAGAATCCCGACGGCTGGGTGGCGAAATTCACCGGTGACGCGATCGCCGACCGCTTCCCGCGGCACAATGGCGGTGCCGGCGAGCCGAAGACCAACCGATCCTCCTGAGACCGCAATGACCGATACGCCGCCCAAGGTGATCCTGCTCGATATCGAGGGGACGACCACCAGCATCGCCTATGTGGCGGACGTCTTGTTCCCTTATGCCCGCACGCGCATTCCTGGCTGGGTGCCAATTCATCGCGAGGAGCTCGCGCCGGTTATCTCCGCGATGCCGCCGGGCGATCCGGTCGCGACATTGCTCGCCTGGATGGATGTCGATGCCAAGGAGACCGCGCTCAAACATATCCAAGGCCGCATCTGGCGCGAAGGATATGAAGCCGGCGAGCTCAAGGCGCATGTCTATCCCGACACGCCAGAGGCGCTGAAACGCTGGACCGAAGCGGGGATCAAGGTCTGCATCTATTCCTCGGGATCGATCGAGGCGCAGAAGCTGATCTTCGGGCATAGCGAGGCAGGCGACCTGACCGGCTATCTCTCGGGCTATTTCGACACGAATACGGGCCCCAAGCGCGAAGCTGAATCCTATTCGAAGATCGCCGCCGCGCTGAGTCTCGACCCTGCCGACATCCTGTTCGTGTCCGACGTCGCCGCCGAGACCGATGCGGCGCAATCGGCCGGCCTGCGCGCGCTGCTGATCGACCGCGACACCGGCCAGGGCGATGTGGCCGGCTTTGCCGAGATACTGCCATGATCCTGGACGGCGAACGCACGCGCTCGATCATGCCGACCGCCGATGGCAAGGGCGCGCGCATCCTCGACCAGCGCCAGCTCCCCTGGGAAGTGCGCTGGGTCGAGCTCAGGGCCGAGGACGACGCGGCGGTGGCGATTCGCGACATGTGGACGCGCGGCGCGCCGATGATCGGCGCGGTCGGGGGTTATGGCCTGGCAATGGCGATCGCCGCCGATCCCGGCGATGACGCGATCGATGCCGCATACGCACGCCTGCACGAGACGCGCCCGACCGCGATCAACCTCAAATGGGCGCTCGACCAGATCGTCGCCGCGGTACGCGCGTTGCCGGTAGCCGATCGCGCCGCCGCCGCTTTCGCGCGCGCCCAGGCGATCGTCGACGAGGACGAGCGTTTGTGCCGCTCGATCGGCGAGCATGGCCTGGCGTTGCTGCGCGACCTCCACGCCAGGAACCCCGATCGCCCGCTCAACATCCTGACGCATTGCAATGCCGGCTGGCTGGCGACGGTCGATTACGGCACCGCGACCGCGCCGATCTATCTCGCGCACGATGCCGGATTACCCTTGCACGTCTGGGTCGACGAGACGCGGCCGCGCAACCAGGGCGCATTGCTGACGGCGTTCGAGCTGCGCAACCATGGCGTCCCGCATACCTTGATCGCCGACAATGCTGGCGGCTTGCTGATGGCGCGCGGCCAGGTCGACGCGGTGATCGTCGGCACCGACCGCGTTACCGCCAATGGCGACGTCTGCAACAAGATCGGCACCTATCTGAAGGCGCTCGCCGCGCACGACACTGGCGTGCCTTTCTATGTCGCGCTCCCCTACACCACCTTCGACGCCGCGACCCCCAGCGGCGATGCGATTCCCATCGAGGAACGTTCGCCCGCCGAGCTGACCGAGATCACCGGCGCGACCGATCACGGGCTGGAAACGGTGCGCTTGACCCAATCCGATGCCTATAACCCCGGCTTCGACGTCACCCCCGCGCGGCTGGTCACGGGATACATCACCGAACGCGGGGTGCTGGACCGGCTGCAGACTCCCTTCTAAGGAGGCGCGCAAACCTCAAAAGGGCGAGCACAAATGAAGTTGATGACCGGCAATTCGAACCTGCCGCTGGCCAAGGCGATTGCCGGCTATCTCGAACTGCCACTGACCGATGCGCTCGTCCGACGGTTTGCTGACGAAGAAATATTCGTTGAGATCAACGAGAATGTCCGTGGCGAGGACGTCTTCGTGCTGCAGTCGACATCGTTCCCGGCCAATGACAACCTCATGGAATTGCTGATCTGCATCGATGCGCTGCGACGTGCATCGGCCAAGCGGATTACTGCCGTGCTGCCCTATTTCGGCTATGCCCGCCAGGATCGAAAGCCCGGCCCGCGCACCCCGATCTCGGCCAAATTGGTCGCCAATCTGATTACCGTCGCCGGCGCCAACCGCGTGCTGTCGGTCGACCTCCATGCCGGGCAAATCCAGGGATTCTTCGACATCCCGACCGACAATCTGTTTGCGGCGCCGGTGATGTCGACCGACATATTGGCGCGCCATTCGGGCAAGAATCTGATGGTCGTGTCACCCGACGTCGGCGGCGTGGTGCGCGCCCGTGCGCTGGCCAAGCGACTCGACAACGCGCCGCTGGCGATCGTCGACAAGCGCCGCGAGCGCGCCGGCGAATCCGAAGTGATGAACATCATCGGTGACGTCGAAGGGCGCTTCTGCATCCTGATCGATGACATCGTCGATTCGGCCGGCACCCTCTGCAACGCCGCCGCCGCGCTGAAGGAAGCAGGTGCCGAGGGCGTCGTCGCCTATGTCACGCATGGCGTGCTGTCGGGCGGCGCGATCGCGCGGGTCGAGGGATCGGTGCTCGAGGAACTGGTCATCACCGATTCGATCGGCAATCACGACACGATCGCCGCGGCGAACAAGGTCCGCCATTTGACCATCGCGCCGCTGCTCGCCGAAGCGATCCGGCGGATTGCGGACGAGAGTTCGGTGTCGAGCCTGTTTGATTAGGCCAAGCGGCCCCCGGAATAGCAGCCGCTATTCCGGGAGAGACGCTGGCCCGGCCGGCGGCGCCAAGGGCGCCGTCCGACGCGGCTTTGCCGCGGCGAGAGGCCGGCTATCGACGCGCTGGAGCACGAAAAAGCCCTAATGCCCTAACGTCTTGACGATGTGATCGAGCACCGGCGGATAGAGCGGCTGGCGGAAACTGCAGCCGATCTCGAGGTCGTGGCGCCAGGCGATCGTCGCTTCCAGCCCCTCCATACCGGGAATCGCCAGCCAGACGATCTGCCCGGCATCGAGCGAATAATCCGCCTCCGCGCGGAAACCCGTGACCGACAGATCGAGCAGGCGGACATCATATTTGTTGGAATGCCGGTCGCGCAATCGCGCCCGCATGACGATCGGCACGCGCTGCTGATGGCGATGATCGTCGTCACCGTCAGTCGCTCGATCGGATCCGAACGAATGCGTGTCCATGACGCACATTATGCTTAGCCGCGCTTAACATTTGGCAAAGACCCGGCCGATCCGGACCGATGGGCCGTCAGGCGAAGGCATCCCACAGCAATTTCGCGCCGACCAGCACCATCAGCAGGTAGATCGCGACATAAAAGCGCTCGGCGGAAACGCGCCGCACCAGCCAGACGCCGGCGACAGTCGAGGCGATCGCCACCGGCAGGAGCGCGGCGGCGGTCAGCAGATTGGCGTGGGTGAACTGGCCGAGCGCGACATAGGCCGGCACTTTGATCCAATTGACCGCGGCGAAGAAGATCGCGGTCGTCCCGACCAGCGTGTCGCGCGACAGGCGGCGCGGCAACACCCAGACCTGGAACGGCGGCTGGCCGGCATGCGCGATCTGGCTGGTGAAGCCCGAGGCGATTCCGAACAGCATGCCGAGCCACTCGGGAAGTCCCTTGGCCATCTGCGGCGGGCCGTTGCGATCCGCCCAGAGCCGATAGACGCCGAACAGCAAAGAGATCGCACCGACCGCGCCGAGCACCGCGCTTTCCGACAAGCGCGCGGCGAACAGATAGCCGAGCACGATCCCGAGAATCGCCCCCGGCATCATCCAGCCGAGCAATCGCCAGTCGACCGTGCGACGAAACGCCCAGACTCCGACCACATCCTGGACGATCAGGATCGGCAACAGGATCGCCGCCGCCTGGACCGGCGAGATGACGAAGGCGAGCATCGGCAGCGACAGCGCACCGAGTCCCGCGAACCCGCCCTTGGACAGACCGAGCATCAGCACCGCCGGGATCGCCAGCGCATAAAAATGCCAGTCGAGGATCACCGCGCATCTATACCGATATCTATCGAGCGAGATCGCCGGACGGCGCGCGAATCCCGGCGTTGCCGCGGCGGTTGAGCTCGGCCTTGAGCGTCTCGGGGGGCGGCGCCCATAGGAAGCCGAAGCTGACCGTGCCGCGCTTCGTTTCGACCACATGGTGCAGCCGATGCGCCTGGATGATCCGCTTCATATAGGCCGATCGCGGCAGATAGCGCGTCGCGACCCGGCGATGGACGATGACGTCGTGAAACCCGAAATAGATCGCGCCGTACGCCGCGATTCCCGCGCCGATCCAGGTGCATCCCCACCACCAGCCGAGATCGACGCCGCCGAGCAGCAACAGGATCGACGGCACCGCGAAGATCACCGCGTAGAGATCGTTGAGTTCCCATCGGCCGGTCCGTGGCCGGTGATGGCTCGCATGGAGGAACCAGCCGGGGCCATGCATCACCCAGCGATGCATCACATAGGCGAACCCCTCCATCGCGATCACGGTGGCGAGGAACAGCGGAAGAGCTAACCAGCCCGTCATGAGCGGCCTCTAGCCAATAGTGCGAGGCGATGCATACGCAAATTTTTCCTGACCGCCGCAGGCCACAGCCTATCGCGAATAAAATATAATTACAACCGATATGAACTAAATTGACATCGGACTACCTCAGAAATTTCGTTGACTCGTGCCAGTTGGACGTGCTTCCATTCGACAAAATCAGCAATCGAGTCGCGCAATATATTTTGAATGATCTTGAAGGAGGTCATGATGATTAAGCGCGAACACAGTCGTAATCTCGTAACACTTAGTGAAAACGACATCTATGCTCGCCTGAATCTCCAAACACTCGCCCTGTCTATTACCGACGACCCGATTGCGTTTCGTGAGGACCCGAGCGACGCGTACTCGACGTCCGACACGGCGGAAGGACCTGTTCTGGACAGGCGTCCCGCCATACGACCGCTTCTGTTCGGCGCGGAAAGTCCATTAGCCGACCGCCCGCGCCTCGGCCGGTTGACCATCAATATCAGCAATGCCTGCAACCTCGCCTGCAGTTATTGTTACGCTGACCACGGGCTATACCACGCCGCCAAATCGCTGATGGCCGACAGTCCCGCGCGCGCGATCATAGACCGCGTGGTGTCGATGTACGGGAGAATCGAAACCGTTCATCTGTTCGGCGGCGAACCCCTAATGAACATCGGCGCCTTCGATGCGATCGGCGAGGCATTTGAAGCCGCGACGTCGGACGGCCGACTGGCAAAGATGCCCCGGTTTGTCGCGACGACGAACGGCACCTTAAGCGGCCCACGCGTGATCGCCGCGCTGAAGCGCTGGGGGGTCGCGCTGACGATCAGTTGGGACGGTCCGGACGCAGTACATGACCGCATGCGTCCCACCGCCAGTGGCAAGCCCAGTTCCGCGCTGCTGCGCCGGTCGATTGCCGCTTTTGCCGCGGCAGGCATCGACTTCGAGTTCGAATGCACGTTCAGCCGGGCGCATATCGATGCCGGGATCAGCGTCGTCGATCTGATGGGTTTTTTCGCCCGCGAAACCGAAGATCGGGTCATCCACATCGCGCCGGCATTCTTGCCGGATGAGGCCAAGCAGGCGACGGACCTAGCATCGGGCATCTTCGACAATCACGGCGATTGGCAACAATGGGCAGTCGCGATGCGCGATCTCGTCCCGCAATATCGAGCCGCTGCTCGCTTGACGGTCGACAACATGTTCGCCGGGGCCGGTCCGATGCTCGAGTTTGCTGTCCGCATTCTCGAACAGGTAGATGCGCGCCGGCCATCCGCCACCTACTGCCCCGCCTTCTTCAACCAATTGTCGATCGCCGCCGATGGGTCGGTCTTCCCCTGTTTCATGTTCATCGGCGATGACCGGTTTCGTCTCGGCAACATCCTAACCGACAGCTTCCCGACTGACGACAGCCGTCGTCTGTTTTCGCGGTATTTCGAAGAGTTCGGAGATGGCGGCACGGGTAGCGACGACTGGTATGCGCCGCTTGCCAGCGGCTGCATCGCGGGCGACGCGATCGTCACCGGGTCATTCGGCCGGCGCGCGCTAGGTCCGATCTTTGAGGCAATGGCGGAGGAATGTCTGATGGGAATCGGCCGCCATGTGTCCAGCCACCCCGACATGGAGCCGGGGCAACCCAAGGAGACCTTCAATGTCTGACAATGCCAAGGTGGCAGCCGCTGTGCTGCGCGAAGTACCGATCGGCCGGCTGTCTTCGTTTCTGAAAGGAATAAAGCCCGGCAGCGAGGTTGCTATGGGCGATGGCTGCGGCGGCGGCTGTGGCGGAGGTGCCGGGTGCATCGACCAGTTTGGTCATACTGGTCTCTCGCCAGAAGCCTTCACTAATGCCTTCCGAGACAAGGCTACATTGAAGACCGCGCTGCAGAACGGCGTGAGGGATGCAGCAGTCCACATCTAGCGCCGCTCATCCAGCCGACAAAATGGCCGCCGGGCATCGGTACCCGGCGGCCATTTGCTTGTCCGATGGACGGTGACGGGATCGACCGATGTTTCATCCCCAAAGTCTACTGCATGCCATTGTTGGACAGCTTCGCACAGCTGTCATTTGGCACTATCCGCGCGTCACTGCTCAAGGGGTAGATTCATCCCGCGGCCTGTGCTTAAGGCCTCCCCATTCCCTTTCTTCGAAAACCGAGAGAAGGCCCTTCATGAACATCCACGAATACCAGGCCAAGGAACTGCTCGCGAAATTCGGCGTGCCCGTGCCCGCCGGCTATGCCGCGATGACCGTCGACGAAGCGGTCGATGCCGCCAAGAAGCTGCCCGGGCCGCTTTATGTCGTGAAGGCCCAGATCCATGCTGGCGGCCGCGGCAAGGGCAAGTTCAAGGAACTCGGCCCCGACGCCAAGGGCGGCGTCCGCCTCGCCAAGACGCTCGATGACGTCCGCGCCGCCGCTGCCGACATGCTCGGCAACACGCTCGTCACCGTCCAGACCGGCGAGCATGGCAAGCAGGTCAACCGCCTCTACGTCACCGACGGCGTCGACATCGCCAAGGAATTCTACCTCGCGGCGTTGGTCGATCGCGTCACCGGCCGCGTCGCGTTCGTCGTCTCGACCGAAGGCGGCATGGACATCGAGACCGTCGCGCACGACACGCCCGAGAAGATCCACACGTTCGACGTCGACCCCGCGACCGGCTTCATGCCGCATCACGGCCGCGCCGTCGCTGCCGCGCTCGGCCTGACCGGCGATCTCGCCAAGCAGGCCGCTTCGGTCGCCGGCAAGCTCTACGACACGTTCCTCGGCACCGACGCCAGCCAGATCGAGATCAATCCGCTCGCCGTCACGGATGACGGCAAGCTGATGGTGCTCGACGCCAAGGTCGGCTTCGATTCGAACGCACTGTTCCGCCACAAGGACCTGCTCGCGCTGCGCGACGAGACCGAAGAGGATCCGGCCGAGCTCGAAGCGTCGAAATACGACCTCGCGTACATCAAGCTCGACGGCGATATCGGCTGCATGGTCAACGGCGCCGGCCTCGCCATGGCGACGATGGACATCATCAAATTGAACGGCATGTTCCCGGCCAATTTCCTCGACGTCGGCGGCGGCGCCAACAAGGAAAAGGTCACCGCGGCGTTCAAGATCATCCTTGCCGACCCGAACGTGAAGGGCATCCTGGTCAACATCTTCGGCGGCATCATGAAGTGCGACATCATCGCCGAGGGCATCGTCGCCGCGGCGAAGGAAGTGAATCTGAGCGTGCCTTTGGTCGTTCGCCTCGAAGGCACCAACGTCCAGCAGGGCAAGGACATCCTGGCCAATTCCGGCCTGGCGATCGTTCCTGCCAACGATCTCGGCGACGCGGCACAGAAGATCGTGGCTGAGGTTAAGAAGGCGGCTTGACGGCCTTTTCCCTCTCCCCTTGTGGGAGAGGGTTGCGCAGACTTGGGTCGCGCTCTTGCGCGGCCCTAGTCGGAGCTGGGAGAGGGGTAAGCGCTCGCACTTGCGAGCGCGCGATTGCCCAGGCAATCGCTCACCCTCATCCAACCTCCGCTAGGCGGCTGCGCCGCCAAGCTGCGGTATCCTTCTCCCATAAAGGGAGAAGGTGATAGAGTTTCTAACCTCCTCCTCTCCTCCCCGGGAAGGAGTTGGGACCACAGGAGTGGATGGAATGAAAGTCTTGGTGCCGGTCAAGCGCGTGCTTGACTATAACGTCAAGCCCCGCGTGAAGGCGGACGGGACGGGGGTCGATTTGGCCAACGTCAAGATGTCGATGAACCCGTTCGACGAGATCGCGGTCGAGGAAGCGATCCGCCTGAAAGACAAGGGCGTGACCGAGATCGTCGCCGTGTCGATCGGCGAGCAGAAATCGCAGGAAACCTTGCGCACCGCGCTCGCGATGGGCGCCGACCGCGCGATCCTGGTGGTCAGCGACGAGAAGATCGAGCCGCTTGGCGTGGCCAAGCTCTTGAAGGCGATCGTCGAGGCGGAGAAGCCCGACCTGGTCATCCTCGGCAAGCAGGCGATCGACGACGACAACAACCAGACCGGTCAGATGCTGGCGGGCCTGCTCGGCGTCGGCCAGGCCACTTTTGCTTCCAAGGTCGAACTGACCAGCGACAGCGTCACCGTGACGCGCGAAGTCGATGGTGGGTCGGAGACCGAGAAGCTCTCGCTGCCGGCGATCATCACCACCGATCTTCGCCTCAACGAGCCGCGCTACGCCTCGCTGCCCAACATCATGAAGGCCAAGTCGAAGCCGCTCGATCAGAAGACGCCTGCCGATTACGGCGTCGACGTCGCCCCGCGGCTGACCACGCTCAAGGTCGTCGAACCGCCCAAGCGCACCGCCGGCGTCAAGGTCGCCGATGTCGATGAGCTGGTGGCCAAACTCAAGGCTCTGGGAGTCGCCAAATGAAGACGCTCGTCTGGGTCGAACATGACGGCAAGACCGTCAAGGACGCCACGCTCGCCGTGGTCACCGCCGCCGCCAAGCTCGGCGACGTCGATCTGCTGGTCGCCGGATCGGGCATCGACGCCGTCGCCGCCGAGGCCGCCAAGATCGCCGGGGTCAGCAATGTGCTGACCGCCGACAATGCCGCGCTCGAACATCCGCTGGCCGAAACGGTCGCGCCGCTGATCGTCAAATTGATGGCCGATCACGACGCGTTCCTCGCGCCCGCGACGTCGAACGGCAAGAACATCGCGCCGCGCGTCGCCGCGCTGCTCGACGTCATGCAGATCAGCGACATCCTGTCGGTCGAAAGCGATGATACCTTCACGCGCCCGATCTATGCCGGCAACGCGATCGCCACGGTGCAGACCAGCGACAAGAAGCTGGTCATCACCGTGCGCGGCACCGCGTTCGAGAAGGCCGCGCCCGAGGGCGGTTCTGCCAAAATCGTGTCGACCGACGGCGCCGGGCTGGAGCAATCGGTGTCGACCTATGTCGGGTCGGAAATCGCCAAGCTCGAACGCCCCGAACTGACCAGCGCCAAGGTCATCGTCTCGGGCGGCCGCGCGCTCGCCTCGAGCGAGAATTTCCATGCGGTGATCGAGCCGCTCGCCGACAAGCTCGGCGCCGCGGTCGGCGCGTCGCGCGCCGCGGTCGATGCGGGCTATGTCCCCAACGACTATCAGGTCGGCCAGACCGGCAAGATCGTCGCTCCCGAAGTCTATGTCGCGATCGGCATTTCGGGCGCGATCCAGCATCTGGCAGGCATGAAGGATTCGAAGACGATCATCGCGATCAACAAGGACGAGGACGCGCCGATCTTCCAGGTCGCGGACATCGGCCTGGTTGGCGATCTGTTCAAGATCGTGCCGGAGCTGACGTCGAAATTGTAGGGAGCAGCGTCAGCTGCGTACCGGCGCGAGCGGCGCAGCCCGCTCGCGACAATTCGACCGGCCGGCGGCGCCKGGGCGCCGACCGACGACGCGGGACTTGCTCCCGCGTCGTTGCCCGTTTGAGGGAAGTGCGGGTGAGCGACGACCGACTGCGCGATCGCAGATCGGGTAGGCCCCAAAAGCAGTAAGCCCCGTCGCACATAGTGCGGCGGGGCTCCCTAAGACGATCCTACGCGTGAAGCGTCTGATCGTCGAAATGCTCTCTCTTTCGTTCAAGCTAGGTAATAACGCTCGGTGTCGCGCCGGGTTCCCGCTTGTGACGAAATTATTTCAGTCGGTACCGAGTGGTTTGGGCGGCGTCACCTCGTTCTGCGGCAGCGGCGGGATCGTCCTGAGGATCAGCCCCAGGATCAACGCGATCGCGCCAAGCGCGCCGCAGAACCACGCCACTCCGGGCCAGCCCGCATGCGTCCAGGCGATCCCGCACAGCGATCCCAGCACGCTCGACCCGGCATAATAGAAGAACAGATAGAGCGCCGCTGCCTGCCCGCGTTGCGCGAGTGCGCGACGCCCGACCCAGGCGCTGGCGATCGAGTGCGCACCGAAGAAGCCGACCGTCACGACACCGATCCCAGCTACGACCAAAGCGAGCGGCCGGGCCGCGGTCAGCGCCACACCGGCGATCAGCAACACGACCGGTATCCAGAAAACGCGCCGGCGCCCCAGGCGCCCGGCGACGCCGCCGAACCAGGCCGAGCTCCACGAGCCGAGCAGATAGAGCAGGAAGATCGCGCCGACCGCGGCGTGGCCCAGCGAATAAGGCGGCGCCATCAACCGGAACCCGGCATAATTGTAGATGCTGACGAACACGCCCATCAGCACGAACGCCTCGAGGAACAGCAGCGGCATCGCACGATCGCGAAACAGATCGAGGAAGCCGCGCGCCACCTCGCCCAATGGCGGTGCCGAACGGACGAAATGCCGCGATTCGGGTGCGAGCCGGCGGAATGCCTCGGCCATCGCGATACCCGCTACCCCGACCAATGCCACCGCGCCGCGCCAGCCCGCAATGTCGGTCAACAGGCTCACGCCGAGCCGGCCCGCCATCCCGCCGATCGCGCTGCCGCCGATATAGAGCCCCATCGCCGATCCGACCGAGGCGTGATCGACCTCCTCGCTCACATAGGCCATCGCCACCGCCGGCACCCCGGCCAGCGCCACCCCGGTCAGGAAGCGCAAGGCGAGCAATGCCGGCCAGCCCGGCGCCGCGGCCGTCGCCAGGCTGAACCCGCCGGCCAGGAACATCGCCGCGACCATCATCGGCCGCCGCCCCCAACGGTCGGACAAGGCTCCCGCGACCAGGATGCCGATCGCCAGCGGCCCGGTGGCAAGCCCGATCGCCAGGCTCGCGCTTTCCGCGCTCAGGTGGAAATCATGCGCGAACAACGGCAGCAGCGGTTGCGCCGAATAGAGCAACGAAAAGGTCGAGAATCCGGCGAACAGCATCGCCAGCGTCAGCCGGCGATAATCGGCGCTGCCCTTGGCCAGCGGCATTTCAGAAGCCGCTCAACAGGCTCGCGACATTCGCGCCGAGCGCGTCGACCGCATAGCCGCCTTCCATCACGATCACGGTCGGCAGTCCCGCGGCGGCGATATCGGCGGCGAGCAGGGCATAATCGGGCGTCTCGATCCGGAAGGCGGAGATGGGATCGCCGACATAGGTGTCGGCTCCGAAGCTCACCACCAGCAGTTCGGCGCCGAAATCGGCGATCGCCTGCAAGGCGCGGGCCTGCGCGCCGCGAAAGGCATCGAGCGTCGTCCCCTGCGGCAAGGGCAGATTGAGCGTGACGCCATGCCCTTCCCCCTCGCCGACCTCGTCTTCATGCCCCCAGTAAAAGGGATAATCGGTCGCCGGATCGGCGTGGAGCGAGGCATAGAAGACGTCGCCGCGCGACCAGAAGATGTCCTGGGTGCCGTTACCGTGATGATAGTCGATATCGAGGATCGCCACCCGCCGCTTGCCGGCATCGCGCGCGGCCTGCGCCGCGATCGCCGCCGCGTTGAGGTGGCAATAGCCGCCATAATAATCCGCCCCGGCATGATGGCCGGGCGGCCGGCACAAGGCGAAAGCGGCCCGATCGCCGTCGAGCACCGCCTGCGTCGCGGCGAGCGCCGATTGCACGCTCCAATAAGCGCTATCCCAGGTGCGCGGGGTGATCGGGGTCGAGGCGTCGAAACTGTACTGCCCGATCAACGCGTCGATCCGGTCGAGCCGGAGCGGCCGGCGGCCAACCACCGGCCAGACATAGCCGACGACATCGCCTGGCCGCCCCGCCTCCGCCCACCGCGCCGCCGCCGATTTGAGGAAGGCGACATAGTCGCCGTCATGCACCGCCAGGATCGGCCCTTCGCCGCGATCCTCGGGCGCTTCCGCCCCACCGATCGCGGCCAGGATCGACTCTGCACGTGACGGCGTCTCGGCGTAATCGGTGAAGCCGCCATTGTGCAGTTCGCGCGCCGGCGCGTGGAGCAATTGCCGGGGATCGAAGAAGTTGCGCATCATGCCTCGCGCGCCGGCCGCGCCACCCAGCGCAGCACCACGAATCCGGCCAGGCCCGACAGGATCGATCCGATCAGCACCCCGACCTTGACCCGGTCGATCAGGACCGGATCGACGAAAGCGAGCCCGCCGATGAACAGGCTCATCGTGAAGCCGATCCCGGCGAGCAGCAGCACGCCATAGAGCTGCGTCCATGACGCCCGGCCCGGCCGCTCCGCCCAGCCGAACTTCACCGCGAGCGCGACCGCGCCGAGCATGCCGGTCTGCTTACCGACGAACAGGCCGGCGGCGACCGCGATGACCAGCGGCTCGGCGAGCACATGCAGCCCCTGCCCGCCCAGCGACACGCCGGCATTGGCGAAGCCGAACAGCGGCACCACCATGAACGCGATCCACGGGCTGAGCGCATGTTCGAGCCGATGCAGCGGCGATTCGGCATCGTCGGGCGCGCCCGGCGAGGTCCGGATAGGGATCGTCATCGCCGCCAGCACGCCGGCGATCGTCGCATGCACGCCCGAGCGCAGCACCAGCCACCACAGCACGCCGGACAGGATGATATAAGGCAGCAGGCGCACCACCCCGCCGCGGTTCATCGCGATCATGACCCCGAGCACGACCGCCGCGCCGACCAGCGAGACGAGGTCGAGCCCATGGCTATAGGCGACCGCGATGATCGCCACCGCGCCCATATCGTCGACGATCGCCACCGTGGTCAGGAACAGCTTGAGCGGCGCCGGCACGCGGGATCCGAGCAATGCCATCACCCCGACCGCGAAGGCGATATCGGTCGCCGCCGGAATCGCCCAGCCGCGCACCAACGCCGGATCGCCCGCGACGACTGCGAGATAGACGATCGCCGGGGCGATCATCCCGGCCGCGGCGGCGATCACCGGCAAGGTGCGGTCGGCGGGCCGCGACAATTCGCCATCGACCAGCTCGCGCTTGATCTCGAGCCCGACGAGGAAGAAGAACCCCGCCATCAGCGCGTCGTTGATCCACAGATGGACCGTCATCGCCCCCAGCTTGGGCGCGAGTACCGGGCCGGTTTCGATATGGAGCAGGTGGAAATAATCGGCGGCGAGCGGCGAGTTGGCGGCGATCATCGCGAGCACGGCCGCGACGATCAGCACGATCCCGCCGGCCGCTTCGTCCTTGAGGAAATCCCGGAGGATGGACTCGCGTTTCGCCACCATCACTTCACTCCGTCATGCCGGCCTTGTGCCGGCATCCACTGTGCAGCAAGCGCCGCACTCGGTTGGTTTGCGGCACGGTGGACCCCGGGACAAGCCCGGGGTGACGCAGGTTTTTGGTTAGCTTGGTAATCCTACCGCGCCAATGCCTCGGCGATCAGTTTCCGCGTATTGTCCACCCCATAGAGCGCGATGAAGCTGCCCATGCGCGGTCCCTGGCTCGATCCGAGCAATGTCTCGTACAGCGCTTTGAACCAGTCGCGCAGCTCGGCGAATCCGCCGGTCTTGCCGATCTCGTAGACGATGTTCTGGATATCCTCGGGCGGCGCACCCGCCGGCAGGGCGGCGAGGTCCGCATCGAGCCGCTTGAGCGCATCGATCTCGACACCCTCGGGCGCGCGGCGCTGGAGCGTCGGTGCGACGAAATCGCGGGCATAGGCCAGCGCATAACCGATCAGCTGGTCGAGCGCCGGATACTTTTCCGGCGACGCATCGGCCACATAGTTGCCGAGATAGCCCCAGACCTGATCCTTGGTCGCGTCGCCGCCCATCACCCCGACCAGGTTGAGCAGCAGCCCGAACGTGACCGGCAAGGTCTCCGCCGGCGGCGGGCCGTTATGGATATGATGGACCGGATTGCCCAACCGTTGTTCGACTGGCTGACCTGCATAGTTCGCACGGAACTGCCAATAATCGTCGACCGCGCGCGGGATCAGCCCGAGATGGAGCGACTTCGCCTTCTTGGGCTCGCGATAGATGTAGAAAGCCAGGCTCTCGTCGGGGCCATAAGTCAGCCACTCGTCGATCGACAGGCCGTTGCCCTTCGACTTCGAGATCTTCTCGCCCTTCTCGTCGAGGAACATCTCGTAGTTGAAGCCCTCGGGCGGGCGGCCGCCGAGCGCACGCGTGATCTTGCCCGACTGGATCACCGAATCGATCAGGTCCTTGCCGGCCATCTCGTAATCGACGCCGAGCGCGACCCAGCGCATCGCCCAGTCGACCTTCCATTGCAGCTTGGCGCCGCCCGAGAGGATCGACTGCTCGACCGTCTCGCCCTCATCGACGAAGCGCACGATCCCGGCCTCGGCATCGACCACTTCGACCGGCACCTGGAGGACGATCCCCGACTTCTTGCTGATCGGCAGCACCGGCGAATAGGTCGCCTGCCGCTCGGCGCGCAGGGTCGGCAGCATGATGTCCATCACCGCCTGATAATTGCGTAGGACGTTGCGCAGGGCGTCGTCGAACTTACCGCCCAGATAATAGTCGGTCGACGAAACGAACTCGTACTCGAAGCCGTAGCGATCGAGAAAGTCGCGTAGCATCGCGTTGTTGTGCGCGGCGAAACTGTCATGCGTGCCGAACGGATCGGGGATCTTGGTCAGTGGCTTGCCGAGATATTGCCCCAGCATCTCCTTGTGGGGAACATTGTCCGGCACCTTGCGCAGGCCGTCCATGTCATCCGAAAAGGCGATCAGCCGCGTCGGGATGTCCGACAGAGTCTCGAACGCGCGGCGCACCATCGTCGTGCGCAACACTTCGTTGAACGTGCCGATATGCGGCAGGCCTGACGGTCCATAACCGGTCTCGAACAGGACATGCCCCTTGGCCGGTGCACCGTCGGGATAGCGCTTGAGCAATTTGCGCGCTTCCTCATACGGCCAAGCCTTGGAGTCGATCGCCGCTGTGCGCAGGGCGTTTGCTGTCTGTTCGATTTCCGCTGTCATGATGCCTGCCGAGTGCGCGAAGCAGGTCGGTTTTGCAACCTCGCGGGCGCTTTGGTCGCTGCGATCGGCTGATGGTATCCGACAATCTTGCCACGGAGTGGGCCGAACGCGCTCCGTTTACGCGGGTTTAAGCGGATGCCGCTATTCCGCTTTCGAAAAATTGGAGGGCGAGAGAATGGAGGCTCAGGGGTTCGGCCGCAAAGGCTTCCCAGCGGGCAGCGCCGCCGCCGCGCCCGCGCCAATGTCGCGCCCGGTCGCGCCGGCGGTAGCGCGCCGCGATCCCTATGCCGAACCGCGCACGGGCTTCGTTGCACAAGAGCGGCCGAACGGCGCAGAGGATGTCCGTACCCTGGCATGGGATACGCCGACGTCGGGACGAAGCTGGACCAAGTCGCGGCTGATCGCCTACCTTTTGTGGTTCTTCGTTGGCGGCCTCGCTGCCCACCGCATCTATTGCGGACGCTACATTTCGGCGGTGCTGCAGTCGGTGATCGGGGTGGTCGGTTTCTGTGTGATGTACCTCTCGCCGTACAGCTTCAGCACTTGGGGATCTCTACTCCTGATCCAAGGCGTTTGGCTCCTGTTCGACATCGTCCTCATTCCCGGCATGTGCCGGAACCCGCCCGCCGCTTATTGAGCCGCGGCCCGCCCGCCGCAATCACTGTTGCCAATCTGTTCTGCATCGCGCACCGTCGCGCGATGCCGATCCCGCCTTATCCTGCCCTCCACGCCAGTCATGCCGGGGTGTGGATCGCCGATGACGACGGCTGCCGCGCGGTCGGACGGGGCGAAGCGATCCGGTTGGCGGCCGATACGCCGATGATTGTGCTCAACGCGCCGCTGATCGGGCAGCGGCTGGGCTATGCCGATCTGTCGGGACTCGATCTGCTCGAACTCTACGCCTTCCTCAAACCTGCCACCTTCCTCGCTCCCACGCCGCGCGGGTTCGCTCGCGCGCTCGGCCTGACAGAGCCCGAGAGCGAGGATCGCATCGCGCCGTTCCTGCGCGATGCCGCCGCGGCATTGCTGGCGCTCGCCGAGGGCGACTGGCCCGAGCGCGAAGGCGCCTGGACCGCCGCGCAGAGTCTCGCGCGGCTGCGTTGGCCGTGGTCGCCACTCGTCGCCGAACGCATCGCCAAGCCGCGCGAGCACGAACGCTGGCTGTTCACCAAATTGCCCGAATGGGACGAGACAGCGCCGCGGCCGGCGCCGCGTCCGGTCACGTTGCACGACGCCGACATCGCCGCGCGGCTCGATTATCTGACCGGCGCCGGCGCCGAGCAGCGCCCCGGCCAGCGCGCCTTTGCCGAGGCGTGCGCCGCCGCCTTCGCGCCGCGCATCTTGCGCGACAATCCCAATATGGTGCTGGCCGAGGCAGGCACCGGAATCGGCAAGACATTGGGCTATCTCGCCCCCGCCTCGCTCTGGTCCGAAGCGGCCGGCGGCCCGGTGTGGATCTCGACCTTCACCAAGGCGCTGCAACGCCAGCTCAACCACGAGACGTCGCGGCTGATCCCCGATCCGGTCGAGCGCCGCCGCCGCGTGGTGACGCGCAAGGGTCGCGAGAATTACCTCTGTCTGCTCAACCTGGAGGATGCGCTGCAAGGCGGATTCGCCGGCCGAGCGGCGGTGCTCGCGCATCTCGTCGCGCGCTGGGCGGCCTATACCGCCGATGGCGACATGATCGGCGGCGATCTGCCCGGCTGGCTGCCGACCTTGTTCCGCCGCAACGGATCGACCGCGCTGACCGACCGCCGCGGCGAGTGCGTCTATGCCGGCTGCCCACATTACCGCAAATGCTTCATCGAGCGCGCCGCGCGCGCCAGTGCCGAAGCCGATATCGTCATCGCCAACCACGCGCTGGTGATGGTCAACGCCGCGCGCGGACGCGAAGCGAACAGCCGCCCGACCCGCTATGTGTTCGACGAAGGCCATCATCTGTTCGACGCCGCCGATTCGATGTTCGGGGTCGCTTTGTCGGGACAGGAATCGATCGAACTCAGGCGCTGGATCGTCGGCCCCGAATCGACCTCGCGCGGCCGCCGCCGCGGGCTTGCCGCGCGGCTGAGCGATGTCGCCAGCTATGACGAAGCGGGCGGCCGCGCGATCCTCGACGCGGTCGAGGCCGCGCGCGCGCTCGCCAGCGACGGCTGGTTGCAGCGCGTCGCCGAGGGCGAGCCATTCGGCGTGGTCGAACGCCTGCTCGCCGCGGTACGCGGACTGACCTATGCGCGGGCAGCGCAGGATGGCGATGCCGGCTATGGTCTCGAAACCGAACTCGCCGAACCCGACGGCGCGTTGATCGAGGCCGCTGCCGAGGCCGCGCAGGGACTCGAGTCCTTGCTCCGCCCGCTCATGGCGCTCGGCCAACGGCTGGAGGCAGTGCTGGCCGAGGCGCCCGACTGGATGGACGGCCAGGCCCGCGCGCGGGTCGAGGGCGCGATCGCCTCGCTCGGCTGGCGGACCGACACGGTGGGCGCCTGGATCGGGCTGCTCGCGCGGATCGGCGGGCCGGCCGATCCCGATTTCGTCGACTGGCTGGCGGTCGAGCGGATCGAGGGGCGCGAGATCGATATCGGCCTGCATCGCCGCTGGCTCGACCCGACCCGTCCGCTCGCCTCGACCGTGCTCAAGCCGGCGCACGGCGTGCTGGTGACCTCGGCGACGCTCAAGGCGGGCGATCCCGACTGGGTGACCGCCGAGGCACGCGCCGGCGTCCCGCATCTCGATCGCGGCGCCGGATTGTTCGAGGCGCAGAGCCCTTTCGATTACCCCAACCAGGCCGAAGTGTTGATCGTCACCGACGTCAAACGCGGCGACCTCGCGGCTTTGGCCAATGCCTATGCCCGGCTGATCGAAGCGGCGGGCGGCGGCACACTCGGTCTGTTCACCGCGATCCGCCGGCTGCGCGGCGTCCATGCCCGCATCGCCGATCGCCTCGCGCGCGACGGCCTTCCGCTCTACGCCCAGCATGTCGATCCGATCGACCCCGGCACCCTGGTCGACATGTTCCGCGACGACCGCCGCGCCTCGCTGATCGGCACCGACGCGTTGCGCGACGGCGTCGATGTGCCCGGCGAATCTTTGCGCCAGGTGATCCTGGAGGGCGTGCCCTGGGCCAAGCCGACCGTGCTCCACGCCGCGCGGCGGCTGGCGGGCGGCGGCTCCGCTTATGACGACCGCATCGTCCGCGCCAAGCTCGCCCAGGCATTCGGCCGGCTGATCCGCCGCGCCGACGACCGTGGCGCCTTCATCTTGCTGTCGGCGGCGATGCCAAGCCGATTGCTTTCGGCGTTCCCCGCCGGGGTGCCGATCGCGCGGGTGCCGCTCGATGAGGCGGTCGCGCGCGTGAGATCGCGTCTTTCTTCTGTCGCACAGGTCGGGCAAGGGAACGAAACTGTTCGTTGAACCAGAAGGCGCCATGAAGACGCTCATCCTGCTCCGGCACGCCAAATCGAGTTGGGACGATCACGGCGTGCGCGATTTCGACCGCGGCCTCAATCCCAAGGGCGAACGTGCCGCGCGCACGGTCGGCAGCCATATGCGCGCGATCGGCCTGAGCTGGGACTATGCCATCGCCTCTCCCGCCACGCGCGTGATCGAGACGCTCGAACAGGCGTCGCAAGGCTATGGCCGCCGCATCGACCCCGATTGGGACCGCCGCGCCTATCTCGCCTCGGCCGCGACCTTGCTCGAACTGGTCCACGACGCGCCGGTGATCGCCGACAGCCTGCTCCTGTCGGGGCACAATCCCGGGCTCGAGGATCTGATCCTCCTGCTGGTCCCCGATGGCGACACTCGGCGCGACCAGGTTGAGGTCAAATTCCCGACCGCCAGCCTGGCGGTGATGACGTGCGAGGCCGACAGCTGGGCCGACGTCGCGGCGGGCGGCTGCACGCTCACGACTTTCGTTCGCCCGCGCGATCTCGACCCGGGGCTAGGGCCTGACGCCGACTGACCGTCGCGCGACGAGGGCGATTCTCCCCTCCCGCAAGCGGGAGGGGAATATGCCGCGATCACTTCTTCGCGAGCTTGTCTTTCAACCCCGCGAGCGCGCCAAACGGACCGGCCTGCTCCTCGCTCAACACGCCCGCTTCCTTGAGCACCACTTCGGCATTCGGCCCGCGCGGAAAGGGGTCGAGCGCCAGCGCCATCGTCTCTGCGGCGACTTCGCCCAAATCGATCGTCCCGCCGTCATAGGGAATCACGTCGATATCGCTGTCGCCCAGCTCGACCTCATCCTGGCCGGCATCCTCTTCGGCGACGAATCGCAGGGCAACCGGCTCGTCGACCGTCGCGGGCAGTGGGTCGCCGGTGATGCTGCACGCCTGGGTCACTGCCGCCGCGACACGTCCCTCGGCGACGATCCCGGCGGCGTCGCGGCGAATCGTGAACTTGCTCGTCAGCTTCTCGATGCCGATCAGATCGAACCGTTTGGCCAGCGCGGCGCGTTCCTGCGCATCGGCGTCGATCTCGATCGTGCGCGCGTCGTCGCCGATCGTGTCGACGCGCTGCGGCCGCGCGAATTCGACAGTCACGGGAGCTGACCCGCGACCAAGGCATCGAGCGCGATGCCGTCCAGGCCCTGGCGCAACGCCAGCAATTCGCGCTCGACATGCGCCAGCGCGGCCGGCTCGGGCGTCTCGCCGCGATAGAGGTTGCGGACCAAAGCCGGCTTGAGGTCGCCTGCCGCGAGGCCATCGCGATAGGCGCCCAGCCGGCCGCCGAGCATCCCCATCATCCGCCCGACATGCTTGCCGACCAACAGGTCGCCGATCCCGATCTCGCGCAATTGCGGATCCATGTCGTCGACGAACGCTTCGGACAGGTGCGCCGCCGCGGCGACTCCGGCGGGATCGGCCTCGAGCCGCAGCATGACCATCGCCAGCACCGCCGCGATCATGTCGAACCGGCCGTCGACCGTATCGGCGACCGCGCCGTCGAGATACCAATGCGGCTGGCGCGCGCGCGCCACCAATGCCGCGTAGAGCGCCGCGGTTTCGTCACGTTTCGCCCTGAACCTGTCGAAAAAACCCATCAATCCTGCCTTCGCGGGACGCGGCCTTGTGCCGTCCGCCCACCCCGCATATTGAGGCGAACGGCGCGCGATGCAAATGCGCCGGGTGATTGGCGTCGGCGCACGGAGAGTATCGAATGGTGAAGGCAGTCCGGATGGTTGGTCGGTTTGGCGGCCTGACCGCGGCAATCGCGGTTGTGGCGCTCGCCGGCGGCTGCACCTCGCTGCGCTCGCACCAGGGCTATATCATCGACGCCGACCTGGTGAATTCGGTCCAGCCGGGCGTCGACAACCGCGCCTCGGTGATGCAGACGCTGGGCAAGCCCAGCTTCGCCAGCCAGTTCAATTCGGGCGAATGGTATTATGTCGCGCGCGACAGCCGCAACCTCGCTTATATGAATCCCAAGGCGCGGAGCCAGCTGACGCTGAAGATCGCGTTCGACCAGAAGGGCGTGGTGTCGAACATCACCCGCACCGGTCTCGATCAGGTCGCGTCGGTCCGGCCGTACGGCAAGACCACCCCGACCTTGGGCCGCAAGCGCAGCTTCTTCGAGGAATTGTTCGGCAATATCGGCTCGGTCGGCGCGGCCGGTGCCGGCMCCGGCGGCGGCGACGACAGCCAGCCGTAGGGTCTTCGGGCGACGCTCTAATTCGTCATGCCGGCCTTGTGCCGGCATCCACGGAGCCGAGAACCCTCAGCTTGCGGATCAGTGGACCCCGGGACAAGCCCGGGGTGACGTCAGTTCCTGGCACCATCGTCTGGCCTTGCAAACCCTTGCTGTAACCTGACCGAGACGTTCGCGACGCGTTCAGCGTCGCGGTCCTAATTATCCCCGACATGGCGGCGCTGGAGACGCGCCGTTTCGGAAAAGAAGGAGACGATCATGCGTAAATTGATCCTCACCGCGCTGATCGCGGCGACCGTGATGCCGGTCGCGGCGCAAGCGCAATCCTGGGGCGAGGTCCGTCGCGACCAGCGCGAGATTCGCGAGGACCGCCGCGATCTGCAACGCGACCGCCGCGACCTGCGCGAGGACCGCCGCGATTGGCGCGAGGACCGCAACCGCCGCTGGCGCGACAATGACTGGCGCGGCTGGCGTAACCAGAATCGCGGCGTCTATTCGCGCGGCACCTGGCGGGCGCCGTTCCGTTATTATGCCTTCCGCCCCGGCGTGCGCATCGCGCCGACCTATTGGGGCTCGGCCTATTGGATCAACGATCCCTGGCGTTATCGCCTGCCGCCCGCCGGCTGGGGCCAGCGCTGGGTGCGCCATTATGACGACGTCCTGCTGATCGATACGCGTCGCGGAATCGTGCTGCGCGTGATCCACAACTTCTACTGGTAAGCTCCCAGTGGAAGGCGGGGCGTCCGGGCGTTTTCAATGCCCGCCCGGACGCCCCGTTTTTTTCCTTCGCGATCCCCAGCCCGGCTCAGGCCGGCTTGATCGGGAACGCCTTGCCCGTCGCCGCCGCATAGAGCGCGAAGGCCAGCGGCGGATGAATATCGCGCTCGTAATTCTGCGCGCTCGCGACCGTTAGGCGAGCCTCGGGGCTGACAATCAGCATCGTGCGCGTCTCTGGCTGGCCGCCGTCGTGGAACAGCACGCAATCCTTGCCTTGGCCGAGCACGCTCCAACCCATTGCATAGCCGTCGGTACGCGGGAATCCCGCGATCCTGCCGTCGCGCGTCCGCATTGGCGTGCGCATCAGTGCCATGCTGGCGGGGCTGATCAACCGCCCTTCGCTCAGCGCTGTCCCGAAGCGCAGCAGATCGGGCACCGTACCGCGCGAGGCACCAGCCGCGAACCGGCTGCTGACGTCGACGAACTCGGAATTGCGCACCTGACCGTCGACAAAGCGATAGCCGCGCACCCGGTTGGGGATGATGACTGCCGGGTCCTCCATCCGTGTCGAGGTCATGCCTGCCGGCCCCCAGACATGCTCGCGCATATAATCGCCATAGGCCTTGCCCGACACCGTTTCGATCGCCGCGCCGAGCAGATTGTAGCCGTAGCTGGTATATTTGAACCTGGTGCCCGGCTCCGCGATCAGCGCACGATCGGCGAATAGCGCGATCGCCTCGCGCGTATTCTTGTGCTCGGTGAGATGCTCGTCGGCCTCGCTCGCATAATCGGGGATGCCGCCGATATGGCCGAGCAGCTGGCGCGGCGTGATGCGATGGCCCTTGTCCGGGAAATAGGGAACGTACTCGCGAATATCGGCGTCGAGGTCGATCTTGCCGCGCTCGACCAGTTGCAGCACCGCAACCGCGGTCATCGGCTTTTGCACCGAGGCATAGCGATAGGCGGATATCGCCGTCGCGGGCACCTTGTTCTCGAGATCGGCAAAGCCGTAACCGCGCACCCATTGCATGGCGCCTCGCGCGAAACCCGCCGTCATACCGGGGATCGCTTCCGCGCTCATCGTCGCGCGCACACGGCGCTCGAAGTCGGCAAGTCCCGAATTGGCGCCGGCGCCACGCGACGCCGTTGCGGCGGCGGGCATGCTATCAAGCGCCAATAACGGGATCGCGGCCGCGGCCGCCAAAATATCGCGGCGACCCATATAGCGCGCCGTCTCCGATGTCATCGCGATCCCCTCGCCAGATTACCTAAATCGCCCTGTAATCACTGGAGATGTGAGGCGGTATCGGAAATTATCGGTCCGCATAGGCGGCGGATTCGTCGAGTCCGTCACCGCATCGTAAACATCACCTGATCGACCACTTTCCCCGACAGATCGAGCAACGCCAGCCGGTGCCGCCCCGGCCCCGGCAGGATCAGCGGCGCGGTGCTGGCGTCGCCCAGATCCTTCTTGTCGAGCACCAGCCGGTGGGTGACCGCGTCGCCCGATACCGCGACCGCGAGGCGCTGGCGGTCGATCGGGATGTCGGGATCGATCGCATAGACGCTGCCCGAGACGGGGTTGGTGATGCGCGGCCGGCGCGAGGTGTCGGGCGCCGCCGTGACCACGTTCATGCCGGTGCCGGCGAGGAAATATTCGCGCCGTGGCTGTTCGATATTGTCGGCGAAGCGGATCGCGCGCGCTTCCACCCCGCTCGGCATCGGCGGCGCCTTGCTGGCGCGGTCGGCGTGGAGCGCGAGCATCACGTCGCGCCATACCGGCGCGGCACCGCTGGTGCCCGAGACGGCGCGCATCGGGTCGCCTTCCATATTCCCGACCCACACCGCGACAGTGTAGCGATCCGAAAAACCGACGCACCAATTGTCGCGCATCGCCTTAGACGTGCCGGTCTTCACCGCCGCCCAGAACGGTAGCCGCAGCGACGAATCGAGCCCGAAGGTGACTGCGCGCGCATTGGGATCGGCCATCATGTCGGCGACGATCCAGGCAGCCTGCGGCGTGGTGATCGGCTTGGACACCGGGACCGGGTCGGTCGCCGTCATCCGCACCGGCGCCAAGCGACCGGCATTGGCCAGGCTGCGATAGGCATTGGCCTGTTCGAGCAAGGTCACCTCGGCCGAGCCGAGCGCGAGCGAAAAGCCGTAATAATCGCCATCCTCGACCAGCCCCTGATAGCCGGTGTCCCACAGCCGATCGCGGAACGAATCGACGCCGATCAACAGCAAGGTCCGTACCGCGGGCACGTTGAGCGATCCCGCCAGCGCCGAGCGCGCCGACACCGGGCCCTTGAAGCCCTTGTCGTAATTCTGCGGGACGTAGAGGCCTGAGGCGGTGTCGAGCTGGACCGGCGAATCGTCGAGGATCGAGGCGGGGGTGAGATATCCCTTCTCGATCGCCTCGGCATAGAGGAACGGCTTGAGCGTCGACCCCGCCTGGCGGTAGGCCCCCGCGGCGTCGACCGAGGGCGCGGTCGAATTGCCGCCGATCCCGCCGACATAAGCGAGCACGTCACCGGTCGCATTGTCGAGCACCACTACCGCGCCGTCGCGCGCGCGGCTGCCGCCCAATCCTTCGAGCTGGCGTTTGAGCGCGCCGATCGCGAGTCGCTGGATGTCGGCGTCGAGCGTCGAGGTGACGCGCAATCCCGCCTTGGTCAGCAACTTGTTGGCGAGGTGCGGCGCGAGACCCGGATCGAGCATCAGGCTGCGCGCGGGGCCGAGCATCGAATAGGCCTCGCCCTCGAACCGCGAGCAATCCTTCTCGTGGCTGAGCAGGCAGGCGCGGCGTGCCACCGTGCCCGCACCGGCTTGCGGATCGGGCAGCAAGGCCGCGAGCATCAGCGCGTCGTCGCGGCTGAGCGCGTCGGGGGTCTTGCCGAACAGACCGAGCGCGGCGGCGCCGATCCCCTGCGCCTCGCCCCTGAAGCCGGCGAGGTTGAGATAGGCTTCGAGGATCTCGTCCTTGCCCCAGACGCTCTCGACCGCCATTCCGGCACGCATCTGGCGGATCTTGTCGAGCCACGACCGCGCACCCGGCCGCGCCAGATCGGGCGACAGGAATCCGGCGAGTTGCATGCTGAGCGTCGAGGCGCCGCGCGATTTGCGCCCCTCGATCCGGTCGCGCAGCGCCCCCAGGCTCGCCAGCCAGTCGACGCCACCGTGATCGTAGAAACGATGATCCTCCGCCGCGACCAGGGTCGTCCTGGTGGTGTCGGCGACCTTGTCGAGCGGCACCCAGGCCAGCCGGCGCCGGGCGTAATCGACCCGCGACGAATCGATCAGCACGCCGTGGCGGTCGTAGAGCCAGGCCTCGGACGACTTCCAGCCGGCGCGGACGTCGCGATAGGTCGGGATCGGCGGGGGCAGGGTCAGATAGTCGATCACCCCGCCGGCGACGATGAGCAGGCCGAGGGTGGCGACGATCCAATGCGCTCGGGTGCGTGGGCGGTGGTCGATTAGCCAACGCCCGGCGGTCGCGATGCCCTCGTCGACCCGGCGCTCAACAGTTCTAGCCCATGCCCATACCGACCGCGCGCGGTCGTGCCACCCGCTCATCGAACGTCGCTCAGGGCGGGGGCGGATCGATATTCAACTGCCCAATTCGTCATGCCGGGCTTGTCCCGGCATCCACTGCGCAACAAAGCGCAATCCTTGAGCTTCTTGTCCCGCGCTTGCGGCCCGGTGGATGCCGGGACGAGCCCGACATGACGGTTAGGAATAGGCGTCGCCGAGTAGACACGCGCACCCACCCAGTGTTCGGGTGAACCATGCCCCCGGCATGGTTCAGAAATGCGCGGGGCGCATTTCGGCCCGAACACTCCCTCCCTTTCAGGGAGGGGAGTTTTGGGCCGATACCCTCGAACCCCATCACTTCTGCGCGATGGTCATCGACGCATTGGGCAGCTGAGCATTGATCGAGGGCGAATACATCGCCTCGACCCGCGTCGAGGGCATGCTGAACGTGCCGGCACCGTTGAGCCGCATCAGATAGACGATGGCGAAATTGCCGCGCGGGACCCAGTCGAAATAGCCGCGCCACGAATCGCGCCGCCGCTCGACATAAGCGGGTGAGACCCCGGCCTGGACGTCCCACACCTTGCCATCCTTGTCGGCCACGTTGAACCGCGAGCCGCCGCCGGCCTGTTCCTGCCCGGCCAGCATCTGCGACTGGCCACCGAGATCGCTGACCAAAGTCGCGCCCGCCGGGATCGGGTCGTTGACTACCACCCAGTTGCGCTCGGCGGTCGCCTCGACCAGCAAGGTCACCTTGAGCACGTCGCCGCGGCTATACTGCCCCTTCACCCGCTGGCTGACCGGCTCGACCTTCTTCGACACGCGATAGCCGGCGAATAAAGGCTGGGTCAGCGGCACCGCGGCCGAGACCTGGACCGTCGCCCAGGGTCCGGCGCCTGCCGATTGCCGCAACACCAGCGGCGTCTGGGCCGACGGCAGCGCGAAGCTCGCCTTGCGCGCGTCGGCGGCGAGCGGCCAGGACTTCAGGACCGATTGCTGGCCGAAGCTCAGGTTGGTCGCGCCGGTGATCGCGCTCGCCGGATAGAGCCCGCCGAACTTCTTCGCCGCGATCGTGCCCCAGGCATTGGCCGTGGTGGTGTCCCAGCGCCCGCGCTGCTGGCGCAGCGACACGCCGACCATCATCTTGGGCGCATCGTCGTTCCAGCCCGGCCGGCCGAGCGTCGCGATGACCGCCTTGATCGCGCCTTCGTCGCCCGACGACATCAGCCACCAGGGCGCATTCGACTGATCGGACAGGTCGAGCCGCGTGCCTTCATAGACCAGCCGCGTGCGCAGCACGTTCTCGGCCGTCCCGCGCAACGCGTTGGCATTGGCCAGCCCCGACACCCTGTCGAGCGCCATCATATAGTCCGACAGCATCGAGGTCGGCATTTCCTGCGGCGTGATGCCGATCTGGCCGAGCATCGCCGGGGTCGCCGCGCCGGCACGCGCCAGCGCGTTGAACGCGTTGAGGCGTTGCAGGCGGACATCGCCATAATCCTCGTGCCGCAAGCGTCCGTCGAGCACGGCCTTCAGCCCCTCGACCATCCTGGTCTTGGCGGCATCGGGGATGGGCAGCCCGGCATCGCTGGTCAGTTCGAGCACATAGGAGGTCAGTGCTTCCGACCCCTTGAGCGATGCCTGCGGCCAATAACGGAGCAGGCCGTCATCCGCCTGATAAGTTGGGATCTCGCCCGCGAGCTGAATCCAGCCGGCGGAATCGCCCAGGGCGACGATCCGGCTCAGCCGCTGCTCGAAACAGTCATAGGGATAGGCCGCCATGAAGCGGCGCACGCCTTCGAGCGGCGGGGCGAGGCTGTCGTCGAGCTTGATATCGACCACGCCGAAGCCGGGCAGCGCACCCTTGGGCGGGGTGATCGCGATCGAGGTGTTGGGTCCGACCCGCGCCAGCGTCGCCGCCCACACCTCGGTCGGCACCGCCGGGACGACGTCCTGGACCGTGGTCATCTTGTCGACCGCCTTGCCGTCCGACGACTTGGCGCTGACCGTCCATTTGAGCTGGCCGCCTTGTGCCGGCGCGGTCAGGTTCCACGCGATCGGCGCGGCGCCGCCGGCCGGGATCGTCACAGTGATCGGATTGCCCTTGGCGATCTGCGGCTCGAGCGCGACGTTCGCGGTCACCGTCATCGGCTTGTCGGAACCATTGCGCAGCGTGAAGCCCGCGGCGTAACTGTCGCCGGTGCGCACCAGGCTGGGCAGGCCGGCATAGACCGACAGATCCTGCGCGGTGCGGATATCGGCGCTGCCGGTGCCGAACAATTGCGCGCCGTCGGTCGCGATCGCCACCAGCTTGAAGCTGGTCAGCGCGTCGTTGAGCGGGACCGGCACCTCGGCATGGCCATTGCCATCGAGCGTCACCCGGCCTTTCCACAGCAAGACCGGCTGGAAATTCTCGCGATTCAATCCCGACAGATCGCCGCCGCCGCCACCGCCAGCCTCGACCGCTTTCTTGCCGTAATGCCGCTTGCCGACCACCTGGGTCTGCGCTGTCGCGGTCAGCACCGACAAGGGCCGGTCGCCCATCATCGCGTCGAGCACGTTCCAGCTGTCATTGGGCGCAAGCTGCAACAGCGCCTGGTCAACCGCGGCGAACGCCACTTCGGCGGTCTTCGCCGGCTTGCTGTCGGGATCCCTGACCGAGACGTCGACCGTCGCGGTGTCGCGCGCGGCATAGCGTTCCTTGTTGGCCTTGACCGTCACGCCCAATTGATGCGCTTCCCAGCCCACCTTCACCTTGGCGATGCCGAGGCGATAGCTTGGCTTGGCGAGATCGACCAAGGCGGTCGGCTCCTGCGCCTCGGTCGGCGCGCTGGTGAAGCCCAAGGCCTTGCCGATCCCCTGGAACCAGCTCCACACGCCCGGCTGCGCGCGGCCGCGCACCGCCATCACCGAGACGAACACGTCGGGCGCATAGCTGCCCGGCATCTTGACCTCGACCACCGGATTGGCGCCGGACAGCTTGGTCACGAAGCTCGACAGCACGCCTTCGCGCTCGACGGTCACCAGCGCCTCGGCCTCGCGGAACGGCATGCGCACCTGGAAGCGCGCGGTCTCTCCGGCCTTGTAGGTCTGTTGCTCGGGAACGACGTCCATGCGGTCGCCATTGTCGCCGCCGAACCACCAATCCTGGTCGCCCGCCAGCCATACCGAGCGCACCGCACGCGACACGTTGCCGTCGGCGTCGCGCGTTGTCGCGACGATATAGACTTCGCCCGACACGCCCGGATCGATCGTGCATTTGGCCAGGCCAAGCTCATCGGTGGTCGCGCTGCACGACCCGGCGAGCTTGGTCGTCTTCATCTGGTTGTCATAGGCGTAGAAGCCGCCGATCAGCCGCCGCCGCGCGGTCAGCACCTGACGGCTATAGAGCGCGACGCTGATCGCCTGACCCTTCTTGGGCTTGTTGTCGGTATCGAGCGCGACGAAGCTCAGCCGCAGATCATCCTGCTTCATCAGCCAGCCGTCGGTCTTGGCGCCCAATTGCACTGCCGAGGGAAAGATCGGGATGCGCTTCGACGCGGTCAGCACTTCGCCATTCGCGTCCTGATAATCCATCTCGACCAGCATGTCGGTCGCGGAGTCGATCGCCGGCACGTCGACCGAGGTTCGCGTCGTGCCATCACTACCCAGCGTCGCGGGCAAGGTCTGGGTCGGCGGCAGCGGCGCGCTTTCCTCCTCGCCATCGCCGTTGAGCGGCTTGGTCCCCTCCTGCACGTCGGTCCCACCGAAGGTGTAGCTGTCATAGCCTTCGGGCGTGGCCGAGCGGCCGAAATAGCCGACGCGCATTTCGACCGGCAGGTTCGACGCGCCGCCACCCGCGAGATAGCCGACGAACAAATCGAGCGGCAGCGACTTGGGCCGGATCGCCGCGTCCTTGGGCCCGGACACCGTCGCGCGCATCGTCGGAAGCTTGTATTCGTCGACCTTGAACGACTGGTTGGTCGAGATCGTCTTGTCGCCGTCGATCACCGATATGTCGTAATCGCCCATCGGCGCGCCGGCGGGCGCGGTCCATTCGGTCTCGCCGATGCCATTGGCGTCGATCGTCAGCGGCAAATCGAAATTGGTGTCCGACCCACGATGCGACAGCCGCAGCGTCCCGCTGAACCCCGGCGCCAGCGAGAAACCAGTGCCGTTGGGCTGGCGCAGGATATGCTTCATGTGGATCGTCTCGCCCTGACGGACCAGTGCGCGATCGAACACGGTGTGGAACACGTCACCCGACGCCGAATAGCCATAAGGCAGGTCGAAATCGTACGGGCGGATGCCCTCGCCCCAATCGGTCAGGGTAAAGCTGAAATCGTCGCCGGCGCGCGCCGAGACCATCAGCGGATGTTCCTGATAATCGTTTTCGCACCCGCCATAGGTCGCCGGCTGGGGGAGCCCGGCGGGAATGAACACCGCGCCCGATTTGTCGGTCGTGCCATTGGCGAGCAATTGCCCGGTACAGCTGTCGGTCACCGCCACCGCGGCATTGCCGACGGGCAGGCCGGTGTCGAGATTGGTCACCCAGGCAAGGCTCTTCTCTCGCCCCCATTTGAAATGGACCGCCATGTTGGTGACCAAAGCGGCGGTCGCGACGTAGCGCGGCGATCTGCGGCCGAGCAGGGCTTGGCCGAGCACCGGGCTGGCCAGCTCGACGACATAGAATCCGGGCTTGGTCAGCGGAATGCCGACCACTTCGAAGTCCTTGCCCTTGCCCGGCAGGCCGATCTTCATCGAGGCGCCGGCATTGGCGCCGGTCAGGATCGGGGTCGCGCCGGTATTCTGGATATGACCGACGACCTCGTCGCCCTTCTTGATGTCCTCGATATTGGTGTCGTCGGCCGAATTGACCGTGCGCAGCCACTCGGCGATCTTGCCGTCGGAGCCTTCGACCCGCAGCGTCTGCCCGCCGATATTGAGATTCTGGCCCTGCAGCGCCGGCTCGACATTGCGCACCGTGACCGGCAGCACGCCGCCTTCCTTGGCCTCGAGGATGCCGAACCCCGCGGCGAACTTCACCAGAGGCGGCGCCTGGTCGATGCGGATATCGAGCGGGAAGCGCTCGGCATTGGTCAGCGTCCGCCCGCTCTCGTCCTTCACGCCGGCCGGAATCGAGACCTTGGCGGTGGTCGCATAAGGCGTCGGCGCCGGGAAGGTGATGTCGCTGATCGTCGCCGATTTCTGCTGATCCTTGTCGAACAGCGGCGCGATCACCGTACCGTCGGCGGTGGTGATCTTCATCTCGCGCGCGAGCGACATCGGGATCGGCGCGGTGAAGCGCAGATAGGCTTTCTCGACCGGGTTGCAGCCGGCCTGGGCATTGGTGCGGCTGCATTCGAACCGCGCCGCGAACGGCTTGCGCACGGTGAAGTCGAAGCGCTGGTCGGTGCCCGCGGGCTTGCCGCTCGCGCTGGCGATCTTGCCCGACCAGACCAAGGACATGTCGTGCCCCGGCGGCAATGGTCGGCGGCAGCGCAATGCGGTCACGCCCTGATAGGTCTTGGCGCGATCGGCCTCGCTCGCCGGGACCGTCGCGGGCAGGCCGCCGCTCTCCAGGAAGCTCTGCACGGCGTAATTGCCGTCGGTGCCCATCTCGGCGATCAGCTTGCCCGCGGTGTCGGGCGGCAGCACGTCGACCGGGATCTTCTCGCCCAGCCCGGCGACCGAGCAATAGGCATTGGCGCCGACCGATTGCGGCGTCGCCGGCAAATTGGCGGCGACCAGGAACACCTGGCCCTCTTCGATCTCGTCGCTATTCTCGCCTGGCAGGATCGCCTTGGCCATCGGTCCGCCGGCGTCGACCGTATAGGTATTGCTGTCGTTGAGCGCATAGCCCGACACGCTCTTGGTCCCGGCCTTGACCTTGAATTCGCATTTGGTGCCGCCCGGCAGCGGATTGGCGAATTCCCAGACGAACGTCTGCTGGTCGGCCCAGCGCCCCTGGCCGTTGACCGTGCAGGTGACGTCGAAGGGAGCAGGCGCGCGCGGATCGCCCAACGCCACCATCGGCTGGCTGAACCGCGCGGTGAAGCGCTCGATCGAGCCGTTACCGACGCCCGGCGTGGCGACGGTGATGTGCGGGGAATTGTCGCCGAAGGCGAGCGCCGGTGAAAGCGCCAGGGCAAGGACCGCGAGACGGGCCGCGAGCTTCATACATCCCCCTTCTGTCGTGGCTTCGTTGAGCGCGAGGGAGGCTAGCGGAGGTGGGAAGGAAGTCTAGTATGAAAGCGGCATTGGTGGCGATGGCTTCGCCCATTGCAGACGTCCGCCGTAAATCCGGACAATTCAATAGCCGGTGAAGGCCAAATGTGCCTGCAGCTAGGTGAAAGATTGCAGATGCTTCGCGATCTTCGCCGCCTTTCCGCTGCCGTCGAAGGTCTCTAGCGCAGCGCGCGCGTCGCTCGTCAACTTCTGCCCAGTCAATGCCTGCGCCTCGACCATCACCTCGAGCAGATGGAAAATGTTCCTCTGCCGGAGGTCGAGGCGGGGAAGGCATTGCTGCAGGGCATCGCTGACCACCGCGGCGTGGAGCGGCGACACCGGTACGACGAGCATCAGTGCCTCGCCGAGCCGGTTGAACTTTACCCATTCGCCCTGCGCCAATTGCACCATCGTCGCCGCGAACAGCGCGGGGTCGAACAACCGGGCATCGATCCCTTCGATCAGCGCATCGACCGATAAGCCCCGGGCATCGGCATCCTTGCCAATCAGCCCGATGCACAGCAGCAGATGTCCGGTCTCGCCCCATGGCCGTCCGCGCTGGAACAATGCCTGGAAGAAGCCAGATGAGGGCGACCAGCTGCTGCTGTTCTCGTCCATCCGCTGCGCTAGCTGCCTCACGCCCTTGATGTGCGACGCGGCGGGATTCTGCGGCCAGATCGTTGCCAGCCATTGGGTCACCCACAACACGTGCAACTCGCCCGACCAATAGCGCGCGCTTTCCACCCGGCGGTTCAGCGCCGCGCTCGGCAGGGCCGCCCAGTCCGTGGTGATCCGCTGACCAAAAACATGCCGGACCCGCCCGAACAGACCGGTTCCCGTCGCCACCTCCGCACCATCGCACGTCACCGACAGCGCCAGCTCCGGATGTTTCCAGCGCTGGCCGTGGGCCTCGGTGACCTTTTGCCCGGCGCGCCACGCATAGCGCGCAGGCGTGATACTGTCGGGCCAGGCGTCGCTGAGTTCGAGCGGCACGAACGCGGTGGTCCAGTCGGCGAGCGGAGCGCGGCAGCGAGCCGCGGTGATCCACGCCGCGTGGTTGCTACGATCGGCCCGATCCGGTGCATCGTCCCCGCCCAGCGCGAAGCTGGCGATCCGCTGCAGCGGCTCGGGCAGGCCCGCCAGCCGCCCGCGCGCCTCGGTTCGGTTATCAGGGGCCAATCGCAACAGCGACAGGCGGAAATCCATGCTTTCGGCAAGCCCCGGCGCCTGGAGCGCTTGCAGCCGGTCGACCCATATGAGTGGGTCGATCCACCCGCCTTTGTGCGTCGGCGCGCAGAGCAGGGGCTGGCTCTCCCGCCGCGCGACTCTCGCGGTCACCACTCGCAGGTGCGCGATCAATGGCGCGAAAGAATCCTCGACTGTGTAATAAGCCGCGTTTTCGCGCGTCGTGCGATGCAGCCTCCCGGTCACCCAGGTGTGGAGCAGATCGAGCAGCGCGAGGCCGACCCCGGCGAAGCCAACCGTCACGCCGGCGCTCG
This sequence comes from Sphingomonas sp. P4_D12, assembly GCF_056401895.1. Classification (NCBI taxonomy): domain Bacteria; kingdom Pseudomonadati; phylum Pseudomonadota; class Alphaproteobacteria; order Sphingomonadales; family Sphingomonadaceae; genus Sphingomonas; species Sphingomonas sp. P4_D12. The sequence goes on along the minus strand of NZ_JBFUIL010000011.1, from coordinate 197,235 downwards.
ATTGGCCGTTCTGCAGACGATGGAGCAACGGCGCGGTGCGTGCGGCGAAATCGAACGGACGATCGCCGGCCAGTCGGCTGACCGCGTCGATGATCCGCTCGATCTCATCGGGCGAGTCGACCACCTCGGCCGCATGAAGTACCGCCTCGATCAGCGCGTCGACCGTGGCGATCGCCTCGACCGACCCGGCACTATCGAGGACACGGTGCGCATTGGGCTCGGCAGCAATCGGTTGATAGTGCGGGATTTCATCGACCAGCTCGACAGCCGGCGCGTCGGTGCTTGCCGCGCTGCCAAGCAGCTTGGCCACCCGTGGACGGTTACTCGCGGCGATAAAGGGTTCGGCCGAGCGAAGCACGTCGCGCTGTGCGTCGCCGAGCGTGGCGACGTTCTTCTCCAGCAGGTCGAGCGCCAGCGCCTGGACGTCGGCATTCGCGTGGCGAAGCGCCTCGCATATCGCGCCGAGTGCCTCGGGATCCTTCCCCTTCGACCGCGCGAGCACGCGGGCGATCAGTTTGAGCGCGGCGGTAGCGTTGCCCTTGCCTTCGCTCGAGAACACCGTTTGCACCTCGCGCAGCACAGCCTTGGTATCAAGCGAATCGCGTTTTTCCAGATCGCCGAGCATGTCGATCGCGAATTTCACGACGTGTCCGACCGGATGGCACAACAGGTCGATGTAACGCTGCTGGTGGCGCGACTGTTCGTCCGGCGTGGCCGCCATCTTCCTGTAGAAACCGTGGAAGCCCGACAATTGGTTCTGCTTGAGGTCGAGCGTCAGCCCCGCCAGCGCGAGGCCAAGCAGGTGCTCGCGATCGACGTGGCCGGCAGTGGACAGTTTGACCAGCGCTTCGGTCCAGGTCTCATAATCGTCGCCGGCACCTTTGGTCAGCCAGGCATTGGTGTTGAAGGCGATGTTCTCGACCCGGAACAGCCCGTCGATGTCAGGAAGCAGACCGGGATCAGCGAGCAATTGCACGGTGATCGGTGGGACCGGTGGTGCCTTGCGATCATGGATATTGGTCCGCATCAAATACCAGGCGAACATGCGATAATAGCCGTCCACCTCGGGCTTGCGGCAAATCCCGTCACGCACCCAGCCGCGCAGGATCGCGAAATCGAGACGGTTGCTCTCGCTGTCGAGCATGTGCGCGATCCAGTCGTCGAGCCATTCAGGTCGTCGGTCGCGCAAGATGATGTCGAGCGGTGGCATATGTTCTTGCCAGACGAAGATATCGCGCTTCTTGACTGCCGAGACTGGACCGACGGCGAACATCGCCAGTAGCGCGTTACGAGTTTCGCGGGCGCTCCAATACGTCCACGTGTTCGGGCCGCGCGCGGTGAGCAATGCCGCAAGGCGCGGTGAGGCACTCTTGTCGGCCTTGCTCTGATAGAGCTGACGATAGATCTTCTGCGCGGTGGTCGAGAGTTTCGCGCGCTCTTTCTCGTCCAACCCGGTGAACGCGTGCGCCACCTGCAGCGCATCCTCGCTGTCGAGGATCAGCGCTTCGAGCGTTTCTGGCGTCATCGAGCAGCCGCGTCCTTCTCGTTGTCCTCCTGCGCGAGCGACGCCGCGAGGATGTGCTTGCAAGGGCCGCGCTGGCCCTGATATTTGCTGAACCACGGACAGGTGCAGCTGTGCTGCTCGCCCGTGAGACGGACGCGATGGATCGTACCGGTGCCCTGTACCTCGTAGGTCGCGGTCGCGGGATCGCCGGCGATCCGTTTGACCAGTCCTTCCTCGATCAACTTGCGCGCATTGCCGAGCCGCGGCTGCATCTCCTCGACCTTGTCGAGATCGAACGGCAGCTCGCGATGGAAATAATGCTGCGCATCGGCATCGTAGCCAGTCAGCCCGCGGCTGCCGAGCACGGCAAGTGCCGAGGTCACCTCAGTCTCGTCGAGGCCGAGCGTTGTGCCGAGCGCGGCGGCGTCGAGCTGCGATTGCCATTTCAGGCTCGCACGGACTTTCGACAGGATCGCATCGGACGGCGGATTGGCCAAGGCCGTAAGGATCTGTCCCTCGCCCGAAAAGCCGCGAAACACTTCGGGGCTGATCATCAGGAAAAAGGCGCCGATCGGGTAGCGGACTTCCCAGGCGCTGGCGCCGCTTTCATCGTCGGACCAGATTCTCAGACTCTGCGCGCGCGGCAGCAACGGCTCGATCACCTTGACGCGATGCGTGCCGAGGATCGGAACCGCGCCCGGCGCCGGGCGCTGGCTGAGCCTCAGCGCGCGGCCCGTCGGGACCGCGTAGCTCGGCATCTTCGGCTTGGCCGCCTTCGGCAACGTACGCACGAAGCGCAGCGCTTCGGCGGCGCTCACCTCGGCGCGCAATTGCAGCCGCGGCTGGTATGCCTGAACCTCGCTGAACCCCTTGATCCAGCGCAGCGGCAGCTTGACCTTTTTCTCGATCGTCTGTTCGTTGCCCTTGCTCAGCACCACTTCATCCGCGCCGACCGCGAACTGCACATCCTCCTCATCTCGCAACCGGAGCAGCGCATTGCGCATCGGCGTGTTGAAATCGACATTGGTGGTGCCGCGCCCGTGGCATTCGCCGTCAAATGCCTCTGCGGGCAGATCGACCCGGGCATAGACCCCGCAGCAACCACTGAATCCTTCGAGCCGCAGCATGGTCTCGTTGCTGGTCAGGACGGGATCGAGGATCGCGGGGCGCGGGAGAAAGAAGTGCGTCCGGACGACATCGCTCAGGGTGTAGAGCATCTCGCCCATGATCCGCGGCTGACGGACGCGGCCATCGAAGAAATAGGGCTTGGCTTGGCTCGCATCACAGGTCGCCAGGGACAATTGCGGCTTGCCTGATGCGAGCGCGACGTTCGAGGCGAAACCGTATTGATAAGTGAAGTCGATCGCCGCTGACAAACTCGCCCCCTGCTGCGTCCCCTGCTTTCACCCAGACGTTAGCGCGTTGCCGGGCACTTCGAAACTCGTTTGCGTAGTTACCCATCACCATATGGCGGAGCCGCTCGATGAAGAGTTCGTCAGGGCCATGGCTGGATTGGTTGCGCGACCGCATGACTGCCGCGCCAAGTTCAGATCACCAATCCAATTAGGGTGCCACGTGCATAAATCCTCAAATTTCCGGCGAAGGGCAACTTGGGTTGGGGGAAGTATGAAAGCGGCATCAGTCGATCGCGGCTTCGCCCTTCGATTGCGTGATGAGCCGGGCAGCACGCTGATTCCGCGTGTAAATCCATAGCCAATTGAGCGCCACGCTGAGCCGCGCGCGCACCCCGACCAGAAAATAGATGTGGGCGATTCCCCACAGCCACCAGGCGATCGCGCCGCGCAGCCTGATCCGGCCGAAATCGATCACCGCCTTGCGCTTGCCGATCTGCGCCAGACTGCCCTGGTGATGGTAGCGAAACGGCCCGGTTTCGGGCTTGCCGGCAAGCCGCCGCCGGATCGTCTCGCCGACAAATGCGCCTTCCTGCTTGGCGGCCGGCGCGATCCCCGGCACCGGCGAGCCGTCGGGCGCCTTGACCGAGACGGTATCGCCAATCGCGAAAATCTCCGGATGGCCGGGCACGCTGAGGTCGGGTTCCACGATGATCCGGCCGTTGCGGTCGGCCGCCGCCTGCAGCCAGTCCGCGGCAGGCGAGGCACGCACACCCGCGGCCCAGACGATCGTCCGCGCCTCGACCCGCCGATCGCCGAACGTGATGGCGCCCCGCTCGATCTGCGTCACCGGCGCGCCAAGGCAGACATCGACGCCGAGCTTCTCCAGCGCGTTCTTCGCATAGCTCGAAAGCCCGTCGGGATAGCCGTTGAGCACCTTGGGCCCGGCTTCCACCAGCAGCACCTTGGTACGATGCGTATCGACCGCGCGGAAGTCGCGCGGGAGCGTATCATGGGCCAGATCGGCGATCGTGCCGGCAAGTTCGACGCCGGTGGGACCGGCGCCGACGATCGCGAAGGTCAGCAAGGCCTGCTGGCGAACGGGATCGGTTTCGCGCTCCGCCGCCTCGAACGCCGCGAGGATATGGCCGCGGATGGCCGTGGCGTCCTCGATCGTCTTGAGGCCGGGCGCGAACTCTTCCCATTCGTCATGACCGAAATAGCCGTGCCGCGCGCCGGTCGCGAGGATCAGCGTGTCATAGGCGATCCGGTTGCCGTCCGCGAGCTGCACGGCACGACCCGCTTTATCCACCCCGGTTACGGTCGCGAGGATGGTCGTGACGTCGCGGCGATCGTGCAGCATCGATCGAATCGGCCACGCTATTTCGGAAGGGGCCAGCGCCGCCGTGGCGACCTGGTAAAGCAGCGGCTGGAACAGATGATGGTTGCGCTGATCAATGACAGTGATGTCGACAGGCGCGCCTTTCAGGCATTTTACCGCCCATAGACCGCCAAAGCCCGCGCCAACGATGACAACGCGGTGCCGCCCCGCCTCATTCGCACGAACAGTCATCGATCGCCTCCGCTTACCTCGATGTCCGAGCACGGACCATTGTGGCCTCACCTATATAGGACGGTGGCGGCGAGTAGCTCATTACCGGCGGCGTCATCCGTGGTTACGCCTCACTCACGAACAGCGCGGTTCGGATTAGGCTGATGGCACGCGCGGCAGATGTGTATTTCGGTGACTGTTTACTAAACACATCTAACCTGGCCGCAGTTACGGCGCCACGTGCATAAATCCCAATTCGACCTTCAACCGCCTTGGCTGCCATGATCAATAAAATCCCCGAGCTCACCCTTCGCGTCAGCCTTTTTGGAGCGCGCATAAAAGAGCCCACCTAGCGCGAGGCCGATTGCGACAACCACGCCGATTACCACCGGAAGCCAATGAACCATCTAATCCTCCCTGCATTCGCCAATGCCTATATTATTGTGACGATTGGGTAGTCTCGGCAAGCAAAGGATAGATCAACTCCTTCTCGCTCCTGATCCGCTGACGCATATCGGCCCGTATCTTGGTCGAGGCGGCGCAATAATCAGGCCAGCGGTCGGCGATTTGCCGCAAGGTCCACGAGCCGATGTGCTGGGTCGAGGTGATCAAATTGTCCTTGCCTTGCGCCCTGAGCAATTCCAGCCCGGCCTTTCTCGCGGGAGGAGCATCCGCGATCAGCTGGTCATAAGCGCGCTCGAGCAGCATCGTTCGCGCTCTGCTGCTGCGGGTCAGCGCCTGCCTGAGCGCTGGCAGTCGATCCATCGGCGGTTGCGGCAAGCTCGTCAGTGCATCCAGTTCGTCGAGCTTGGCCAGAATATCCGCATGCAACCGCCGCAACTGCTCTAACATATTGTGTTCCATACCATTCCGATAATCGCCAGACTAACTAATCTATGGTGAAGGAACCATAACCCCTCACTAAGGTGAGCGCGCTAATCTACCGCAGTGGACACTCCTCGCGTGATCATCCGACCGGCCGAGCTTTCTGACCTGGACGAGCTTCAGGCGGTAATCCAACGCGCCTATCGCGGACGCTCTGCCTCGGCGAGCTGGTCGCTCGAAGGGGAATTGCCCGAGGGCGAGCGTGTCAGTCGTGGCGATTTGGAGGTCCAGCTCGGCGCAGCCAATGCGCGACTATCGGTGGCCGAGATCGCGGGGCGCGTGGTCGGATCCTCGCTGGTGGTGGCGGTGCCACCAGGGCAATGCGAAATCCGTCTGGTGAGCGTCGATCCGTCCCTGCAAGCCAAAGGCTTGGGAGGCCAACTCCTCGGACACGCCGAGTTGTTGGCCGTCGAAGCGTTCGCCGCAACCCACGCGATCATCGAGGTGCTGCAGCACAAGGCCCGCTTGATCGCCTATTACGAGCGGCGGGGATACCGGCAAACGGACGGCAGCCGGCCCTATCCGCATCCGCTGAAAGTGCCCGCGACGTTCCTGACCTTTCGCAAGGAACTGCGCCGCTAGGCGTCAGGGTGCGCCGGCGGCATGTGCAGTAACGGGCGAGAATGGCTGAATTCCGTTCAGCCAGACCCGCCCGTCACCGTCAATGACGATCAGAACCCGTAGGACAGCCGCGCATAACCGAACTGACCCGGGATATCGTAGGTCGTCGGATCGAAGTTCGCGCTGTCGCACGAACTGCAGATCGGCGGCGTCTTGTTGAACACATTGTTCACGCCGACCGTCAGCCGCATGTTATGATCCATCCAGGCCGGCGAATAGTAAAGCTGCACGTCGCCATAGAAAGTCGCGGACATGACATGGCCGTTCCCTTCGGTCACCGCGCTGATATAGCGCGCGGTGAACGATGCGCCGAACGCGGGCATCGACCAGTCGATCGTGCTGTTCAGCTTGAAGCGCGGAAACGCCTGATCGGTCGCCAGGCAGCGCTCGGTCCCGGCGCAGACCTGGACCGGCGCGGATGGCGGCGCGACATTGTACTTGAGGAGATAGGCGGCATTGGCCGTCAGCCCGAGCGTCCCGCCATGGATCTTGGGCGAGCGATAGATGAAGGTGGCGTCGAGCCCGTCGGTCTTGATCGCGTTGAGGTTGAGCAATCCCGCGCTGATGCCCGCGATCGTGCCGCTGGGTGTGCGCTTGATCGCGGAACAACTGATCGGGTCGGCGTTGAACGCGCAGCGGGCCAGCGTTAGCGACGCCGGGACCGAGTCGATCGCATTCTTCAGGCTGATATTATAGTAATTGACCTCCAGGCTGAGCGCCGATGCCCAGCCTTTCGACCAGCTCGGGCTGTACACCCCGCCCGCGGTGAAGGTCTTGGCGGTTTCCGGCTTCAACGCCGAATTGCCCTTCGAGAACACGCCGAGCTGTCCGCCGGTCGGGTCGTTATAGCTGCCGTTCGCCGGCACGCCATTGGCGATGCAATTCGCCCTGACCGTCGCGTTGGTCTGGAACAGGCCGCCCGCGCCGCTGGTGCAGGGATCGTTGATCGTCGCGTCGCTGCGCGACAGCCCGGCATAGAGTTCGCCGATGCTCGGCGCGCGAAGACTCTCGGCATAGCCGCCGCGGAACAGCAGGTCGGCGACCGGTTTCCACAGGCCGGACGCGGTGAACGTGGTGCTGCTGCCGAACGACGAATAGTCCGAATGGCGGACTGCGCCGTCGAGTTCGAGACGATAGAAGAACGGCGTGTCGGCAAGGATCGGCACGCGGAGCTCGCCATAGACTTCGTCGACATTGAAGCCGCCGCGCGCCGGGCTGGTCGGGACGTCGGCGCCGAGTCCGGCGACGATCACCGGATCGGGATCGTAGCTCGCTTTCTGGACGCGATGTTCGTAGCCAATGGCGATCCCAACCGGGCCGGCGGGCAGGTCGAACAGCTCGCCCGACAGATTGGCGGTGTAATCGTACAGTCGTTGCAAACTCTTGTCGCGTTCATCGAACGTCACGTAATTGAGCATCGCCGGGGTGATCGAGCCCGCACCACCGAAGATGTTGAACGGCACGCAGTCCCCGGTGCAATTCGCGACCGGACCCAGTGCCCGGGCGAGTTTGGCGGCGTTGAGGTTGCCGGTGAACAGCTGATGGGCATCGTTCAGGCCGAGCACGGCATTGGCGTCCCAATACCATTTCTTGGAGCCGAGGAAGAACGAGCCATCGACCGTGACGGTCCCGGAGAAGGTGTTGACGTCTTGCGTGAAGACACGCTGCCCGCCTTCGACGAAGCGCCGCCGGATGGTCGAATAATTGGCCGGCGTGCCGTCGGCGCCCGATGACAAGGTCACGCCGAACGGATTGAAGGGGTTGGTGGCATCGACCGAAATCGTATCGAGCAGATTGCCGTTGCCGGCGTCGGGCCCGATGAACAGCGGCAGGAACGCCGCCTCTGTGGTCGAGTGGCGATGATTATAGACCAATTTGACCCGCAAATTGACCGAGCTCGACAATTCCTGCTTGAAATTGAAGAACCCGCCGATGCGCTCGTTCGGCGTGATCAGGTAATTGTACGGCGCGAAGTTGAACCGGTCGGCATTGGTATAAGCGCGGAAATCGGTCGGATAGACCGGCTTGCGCCCGACCACCGGCGCGACCAGCGTCAGGCTTTGGCCAAGCACGTCGTATCGGCCATTGGGAATGGCGCTGCTGCACCCGCTGGTCGCCACCGCACAGGAGGTGATGCCCGCGGTCGGGAATAGCGAGATCGCGCGGTTGGCGGTGCTCACCGCTTCCTGCTTGGTATAGGTGCCGCCGAACACCAGCGACGTGCCGGTCGACGGCGACTGGATACCGTAGCTCAACTGGAGGTCGGTGGTATGGCCATCGCCCTCGCGGTAAGTGCCGAATTGCGCCGACGCCTTGAGCCCCTTTTGCGCCTGGCGGGTGATGATGTTCACCACCCCGGCGACCGCATCGGAGCCGTAGAGCGGGGAGGCGCCCGATTGGAGCACTTCGACCCGCTCGATCATGTTGGTCGGGATTTCGTTGAGATCGACCGAGGCCGGGATGCCGCCCGCGGCGGATCCGTTGACGAACCGCAAGCCGTCGACCAGCACGAGCGTGCGCTTGGCGCCGAGATAGCGCAGGTCGATTTCCGCCGAGCCCGAGCTGACGCCGGTGCCGTCCGGCGGACCGCCAATATTGCCGGCATTGTTGACCTTGGTGTTCAGCCCGCCGCCCGCGCTGGGCAGGCGTTGAAGCACGTCGGCGACCGAACTCAGGCCGGTCTTGGCCATCGCTGCCTCGTCAACGGTGACGACGGGTTTGTCGCTATCCAATGGGCTACGGCGAATGCGCGATCCGGTGACGACGATTTCGTCGCTCGCGTCGGATGCTGCTGTGGGGGTGGCGCCGGCGGTGTCCTGGGCAAATGCCGGCATTGCCGACAGGCCAGCGATCAGCGCCAGGCTGGCGACAGAGGTGCGTTGTGTGATGCGTAGGCGATTCATTGAGCCGTCTCCCTTTACGGCCCTCAAGCATCGCTCTCCTGCAGCGGCAAAAGGGACCAAATCGGGATAAGGCGCAAGCACAAAAGCTTCAGCCGCCGCCCACCCGACATATCCTTTCGAACGTGTGGCGGCAGAACAACGCCATTTTCGGTCGCCCCTGCCTCCGCAACGCCGCTTACATTCGCTCGCTCTCCGGGTTAGACGGCTCGATCATGAACCCAGCGGCGGGCAGACTGCATGTCCATGATTTCGTGGAAACTACCTCGGAAAAGCAAGTTGTTGGTGACGGTCTGGTGCCTGCTGGTGCCATGGGCCGTTCATGCCTCGCCCTGCCGCGTGATCGATGCCTATACGCCCGCCGATACGCTGTCGCATCGCGCCGCCGACCTGCCGCCGGCCGATCAGCTGAAGGCGTTCCGGCAAGGCATCATCGCGCGGTATCCGGGTCTCTACGCACCGCAGGTACTCGATCTCTCGCCCGCCCAGAATATGGATACGCTCATCCTTGCCTCATTGGCCTCGGCGCGAGAAAGCCAGACGCGTGCCGGACTGATGGTCACGTTGCGCCAATTGGTCGACCGTACGCAGGCATCGTTCCGCAACCTCGCCGGCTTTCGCTGCGACTTCCCGATCTATCTCACCGACAGCCTGGGCCAGTTCGACGGTGCCGGCCGTATCGTCGACGGACAGCGATCCCTCGTCCTGGGGGTGGATGCGCTCGACGGCGAACAGAGCCTCATCGCGCTTCCCGTCTTCATCGCTCACGAGATGTTCCACCGTTACCATTTCATGGCCGGCGGCTTCAGCGATGACGATGCCGATCGCCAGCCGCTGTGGCGCACGCTCTGGGCGGAAGGGCTCGCGACCTATGCCAGCCGGGCGCTGACCCGCGGCGCGACGATCGAGCAGGCGCTGATGCTGCCTGCCGACCTTGCGCAACGAGCGGCGCCCATGAGGTCAAGAATCGCCGCGGACCTGCTCGCGCATCTCGATCAGATCGACCCGGATGTTTACCGGACCTATTTCACCTACGGGAATAAGGCCGTGGCCGCGCGTGGTCTGCCCTGGCGATCGGGTTATTATATCGGCTATCTCGTCGCCGAGCGGCTCGCCCGACGCCATACACTCGGCCAACTCGCCCACATGCCGCCCCGCCAGGTCCACGCGCTGATCCGCGACGCACTGCGCGAAATGGCATTGCCGCGGACCTGACGGCGGAAGACGTCGGCGACGCAAATGCCTCAATAGGCCGCCGACAGCGTCAGGAACCATTGCCGCGGCGCGATCGGATAGGCGAAAGCCGTTTCGTTCGCGCGGATCGCTATCGGCGCAGTGCGCTCCCAGGCACCGCACGAATTTGTCCTGCGATTCAATTCCTCCTGTTCGATTGACCCGGCCGCCTTTGCACGAAACAACCATGCCTCCGGCGCTCTTGCGCCTCGGAACGGGGAGGGGCACGTGACAGGCCAAACGACGAAGACGCAATGGGCGCTAATTCAGGCCACGTTCGACGACCTCGTGGATTTGCCGCGCGAAGAACGCACGCGCCGGCTGACAATGTTGGAGGACCGTTCGGTCGCCGCGAAGGTCCAGCTGTTGCTCGATGCCAGCGCGGCGCAAGGCATCCTCGACGGCGCCGCGCCGCCCCTCGACGCGCCGCAGTCTGCATTGACCTATAGCTCGTTGACGCCTGGAGAATGCGTGGGCGGGTTCGAGATCGAGCGGCTGATCGGCCGCGGTGGTATGGGCGAGGTCTATCTGGCCCATCGCCGATCGAGCGACTTCGAGCAGCGTGTCGCGCTCAAACTGCTCCGCCCCGAAGCGGTGGCGCGCGCCGAACTATTCGATCGCGAACGCCGGTTGCTGGCCAGCCTCGAGCATCCGGGTATCGCCCGGCTGATCGACGGCGGCGTCGCGCCGGATGGCCGCCCCTATATGGCGATGGAGTTCGTCTCCGGCCAACCGATCGACGCCTGGTGCCGCGATCATACCGCTCCGCTCGCCGTCAGGCTCAAGCTGTTTTGTGAGGTATGCGATGCGGTCGTCTTTGCCCATGCCAACCTCATCATCCACCGCGACCTCAAGCCATCGAACATCCTCGTCGACGAAGCCGGCCGGCCCCGACTGCTCGATTTCGGCATCGCCCGGATCATCGATGAAGACGCGGCGATGGCGACCACCGCGGCGCTGATGACACCGGACTATGCGGCTCCCGAGCAGTTGGACAATGCGGCCACGACGGTGGCGACCGACGTTTATGCGCTCGGCGCGGTGCTGTTCGAACTGGTGGCCGGGCGCGGGCCGTGGCGCGAGGAAGGAGCGTCTTTGCCGTCGATCATCCGGCGCGTGCTCAACGACGACCCCCCTTTGCCAAGCCGCCTGGCAGCCTCTGGTAAGATGCCGTTCCCGGCCAGTGCCGTCGCCGGCGATATCGATGCGATCGTGATGAAGGCGATGCGCCGCAACCCGCTCGATCGCTATCGCAGTGTGACCGAACTCGCCGACGACATCCGGCGGCATCTGGAATTGAAGCCGGTGCGCGCCCGCGCCGGGTCGACTGGCTATGCCGTGGGGCGCTTCGTGCGCCGCTACCGGATCGCGGTCGGCGCCGCCGCCGCCGCGCTCGCGGCGCTGTTGATCGGTGCCGGCGGGATCGCGTGGCAGGCGCGCCAGACCGCCATCGAACGCGACGTCGCACTGGCGGAGGCGCGACGGTCCGAATCGATCGTCCGCATGTTGACGGTCATGTTCCGCGATACCGCGACCTCAGCGGGCGAAGGAGCGACGGTAAAGCAGATGCTCGACCAGACGGCAGAGCGGCTCGTCGGATCACTCGACACCAGCGCGCGATCGGCGACGCTCATCACCACCTTGTTCGATCTCTACGTCAACCTCGAGGACGCTGCCGGCGCCGACAGCTTGATCCGCCAGGCAATGGCGAAGCAGATTGGCCGGGACGATCCGATCGCGACTGCGCAGATGCGTATGCGGCTGGCCTCGTCTGCCGCGGCGATGAACAAGACCGATGAAATGGCGCCGCTGCTCGACGCCGCCGAGGCAGTCTTTCGCGCCGATCCGGAGCGCTTTCGGTCAGAGTTGGTCGAGATCAACAGCGACCGGGCCCAATTGCTGCGCCGCACCGGCAGGGTTGAAGAGGCAATCCGGCTGCTGACTGCCACATTGCCGCAGGCCGATCTTGTCTATGCGGAGAACCATCGCGACCTGCTGACAATATACAATAACCTGCTGGTTTACATGGTCGAGGCCAACCAGCTCGACGCTATGCCCGCCGTTTTCGCCCGTGCCGACGCCATCCTTACCCGCACCGGCCAGCAGGGCAGTATGCAGGGGCTGGCTATTGCCCAGCTACGAGGCGTCCGGTTGCTGAAGCTCAATCAAGCGGAGCATGCCGAGGCGATTTTCCAGCAAGTCGCGGCGCAGCGGCGCGCGGTGTTCGGCCAGTCGGCCGGCCTCGCCGTCGATCTGCTGCAACTAGGCCGCGCCCGTTTGGCGCTGGGCAAGTTCCCCGAAGCGCTTCGCGCTTTCACCGAAGCACGGCCGATGGCGGTGGAGAATCTGGGCCCGGCGGCGGTGCCCACATTGTTCATCGGCCTGGGGATTGCCGAAGCGGCCGCGGAGACCGGCGACACCGCCGCAGCCGAACGCGCCCTGGACGACGTGGCCTCGCCGATCGGCGCAATGAAGAAGCCGAGCCTGCCGCAAGGCGCACTCGCGCGAACACTTGCGGTCATTCGCTTGAATGAAGGGCGCTTAGCTGAGGCCAGACAGGCCCTCATCAAGGCCGAAGCGCTCTTTACTCAGGCCGGTCCGTCGGGAACGTCATTTCTGGCGTCGTTGCCGGCGCTGCGTGCCCGCATTGCGCGCGCGGGTCACTAGGCAACAGCCATCTCGTGGTGGATCCAGGCGCGCGCTTGAACCCACCAACGGCGCACTGTCCGGTCGGTTACGCCCAGCACGCTCGCGGTCTCTTCCTCGCTCAGCCCGGCGAAGAACCGGCAATCGATCAACTGCGCAAGATTGGGGTCAAGCTCCGACAGCGCCTTCAACGCATCGCCGAGGCGAATGACGTCGCGATCCTCGGGCACCCCCGCACCGGGTGAATCGATACTCTCGGTAAAGGAATATTCGAGGGCGTGGCGCTTCGACGTCAGCCGGGCGCGCGCCGCGTCGATCAGAATGTGCCGGATCGCGGTCGCGGCACAGCCGAGGAAGTGCGATTCGCTCTCCCAGCCGTCGCGCCGTTTCAGCTTGATATAGGCCTCTGAAATCAGAGCCGTCGTCTGGAGCGTCTGGCCACCGCCAGCGCGGAAATGCTCGCGTCGGGCGATCGCGCGCAGCTCTGAATAGAGCACTCCCATCAGCGTGTCGGCGCCTCCGGAGAAATTATTTTCGGATGCGGTGTCCGGAATCGCGGTCGTTCCTCGTCCTGCTCGCCGTCCGAATGATTTGGGCTGTTTTTCGTAGGTGAAGCAGCGGTCGGGGGCAAGGCGATACCGCGGACGTGGCGGACGCTGCGCGCTTGCTGCTGCGGGTCGAATGATCGACCGCAACAGGGGATAATCAGCATGCGTACTGTCACATCGTTTCTCGTCGGCGCAGCACCGCTCGCGCTGATTGCAGGTCTTGCCTTGCCGGGCACCGCGCAGGCGCAGGATGTAAACTGCCAAAACACGACCGGCGTCCCTGCCGGGACGATCACGCCGGGCAATAACGACACGGCCTGCGGATCGAGCGCCACGGCCACAGGCGAGGCATCCACCGGTATCGGCGCAGGGGCCAATGCAAGCGGCGACGGCGCGACGGCGGTGGGACGTACCACCGTCGCCAATGCCGGCAATGCGACCGCGATCGGCGCCTATGCGTCGGCGAATTCAGCCAACGCCTTTGCTGGCGGGTCTTTTGCCAATGCCACCGGTCTTGAGACCGTAGCGCTCGGGTTCAACGCCGCCGCGACACTCGACCGCGCCACCGCGCTCGGCGGCAATTCAGCGGCTTCGGGGATCGCGGCAACGGCGGTTGGCCAGAACGCGAACGCGACCAGCGTTCACGCGACAGCGGTCGGATCGAGCAGCCGGGCAACGAGCGACGGTGCGACCGCGACCGGGTTCAACGCGCAGGCGGCGGGCGACAACAGCGTCGCCAACGGGATCGACGCGCGGGCCGGGCTGGCCGATGCGATCGCCATCGGCAATGGCAGCCTGGCCGGTGACAATTCGGTCCTGAACAACGCCACCTTTGGCCAGATCGCGATCGGCGCGCGCGCCCTCGCCCCTTACGGCGAAACAACCGTCATCGGCATGGATGCGTCGTCCGGCGCCTATGGAACGCTGGCGATCGGTGTGCGCGCGCGGGCGAGTCAAAGCGGGACTGTGGCCGTCGGGAACGATTCGCTGGCGACCGGCTTTGCGACGGCCATCGGGAGTTCGTCGAACGCGGGGACCTTCGCCACCGCGGTCGGCTATATCGCCGACGCGAGCGGGATGTCCTCGGTCGCTTTGGGTAATAAAGCGACCGCAACGGGCACGCGTTCGATTGCGATCGGCGCGGCGAACGCGTTCGGCAATGACGCGACCGCATCGGCGGACGACGCCGTCGCACTGGGCGCGGGGGCCAAAGCGGACCAGATCTACGCCACCGCGCTCGGCGCCAATTCGGCGGCGTCAGGCGCCTATTCGATCGCTATCGGCAAGGATGCGTCGGTCAGCCATTCCGACGGCGTTGCTGTCGGCCGCGAGAGCAAGGTGACTGGCGAATATGGCGTTGCGCTGGGGCGGACTGCAGAGGCGACTAATTTCGGGGTGTCCATCGGCGCAGGGACCAAGGCGGGATTTTTCGGTACGGCGCTCGGCTATGCCGCGAAATCGGGGGATGCCAGCACCGCGGTCGGCAACGGCGTCAATGCGTTCGGAAATTACAGCACGGCGACGGGGGGATATAATTCCAACAATTTCTCCTACACCAGGGCTTCCGGAGATTACAGCGCTGCCTATGGTGCCGGCACCCTAGCGCTGGGGAATGACAGTAGCGCGTTTGGCGCACAAAGCGTGGCCAAGGGTATTGGCAGTGTAGCGTACGGCCATGCTGCCAGAGCAGAAAATCGCGACTCTGCCGCTGTAGGCAACAATGCCAAAGCAACCGAAGATTTCACGACCGCGATCGGTGCTGGTAGCCAGGCGACCGCCATTAACAGCGTCGCTTTAGGCAATGGCTCGGTGGCCGATCAAGCCAATAGCGTTTCGGTCGGGCTGGTTGGCGGCGAACGCCGTGTCGTCAATGTTGCCGCCGGCATCGATGCGTTTGACGCCGTCAACAAGGGCCAACTCGACGTTGTGGAAGCGAAGGCGGATGCCGCTCAGGCGACGGCCAACGCCGCGCTGACGGCGGCCACGGCCGGCGCGGGCAGCGCCGGTGCGGCACAGGCTACCGCCGATGCGGCGCTCACCAACGCGGGAGCGGCGCAGACCACTGCCAATACCGCGCTGACAAACGCGGGAACAGCACAGGCAACGGCGGATACGGCCCTCGCCAATGCGGCTACGGCACAGACGACCGCCGATACGGCATTGGCCAACGGAAAATATTTCCGGTCCAACGCCACCGGCCCGGCACCCGACGCGACCGGCGTCAACGCGATTGCCGTCGGCCCCTCGAGCGTCGCCAGCGGCGATTCTTCGGTAGCGATCGGCGATGCCGCCAGGGCGATCAACGGCAAGGCGGTATCGATCGGCGCCGGCAACGTCGCGTCGGGCAACGGCGCGGTTGCGATCGGCGATCCCAATATCGCCACGGGCCAGGGAGCGGTCGCGCTCGGCAACACCAACAGCGCCATCGGCCAGGGCGCGATCGCGATCGGCAACCAGAACAGTGCCACTGGCCAGGGCGCCATCGCGCTGGGCAATATGGCGATGGCGGATCAAGCAGGCAGCGTCGCGATCGGCGACGGCGTAGCGACCTCGCGCGCGGGACAAGTCGCTCTCGGCAATGCGGGGTCGACCGTGACGCTGGCGGGCGTCGTCTCGTCGGCCAGCTTGCTGGCACAGACCGGCGCACTGAAGCTGATCACGACCGATGGGCTCGGCAATCTGGCGACGTCCGCATTGGACATCGGCATGCTTTCCGGACTTGGCGGACGGACCTCCGCACTCGAAACGCGCGCTACGCTGATCGAAGGCCGCGTTGGGGCGCTCGAGCAGGGAACCGTGGTGCTCGCCCGGCGGGCGCGACAGGCCGAAGGCGGCATCGCGGCGGCCATGGCGCTAGGCGGCACGGTGATGCCGCCCAACACCACGTTCGCCGTGTCCTTCAATCTGGCGACCTATCGTGGCGAACAGGGCTTCGCCGGCTCAGCAATAGCTCGGGTCTCCGACCACGTCTGGGTGAGCGGCGGTTTTGCAGGGTCGACCGTCAAGGGCTCGACCGGTGGTCGCGCCGGCGTGACCTTTGGCTGGTAAGAGCTAGACCTCGAGCTCTGGGACATGACGTCCGCTTTCGGGATGAACTCTCCGAAAGCGGACCGTCGTCAATAGGCCGCCGACAGCGTCAGGAACCATTGGCGCGGCGCGATCGGATAGGCCGAATAATTGTTGGTCGCCGATCCGATCGACAGGGTCGACACGCCCTTGCGGTCGGTCAGGTTGGTGACGTTGAGCGAGACCTCCAATTTGCGCAGCGGCAGGATATTGTCCGGCAGCTTGGCGGCGAGGCGCAGCGAGGTCAGGAAATAGGACGGCACGCTGGCGTCGTTGGTGAAGGTGGCGAAGCGGCGGCCGACGAAATCGCCGATCACTTGCGCCTCGAACGGCCCGACCGACAAAGTCGCGACGGTCTTGTTCATCCATTTCGGCGTGCCGGGCAGCTGCTTGCCGCAGGTCGGCACGACGCCGGCGGTCACCAGATAACCGCCGATACAGGTGCCGGTCGCGGCGCCGATTCCGGTCGCGGTGGATGTATAGTCGCTCTGATATTTGGACAGATTGTACGACGTGGCATTGTAGAGCGAGAAGGTACGGCCGACGCGGAAAGTGAAGGCGGCGTCGACGCCGTCGGTATGGACGTCGCCGACATTGACCAGGATCGACGTACCGCCGGTGATTTGACCGCCGGCGATGCCGCCGGGGTTGGTCGAGATCGCCAGCAAGCGGTTGTTGAACACGACGTGATAGTAATTGACCTGCGCGTCGAAGCCGATGCCGTTGCCGAAGCCGCGGCTGGTGCGCAGACCGCCTTCATAGGTCCAGCTGCTCTCGGGCTTGCCCTGATCGGCGAAGGCGTTGAACGCCGCCTGGCTGCCGGTGAACCAGGGTCCGCCGCCGCCGGCCAGATAGGCCTGATATTGGCGCAGATTCTTCTGGACGTTGAAATAGAGCTGTTCGTGGCCGTTGAAATTATAATTGGCGCCGAAGGCGGGCAGGAACCAGTTCTTGGTATCGATCCTGCCCTGGGGCAGGCCGCCGGTCAGGCCCGACAGCGAGCCGGGCTTGGGTTGCACCGGGAACCAGCCATTGGCCCATTGCGCGCTGGTCTTGAAGCCGGCGTTGACCAGCAATTTGTCGGTCACTTGCCAGCTGTCCTGCAAATGAAGCTGCAATTCGTTGATCCGCGCCTCGCCCTGATATTGCGTGAACAGGGGCGATTGGGCGTCGAGCGGACGGATGTACGGCGTGCTCGAGGCGGGATTGTTGATGTCGACCGCGTACCAGCGGCGATATTGCGTCGTGCTGTTGCGCTCGAACCAGCCGCCCAACTCGATCTTGTGGTTGCCGACATCCAGGTTGAGCGCGGAGATGATGCCGCCGCGGTCGATGCGATATTCGGTGGTGCGCGTGATCAGGCCCGAACCGCCGGTCGCCGCGACCAGAGCGGCCCCGACCGCCTGCGCCTGGGCGTCGGTCATCGTCGTGCACGCCGCGGGACGAACGCCATTGCCGTTTGTGCCAAATTGGCATTTGGCGGCCGCGGCGGCAGCATAATTGGGGTCGAGATAAGGCTGCGCGGTAGTGATCGACTGGCCGAGCGGACCAGCCACCACGCCGGCGCCGTCATTGTGGTGGAAATAGCCGGTGGTCGACCAGGTCACGCGGTCCGACAGATGCGCGTCGTAGCGCATGTAAAGGAGATAGTCGGTCCGCTGCGCGTCCGAATAATAATTGCGGTAATTGCCACCCTGCGCCGCCGGCGAATTGCCGAACGCGTTCAGATAGGACGTCCGGTAGGTCGCCAGGTCCGGATAGAAGAACGGCTTGGTATAAGGCGTATAGAGCTGGACCGGGGTCGCGGTGCCGCCGGCGGACGGCTTGAAGAACGTGGTCGCGTCCTCGTTCGGCTGCGTCATGTCGTTATAGTCGAAATAGAGCGTCAGCTTGCCGGCCTTACGGTCGTTGACGAACTTGGCGTTGGCCTGATAGCCGCCCTGGGTGCCGTTGAAATCCCAGGCGCGGGCGTGCTGGCGCGCCGCCGAGACATAGGCCGAACTGTTGCCGTCGACACCGAACGCGCCGGTATCGATCCGTACGAAAGTCCGCGACGTGTCGAAGCTACCGACGGTCTGGCCGACCTGGACGCCGAACTTGTCGAGCGGCGCCGACGAATAGGTTTCGACCGTACCGCCGAGATTGCTGTTCGACGCGGTGGCGAGATCGCCGGCGCCGGTCGACACGACGACGCGGCCGACATTCTCCGAAATCACCGCGCGTTGCGGCGACAGGCCGTTATAATTGCCATAGCTCTGGTCGCCGAGCGGCACGCCATCCATCGTGTAACCGAGCTGGTTGGCGGCGAAACCGTGGATGAAGATCTGCGCGTTCTGCTCGTTATAGCCCCAGGGATCGGCGGTGATGTAGAGCACGCCGGGCAAGGTCTGGATCGCCTTGAGCGGTGAGACCCCGGGCAGGATCTTCTGCATCTCGGTACCCGGCAGCTCAGTCGACGAGCGCGTCGACCGGCCGGTGATCACGATCGTCGCAGCCGGGTCGAGCTGGGCATCGTCGGGCTGCGCGCTGGCGGGTTGGGCATCGCCGGGCTGCGTCGTGCTCGCATCCGCCATCGCGGTCTGCGCGGACGCCGCGTCGGCGCAGAACAATGCGCCGGCGAGCGCGAACAAGCTGGTAGTGGAACGGATCACGGCGGCCCCTTGGTTGTGGACGTTGCTGCACTGCAGAACGAGGCGCCTGTGCCTCCGCATGATGCCATTTTCGCGTCGTTTCGGTTGCGATCGCATGACAGCGGCAGTTCGGGCCGACGATGTCGACGCATGTCGCGGTGCTGAAGGGGGGCTGAGCTGATGCACGCGGAGACGGCCGGCTCTAGTTATTTGTTGTCGGATCGCTTTTTGCGGAAAACCGGTACCCACTTTTCCGCGCGATGCTCTAATCGGTCATCGGCACCAAATCCGTCATCCCAGCGAAAGCTGGGATCTCGGGCGATGGCGCGATTCTCATGAGACCCCAGCTTTCGCTGGGGTGACGGCTTGGGGCCGGCGGACATGGGCCATCAACGCAGCGCGATAAATTAGACGCGCGATACGACGAATATTGTCGAAATCGTATTTTCGAATTTTGACAAACGTCAATGTTGTGATTGAGTATTATTATTCCATCTCTTCATTATAATCCTGGAATCGATTGGCAATCGATTAACATTCAATTCGCTTCTAATCGGGTCGTTTCGATATAGATACGAACCCGATCCATAATTAAATCCATACGATATTAATCTTTTGCTTGTATCAAATGCATACGTCTATCAACGTAATTTACAGAAATATCAAAGATATGATATCATGCGTTTTATCCTAAATTGATCTGAGCCGACTACGTTCGACAATCGACAAGCTGTCGTACGAGCTATTTGAAATTGTCGTGTTCAGTATGGAGGATTTTATGGTTTCTCGTGCAAAATTTCTGTTCCCGTTCTGGATGGGTATTGCGAGCGCAGGGCTCCTTATGTCTCCCGCCGCGCAGGCGGACACCACCACCACCACCTTCGCGGTAACGGCTACCGTTCTCAAAGCCTGTGTCGTCACGGCGAACCCGCTCGCTTTCGGAACCTATGATCCGACGGCGGCGACGCCACTCGACGGCTCGACCACGCTTTCGGTGTTCTGCACCGTCGGCTCCTCGTTCACGGTCGGTCTCAACACCGGCACGGCGAGCGGCGCCACGGTCACAACGCGGCGGATGACGAACGGCGCCAACACGCTTGGCTATGCGCTGTACCAGGAAGCGGCCCGCACCAATAACTGGGGCAATACACCCGGTACCGACACGCCACTGGCGACCACCGCCCCCGTGCTGCCGTCGACGTTGACAATCTATGGCCGCGTATCGGCCAACCAGAATGTGCCCGCAGCCAGTTATACCGACACGATCACCGTCACTGTAAACTATTAGGCCTGAACCGATGCGCGCCGGAGCCGCCATCGTTGCGATATTGCTGCTGCCATTGGCGGCGCAGGCTTCCTCGCTCAAAGTATATCCCGTCCGTATCGTCCTGACCCCGAAAGAGCCGGTGCAGACGATGACGATCCAGAACGGCAGCGCCGAGACTGCCCGCATCCAGCTGCGCGTCTTTTCCTGGCGCCAGGTGGATGGCGAGGACAAGTTCGAGGAAACCCGGGACGTTCTCGCCAATCCGGGCCTGTTCGAGATTGCGGGCCAGGGCGAACAGATTGCGCGCTTCGGCTTGCGCACCAGCCCCGGCACGGTCGAGAAGAGCTATCGCGTCATTCTGGAAGAAGTGCCGGGTTTGCGTCCGAATGGGCCCGGGCAAGTGCGAACCTTGTTGCGGATAAGCATTCCGATCTTCGTGCCAGCGCCCAACCCGATCGGTCGCCTCTCCTGGCGCGCCTGGACGGCGGGAGCCCGCAAGGTGATGGTCGAGATCCGCAACCAGGGCACTGCTCACGTCCAGATCAACCGGCTCGCACTGGCCGGGCGGAACGGTGCGAAGCTGGGCGCCGGCGACATGTCGGTTTATCTGCTGCCCGGCGCGTCGCGGCAGATCATGCTCGATGTCGACGCGCCGGTTCGCGCCGGCGAGTCCCTCAAACTGAGCGCTGTGACGGATCAAGGTAATCTGGCCGCCGATCTCGTCGCCGAGGCGGCTCCCCATGAAACCGGCCGTCCCTAGGACCATCATGGCGGCGCTCTGCCTAATTGCCGACGCGACCGCCGCAGGCGCACAGTCTGCCGCTCCGGACCCACCGGCGGGGCAGCAGCGCCCGGATCGGTTCGACCTGCTGTTTGTCGCGATCACCATTAACGGCGTGGCGGAGGGTGAATATCTGGTGGCACGGCGCGGCGACGATTTCTTCGTCCGCCCCTCCGATCTGGCGCGCTGGGGGGTCAGGCTATCCCCGGCTGCGACGACCGTGATCGAGAACGAAGCTTTCGTTCAGCTGACCGCCATTGCCGGCATGACGCTGCACTTCGACCCGGCCGGTCAACGTATCGCATTGATCATTTCCGCCGAACTTTTCGATTCCAGCAATGTCTCGGTGCCGGCCACGCGCGTACGACCGACAAAGAGCGCCTTCGCGGCGTTTCTCAATTACGATCTGTCCGTCCAATACGATCACAAGGTACAGGCAGCAGCCTTCCTGGAAGCCGGAATATCGGACGATTGGGGCCTGCTCGCGACCACCATGGCGGTCGGCCAGCAAACGGGGTCGAGCCGGGTCACGCGTTTCGACAGCTATTTCCTGCGCGACGATCCCGATACGCTGGTCCGCCTGATCGTCGGCGATACCGTCACCGACGCACGCGACTGGTCGCGCCAGATACGCTTCGGCGGCGTCCGGCTTGGTACAGACTTCAGCTTGCAACCCAATCTCATCACTTTCTCCACTCCCGCTTTTACCGGCCGGACGGCGATCCCTTCGAATGTCGAGTTGCTGGTGAATAACGCGCGGCGCTTCCAGGCCGACGTTGCGCCGGGGCCCTTCTCGATCAATCAGGTACCTCTGGTAAACGGCGCGGGCGACGTGACACTCGTCATCCGCGATGCGCTTGGCGTGGAACGCCGGGTGACGTCTTCTTATTATATCAGTTCGCGCCTGCTCAGGCGGGGTCTGAGCGCCTGGTCCCTCGAGGCGGGTGCCGAGCGCCGGGATTACGGGATCAGGAATTTCAGCTATGCCAACCCCTTCGCGGCCGGATCCTATCGCCGCGGAGTCACCGACTGGCTGACCCTTGAAAGCCGCACGGAAGTGAGCGGCGATGTCCAGATGATCGGCGGCGGCGCCAATATCGTCTGGCCCGCTATCGGCGAGTTCGGAATTGCCGGTGCAGTTTCGCGGGGAGAGGACGGCCAAGGAGCGCTCTACCGCATCTTCTTCAGCCGGATCACGCCAGGATGGAGCCTGGCGGTGAGCTATCAGCGTGCGTCGCGCCAGTTCGACCAGCTAGGCATCCATCGCGACGCGGAACGCATAACGGGTCAGTTACAGGCCTCGGGCAGCGTCTCGCTGGGACGCCGCGGCAATTTTGGCATCGTCTATACCGATCTCGAATATGCCGATCGTAACCGCACCCGGCTCGCCTCGGCCAATTACAGCATCGGAATCAGGGATCGCGGCTATCTGAGCGTTTTCGCGCTCCGCAGCGCGACCCGGGGGTCCGCCACGCAAACCACGGTCGGCGCGGGTTTCACCATTCCCTTCGGGCCGCGCAGCAGCGGCTATGTGCAAGCGGACACCCGCAATGTTCTCGCCGAAATACGCAGGACGCCGCCCGCCGAAGGAGGCTGGGGCTATCGGTTGACGGCGGGTGCCGGCGAAAGCGACCGCCAGCAGGCCGAGCTCAGCTGGCGCGGCGATCCGGGCGAAATCAGGGTCGAGGCCGCGCGCGTCGAGGGGAGCGCCGGCGTCAGGATGCTCGCCAGCGGCGGATTGCTTTTCGCTGGCGGCCGCCCCTACGCCACCCGGCGCGTGGAGGATGCGCTGGGCGTCATCGACGTGCCCGGCCTGGCGGATGTCCGCATCTACCAGGAAAACCGCCTCGTCGCCCGCACCGACGCCCGGGGTCGTGCGATCATACCGGATCTGCGCGCTTATGAGCAGAACCGGATCGCGATCGCACCCGGCGACATCCCGATCGACGCGCACATGTCGAGCGACACGCTCATGATCGTGCCGCGGTATCGCGGAGCGGTCATTGCGCGCTTCGCGATCGAACGGGATCACCCCGCGACGATCTTGCTTCAGGCACTCGACGGCGCGCCGGTCGATGCCGGCACCACGGTGCGGACCGATACCGGCGAGACGGCATTCGTCGGCTATGGCGGCGAAATCTTCGTGCGCGAAGCACGGCGGGACATGATCATCGAGTTCGAGACCCGGCAGGGCCCATGTCGAGTCAGGCTTGGCGGATTGCCCGAGGATGACGTGCTGCCGCGCCTCGGGCCGTTACGGTGCGGCAATCCCGTGAGCGCGCCATGACCCCGCGGTACCTGATCGTTCTGATGGCGATGCTGGCGGGCACATTGCTGCTTGTTCCATCACCGGCAAAGGCGGCGTGCGCCCCGCTGTCCGCCTGCAGCTGCACCGTCACCGCGACCGGCGTGAGTTTCGGCACGTACACCGTCGTCAACGCGTCGCCCACCGATTCCACCGGCAACATACAGGTCCACTGCACGCTGCTCGTTGCACTGGCCGGATCGTTCACGGTCGATCTCAGCACCGGCTCATCCGGAACCTACACCCAGCGCGCCCTGCACAATGGTGCGTCCGTCCTTGACTATAATCTTTATACCGACGCGGCCCGAACCCAAATTCTAGGAAACGGCTCGGGAGGCTCGTTCCGCATAACCCGGAATTTTACGGCACTGCTCAGTGTCGATCAGACGATGACGGTCTACGGCCGGATCCGCTCCAGCCAAAATGTACCCGCGGGCAGTTACAGCGACACCATCATCGTCACCGTAACCTACTGATAAGGCAGCTATCCGGTTGAGCTTCCTGGCAGCAGCCAGTCTCCAGTCCGTGAGCGCCGCTGGCACGGATGGATAGTTTGCTTGGCCAGGCGCAACCGTCTGCTCTCTCATGCGGATGTCCGAAAGCAGCTAGTCACCGCTCGGACGATTAGAAGATGGTCGCTGCTATGCGCCTGGCTGCTGTCCTATAGTTGGACTGTCTCGGCACCCGAAAACATACGTCCGCTCAGCTCCAAGATGGCGGAACTTTACTATATTCTTCCAAATGAATTCCGATATGATCGACGGGTGTTCAGCCTTCTTTTAACTACGGATTATGCGCCGTTCGCGGTCTCCTTCGTGGTCATGCTGGGCATCGGCATCATCGAGGGAGTGGGGCTGGGTCTGGGGCATCTCGACCTGGGTTCGCATTTGGATGCCAGCGGTGCCGAGGCTGGGCCGGGTCTGCTCGACTGGCTGGGGTTCGGGCGCGACTTGCCGATCCTGATTTGGCTGACGTCGTTGCTATGTTGCTTCAGTGTCGCCGGCGTCGCCATCCAGCAGATCGCCACGCTCCTGATCGGAAGCCCGCTGCACTGGGGCATCGCGAGCGCTGCGGCGCTGGTGATCGCCGGCGTCGCGAATGCGTTTGTGTCCGCTGGCCTGGCGCGAATCTTTCCGTCCTATGAGTCTTCGGTCATCAATGCCGAAGACTTGCTGCGGCACCGCGGTACCGTGCTGGAAGGTGCGGCGTCGCGCGGGCATCCGGCGCGCGCGAAGGTCGTCGATCAGTTCGGCCAGGCGCATTACGTCATGGTCGAGCCGCATGACGACGCCGACGTGATCGCGCAGGGCGAAAGCGCCCTGTTGGTTGGCAAGCAAGGGGCGGTGTTCTTCGCCATTCCGGACATCAGCACGCCGTTCCGGCCAATCTGAACGCTAGAAATTTCAAATTTGGGGGAGGGTCTTTTGTCCGCATCGCTGCTGAACGTCCTGATTTATGCCGGTATCGCGCTCCTCGCGCTCGTCGTGATGGGGATCATCCTCACTCGCCTGTATCGCCGCGCCACGAAGGACATCGCGCTGATCCGCACCGGCTTTGGCGGCGAGAAGGTGGTGCTGAACGGCGGCATCATGGTGATCCCCGTGCTGCACGAATTGATGCAAGTCCGGCTGACCACCGTGAAGCTCGAAGTTTCGCGCCTCAACAAGGATGCGCTGATCACGCTCGACAAATTGCGCGTCGACGTCGTCGGGCTTTTCCACATCAAGGTAAAGCCCGATGCGCAGTCGATCGCCGCCGCGGCGCAGACGCTCGGCGAATCGGTCAACAGTCCCGATGCGGTGAAGTCGCTGCTTGACGGCAAGCTCGTCTCGGCGCTGCGCTCGGTCGCGGCGACGATGACGATGGAGCATCTGCACGCCAACCGCGCCGACTTCATCCAGAAGGTCCAGGAAGCGCTGATGACCGATCTGGACATGAATGGCTTTCAGCTGGAATCGGTCAGCATCACCCATTTCGATCAGACCGCGTTCGAGCATTTCAACGAGAACAACGCGTTCGACGCCGAGGGCCTGACCGTGCTCACCCGCACGATCGAGGAGCGCAAGAAGATCCGCAATGATATCGTCGCGACCAACCGCGTCGAGATCGAGCAACGCAACCTCGATGCGAACAACCAGTCGCTGGCGATCGCGCAGGAGGCCGAGCAGGCGCGCCTGACGCAGGAACAGACACTGGCCGCCCGCCGGGCGGAGCAGGCGACCGCGATCGCCACTGCCGAAGCCGAACAGACCCGGCTGGCCGAAATCGCCCGGATCAATGCCGAGCAGGCGCAGACGGTCGCGCAGACCGAGGCCGACAAGGTGATCCAGACGGCAACCATCGCCCGCGACGGGGCGGTGCAGACCGCGACGATCGAGCGCGACCGCACCATCGAGATCGCGCGCATCACCACCGCGGTGCAGACCGCGCAGAAATCCGAGGAGGAATCGACCGCGACCGCCGCGGCCAACGAAGCGCGCGCGCTGGCGGTGCGTGCCGAGGAAAGCGTCCTGACCGCGAAGGCGACCGAGATCGCCAATCGCGAAAAGAATGTCGCGGTGATCGCGGCCACCAAGCGCGCGCAGGAAGAGGCGGTCCAGATCACCGTCGCCGCTACGGCCGAGAAGGAGGCCGCTGAATCCCGCGCTGCCGCTTTACGCACCGAGGCCGAAGCCGAGGCCGATGCCGAAAAGGCGCGTGCCGAGGGCCGGGAGGCAGCGTTCAAGGTCGATGCTGCGGGTCAGACCGCGCTCAACGAAGCCACCAACATACTCAACGATTCGCAAACAGCCCTGCTGGTTCGCAAGGCGATGCTGGAGGCGCTGCCCGGGATCATCGCAGCAGCGAGCAAGCCTATGGAGCAGATCGACAAGATTTCGATCCTCGACGCGCGCGGCCTGCACGGAGATCCGGGTGCTTCGGACGGTGCTGGCAGCCCCGGAAACCTTGCCGATTCCGCGGTTGCCGCGGCCATGCGCTACCGGGTCGGCGGCCCGCTGATCGACGGGCTGATGGCGGAATTGGGGATTGGCGGGGGCAGCCTCAACGGCATGCTCTCGGGTGCGGCGGCCGCGCCAGGCGCGGTTGCAACCGAGGATCAGCCGGAGGGCAGCAAGGAATAGGGCCGTTCGCCGCTATCCTGCGCCTTCCACCCTCATCTCCGCCTTGGCGGTCCGGCCGGGTGAAACCTGCGGGGCCGCCAACGACCATTAGCCGAACGCACCCTCCTAACGCCCAACCGCCTTCCACCCGCCACAACCTGCGTCTAACGTAGCCCCGTGGATCTCTATCTCCCCATCGCCAACATGTCGGTCAATGCGCTGGTGATCGTCACGCTCGGGCTGTTCGTCGGGCTGTTGTCGGGGATGTTCGGGGTTGGCGGCGGGTTTCTGACCACGCCGTTGCTGATCATCTACGGCATCCCGCCGACCGTCGCCGCTGCCTCGTCAGCGAGCCAGGTGACCGGGGCGAGCGTCTCCGGCGTGTTCGCGCATCTGCAGCGGCGCGGGGTCGATTTCCAGATGGGCGGGCTGATGGTCGCCGGCGGGTTCGTCGGGTCGGGAGTCGGCGCGTGGATCTTCCGCATTCTCCAGCGGACCGGGCAGATCGATACGGTGATCGCGGTCATCTATGTGCTGATGCTCGGCTGGATCGGCTCGACCATGGCCAGGGAATCGATCCAGTACATCCTCGCCGCGCGCGGCGGAGCGCCCCCGCCGGCACGCAAGCGGCGCCACCATCCGTTGGTCGCGGCCCTGCCGCTCAGGATGCGCTTCTATCGCTCGGGGCTCTACGTCTCACCGCTCGCGCCGTTGCTGCTCGGCTTCGGGGTCGGCATCCTGACTATCCTGCTCGGCGTCGGCGGCGGCTTCATCCTGGTCCCGGCGATGATCTACTTGCTCGGCATGGCGACGCAGGTCGTGGTCGGCACCAGCCTGTTCCAGACCCTGTTCGTCACTGCCTGGGCGACGATGGTCCATGCCACCACGACCAAGGCGGTCGATATCGTGCTGGCGGTGCTGCTGTTGATCGGGTCGGTGACCGGCGCACAGCTCGGCGCGCGCTTCGCCGCGCGGGTGAAGCCCGAATATCTCCGCCTGGCGCTTGCTGTGCTGGTCCTGCTGGTCGGGTTGCGTATCGCGATCGGATTGGGTTGGCGGCCGGATGAAATCTATTCGGTAGAGCTATCTTGAAGGCGCGTGCCGCGCTCGCTCTGCTGATCGCGCCACCGCTAATGGGGCAGGCCAAGCCGGTATCGAAACCGGTGCTGGTCCCCGACGTCTCGCAGCGCCAGATCGAGATCGCTTATTCGTTCACCGGCGCGGATCTGCTGCTGTTCGGCGCAATCCTCTATCCCGGCGGGCGGCTGCCCGACGACGATGCGCCGACCGACATTGTTGTGGTGGTGAAGGGGCCGACCCAATCGATCCTGGTGCGCGAAAAGGAAAAGATCGCCGGCATCTGGGTCAATGCGTCGCGGCTGCGCTATCGCTCGGCGCCGAGTTTCTACGGCATGGTGTCGTCGCGCCCGATCGATCAGGTGGTCGATGGCCGCACGCGCGCGATCTACGAACTCGGGCTCGACAGCCTGCAATTGTCCCCGGCGTCGAGTGCGCCGCAGGACGAGCAGGACCGCTTCGCGCGCGGGCTGGTCGACCTCAAGCGCCGGTCGGGTCTCTATTACGAGCAGCCCAATGCGGTCGAGATCAGTGACGGCGTGCTGTACCGTGCGCGCGTCAATATTCCGGCGCGCGTGCCGGTCGGCCGGTTCACCGCGGAGACCTTCCTGATCCGCGACCGGCACATATTGGCGGTCGCGACCAGGGATATCGACATCCGCAAATCGGGGTTCGAACGGTTCGTGGCGCGGTCGGCGCAGCGCAGTTCGATCGCCTATGGGCTGGTCGCGGTGGCGCTGTCGGTGCTGTTCGGCTGGGGCGCGGGGTATATCGCGCGGCGGGTTTGATATCCCCGTGCCGAAACCCTCGCAAGAAGTCGTATCTGCCCTCTCCCGTTTACGGGAGAGGGTTGGGTGAGGGTCTTCTTTCTTCTTCCAGGCGTGTGTCGAAACAGAAGAAGAAAGAAGACCCTCACCCTCCCACCGCTTCGCGGCGGGCCCCTCCCTCTCCCGCAGGCGGGAGAGGGGGAACGCGCGCTTTCGTTCCGGTGTGGCGCTTGCTGCACGGTGGATGTCGGAACGGGTTCGGCATGACCTCGAGAAGGGTTCGCCCGAGCCGGTCAGCGATAGCAAACTCAATATTTACCCCTGACGTGCCATAGCGACTCGGAATGACCAGGGGATTCCGATGACCGAAATGCTGGGGGGTAGCGCATTCGCGCGGACGACGGCCGATGACACCGCCGCGCCGACCCCCGCTCCGAGCCTCGGCAGAGAGATTGGTGGGCTGATCGAGATCGCCGGTTCGGGGGGGCAGGTGCTGTTCGATCCCGATGCCATTGCCAGCTATGCCGCCGATCCCGATTCCGTGCTGGCATCGGCCGGCTCGGTCGGTGCGCAGGTCAAGATTCGCGTCGGCGCCTGCTGGATGATCGCCAATATCCGCTCGCTGCGCCTGGTCGAGGCCGGCATCCTGGCGCTGATCGACTTTCTCGGCGAAGGCGATGAGGAACGACTGACCGGCAAGCTCTACAAATTCCGTCGTGGCGTCACGCGCTATCCCGCCCCGGGCGCCGCGGTGTTTCCGGTATCGACCGCCGACCTCAGGCAGATCTACGCCGCCGACGACCGCGCCAATATCGAGATCGGCACGGTCTATCCGACCAAGGACATCCGCGCCTCGCTCTATGTCGACGCGATGCTGGGCAAGCATTTCGCGCTGCTCGGATCGACCGGTACCGGTAAATCGACCAGCGCCGCGTTGATCCTGCACAAGATCTGCGAGCTCGCGCCGCAGGGTCATATCGTGATGGTCGATCCGCACGGCGAATATGCGGCGGCGTTCCAGACCACCGGCGCGATCTACGACGTGTCGAACCTGCAGATGCCGTATTGGCTGATGAATTTCGAGGAACATTGCGAAGTGTTCCTGACGACGTCCAACTCCGAACGGCAGATCGACGCCGACATCCTGGCCAAGTGCCTGCTCGCCGCGCGCGCCAAGGGGCGGCTGGGGCAGGAGATCAGCAAGCTGACGGTCGACGCCCCGGTGCCGTACCTGCTCAGCGACCTGACCAATTTGATCCAGCTCGAAATGGGCAAGATGGACCGCGCCGGCGACACCGCGCCCTATCTCCGGATCAAGACCAAGATCGATGAGATCAAGGCCGATCCGCGTTACAGCTTCATGTTCTCCGGCATGCTCGTCGCCGACACGATGCAGGACTTCATCAGCCGCGTGTTCCGCCTGCCCGGCGACGGCAAGCCGATCTCGATCATCGACGTGTCGGGCGTGCCGAGCGAAATCACCTCGGTGGTGGTCGCTGTCCTGTCGCGCATGGTGTTCGACTTCGCGATCTGGTCGCGCAACGAAGCGCGGCGCCCGATCCTGCTCGTCTGCGAGGAGGCGCACCGCTACATCCCCAACGAGCGCAACGCCGACGGATCGTCGGTCGGCAAGATCCTCAGCCGCATCGCCAAGGAAGGCCGCAAATACGGCGTCAGCCTGGGTCTGATCACGCAACGTCCGTCGGATCTGGCCGAAGGCGTGCTGTCGCAATGCGGCACGATCATCTCGATGCGCCTCAACAACGATCGCGACCAGGCGTTCGTCCGCGCGGCGATGCCCGAAGGCGCGCGCGGGTTCCTCGACGCGATCCCCGCGCTGCGCAACCGCGAGTGCATCATCTGCGGCGAAGGCGTCGCCATCCCGATCCGCGTCGCGTTCGACGGGCTGGAGGCCAACAAACGCCCGGCGTCGGACGATCCGACCTTCTCCACGTTGTGGCGCGAGACCGGCGGCGAGGATCAGATCATCGGCCGCACCATTCGCCGCTGGCGCTCGCAGGGCCGCTGATCGGGCGCACACGAAAACGGTCGCCTGATCCTGCGAAATCAGGAGGCGGGAGTTACCAACGGAATCACTTGTAATTTTGAGCCCCTGCTTACCCAGGAGCGAGACTTATCGCGTCAGCTGGACTTGCGCGGCGTACCCGGATGGACCGACAGCAATTCCGACACGTGCGACTTGAACGCGCGCAAGGCGGCGCCGGTCAGCGCGGCGACGCTCGAGAAGGAGAAGCCGCGCGGATTGACCACCTGGCCGCTGCGATAGACTTCGAAATGCAGATGCGGGCCGGTCGATAGTCCCGAATTGCCCGAATAAGCGACGATCTGGCCGCGCTGAACATGCTGGCCGTTGCGCACCAGCACCCGGCTCAAATGGCCATAACCGGTGCCGACCCCGCTACCCTGCGCCTGAATGCCGACGAAGCTGCCATAGCCGCCTTTGTAGCCGGCCCAATTCACAATGCCGTCGAATACCGCATAAACCGGCGAACCATAAGCGCAGGCGATGTCGATGCCCTTGTGCATCCGGTAATAGCCGAGGATCGGGTGCATCCGCATGCCGAAGGACGAGCTGATCCGGCCCGCGACCGGCAGGCCCATGAAACCCTGGCGCTCGGTCTGACCGCTGGCGTCGTACCAATCGCCATGGCCGTTGCCGCCATCCTCGTCCTCGTCGGCGTTGCGGCTCCACTTGACCAGTTGGACCTTGCGGCGACCCATATCGAGCCCGGCGAACAGGATCTTGCCGAGTTCGACCTCGCCGGTCGCGGCGCGGCGCTGCGATAGCATGACGTCCCAGGTGTCGTCCGACGCGACATCGCCGCCGATCGAGATCCGCGTCGCGATCGCCTTGATGTAATCGGCGGCAACGGTCGAGGGCACGCCGGCGGCGCGCATCGATTTGTACAGGCTCGATCCGGCCAGGCCCTGGATACGCAGCGGCGTGTCGTCGACCGCGATCGCCTGGCGATTCATCGTCAGGCCGTTGGCGGTGCGCTTGATCGTCAGGCGGAAATCGAATGCCGGCTGGAAGCTCAATTGTTCGAGCGGGCGCGGATCGCTTTTCTTGGCACGGCGGCCGAGCACGCCTTCGAACCGCGTTCCAGGGCGGATATTGTCGAGCGGCAGCGCGCCCGCGACCAGATCGGCAACGCGGGCGATATCGGTCTTGGCGGCGCCGGCGCGGCGCAGCAGCGTTGCCAGGCTGTCGCCGTCACTCATCGCCGATGCAAAGGCCTGGGTCGGGCGATCGGGGGTTTCGGCCAGCGGCCGCACCAGATCGGTCGCCGCCATGCGCTGACCGGTATCGGCACCCAAGGCGAGTGGCGCGATCGATTGCGCACGGGCATTTTCCCACGCCTTGCCCTTGAGCGGCAAAGCGGATGCAGCGACCAGCGGCTGACCGATGCCCGGCGACAGCGCCCAGCACGCGCCGACCAGCGCGGTGCAGGTAGCGAGTCCGCGGAACCAGTCGCGCGATCCGATCCGCGCGCCGAGATCGGGCGTCCAGTCGACCTGCGCCATGGAGGCACGCACCCGGTCGACAAAAGAGAGGTCGGTGGTGAGGACGAGCGCACGGCCGGTCGAGCTGGGGGCAGCGCCACCCGATTGCTCATAATGCTCACTGCGCAGAAACACGACGAAACGTCCCCGTTACGTAATCGCCGATCCACCCCCGGCGCTGTCCAAACACTCTGCCGATGGGGTGTTAAAGTCAATTTAACCGCCTCGTTAAGCGCCGATCCGTGCGGCAAGCCGTGCAGCGCGAGGGACAAACTCCATTTGACGCGGAACTATTTCAAGTACCGGCAAATTCGGGATCTTTTCGTCGCGGTGACTTGCCCTAGGGGCGATTACTTACGGACTCGCACCATGGGCGCGACTATCATGGCTTAATCAAGTCTCGCTTGCGTCGATCGCCCGGCGCGCCGATCTATAAGCCGTCATGCGTGCGTTCTCGTCCCCGGTCACCGCGGTGCTCGGGCCCACCAACACCGGCAAGACGCATCTCGCGATCGAGCGGATGTGCGGTCATTCGAGCGGGATGATCGGCTTCCCGCTGCGATTGCTCGCGCGCGAAGTCTATGATCGCGTCGTCAAATTGAAGGGCGCCAAGCAGGTCGCGCTGATCACCGGCGAGGAGCGTATCGTTCCGCCCGACGCGCGCTGGTTCCTGTGCACCGCCGAGAGCATGCCGATCGGCGGAGGCCTGTTGGCCGGAGCCGACAACAAAGGCGCGCGTGACTTGGCATTCGTCGCGCTCGACGAGGCGCAACTCGGCGCCGATCCCGAGCGCGGCCATGTCTTCACCGACCGTCTGTTGCGCGCGCGCGGCCGCGAGGAGACGATGATCCTTGGCTCGGAGACGTTGCGGCCGATGGTCAAGGCGCTGGTCCCCGACGCCGAGATCGTCAACCGCCCGCGTTTCTCGACTCTGTCCTATGCCGGCGCGCGCAAGCTGTCGCGGCTGCCCAAGCGCTCGGTGATCGTCGCGTTCAGCGCCGAGGAAGTCTATGCCGTCGCCGAGATGATCCGCCGTCTTCGCGGCGGCGCCGCGGTGGTGATGGGCGCCTTGTCCCCGCGCACCCGCAACGCCCAGGTCGCGATGTTCCAGGCCAGCGAGGTCGATTATCTCGTCGCGACCGACGCGATCGGCATGGGCCTCAACATGGACGTCAACCATGTCGCCTTCGCCAGCCTGACCAAGTTCGACGGCTATCGCCAGCGCCGGCTGACGGTGAGCGAGATGGCGCAGATCGCCGGGCGCGCCGGGCGGCATCAGCGCGACGGGACGTTCGGCGCGCTGACCGCCGACGGCCCCGGTGCGTTCACGCCC
Source organism: Sphingomonas sp. P4_D12 (assembly GCF_056401895.1). Classification (NCBI taxonomy): domain Bacteria; kingdom Pseudomonadati; phylum Pseudomonadota; class Alphaproteobacteria; order Sphingomonadales; family Sphingomonadaceae; genus Sphingomonas; species Sphingomonas sp. P4_D12. Next base: position 164,142 of record NZ_JBFUIL010000011.1, on the reverse strand, counting down.
GAGGAAATCCACGCGATCGAGCACCATCATTTTCCCCGGCTCGATTTCCTCTATTGGCGCGATGGCGAGCCCGATTGCGATTCAGTCGATGCGCTGATCGCCAGCCTGGAAGCCAAACCCGACAATCGGGTGCTGCGCGCGGCACCGGTCGCGACCGATCTCGCGGTGCTCAAGCGGCTGACCGAGGACGATGCCGTCCGAGACCGCGCGCGATCGCCGGGCCAGGTCGCACGGTTATGGGCGGCATGCGGCGTGCCCGATTTCCGCAAGCTCGGCGTCGATCCGCATGCACGGCTGGTCGCCAAGCTCTATAATGATCTCAGCACCGGCAACGGCCATATCGCCGCGCCCTGGTTCGCCGATCAGGTCGCGCGGCTCGACGATGTCACCGGCGATGTCGAGACGATCGCGGGGCGAATCGCGGCGATCCGCACCTGGGCCTATATCGCGCATCGCAGCGATTGGCTGGCCGACCCGGCGCATTGGGCGGCGCGCACCGCGGCGGTCGAAGAGCGCCTGTCCGACGCGCTCCACGCATCGCTGACCCAGCGCTTCGTCGACAAGCGCACGACCGCATTGCTGCGCCAGATCGGCAAGGATGCCGGCGCGCTGCCGGTGGTGATCGGTGAGGAAGGCGAAGTGCTGGTCGAGGATCATCCGATCGGCACGCTGGAAGGCTTCCGCTTCACCGTCGCCGCCGACGCGCGGCATGCAGACAAGCGCCTGCTGCTCGCGGCGGCGGAGAAAAGGCTCGGTGCCGAGCTGGCGAAGCGCGGTCGCGAACTGGCTGACTCGGGTGACGACGAGCTCTCTCTGTCCTTCCCCCGGATCGAATGGCGCGGCGTCGGCGTGGCCGAATTGACCGCTGGCGCCAATCTCGCCCAGCCGCGCGTCCTGCTGGATCGTCCGGTCGAAGCGCTCGATCCTGCGGTACGCAAGGCTGTGCAAGCACGGCTCGACCGCTGGGTCGCAGAGCAGCTGGCGCGGCATTTGCCGGTATTCGGCGCGCTCGACGCCTGCCTGCGCGATGCCGCCGCCGGTGCGCCGCTGCGCGCGGTCGCGGGGGCGCTGCTCGATGCCGGCGGATTGTTGCCGCGGCGCGCGATCGGCGTGCAGGTCGAGGCGCTCGACCCGCTCGCGCGAAAGAAGTTGCACAAGATGGGCGTGACGATCGGTACGCTTGACCTGTTCGCGCCGGCCTTGCTCAAGCCGGGTCCAGCGCGCTGGCGGCGGATGCTGATGCGGCTCGGCGAGGGCCCGCGCGACGGCGCCACCGTGTTGCCGCGCAACGCGCCGGGCGCCGACTTGCCCTTCGGCTTCCGCCCGCTCGGCCAGCAGGCAGTGCGGATCGACCTGGTCGAACGCATCGCGCGCGCTGCGCACGATTCGCGCAAGGGACGCGCGCCGTTCGCGCCCGACGCGGCGCTCGCGACCTCAATGGGGATCCAGCCCGACACGCTGGCGCGGCTGATGGCGCAACTCGGCTTTCGCGCCGCGCGGCCGGGCGACGACGGCAAGCCGCGCTGGATGTGGCAGGGCCTGACGCCCAACGCCAAGCCCAAGGCACCGCCGCGCGACAACGCCTTCGCCGCGCTCGCCGGGATGCTCGATGGCTGAGCAGCTTCCCGGTAACGGACCGACGATGCGTCTCGACAAGTTCCTGTGGTTCGCGCGGATCGTGAAGACGCGAAGCTTCGCGCAACGCCTTGCCGAGGAGGGGCATATGCGGATCGACGGTCGCCCGACCGATCGCGCCGCGGCACCGGTGCGCCCGGGCAACATCCTGACCTTCGCCACCCATCGCGGCGAGGTCCGCACCATCCGGATCGAAGCGCTGCCGATTCGCCGCGGCCCGCCTTCCGAGGCGCAGCGTTGCTATCAGGATCTCCAGGCCGGCAGCGCGCCCGCAACTTAAAAACGTCTCGCAGAAAGCCGCGATCGATTGACGGGCGCGGGACACGCGCATAGCACGGCCCAAATCGTACTCCTGGGGAGCCAGAAATGACCTACGTCGTGACCGACGCCTGCATCCGCTGCAAGTATATGGACTGCGTCGAGGTGTGTCCGGTCGACTGCTTCTACGAAGGCGAGAACATGCTCGTCATCAATCCGAGCGAATGCATCGACTGCGGCGTATGCGAACCCGAATGCCCGGCCGAGGCTATCCTGCCCGATACCGAGAACGGCCTGGAAAAGTGGCTCGAGCTCAACAACACGTTCAGCAGCCAATGGCCCAACGTCACGCGCAAGAACGACCAGACCCCCGCCGATGCCGACGAGCACAAGGGCGAAGACGGCAAATACGACAAGTATTTCTCGCCCGAGGCCGGCCAGGGCGACTGAGCGCGCCAGCAAAGTTGATCGAGATCAAAGCGGCCTCGCCCAGCAATGGGACGGGGCCGTACCCATTTCGGGGGATGCTCCGTCGGATGAAAACGACGTCGGGCTGGTAATTTTATTACGGCTATGTTAAATAGGTCAGGACGAGAGCCCCTTTCCGAGTCTCTCGTGTGGAGACACACACATCCAATCAAGCCCCTGCCGGCGCCATGTCCGGGCGTCGTGCGTTTATTCGGGCGACATTCCAAGTGAAAGGTTGAAGTTACATGGCTGCCAAGGCGCTGTCCTTCGACGTCGGTGATTACGTTGTTTACCCCAAGCACGGCGTCGGCCGTGTCGTTGAACTTCTCAAACAGGAAATCGCCGGCATGACGCTGGAGCTGTACGTGCTCCGGTTCGAGAAAGAGCGCATGACGCTCCGTGTGCCGACCAACAAGGCCGAGAGTGTCGGCATGCGCAAGCTGTCCTCGGACAAGACGCTCCGCGAGGCGCTCGACACGCTCAAGGGCAAGCCCAAGGTCAAGCGCACCATGTGGTCGCGCCGCGCGCAGGAATATGAAGCGAAGATCAATTCGGGCGACCTCGTGTCGATCGCCGAAGTGGTCCGCGACCTGTTCCGTGCCGAAGACCAGCCTGAGCAGAGCTATTCGGAGCGCCAGATCTTCGAGGCCGCCGCATCCCGCCTCGCCCGCGAGCTCGCGGCGATGGAAGAGACCGACGAAAAGGGTGCGCTGGAGAAGATCCTCGACATCCTGCGCAAGGCCGCGGCGATCCATAACAAGGACAAGATTCCGGCGTAATCCCGGGTCAAGTCGTTGATAAAATAGGGCGGTCCTTTGGGGCCGCCCTTTTTCGTTGCGGCCCCATCCGTAGTGTGTTACGTAGACAACACACAATGGAGGATCTCATGAACCGCTACATGCTGCTCGCTTTGCTTCCGCTCGCCGCCTGTTCGGGCACGGCCCGGTCGGAAGGCACGCCGCCCAGCGGCGCCGGCGGCAACCGCACCTTCGCGGTCGACGGCTTCACCGGCGTCGATGCCGCCGGGCCCGACGATGTCGATGTCCGTGTCGGCTCGGGCTTTTCGGTTCGTGCGGAGGGCGATCCCAAGATCCTCGACAAGCTCGAGATCGTGAAGGAAGGCGACACGCTGAGGGTTCGCCGCAAGGAGCGCAGCTTCAGTTGGGGCGGCGAGCGTAAGGGCGCCAAGATCTACATCACCATGCCGCGCATGACCGCGGCGAGCACCACCGGGTCGGGCGACATGGCGGTCGACCATATCGATGGCGAGAAGTTCCAGGCCAGCGCGACCGGGTCGGGCGACCTCAATATCGGATCGCTCAGCGTCCAGGCAGTCGCGCTGTCGGTCACCGGGTCGGGCAGCCTGGGCACCGCTGGCAGCGCCAGGACCGGATCCTTCTCGGTCACCGGATCGGGCGACATCACCGCGCCCAAATTGTCGCTCGGCCAGGCCAGCGTCAATGTCATGGGCTCGGGCGGCGTCTCCGCGGCGGTCAACGGCGCGGCGAATGTCAACGTGATGGGCTCGGGCGACGTCACGCTCACCGGCGGCGCCAAATGCACCACATCCAAGATGGGCTCGGGCGACGTCAGCTGCAGCTGATTTGGGTTCAGCAAGGCTGAACCGGTTGCGGCACCGTGACGGAAAGGCTGCAAAGACTCTAACCCAGCTTGCATAAAGCGGCGGGGCGGTGCGATGCTCGCATCCATGCTCCGCCGCTCTCTCGCTTTCGCGCTGATCGCGCTCGCCACGCCGGCGCATGCCGCCGACCGCAGCTATGTCGTCACCAATTTCGACCGCGTGCGGGTGGATGGCCCATATTCGGTGCAGGTCGAAGTCGGCACCGGCGGCGGCGCCGCGGCCAGCGCGTCGGGCGACGACCGGGCACTCGGCGACCTCGACATCTCGGTCAACGGCGGCACGCTGACCGTCCGCAAAGGCAGCCAGGGCTGGGGCGAACGAGGCAAAGCAAGCGGCCCGCCGCCGGTGATCATTCTGCGCACGCCGGCGGTGCGCGGCGCGACCGTGGTCGGCGGCGCCAAGCTGGCGCTCAACGGTAGGCTGCGTACGGCGCGGCTCGACGTCCAGATCACTGGCGCAGGGACAATCGACGCGCGCGGCGTCGATGCCGACGACGTCGTGGTCACCGTGATCGGCAACGGCAATGTCGCCCTCGCCGGACGCACCGCGCGGGCGCGGTTCTCGACCAATGGCGGCGGCTCGATCGCGGCGATGGCGCTCGACGCGGGCGAGATCATCGTCACGCTCGAAGGCGCGGGCGAAACGCGGGCAAGCGCACGCTATCTCGCCGACCTAACCAACAAGGGCCTTGGCCTGATCGCGGTCACCGGCAATCCGAAATGCACCGTCCGCGGCCAATCGGTCGGGCCGATTTTCCAAAATTCGTCATCCCAGCGAAAGCTGGGATCTCAAGCGGCATCGCGTCACCGCCAGAGACCAACATCGGGTCGGATCGTCCCCCGGACGATCCTTGAGCATGCGGGGCATGCTCAACCCGATGTTCTTTCGCTGGGGTGACGGGAGGGTGCGCTGGAGTAACGGGAGGATTCCGCGGGGATGACGACAGGAATGTGAGTCCCCAACCTAAAGCAAACCCAGCTCAGCCAGCTTGCCCACCATATCGGCCGGTAGTTCACCTACCCCTTCGCCACCTGCACCAAGGTCGCGCGGCGCGCTCGTATCTTCGAGATAGCGCCAGCCCTGGTGCGCTCGCTTTGGCCGTGCTTCGACCAGGACCAGGCGCGGATCGAGCCTGATCGCGGTACGGCCGCCGGGCAGTTCGCCGAATCCGACGATCGGCGAGCGCGCGACGAGCTGGTGCTTGAGGATCCAGAATAAAGATCCCTGCCCGGCAATCTCTTCCCAGCGCTTGGGTAGATAGCGCGTGCCGAGTTCGTAGGGCGGATCGCCCTCGCGCGCCGCCCAGCGCGCGACGAACGCCTCCAGGCTCGCCACGCCGAACGCGACCTTGGTCAGATGAAGCGGCACTCCGTCGATCTGGGTTACCGGCCCAGGCCCCACAAGAAGGCGAGGCCGAGGAAAGAGAAAAAGCCCATGCAATCGGTGAACATCGTCACGAACACCGACGACGAGATCGCCGGGTCGATCCGGAAGCGGTCGAGCGTCACCGGCACGAACACCCCCGCCAGGCCGGCAACCATATTGTTGATCAGGATCGCCAGCCCGAACACCGCCGCCAGATCGCCGCGTCCGAAGATGAAATAGGTGCCGATCCCGATCAGCACGCCGAGCGCGGCGCCGTTCGATACGGCGATGCGGAATTCGCGCCAGATCATCCGCGCGGTGTTCGAATCGGTCAGCTGATTGGTCGCGATCGCACGCACCACCACCGCCAGGGTCTGGGTGCCGGCATTGCCGCCCATGCCCGAGACGATCCCCATCAGCGCCGAGAGCACCGCGAACTTGGCGATCTCGGCATCGAACAGGCTGACCACCCAAGCCGCGAGCATTGCGGTGGGCAGGTTGATCAGCAGCCACATCAGCCGGGTCCGGACCGTCATCGCGATCGGTTCGTTGATGTCGCCATCGCCGGCGCCGGCCAGGCGCAGCGTGTCCTCGCCGGCTTCTTCCTGGATAATGTGGACGACGTCGTCGACCGTGATCATGCCGACCAGCCGCCCAGCGGCATCGACCACCGCGGCCGAGATCAGCGCGTATTTCTGGAAGCGCAGCGCGACTTCTTCCTGGTCCATGTCGACCGGGATCAACGTCTGTTCGCGCTTCATCACGTCGGCGATCGCGACCGAGCGCGGCGCGCGCAGGATCCACGACAGCGAGCAGGTGCCGATCGGCTTGTGCCCGGGATCGACCACGAAGATTTCCCAGAAATCGGTGGTCAGTTCCTCCTGGCTGCGCAAATAATCGATCGCGTCGCCGACCGTCCAATGTTCGGGCACCGCGATCAGCTCGCGCTGCATCAAGCGGCCGGCCGATTCCTCGGGGAAGGATAAAGCTTCCTCGATCGCGGCGCGGTCGTCGGGATCGAGCGCTCGGAGCACTTCGCGCTGATCCGCCGGCTCCATGTCCTCGATGATCGCGACGGCGTCGTCAGTATCGAGCTCCGACGCGATGTCGGCGACCTGCTGCGGCGCGAGGCTGTCGATCAAATCCTCGCGGACATAATCGTTCATCTCGGCGAACACGTCGGCATCGAGCAGGTCGGTCAGTGCCTTGGCGAGCGGCCCGCGATCCTCGTGCGGCGCCAGCTCGAACAGATCGGCGATGTCGGCGGGGTGGAGCGGCTCGACCAGCGCGCGCGCCGCGTCATTGTCGCCGGCCTCGACCGCGTCGAGCACCGCGCGCACGAATTCGGGTTTCAGCCGGTCGTCCTCGTCCAGCTGATCCGCGACGTTATCGAGTTCGGTGGCGCCGTCGGTGGGCGCCAGATCGGTCTCGCTCATCGTCTGACCTTTTTTCGGGCACCGGCATATCCATATCGGGGGCCGTACGCGGTTTCCGCGCGGTTTGCCAGCACCCACCGAGCAGTTTAGGGCGGGCGCAAATTCCCCGATTCATGGAGCAAAATGATGGCCGATACCCCCGAGACACTGACTTTGACGCTGGACAGCGGCGACGTCGTCATCAAGCTTCGCCCGGATCTCGCGCCGCAACATGTCGACCGCATCGCCGAGCTGGCCAATGAAGGCTTTTACGACGGCGTCGTATTCCACCGCGTGATCCCCGGCTTCATGGCGCAGGGCGGCGACCCGACCGGCACCGGCATGCACGGATCGGACAAGCCGAACCTGCCGGCCGAATTCTCGCGTGAGCCGCATGTCCGCGGCGTTGCGTCGATGGCGCGGACGATGGATCCCAATTCGGCCAACAGTCAGTTCTTCATCTGCTTCGACGACGCGCGCTTCCTCGACGGCCAATACACCGTATGGGGCGAAGTCACCGAGGGCATGGAGCTTATCGACGCGCTGCCCAAGGGCGAGCCGCCGGCGAACCCCGGCAAGATCCTCAAGGCCCGCGCCGAGTAAGCGCAACCAACAGCCGCTCCTCGCCACCTTCCGTCATCCCCGCTTTCGCGGGGATGACGAGGTGCGGCGGGAGAGGATTGAACAGCCCGCGACGCCCTTAGGCGTCGAGGACCTCGACCAGCCAGTCGTGGAACCATTTGACCTGGCGCATCTGCATCGCGCGCGGGCGGCAGACGAACCAGTAACTGTACGGGCTGGCCACCTCGATATCGAACAATTTGACCAGCCGCGGGTCGTGCGCCTCGTCGAAATGGCTTTCGTGCATGAAGGCGATGCCCAGGCCCTGGGCCGCCGCCTCGAGCATCAGCGCGCCCGAATCGAAATGGTCGATCGCCAGCGGCTCGAGCTCGTCGAGCCCCGCCGCATGGCGCCAGGCGCTGAACGTGTCGGGCATGTCGCGGTGGATCAACGCGGTCAGCTTCTCGATCTGTTCGGGGCGCGTGACCGGATCGGGCCCGTCGAGCAGGCTCCGCGCGCCGATCACATAGACATTGTTGGTATCGAGCCGCTTGGCATAGAGGCTGGGATCGGGCTCGCGCGCCAGCGCGATCGCGGCGTCGAGCCCGTCGCCGACGCGCGCCATATTGTGTCCCGCCGTATCGATATCGAGATGGATCTGCGGATAGCGCGCACGCAGGTCGCCGAGGTGCGGGAAGATGCGTTGCGAGGCGAACAGCGGCAACACCCCCAAACGCAGGCGCAGGACCTCGATCCCGCTGGTCATATATTCGACCGCGTCGGTCAGCCGGTCGAGCACCGGCGCGATCTGCTGCAGCAGCCGTTCGCCGTCGCTGTTGAGCGCCACCGCCTGGTGCCGGCGTTCGAACAAGGGCTTGCCGATGAAGCGTTCGAGCGCCTGAATCCGGCGGCTGAGCGCCGGCGCGGACAAAGCGAGTTCCTGCGCGGCAGCCTTGACCGACCCGGTGCGGGCGACCTGAATAAAGGCCTCGATCGCGGTCAGCGGGGGCAAACGCCGCATGGAAATTCTCTCCCTTGGCCCTGTTAGTTGTGCAACGCGTCACATACCGATGCTTGGAACGCTATCATCCCCTCTCCGTGAAAGGAAAGGGTTGATTGCGAAAAATGCATGTTACCGGTATCACTTCGCACTTGCACAATAATGTGCTGCGCTGCACATAGAGCAGGCCTTTCAGGCATCCTCTCCTAAAAACTTTCCCGGCCGGGCCCCTTGGGTCCGGCCTTTTTTTGTCTCGATTCGCGGCCGCCTGATAGCCGCCCTCTCGCGCTTCGGGAACCGGGTCACTATCTCACACGCTCTCGATTCTTCCGCTCGCGAAACAAGGTGACCCCCATGGCAGACGGCGACGATGCCCCCCAACGCAAGCTTCAGGTCGCCAATGCGCGTCCCGAGGATAGTGGCCGCGGACTGGCGCACATCCCGCGTCCGCTGATGGCGCAATTGGGCATCGGTGAAGGCGACATCATCGAAATCGTCGGCAAGTCGACCACCCCGGCGCGCGCGGTCGCACCCTATCCCGAGGATGAGGGGCTCGAACTGATCCGGATCGACGGCCTGCAACGCGCCAATGCCGGCGCCGGGTCGGGCGATTATGTCGACGTGCGCAAGGCTGAGGCCAAGCCGGCGACGCGCGTCGTGTTCGCTCCCGCGCAGCAGAATCTGCGCCTGCAGGGATCGACCGGCGCGCTCAAGCGCACCTTTTTCGGCCGTCCGCTGTGCGCCGGCGACGTCGTCGCGACCGCGGGGCAGCAGCGCATCGACCCCGAAGGCGTGCCGCCAAACGTCGCGCAATATCTCCGCGCGCCGGCTTATGCGCTGCAGGAAATCCGCCTCGCGGTGATCTCGACCGTTCCCAAGGGCGTGGTGCTGGTCGACGAGAATACCGAGATCGAGCTGCGCCCCGAATATGAGGAACCCAAGGACGCGCGGCGCGCCGACGTTACCTATGACGATATCGGCGGCATGGCCGACACGATCGACCAGTTGCGCGAGATGGTCGAATTGCCGTTGCGCTATCCGGAACTGTTCCAGCGGCTCGGCGTCGAACCGCCCAAGGGCGTGCTGCTTCATGGCCCGCCCGGAACCGGCAAGACGCGCCTGGCGCGCGCCGTCGCGAACGAAAGCGACGCGCAATTCTTCCTGATCAACGGGCCCGAGATCATGGGTTCGGCCTATGGCGAGTCCGAATCGAAGCTGCGCCAGGTGTTCGAGGAAGCGGCCAAGAATGCGCCGTCGATCGTGTTCATCGATGAGATCGATTCGATCGCCCCCAAGCGCGGTAACGTGTCGGGTGAGGCCGAGAAGCGCCTGGTCGCGCAGCTGTTGACCTTGATGGACGGGCTGGAAGCGCGCGCCAATCTGGTGGTGATCGCCGCGACCAACCGGCCCGAAGCGGTCGACGAGGCGCTGCGCCGCCCCGGCCGGTTCGACCGCGAGATCGTCGTCGGCGTGCCCGACGAGCGCGGCCGCCGCGAGATATTGGGCATCCATACGCGCGGCATGCCGCTCGGCGATCATGTCGATCTCGACGAGCTCGCGCGCACGACCTACGGCTTCGTCGGCGCCGACCTCGCAGCACTCGCGCGCGAGGCGGCGATCGAGGCGGTGCGGCGGATCATGCCGCGCCTCAACCTCGAGGACCGCACCATTCCGGCGGACGTGCTCGAAACGCTGGCGGTGACGCGCGAGGACTTCCTCGGCGCGTTGAAGCGCGTCCAGCCCTCGGCGATGCGCGAAGTGATGGTCGAGGCGCCGCGCGTCCGCTGGGACGATGTCGGCGGGCTCGACGACGCGCAGATGCGCCTCAAGGAAGGTGTCGAGCTGCCGCTCAAGGACCCCGACGCGTTCCGCCGGCTGGGCATTCGTCCGGCCAAGGGCTTCCTGCTCTATGGCCCGCCCGGCACCGGCAAGACCCTGCTCGCCAAGGCGGTTGCGCGCGAGGCGGAGGCGAACTTCATCTCGACCAAATCGTCCGACCTGCTCAGCAAATGGTATGGTGAGAGCGAGCAGCAGATCGCCAAATTATTCGCGCGCGCACGCCAGGTCGCACCGACCGTGATCTTCATCGACGAGCTCGACAGCCTGGTCCCCGCGCGCGGCGGTGGCCTGGGCGAGCCGCAAGTCACCGAGCGCGTGGTCAACACGATCCTCGCGGAGATGGACGGGCTCGAGGAATTGCAGTCGGTCGTCGTGATCGGCGCGACCAACCGGCCCAATCTGATCGACCCCGCGCTGCTGCGTCCCGGCCGGTTCGACGAGCTGATCTATGTCGGCGTGCCCGACGAGAAGGGGCGCCGCCGCATCCTGGCGATCCAGACGCAGAAGATGCCGCTGGCCGACGATGTCGATCTCGACCGCATCGCCTCGCGCACCGACCGCTTCACCGGCGCCGACCTCGAGGATCTGACCCGCCGCGCGGGCCTGGTCGCGCTGCGCAAGAATATCGACGTCAAGCAAGTGACGATGGCCGATTTCGAGGACGCGCTGGTTGATTCACGTGCCTCGGTGACCGCGGAGATGGAGCGCGATTACGAACAGCTCGCCGCGACGATGAAGCAGGATGCGGCGTCGCTGCAGCCTTTGGGCTTCATCTCGCCGGGACAGTTGCGGCCGCATGGGCCGAAGGGAACGGATTGATCGCCCGAAAACGGGTGGGCACCGGTCAGAAAAATATCCGGTCGTCTCGCTGAGAGGCGACCGGATCGCCGAATTCGGTACGCGCCGGCAGCCATCGCCGGCGTTCCCAAAGCGGCGCAAAAAGCTTTTCTACTGCGCAGCGCCGGCTTCCTGCCCTCGCCACGCCGCATCATATCGGCCACACGCGCCGGCATGAACCGTCGCGTCAATCCCGGCATCCTGTACGGCGTCGCGGCCTATGCGACCTGGGGCCTGCTTCCTGCCTTCCTCAAACTGCTCAAGCCGCTCCCTGCGCCCGATATCCTCGCGCACCGCATCCTGTGGTCGCTGCTCCTGCTCGGCGTGCTGGCGGTGGCGCTGCGGCATGGGCCGGCGCTGCGCAAGATCGTCGCGACCCGCAAGCTGATCCTCGCGCTCACCGCCTCGTCGCTGCTGATCGGGGTCAATTGGCTGGTCTATATCGTCGCGATCAACAACGAGCAGGTCGCGCAGGCGAGCCTGGGCTATTTCATCAATCCATTGGTCAATGTGCTGCTCGGCACAATCGTGCTGCGTGAGCGGCTCGGCCGGATTGAGATCGTCGCGGTAGGGCTGGCGGCGTGCGGGGTCGCTTTCCTGGCATGGGAAGAAGGTGGCGTGCCGGTGATCCCGCTGACCCTGGCCTTCTCGTTCGGGCTATATGGACTGGTGCGCAAGGTGACTCCGGTCGACGCGATCGACGGATTGCTGGTCGAAACCGCGATCCTGGCACCGGCCTCCTTGGCCTGGCTGCTGTTTGCCGGCACCTCGCTCGCCGGCGGACCGGCCTGGCCGCTGCTTCCCGCCTCGGGGCTGCTGACGGCGACGCCGCTGATCCTGTTCGCCGCCGCGGCGCGGCGCGTGCGGCTGACCGATCTCGGGCTGATCCAATATATAGCGCCGACGCTGCAGTTGATCCTGGCGGTCGCGGTCTATGGCGAAATATTGGTGCCGGGGCAGTGGGCGGCATTTGCGCTGATCTGGGTCGCGCTGGCGATCTATGCCGTTGGCGCAACCCTGTCCGCGCGCCGCGCGGGAGTGGCGATTCCCGACTAGAGCGGAGTGCGTGATTTCTGAATCACGCACTCCGCTCTAGTTATTTGTTGTCGCATCGCTTTTTGCAGAAAACCGGTACCCACTTTTCCGTGCGATGCTCTAGGCGGTCCGGACAGACGGCTTCAGCGCCATCCAGCAATATCCCAGCAGCGCCAAACACGCCGCGCCGGCGGTCAGATAGGGCAGCGAGTGCCAGAACTCGTACAACCCCACCCCGATCGACGGTCCGAGCACGAAACTGGCGCCGTTGATCGAGGTGACCTTGCCAGCGACCGAGCCCTGCGCCGCCGATCCGACCGCGAGCGACGATCCGGCGGTGAAGGCGGGGCGGGTGAAGCCGAAGCCGATGCTCGCCAGGGCATAAGCGGTCGCCAGGCCGTAGAGCGACGTGGCGAGGCCGGTCAGCGCGCACCCCGCCGCCGCGATCGCGAGCCCGATCAGCATCATCAGGCGCGGCGTCAGGTTGAATAGCGGGATCAATCCCCATTGCACGAGCAACGCCGCACCGGCGCCCATGATCAGCACGAGTCCGGTCGGCTGCAGCGCCTCGGCCGGAGGCAAATGAAGACGGTCGATTACCAGAAAGCCGATCGCCTGCCCCGTCATCGCCTGGGCATGGCCGAACACCAGCCCGGCGATCATCCAGGCACGGACGCGCGGATCGAGGAAGCCGACTTCCTCGACATGCTGTCCGGTCGCGGCGGTGATGCTCGCACCCGAGGACTGGCCGCCGATCGAGGGATAGGCATTGGCGGCGCCATGCGCGGCGGGATCGTCCATCGCCGCTTCGTTGCGATCGTTGGGCAGCATGCGCAGCACGGCGAGAAACATCCCCGCTCCGAACAAGGCGAACAGGAACGCCGGACCGGACAGGCCGATCTCCACCCCACCGACACTGCCGAGCAGCAGATACGGCGCGATCGCCGGCCCCAGGATGGTGCCGAGCCCGAACGCCGACCCGAGCAAGGTCAGAGCCTTGGTCCGCTCCTCGCGCGTGGTGCGTCCGGCGACGATCGCCTGCACCGCTGGCGGCGCCGCCGCACCGAATGTGCCGTAGATCAGCCGGCCGACGATGAAGAGCATGAACGCCGCGGTGCCGCCGATCCAGCCATTGATCCCTGCCGCCAGGAAGAGTCCGCACAAGGTCAGCGAGATGGTGAACCCGCCGACCCCCAGCAGGATCATCGACCGCCGCCCGCGCCGGTCCGATCGGCTCGCCCAGAACGGTGCGGCGATTACCCATAACAAGGCCGAGACGGAGAAAGCGGCGGCGACCGCATTGTCGCGGACATGAAGCGAGCGCCCGATCGCGGGCAGGACCGATTGCAAGGCGGTGTTCCCCGCCGCGATCGTCAGCATCACGGTGAACAACAAGGCGAAGTCCCGGTCGAACCTCGCCGTCATTCCTTCTCCCAATCGTAGCTGCGCCCGACTTCGGCGACGTGGAGCGAATACCATCGGTACCAGCGCCCGCGTCCGGCGTCGCGAATCTCGCTGTGCCGCGCGTGCTGGCGCCAGGCGATTGCTGCCGCCTCGTCCGCCCAATAGCTGACCGTGATGCCGATCCCGTCGGTGCCGCGTGCGCTGTCGATGCCGCGATAACCGGGCTGCGCGGCGGCCAGCGCGTCGGCCTCGGCCGCCGCGGCGGCATAGCCTTCGGGATCCTCGCCGGTGACCTCGGACACGAAGATCACCGCGATTGTTCCGGGGGCGAACGTCGTCATCAGGCTGCCGATGGACCCGCGCGCGAGGCGACGCAACCCGTCGCCGACACCTAAAGGCTTGATCAGGCGTTACAGCTTTGCGACAGGGGTTTCCGGTCGCGTACGATTTGGCGCACAGCTACAAGGAATCTCATGTCCCAGCCCCGCTTCGCTCTCGACAATGCGGAGACGCGCGCGCGCAAGCTCCCCTCTCCCTGGGCAATGTTCCTCAGCGGGTTCTTCAAACGGCCCGTGATGGTCGGCTCGATCATCGCCTCGTCCAAGGCGCAGATCAACGCGATGCTCAAGGTGCCCGACTGGCCCAAGGTCAAATTGTTCGTCGAATATGGCCCCGGCGTCGGTACGTTCAGCCAGGCGATTCTCGACCGCCTGCCGGCTGACGGCACCTATATCGCGATCGATACCAATCCGGATTTCATCGACTATCTCCGGATCAAGTTCACCGATTCGCGCTTCATCCCGGTGCATGGTTCGGCCGCCGACGTCGAAAAGATCATCGCCGAACATGGTTTCGAACAAGCCGATTACGTGCTGTCGGGCCTGCCCTTCTCGACCTTGCCCAAGGGTGTCGCCCCCGCCATCGCCGCCGCGACGCACCGCGTGCTCAAGACCGGCGGCGCCTTCCTGGTCTATCAATTCCGTCCCAAGGTCCGCGACTTCCTCGAACCGCATTGGGACCGGATCGACTATTCGATCGAATGGTGGAACATCCCGCCCTCGCACAATTTCTTCGCCTGGAAGGACTGACGGGAAAGGGCGAAATTATATCGCCTATTTCCGCAATCGCCGCTCGGGTCCGAAATTGAGGCTCCGCGTGACGTTGTAGTCGAGCACGGTCATGACGAAGAACGCCGCCGCCTGCTTGATCCGCGTCCACCAGCCGGTGCGCGACTGGTAAAGCTCGGGCGTGATCCGCTCCGAGTCGGCGATCTCGCCATCGATATAGGCCCGGACATGAGCGGCGAACGCCTTGTCCTCGACGCGCAGCATCAGCTCGAGGTTCAGGAACAGGCTGCGAATATCGTAATTGGCCGAGCCGATATAGACAGTGTCGTCGATCACGAAGAGCTTGGTGTGGAGCTTGGTCGGCTGATATTCGTAGATCTCGACGCCTTTCCTGAGCAGCCCCGCATAAGTGAAGCGCGACGCCCAGATCGCGGCGCCATGATCGTTCTTCGACGCCAGCACGACGCGCGCGACGCCGCGCATGCCGATCCGGTCGAGCCGGCGCAGCATTCCCGGGCTCGGCGCGAAATAGGCGCTGATCAGGTCGACCCGCATCGCGCGCTCGAGATCGGCGCGCATCGCCTTGGCCCAGGGCGAAGGCTTGCGCGTCGGGCCGCCGAACAGCCAGCGCGTCCCGCCATCGGGTTCGCTCCATTTCGCCAGCAACGTGCGCAGCGTTCGGAGCGGCGCCTGATCGTGCTTCGCCCAGCGATCGAGCGCATCGAAATAGCCTGTCAAATGCGCAGCCGAGGGGCCCTCGATATAGAAGCCGAGATCGCGCCACGCCTGCTCTTCGTTGGTGCCGAAATAGCTGTCCTGGATGTTGAAGCCGCCGATGATCACCCGGCTCTCATCGGCGAGCGCGAGCTTCTGGTGGTTGCGTAACAGATAGCGCCGCCCGAGCCGCGGCACGAAGCGGCAGACGTCGATCCCGGCATGTTTGAGCGGATCGAAGAAGCGGTGATTCTCGGCATGCTCGCTGCCCAGGCCATCGACGATCAGCTTGACCGCGACCCCGCGCGCCGCCGCCTCGATCAGTGCCTGGCGCACCCTCGCCCCGGCATCGTCGTCGACATAGATATAATAGAGGATCCGCAGCGATCGCTCGGCCCCGTCGATCAGGTCGAGCAATGCCGTCAGCCGCTCGGGCCCCTCGGTGATGAGTCGGAGCGTGTCGCCGTCGATCGTGAAGCTGGGTTCGCCGGCCATCGCGCCTCTATTGGAGCGCGACGCCGCGCGGGGCAAGCGCGCGGCTCGGTTCTCGACGGCAACAAGCGGAAAACCCGATTTTCTTGACTCTTCACGCGCCATTGCCCTAAGCGCCAGGGCTTCCCATCTTGGTGTTTTGCTGAAGGAAAGCGTTTCATGGCGCGCGTCACTGTCGAAGATTGCGTCGACAAGGTTTCGAACCGTTTCGATCTGGTGCTGTTCGCGGCCCAGCGCGCCCGCCAGATTTCGGGCGGCGCCGACCTCACCATCGATCGCGACCGCGATAAAAACCCGGTCGTGGCCTTGCGCGAAATCGCCGAGGAAACGGTGCGCCCCGATCATCTGCAGGACGCGGTGATCAGCGGCATGCAGAAGGTCCAGGTCGACGACGACGACACGCCGGACGAAATCGGCTCGCTGTCGCAGTCGGCCGAGGCGCTCCGCCTCACCGCCGCCGCGCCGCCGCGCAACCAGAATCTGGGTGGGGATTATGATGGCTGAGGCCAGGGATTAGCGTCAGCTAATCCCTGAACAAGCCGAAGCCTCGGCCGACGGGCCGCACGGCCCGTCCGACGTCGCGGCTTTGCTGCGACGGCCTGGTAAAGATAAGAGGCCTGCGGAGCGATCCGCGGGCCTTATTCTTGCCCAAGCGTCTCCGGGAGCCCCGCCATCCGCTCGATCGCGGCGTCGAGCGTCGCGTCACTCTTGGCGAAGCACAGCCGAACCACATTGGTCACCGGGTCTTCGGCATAAAAGGCCGAGACCGGGATCGCGGCGACGCCCGCTTCGTCGAGCAGGCGATTGCAGAAGGTGACGTCGTCGAGCGCGATGCCCGAGGCGGTCAGGTCGATCGAGATGAAATAGGTCGCCGCCGACGGCAAGGTGACATAGCCCGCCTCGCGCAATCCCGCCGCGAGCCGATCGCGCGAGCGCTGGAAGCCGGCGCGCTCCTTGTCGAACCAGGCCTTGTCCTTGCCGAGCCCATAAGCCGCGGCCCATTGCAGGTTAGGCGGCGTGGTGAAGGTCAAGAACTGGTGCGCCTTGGCCAGACCGCGCGCGAGGGCCGGCGCGGCGCACATCCAGCCGACCTTCCACCCGGTCAGCGCGAACATCTTGCCCGCAGAGCCGATCTTGACCGTGCGCTCGCGCATGCCGGGTTGGCCGATCAGCGGGACGTGGCGGGCGCCGTCGAACACCAATTCTTCCCACACCTCATCGCAGATCGCGATCAGGTCGCGCTCGATACAGAAGCGCGCGATCACCGTCAGCTCCTCGGCGCCGATCATCGACGCGGAAGGATTGAGCGGGCTGTTGAGCACCAGCAGCCGGGCCTTGGGCGACCACGCGGCTTCCAGCATCTCGGCGGTCACGCGCCAATCGGGCGGACTCAGCCGGACCAACTTCGCCACGCCCCCGGCGCGCTCGACCAGCGGGAGATAGGCGTCGTAGAGCGGCTGAAACAGGATCACTTCGTCACCCGGCGAGACCAGGGCGAGCAACGATGCCGCGATCGCCTCGGTCGCGCCTGAGGTGACCACCACCTCGTCGGGCGACAGATCGAGCCCCTGATGCTCGGCATAATGCGCGGCGACTGCCTGGCGCAGTTCGGGCACGCCGATCATCGGCGGATATTGGTTCGATTTCTCGACCAGCGCTTTCGCCGCTGCGTCGATGATATCGGCCGGCCCCTGCGCTTCGGGGAACCCCTGGCCCAGGTTGATCGCCCCGGTCGCCCGCGCGCGCGCCGACATCGCTTCGAAGATCGTCGTGCCCATGGCGGCGTAGATCGGATTCATGCGAGCCTGATAGCGGCGCGGCGCAGGCGGAGCAAAACTCCACGGCATCTGTTAATGTGGCGTACAGGTTACGAGGCACTAACCCGGTGTCCCTTGCCCCGAAAGGTCGCCAATCGTGCCCGGCAACGTCTATCTCAACGCAATCGGTACCGCGGTGCCTGACCATGAAGCGCATAGCGCGTTCATCGGTTGGGCTCAGCCCAAGATCGCCGACCCGCGCCTGGCCAAATTGTTCGGCCGGATGGTCGCGCGGTCGGGGATCGAGCATCGCTGGACCGTGCTGCCGCGCGCCGACGATGGTGGATCGCCGATCGGCCCCGGCGGCTTCTACGAAGGCGGCTTCATGCCCGGCACCGATGCCCGGATGCGGGTCTATGCCGAGGCCGCGCCGACGCTGAGCCTCGAAGCGATCGATCGGCTCGCCGAGCAAGTCGAGATCGACCGCATCACGCATCTGGTGGTCGCGAGCTGCACCGGCTTCGTCGCGCCGGGCGTCGATCAGGTGGTCGCGCGCCGGCTCGGTCTGGCGCCGTCGGTCGAGCGGCTGCTGGTCGGGTTCATGGGCTGCTACGCCGCTGTCGCCGCGTTGCGCAGCGCGCGGCACATCGTGCGGTCCGAACCGGGCGCGCGCGTGCTGGTGGTATGCGTCGAACTCTGCTCGCTCCACCTCCAGGATACCGGCGAGATCGAAAAGCTGCTGGCGATGCTTCAGTTCGGCGACGGCGCGGGCGCCGCGCTGGTGACGAGCGATGCCGCCGGCTTCGAACTCGAGGCGCCGTTCGCCACTACACTCCCCGATTCGGATCGACTGATCCGCTGGGACATCACCGACAAGGGATTCGAGATGCATTTGTCGGGCGAGGTCCCGCAACGCATCGCGCAAGGACTCGCCGATCCCGACTTCGCCGCCGCCGCTTTGGGCGGACGCGATGTCGAGGCGATCGACGGCTGGGCAGTGCATGCCGGCGGTCGCTCGATCCTCGACGCGGTCGAGACCGCCTATCATCTGCCGCAAGGTGCCTTATGGGCGTCGCGCGAGACGCTGCACGATTACGGCAACATGTCGTCGGCGACGCTGATGTTCGCGCTGGGCAAGATGCTCAAGGGGCCGCGCATCGGCCAGGGCATCGCGCTGGCGTTCGGGCCGGGGCTGGCGGCCGAAGGGTTCGGGTTCCGGAGCGCGGCGTGAGCCTGACGCAGCGCGCCATCGCCGATGAGCTGATGGACGCCGATGATCTCGACGCGGC
Organism: Sphingomonas sp. P4_D12; assembly: GCF_056401895.1. Taxonomy (NCBI): domain Bacteria; kingdom Pseudomonadati; phylum Pseudomonadota; class Alphaproteobacteria; order Sphingomonadales; family Sphingomonadaceae; genus Sphingomonas; species Sphingomonas sp. P4_D12. The sequence goes on along the minus strand of NZ_JBFUIL010000011.1, from coordinate 145,364 downwards.
GACCTATGCCGCGGTGGTGGGCGACCTCGCCAAGGTCAATGTCGTGACGATGGCGGCGCGACCGACCTTATCGTTCATCGAGCGCGTGCTGAACGGCCGCACGGCGTTCAAACTACTCGATGTCGGGTTCGGCGACGGCGACATGCTGCGCACGATCGCGCGCTGGGCAACGAAGCGCGGGATCGCGGCCGAGCTGGTCGGCGTCGACCTCAATCCGCGCAGCGAAGCGGCGGCGCGGCAGCATAGCGCGCCCGACACGAGGATCCGCTGGATCACCGGCGATTATGCCGACCTCGCCGGCCAGGGCTGGGACATGGTGATCTCCAGCCTGGTCGCGCATCACATGACGCACGACCAGCTGGTCGCTTTTCTGCGCTTCATGCAGGCCAAGGCGCGGATGGGATGGCTGGTCAACGACCTCCACCGCCACGGTTTCGCGCATTGGGGATTCCCGATCCTCGCCCGCACCTTCGGCTGGCACCGCATCGTCCGGCTCGACGGCACCTTGTCGATCGCGCGATCCTATCGTCCCGCGGAATGGCCGCCGATCCTGGCCGAGGCCGGCATTGCCGACGCGCGCGTCTATCGCGCTTTCCCCTTTCGCCTGTGCGTCGAACGCCTGCGCTGATCGTCGGCGGCGGGCCGGCAGGCGCGGTGGCGGCGTTGCTGCTGGCGCGGGCCGGCGCGCCGCATCTGCTGGTCGAGCGCGGCGCCGAGACCGGCGACGCCTTGTGCGGCGGCTTCCTGAGCTGGCGGACGCTCGAGGCACTCGATCGGCTCGGCATCCGCCGCGAGGCGCTCAATCGCGACGAGATCCGCCGACTGCGGCTGTTTGCCGGCGCGCGTCAGGCCGAAGCATGGTTGCCGCGCCCGGCGCTGGCGGTGTCGCGCCGGCGGCTCGATACCTTACTGCTCGATCATGCGATCACCGCCGGTGCGGTGGTCGAGCGCGGCGTCGCGGTACGTGCGCTCGAAGGAGATTACCTGCGTCTGGCCGACGACAGCGAAATCGCCGCCGACGCCTTGTTCCTCGCCACGGGCAAGCACGATTTGCGCGGGCTGGCACGTGGTGCCGAGCGCGGCCAGGACCCGACTTTGGGCCTGCGCGTCCGGCTGGGGCCGAGCGGCGCGCTCGACCGGATGGTTGGCGATACGATCGAGCTGCATCTGTTCGATCGCGGCTATGCCGGGATCGCACGGCAGGAGGACGGCACGGTCAATCTGTGCATGGCGGTGCACCGGTCGCGGCTGAGCGCGGCGGGATCGCCCGATCAACTGCTCACCGCGCTGGCGATCGAATCGCCGCGGCTGGGCGAGCGCCTGGCCCATCGCGCCAGCGCTGCGTCGATCGATGCGGTCGCCAACGTCCCTTATGGCTGGCGCGCAGTGAACGGTACGGCCGGGCTGTTCCGGCTCGGCGATCAGGCGGCGTGCATTCCCAGCCTGGCGGGCGAAGGCATGGGAATCGCGATCGAAAGCGGTGCGCTGGCGGCGTCCGAGTATCTGCGCCATGGCCCGGCCGGCGCGATCGCCTATCAACAGCGGCTCGCCCGCGACCTGACGACGCCATTCGCCATCGCCAACCGCATCCGCGCCGCCGCCGAGCGGCCCGCCTGGGCGAACGCGCTGACCGCGGCGGTCCGGCTGGCGCCGCAGATCGCCGGAATCGCCGCCCGGCTAACCCGGATCAACCACAAGCCGCTTGACGCATGATCGCAGCGTAACGATCTTCCAGTCCATGGAACATCTCTCGCTCTCCGAAACCGAATGGCGCAAGCGCCTGACCCCCGAGCAATATCATGTGCTGCGCGAGGCGGGGACCGAACGCGCCTTTGCCGGCATCTATAACGACAACAAGGCGGATGGCATCTATGACTGCGCGGCGTGCGGGCTCGATCTGTTCGACAGCACCGACAAATATGATTCGGGGTCGGGCTGGCCGAGCTTCACCCAGCCGATCGCCGAGGATCACGTCACCAACCATAGCGACGTCAGCCATGGCATGACGCGCACCGAAACGCGCTGCGCACGGTGCGACAGCCATCTCGGTCATGTCTTCCCCGACGGGCCGCCGCCGACGGGCCTGCGCTATTGCATGAACTCGATCAGCCTCGATTTCCGCCCGCGTGCGGATTGATTGGCGCGGCGAACCGCGTGAACCGGCGCTTGTCGACACTCGGTTAACCCTCTAAGCCCTCGCCCATAACGATGGCCAAGGCGTCCAAAATTGTCCCCCGCTGGCGCCGCTGGCTCGTGCTGGGCCTGCGCCTTACCGGCGTCGCCGCCTTGCTCGGGATCATTGCGCTCGTCGTCACCGTCTATGTGACCGAATCGCAGCTGCCGAGTTTCGACGAGCTGAAATCCTCGCCCAACGGCCAGATGATCCGGGTGCTGGCCGATGACGGCACCCCGATCGTCAGCCTGGGGCCGAGCTATGGCGAATGGCTGCCCTACGCCCAGATCCCGCAAGTGATGAAGGATGCGATGGTCGCGGTCGAGGATCGCCGCTTCCGCAACCATCCGGGCGTCGATCCGATCGGCGTGGCTCGTTCGTTCCAGGTGCGCGTCCAACAGGGGCATTGGACCCAGGGCGGGTCGACGATCACCCAGCAGCTGGCGCGCAACATCTTCCTGTCGTCGACCAAGAAGTTCGGCCGCAAGGCGCGCGAGATGGTGCTGGCACTGGCGCTGGAGCGCAAATTCTCCAAGGACCAGGTGCTCGAACTCTATCTCAACAAGGTCTATTTCGGCGGCGGCGCGTACGGCATCGACGCCGCCAGCCGCAAATTCTTCGGCCATGGCGCCGGCCAATTGACCCTGGGCGAAGCGGCGATCATCGCCGGATTGGTCAAGGCGCCGTCGCATTATTCGCCCACCGCCGATGCCCAGGCCGCGGTCGACCGCGCCGGCGTGGTGATCGGCCTGATGAAGGAAACCGGCAAGATCTCGGCCGCCGAAGCCGCCGCGGTCGATCCCAAGACGGTCAAGCTCGCGCCCGAGCCCAATCAGAACAGTGTGCGCTATTTCACCGACTGGGCGCTGCCCCAGCTCGAAAATCTGATCGACGAGCCGACGCGCCCGCTCGAAGTGTGGACGACGATCGACATCCGCATGCAGAAAGCGGCCGATGCCGCGATCGCCGGCTACGCCCCCGGCAACGCGCAAGGCGCGCTGATCAGCCTCGATCGCGATGGCGCGGTGCGCGCGATGGTCGGCGGCAAGGATTATGTCACGTCGAACTATAATCGCGGCGTGACCGCGCTGCGCCAGCCGGGATCGTCGTTCAAATTGTTCGTCTATCTGGCGGCGCTGGAGGCGGGGCATCGGCCGAGCGACCGCGTGGTCGATGAGCCGGTGACGATCAACGGCTGGAGCCCGCGCAATTCGTCGGGCCGCAATGCCGGCGAAATGGATATCCGCACGGCGTTTGCGTATTCGGTCAACACCGTGGCGGCCAAGATCGGCCAGGAAGTCGGCTTTTCGACCGTCGCCGACATGGCGCGCCGCTTCGGCATCTCGACCCCGATCTCGACCGTGCCGTCGATGGTGCTGGGATCGAACGACGTCCGCCTGATCGACATGACCCGCGCCTTTGCCAGCGTCGGCAACAAGGGCGTGGCGGTGACCCCCTACGGGATCACCAAGGTCACCTCGATGGGCGAGACGATCTACAACCACGAAGTCGACCGCAGCCACGTGCTGGTCGCGCCCTATGTCGCCGCCGAGATGACCGACCTGTTGCAGACCGCGGTCGCCACCGGCACCGGCAAGGCGGCGCAGATCGGGCGTCCGGTCGCTGGCAAGACCGGGACGACGAGCTCGAACAAGGACGGCTGGTTCCTGGGCTTTTCCTCGGGCCTGACGACCGGCGTGTGGATGGGCCGCGACGACGCCAAGTCTATTCCTGGCCTTCAGGGCGGCACCTTGCCCGCGCGCGCCTTTGCGGCGTTCATGAAGGTCGCCACCGCCGGCCGCCCGGTCGAAGCGTTCGACACCCAGGTGACCTTGCCCGAATGGCAGCTCGACAACGAAAGCGACTTCGGTCAGCCCGACAACGGCTTGTTCGTCGACCCCGACGGCAATCCCATTCCACCCGACCAGATCGCTCCCGATGCGCCAATCGGCGGGGGTGACGTGGGCGAGCCGCCGCAGAGTGAAAATGACCCGCCGCAGACTGCGCCCGACGCCGCCGACGATGGTGCGCAACGGCCCGACGATCGGCTCGACCGCAAATGGATCGATCGCATGACCGGCGGCTCGGGCACCGATCCGAACCGGCCCAAACGTGTCGTTCCGAACGGATCGGCCCCGGCCGATCGCCCGCGTGAGGTTCAGCCGCCCCGCCCGACCCAGTGAAGCGTCGCGCCGTGGCGCCGTAACCAGGCGCGCGCCGGTGCGGGATCTGCCTCAAGCAATTGCCGGTAGGCGGCGTGGAACGCCGGCGAATGGTCCATATGCAGCCGATGCGCGACTTCGTGCGCGACGGTCGAGCGGCGGACATAGGGCGGCGCGCAGATCAGCCGCCAGCTATAGCGGATCGCGCCGGTCGAGGCGCAGCTGCCCCAGCGGCCTTTCGGGTCGGCGACGGTAACGCGGCTGACGGTGACGCCAGCCTTGGCCGCGAATTCGGCGGTTTCTTCGGTCAGGACGGCGAGCGCGCGACGCTTGAGCCAGGCCTCGATCCTACGTGACAGGCCTTCAATCGGCCCGCCGCAAACCAGCCGTCCGTCGATCAGCGCGACGGTACGCGACCGGTCAGGAGACCAGTCGACGGTCACCTCAACACCCTCGATCGGGATCTCCGCCCCCTGCAAGAACGGCCGCCCCTCGGGCAGTTTCGCCCGTTGCGCGTCGATCCAGCCGCGATGGTCATTGGCCCAGGCCATTGCCTGTTTGAGCGAGGCGCGCGGGGGAATGGTCAGCCGCACGCGCCCGCTCGTCGGATCGACCGACAACCGCATCCGCCGGGCGCGGGCATGGCGGACGACGTCGAGATCGCCGGTCACAGCTTGCGATCGACCAGATGGAATTCGAGCTCGCCGGCATCGTCCTCGCTGACCGTCCAGCCGCGGGTCGATTCGCCGGCACGATGCACCGCCTCGCGATCGCCGCTGACGAGATAATGCCAGTCCGGCAGCTTCTCGCCATTGGCGCGCAGGCGATAGGCACAGGTCGAGGGCAGCCAGTCGGTGGTATAGACGTTCTTGACCGTCAGCCGCACGCAATCGGGTACATAGGCGCGGCGATTGCGGTAATCCTTGCACTGGCCGGCGCGGCGATCGAGCATCCGGCACGCGACATTGGTCGGATGGAGTTCGCCGGTCTCCTCATCCTCGAGCTTGTGGATGCAGCATTTGCCGCAGCCGTCGCACAACGCCTCCCATTGGCCGCGATCGAGCTCGGCCAATGTCTTGGTTTCCCAGAATCTGTCGGTCGTCACGGGTTGGTCTTCACCCAGCGCTTGATTTCATCGGCGGTCGCCTGCGCGCCCTGCTCGGTCGGCAGCAAGGCGAGCGGCTTGCCGCTGCTGTCCATCAGATAGGCGGCGTTGGAATGTTCGACCAGATAGCCGCCATTGGGCGTGGTCTTTCCCTTGGACGAGAACACGCCATATTCGGTCTTGATCGTGTCGATCGCCGCCGCGCTCCCGGTCATGCCGACGAAGCGCGGATAGAAAGCGCTGACGAATTGCTTGACCACCGCCGGCGTGTCGCGATCGGGATCGACCGTCACGAACACCGGCACCACCCTGGCCGACAGCGCGGCATCTTTCTTGTCGAGCAGCCGCATCGCCGCGCCGATCGTCTGCGCCGTGGTCGGGCAGACATCGGGGCAATAAGTGTATCCGAAATACATGATGCGATATTTGCCCGCGAACGCCTTCTCGGTGATCGCCCGGCCGTCCTGATCGATCAGCTGGAACGGGCCGCCGATCTTGGCGCCCGCCAGCGGGGGGTCGGCTGGGGCGGCGTTCGAGCAGGCGGCGAGCGCCAACAGCAGCGAAATCGGAAGCAAACGCAGGTTCATCGCAGCGCCAGCCTTGATCTTTTACGGGCGGCTACGCAAGTTGATCCCGACTTTTCGCGCAGGGCATTACATCATGATCGCACGTCTCTCCCGCATCGCGCTTGCCGGCGCGCTGGCCGTCACCGCCCTTCCCGCCGCGGCGCAGCTCGCCAGCGGCTCGCCCGGCTATCAATTCCTCGACGCGGTCAAGAACGACAAGGGCAACGACGTCGAATCGATCCTGGCCAAGCCGGGGTCGCGGATCATCGACACCCAGGACCCGTCGAGCGGCGAAGGCGCGCTGCACATCGTCGTGCGTCGCGACGATTCGCGGTACGTCTCCTATCTGCTGGCCAAGGGCGCCAATCCCAATATCAAGAACCGACAGGGCGATACCCCGCTCCTGCTCGCGGTCGATCGCGGTTATGGTGACCTGATCCCTCTCCTGCTCAAGGGCAAGGCCAACCCCAATCTGGCCGGCGACGGCGGCCAGACCCCATTGATCAAGGCAGTGTTGCGCCGCGACGAACAGATGGTGCGCGACCTGATCGAGGGCGGCGCCGATCCCGACAAGCGCGATTACATGGCGGGTAAATCGGCGCGCGATTACGCCAATGGCGATGCGCGCAGCCCCGGCATGATCAAGCTGTTCGCCGATTTGCCGGCAGCCCCCAAGCGCGGCGTGTCCGGCCCGACGCTCCGTTGAATCGAAACCGCGCCCAAAATCGTTTTGCGATCAGCTTTAACCGTCATGCCGGACTTGTTCCGGCATCCAACGTGCGACACCGGCTGGATTCCGTGGTGGAGAGTTGGACCCCGGCACAAGGCCGGGGTGACGATTCAGTTTGGCGGCATTTAACTCTAAAATCGCTGCTCAGGTAACCGATGCCGAGGCACCCGCCCCGGGCAGTTTCTTGAACAACGCCCGATCCTCGGGGCGGAATGCCCATTTCCACAGCACGAACAGATAGGTCACCAGGATCGCGGGCTCGCCGAGCGAGAGCTCGACCCATTCGTAGCTTTTGGGCAGCGAGGTGAACGCCGTCCCGACCAGGATGGTGACGGCCGCGGTCCCGAGCAGCGACCAGCGCCATCCCGCCACGCGCGCCTTCAACAGCCGGGCGAGGAAGTTGGACTTGATCACCGACCCGACGCTCAGCGCGATGAGCAAGGCGATCGCGACGCTCACCCCCTGGACCGAATCGCGCGTGCCGAATTCCGCTAGCACGGAATGGTCCCAGTCGATCGAGCGCATCACCGCGACCAGCGTGAAGCTCAGCACGATCTGAAGCACCAGCACGCCGATCGAGATCATCAGGTTGCGATGCCGCGCGATATAGACGAGCGCCGATTCGCACACCGCGCCGGTCGAAGCGAACACTTCCGCCCATAACAGGAAGGCAAGCGCGGCGGTGCCGGCGACGAATTGCTTGCCGACCAGCCCCATCACCGCCTCGCCCGGGATCGACCCCATCAGCGCCAGGCATGCCTGCAACGCCATGATCCAGAAACCGACCTGGCGCACCTGGTCGGCGATCGCCGCCTTGTCGTCGCGCGCCAGGCTGGTGGCGATGACCGGCCCGAGGATCGGGTCGAAGCTGGTCTTGAGCTTTTGCGGCAGCGAGGCGACCTGTTGCGCCATATAATAGATGCCGACGATCGCCGGTGGAAACAGCAGCCCCAGGATGAAACGGTCGACATTGCGCGTCGCCCATTCGATCGCGTCGGCGCCCGCCAGCGGCGCGTTACGCCGCGCCAGCGTCGCCACCCGCGCCACTTGCGGCGTCCAGCCATGCGGCAGGCCGTAGCTGCGGATCAGCGGGATCAACGACGCGATCATCGCCGCCACCATCGACAGCATATAGGCGAGCACCAGCCCGTCGCGCGCATTGACGAAGTAGAAGCCTAGTGCGGCGATCGAGATCGTCCACGGCTCGACCACCGCGCGCGCGGTGACGCTCGCCTTGATATTGTGACGATAGGCCAAAGCCGAGAGCGCGACGTCGGACCAGGCGCTGGCGACGATGATGCACGGCAATAGCCGCTCGATCAGGGTGATCTCGCCATGCGGGTACATCACGCGCGGCAAGGCGATCAGCACCGCGCCGGCAATGGTCGAGGCGAGCATCGCCACCGCCATCCCGTCCCACACGACATGCGGATGCGGGCGCTCGGTGGTGGCCAGCGCCTGGGCCAGCCCACGCTTCAACCCGAGCGTCGCGATCAACGCGGCGAGTTCGACCACCACCAGTGCGAGCGCGAACCGCCCGACCGCATCGGGTCCGTAGAGCCGTCCGGCGACGAACAGGAACGGCAAGCGTGCGACCAGCCGCAGCGCGAACCCGCCGATATTGGTCCGCCCGCCCTTGGCCAGCACGGCCAGGTCGTCGGCCGGGCCGGTAGGGGGCACGACCGGCGCGGCGGCGCGAGCGTCAGTCGACATAGGTGACCCCGGCCAGCCTGATCGATTCGATATCTGGCCGATCCCGATATTGTTTGACCACGGCCATCTCGACATGGACGTGGTCGGCGCCGCGCGTCTCATTGGGATCACGCCGGAAATAGAATGTGATATGCCGAGTGGTGGCGGATTGCTTGTCGGTGCCGACGCTGAGCCCTTCGATACGTCGCCAGTCCAGCCGCATCAGCGCACTGACCGGGTTGCGGCACATCGGATCGGCATCCAGAAAAACGTCACGCGTGCATTCCGGTACGTGCTTCCAAGTTTTGCCCTCCGCTTGCGCAACACGCAGGGCACGCACCGCGAAATCGATATCCGACGCTGTTCCATACCAGAGCTGAAAGAAACGCGCGCCGCGTTCGTTCTTGCGATCGAGCACGGGCCCTGCCGCTTCGCATTCTTTGTCGAACCTCGCGGTATCGGCGGCGTCGGGTTGCCCGCCTGGCACCTCACCGACAATGCGAAACCGCAGCCCGACGTCGCGTTTTTCGGGCTCGTCCGGTGAAACAGGCCCGGCGAATCCATCCGCCTCGGATACGGGTATGGGATAGGAAATCGATACGGTCGACGCTTGGCAAATACCCATGAATCCGGAAAACCTCGGCCTGCTTGCCAAGGTCACGCTGCGGCGCGCGTAACGGGAACCGTCGGTCCGGTCGAAGACCGTCGACTCGACGAACGCATCGGCAGAGGTGACCGAGAGATATTTGGCAAGCGCCGCCGGCGCCAGCGCCCGCATCTGCTCTAGCGTGAGAGTCCCGGCAGCAGGCGCGTTCGTGGAAGGAATGATCACCGCAGTTGCCAGGAAGAGGCCGACACGCGTCGCGGACAATTTCAATGCGCGGCGCCCCAACTGGTACCGGTGCCGATCTCGATCGCTAGCGGGACGCTGAGCGGCACGGCCGGCTCCGCCGCCGTCGCCATGACGCGTTCGATCACCGGCTTGGCCGCCTCGACCTCGCTCTCGGGCACTTCGAACACGAGTTCGTCATGGACCTGGAGCAGCATCTTCGTGCCGGTCAGGCCGGCATCGGCCAAAGCCGGCCCCATCCGCGCCATCGCGCGCTTGATGATGTCGGCGCTGGTGCCCTGGATCGGCGCGTTGATCGCGGCGCGCTCCGCCCCCTGGCGGACGTGCTGGATCGGCGCGCGGATCTGCGGGAACCAGGTTTTCCGGCCGAACAGGGTCTGGGTATAGCCCTTTTGCCGCACGCCCTCGAGCGTCTCGTTGATATAGGAGGAGATGCCGGGGAAGCGGTCGAAATAGCGCGAGATCATCGCCTGCGCTTCCTCCGCGTCGATCTCCAGCCGGGCGGCGAGGCCCCAGCGCGAAATGCCGTAGAGGATGGCGAAATTGATCGTCTTGGCGCGGCCGCGCGTATCGCGATTGACCTCGCCGAACAGCTCCTTGGCGGTCGCGGCGTGAATGTCCTCGCCGCGCAGGAAGGCATCGCGGAGCGGCGGCACGTCGGCCATGTGCGCCGCCAGCCTGAGCTCGATCTGCGAATAGTCGGCCGCCAGAATGACGTTGCCCGGTTCCGCAACGAAGGCGTCGCGGATCTGCCGGCCGATCTCGGTGCGGATCGGGATGTTCTGGAGGTTGGGGTCGGTCGAGGACAGCCGCCCGGTCTGCGCGCCGGTCAGCGAATAGCTGGTGTGCACGCGCCCGGTGTCGCGATCGATCTGCTGCTGCAGCGCGTCGGTATAGGTCGATTTGAGCTTCGACAGCTGGCGCCAGTCGAGCACCAGCCCGGCGATCGCCACGCCCTCGGCCTTCATCTTCTCGAGCACAGTGACGTCGGTCGAATAGGCGCCGGACTTGCCTTTCTTGCCGCCCTTCAATCCCATCTTGTCGAACAGGATCGCGCCGAGCTGCTGGGTCGATCCGATCTGGAACGGCTGCCCGGCCTCGGCCTGGATCTCTTCCTCCAGCCGCGCCATTTCCTGCGCGAAGCGGCTCGACAGGCGCGAGAGCTGGTCGCGATCGACCTTGATCCCGGCGCGCTCCATCGCGGCGACGACCGGGATGATCGGGCGATCGACCATTTCGTACACGCGCGTCGCGCCTTCATACGCCAGTCGCGGCTTGAACCGCGTCCATAGCCGCCAGGTCACATCGGCATCCTCGCCGCCATAGCGCGTCGCCTGGTCGAGCGGCACCTGGGCGAAGCTGATCGCTTTCTTGCCGCTGCCGGTCACGTCCTTGAAGCTGATGCAGCTATGTTCGAGCACGGCATGCGCCACCTCGTCCATGCCGTGGCCGCTGAGCGACTGGCCGGCATCGAGGTCGAAGCTCATCACCATCGTATCGTCGATCGGCGAGACCGGCAGGCCGTGGCGGATCAGCACGTTGATGTCGTATTTGATATTGTGCCCGATCTTGAGCACGCCGGGCGCGGTGAACAGCGGCTTGAGGCGGCTCACCACCTCGGCCAGCGGCAGCTGCGGCGGGACTTCGCCGAACATGTCGTCGCTGCTCTTGTGTCCGATCGGGATGTAGCAGGCGCGTCCCGGCGCGGTGGCGAGGCAGATGCCGACCAGATTGGCCGCCATGCTGTCGAGCGAATCGGTTTCGGTGTCGATCGCGATCGTGCCGCTGGCATGGCTTTCGGCGATCCACGCCTCGAGCCGGTCGATACTCGTCACGGTTTCATAAGCGTCGCAATTGACCGGCGGCAGCTCGATGAAATCGGGCGTGACCGGCCCGGCCGTCGCGACCGCCGCGGCGACCGGATCGGGCTGCTCGCGGCCCGGCGCGTGCGCCGCCATCCGCGACAGCAAGGTCTTGAATCCCTGATCCTCGAGGAACGCGCGCAACGGCTCGGGCGGGATGCCCTCGAGCTTGAGCTCGTCCAGCGTGTGCGGCACCGCGGTATTGGTGTGCAGCGCGACCAGCTTGCGCGACAGCCGGGCCATTTCCTCATGCTCGATCAGGTTGTCGCGCATCTTGCTGGGCTTCATGCCCGGTGCGGCGGCCAGCACCGCGTCGAGATTGTCGAATTCGACGATCAGCTTGGCCGCGGTCTTGGCGCCGATGCCAGGCACGCCGGGGACGTTGTCGACCGCATCGCCCATCAGCGCCAGCACGTCGCCCAATTGGTCTGGGCGCACGCCGAACTTGGTCTCGACATATTCCGGGCCGCGGCGTTCGTTCTTCATCGTGTCGAGCATGTCGACGCCCGGCTGGATGAGCTGCATCAGGTCCTTGTCGGAACTGACGATGGTCACGTCCCACCCGGCCTCGACCGCGCGGCAGGTGTAGGTGGCGATGATGTCGTCGGCCTCGAACCCCTCTTCCTCGATGCACGGCAAGGAGAAGGCGCGGGTCGCTTCGCGGATCAGCGGGAATTGCGGGATCAGATCTTCGGGCGGCGGTGGGCGCTGCGCCTTGTATTTGTCGTAGAGATCGTTGCGGAAGGTGTGCGAGCCCTTGTCGAGCACGACCGCCAGATGCGTCGGCCCTTCCGCCTTGTCGAGCGCATCGGCGAGCTTCCACAGCATCGCGGTATAGCCATAGACCGCGCCCGCCGGCGTGCCATGGCGGTTCGTCAGCGGAGGAAGCTGGTGATAGGCGCGGAAGATATAGCCCGAGCCGTCGACGAGATAGAGATGAGGCATCGTCGGAGGAGATAGCGTGGCGCACGCGTAGGAACAAATGGTTAGGTTGGCGGAGGGCATTCGCTAACCGGGGTGTGGCGGACAAGCCATCCTTGTCTCCGCCGTCACCCCGGGCTTGTGCCGGGGTCCACCGGGAGGCGAACGCGAGGCAAGCGGTTCCAGCCCCGAGATCGAGGCACTATGGACCCCGGCACAAGGCTGCAACTAAGCCGCGTCGTGGAAGATGATCCCCAGCGTATGCCGCCGTCCCGACCGCAACGTGCTGACGCCATGACGCATCGCCACGCGATAGTCGCCCCGCGTGCCCGCGACCGGCCGATGGTTGACCGCGAACACCACCGCATCGCCCTGGCCGAGCGGCACCACCTCGACTCGCGACTGCATACGCGGCCGCTGTTCGGTCAGAACGAAGTCGCCGCCGGCGAAATCGTCGCCCGGCCGCGACAGCAGGATCGCGACCTGGAGCGGGAAGACGTGCTCGCCATACAGATCCTGATGCAGGCAATTATAGTCGCCGGGCCCATAGCGCAGCAGCAATGGCGTCGGCCGCGTCTGACCCGCTTCGTGGCACCGTGCGAGGAAATCCGTATGGTCGGCGGGAAAGCGCGTCGGCAGGCCGAGCCGTTCGTGCCAGCGATTGGCGATCGGCGCGAGGCGCGGATAGAGCGCCGAGCGCAGCCCGGCGACCGGATCGGGCAGCGGATAGCGATAGTAACGATATTCGCCGCGCCCGAAGCCATGGCGCGCCATTACCACATGGCTGCGGAACTGCGCCGGCTGGTCATAGCCGGCGGCAATCCGCACGCAGCTGTCGGTGTCGAGCAGGCCAGGCAGGATCGCCCAGCCGCGCGCGTCAAGCTCGCCGGCGAGCGTCGTCCAATCGTGATCGTTGTTCATGGAACAGCCCATAGGGCGCGGCCTTGCCGGACCGCGCCCCGGGGATTGCGGTCAAATCACCAATGGTGGTTGGTCACCACGCCCAGCACGACCGCCTGCATCAATTGCTGGCGCTCGGGGATGGTCTTGGGCGTGTCGCCAATCATCACGGCGATGGCATAGGCCTTGCCATTGGGCGCGATCAGGAAACCGACATCGTTATAGCCCGCGGTCCGTCCGCTGAAGTCCTGACCGGTCCCGGTCTTGTGCCCGAAGGTCCAGCCTTCCGGAACCGCGCCGCGCAGGCGCGCGCGCCCGGTGCGCGACGATTCCATCGTCGCCATCAGATATTGGGTCGAATTCGGCGAGAGCAAGTCGCCCTTCTTGAGACGGGCGAGCGCGGTGACGATCGCGCGCGGTGCGGCGCCGTCGGGCGGATCGGCGACATAGCGTTCGAACGCGTCCATCCGGGTCGAGGCGGGGATTTTCGCGCGCGCCGCTTCGAACGAGCGGCCGGTCGAATATTGCGGCTTCCATTCGAGCCCGGCGGTGAAGCTCTGCAACAGGCGCTCGCCGGGACCGAAGCGGATATCGGCGATCCCCTTCTTGGTCAGGAAGGCGCGCACCGCGGTCGGCCCGCCGGCCAGCCGCAACAGACAATCATTGGCGGTATTGTCGCTCTGCGTCAGCGCGCGCTGCAGCAACTCACCGACGGTGGTCTTGTAGCCGTCGTCCTTGACCAATGCCGCGATCGGCTGGTGGAACAACGTGAGGTCGTCCTTGCGCACCGTATAAGGGTCATCGAGCGTCAATTTGCCCTGATCGCGCAGGTCGAGCACGGTCATCGCCACCCATAGCTTCGACACGCTCTGCTGCGGCAATTTCAGGTCGCCGTTCGACGTGACCGTCCAGCCATCGTCGATGCTCATCACCGCGATGCCGACCTTGCCGCCGAAATCGCGAGTCAGCGAGGGCACCAACGCGGTCAGCGCCGCGGGCGCCAGCACTGCCGGCCTGGCCGTCGGGATCGGCTGCACCACTTCGCGCGGCGGCGCATACGCCACCGGCGGCGCGAAGCTGCGCGAGACCCTGCCGGACTGACTGTCGGAGACGCAGCCCGCAATCGCGAGGCCGACGATCACACCAAACGCTATCTTACCAATACGCTGCACAGAAAGACCCATGACCCCCGCCCGTGTTTTTCTCGACGATGAGAGTATCGCAGGAAAACGGTTGCGGAATCCCTGATATAGGGTCTCCGCGATGAACCGCACCTGAAAAGCGGCGGAGCGAGCAACCAACCCGCTGAGAATCCGTGGATTCCCTTAAGGGACCAATACGGTGTCGACCGCCACCGGCAAAGTTTCGGGATAATCGAGCGTGTAATGGAGCCCGCGTGATTCGTGGCGATGGAGCGCCGAGCGCACGATCAGGTCCGATGTCTGGAGCAGATTTCTGAGCTCGATCAGGTCCGGCGTCACCCGGAAATGGCCGTAATAATCCTCGATCTCGCCGGTCAGCATCTTGATCCGGTGCGCAGCACGTTCGAGCCTTTTGGTGGTGCGGACGATACCGACATAATTCCACATGAAGCGGCGGATCTCGGTCCAGTTCTGCTTGATCACCACCTCTTCGTCCGAATCGGTCACGCGGCTTTCGTCCCATGGCCGGATCGCGGGCGGTGGCGGCAGATCGTCCCAATGCGTGTTGATGTGCCGGGCACAGGCCTCACCGAACACGAAACATTCGAGCAGCGAGTTGGACGCCAGGCGATTGGCGCCGTGCAGCCCCGATTCGGTGCACTCGCCCGCAGCATAGAGGTGCGGCAAGTCGGTGCGGCCATCGAGATCGATCACGATCCCGCCGCAGGTATAATGCTGCGCCGGCACGACCGGGATCGGCTCCTTGGTCATGTCGATGCCGAGGCCCTTGAGCTTCTCATAGATCGTCGGAAAGTGATGGGTGACGAACTCGGCGCCCATGTGGCTGATGTCGAGATGGACGTAATCGAGCCCGAGCCGCTTGATTTCATGGTCGATCGCGCGCGCCACGATATCGCGCGGCGCGAGTTCGGCGCGCGGATCGAAATCGGGCATGAAGCGATAGCCGGTGTCGGGGATCTTGAGCTGTCCGCCCTCGCCGCGCACCGCCTCGGTGATCAGGAAATTCTTGACGTCGAGATTGTAGAGGCAGGTCGGGTGGAACTGCATCATCTCCATGTTCGAGATGCGGCAGCCAGCGCGCCACGCCATCGCGATGCCGTCGCCGGTCGCGCCGCGCGGCGCGGTCGAGAACAGATAGGTTCGCCCCGCCCCGCCGGTCGCCAGGATCGTCGCGTTGGCGGTGAACAATTCGACGCGGCCGGTGGCGCGGTTGACCGCATAGACGCCCCAGATATTGCCCGCGCCCGAATAGCGCTGCTCATGCTTCGAGGTGGCGAGGTCGACCACCACCATGTCGGGAACCAGCGTGATATTGTCGTGCGCCTGGGCTGCGTGGAGCAGCGCCTCTTGAACGGCCCAGCCGGTGGCGTCGTTGACATGGACGATGCGGCGATGGCTGTGCCCGCCTTCGCGCGTCAGATGGAGGTCGCCGCCTTCCTTGTTGAACGGCACGCCGAGTTCGATCAGCCGCTCGATCGCGCGCGGCGCGTTCTCGACGACGAATTCGACGGTCTTGCGGTCGTTGAGCCCCGCGCCGGCGATCATCGTATCCTCGATATGGCTGTCGAACGTGTCGCCCGGCTCGAGCACCGCGGCGATCCCGCCCTGCGCCCAGGCAGTCGACCCCTCGGCCAGCCCGCCCTTGGCAAGCACGGTGACGCGAAAACGATCGGCGAGGTTGAGCGCGGCGGTGAGCCCGGCGGCGCCGGAGCCGATGATCAGGACGTCGGATAGATGCGGGTCGGTCACGTGGGTCTCCGCTGCGGAATAAACCGGCCTAGTCGCGGAACGAGCGCTTTTGCAAATTCCGCCGCGTGATACAGTCGGCTGACAAGGAGAGGGTGATGGGGGATCCGGCACAGGAAGTGGAGCGCGCCGCGACTCGCTGGATGCAGGCATGGGTGACGCTTGACCGCGCGATACTCGAAGACAGCCTGGCTCAGGATTTCACCCTCACCGTTTCGGCTTTTCCAACGCGCCCGATGGCGCGGCAGACATGGCTGGCGACCTGCGACCGCTATCGCTGCTCGCGCTTCGCCTATCGCGACGTCCAGGTCCGCGCGATCGGAGAAGGCCTCGCGGTGATGTCCTCGATCGCCGAGCAGGAGGCGGAGCTCGATGGTCACGACCGGTCGGGCGCGTTCTGGCTGACCGACCTTTGGCGCCTTGAGAGCGACGGCGCATGGCGTGTCTTCGCGCGGTTCAGCAGCTATCCCGAGCCGGGTCGCGCCTCGGCCGACGCCCTCGCCGCCTTGCAAAACACTTAGGCCAGGTTCGACGCCCGTGTCAGATTGAGGAACACATCCTCCAGATCGGGCTCCTTGGTCGAGACGTCGATGATCGCGAACCCGTCCTTCTGCACCGCGTCGAGCACCTGCCCGGCATTGGCGAGATCCTTGCGATAGGTGATTTCGAGCACGCGATCGCCCTTCAGCTCGACCTTCTGGAAGCAGCTCGCCTGCGGCGCCGTCGCGATGTCGCGGTCGACGGTCACCGCGACGACCTTTTCCTGCGCCATGCCGATCAGGTCGCGGGTCGGCTCGTTGGCGATCACCTTGCCATGGTTGATGATCGCGATGCGGTCGCACAATTGCTCGGCTTCCTCGAGATAATGCGTCGTCAGTACGATCGTTACGCCGCGCTCGTTGAGCTGGCGGACATAAGCCCAGAGCTGCTGGCGGAGTTCGACG
Organism: Sphingomonas sp. P4_D12; assembly: GCF_056401895.1. Lineage (NCBI taxonomy): Bacteria > Pseudomonadati > Pseudomonadota > Alphaproteobacteria > Sphingomonadales > Sphingomonadaceae > Sphingomonas > Sphingomonas sp. P4_D12. The sequence continues at coordinate 128,550 of NZ_JBFUIL010000011.1, read as the reverse complement.
TCGACGCCGGCGGTTGGCTCGTCGAGGACAAGCACGGGCGGCGAATGGACCATCGCCTTGGCCACCATCAACCGGCGCTTCATGCCGCCCGACAAAGTGCGCGAATAAGCCTTGGCCTTGTCCTCGAGGTGCACCGCGCGGAGCAATTCCATCGAGATGCGCTTGTTCTTCGGCACGCCGTACAGGCCGGCAGTGATCTCCAGCGTCTCGAGCGGGGTGAAGAAGGGATCGAAGGTGATCTCCTGGTTGACGATCCCGATCGAATATTTGGCGTTGCGCGGATGCTCGTCGATATCGAAGCCCCAGATCTCCGCCTTGCCGCCGGTCTTGTTGACCAGCCCGGCGAGGATGTTGATCAAGGTCGACTTGCCCGCGCCATTCGGCCCGAGCAGCCCGAACACCGACCCGCGCGGCACCTCGAAGCTGACGCCGTCCAGGGCTTGCTTGCCCCCCGCATAGGTCTTGCAAAGCTGGTCGATTACGATCGCGGCGTCGGTCATAGCCGGGACTTAGGCGCGCGAACCCGCTCCGCCAAGCCTCGGCGCTGCTATGCCCGCGCAATCGTTGCGCCTAGAGCATTCCCAGAATGAGCGCCTTCGTCCTCGCCGACCCCGGCATCGCCATGGCATTGCTGACCGGGCGCAAGACCGAGATGCGCGTGCCGACGCACAGCCCGCTGGCCTCGGTCGCGCCCGGCGATCGCATCCAGGTGCGCGAGGCATGCATCCCGGCGCGGATCGTCGGCGGCAAGCTCCACGCGACCGGCCGTCGCCGCGCGGAGCTGGTGGTGTTCGCCGATGGCTGGCGACAATATCGCGACGGCCGCCACGATCGCGGGCGGCGCCCGACCGACAGCTACAGCCAGTGGATCGGCGCGATGTACATGCCGGACTGGGCAACCCGGCTGACGCTGGCAGTGGATTCCGTGCGGCTAGGGCGATTGCGCCAGATGACTCGAATGGAGGCGCGGGCGGAAGGCGCGATTCCCCTGCTTGCCGGCCTGCTGTGGCGCTGGCCCGGCTCGGTCGGAGGCCGATATCTCGACCCGCGCCACGCGTTTCAGGCGTATTGGGACATGCTTCATGCACCCGGCGATCGCTGGGCGGACGATCCGGACGTCGTGACGATCGGATTCCGAGTCGAACGTGAAGGGTAACCCAATTCCTCCCCGGCACGGGAAGGAATTATCTACTTCACCTCCGGCGCGACCAGCGCGGGAGCGATCGTCAGCGTCTGTTCGGTGGTGACCGACGTGCCGGCTACCTTGTCGGTCACGGTCGCGACCACGCGATAATCGCCGAACGGCCCTTCCGAATCGACGCCGTAACCGAGCGCACCATCGCCGATCATCGGTTTCTTGGCATCGGCCGGCGCGGCCTTGTTCCACACCACGACGCCTTTGTTATCCTCATTGACCGTGCCGTCGGGCCGATTGATCACGAAATCGGCGACGATGTCGCATTTGCCGTCGGCATCGGCCTTGCAGCCGCGGAAGATCAACATGGTGAAGAGCGGCTTGTCGGCGACCGTGCGGGTGGTTTCGTTCTTGGCGCCATCGCCAATCTTCCAGGCGGCGATGAAGGCGGCGGCGTCGGCCGCGGCGACCTGCATGACGCCGAACCCGTCCTTTTCCGCGATGTTGAGCGCCGGCGGCGGGAGTTTGGTCCTCGCCTTCGGCTTTGCTTTGGCCTTGGCGGCGGGCTTGCCCGGCGCCGGCTTGGCGGCGGACTTGGTCGCGGCTTGGGGAACGGCGGCGGCCGGGACCGCCACGATCAAAGCGGCGATCGCCGCAAGCTTTACAAGGATCATGGCCTTATCGTGCGTCGCGGGGTCGAGCTTGGCAAGGCAGCAGGAGAGATTGATGCGCCCGACGCGCCTTGCTATCGCGCCAGCATGATCGCACCGCCCGAAACCATCCGCGTCTCCCATCCCCGCGTCGCCTGCGACGGCGCGACCGACATTCCGGGCGGCGCAGCCCTGGGCCATCCGCGCGTGTTCCTGCAGATCGACGAGGCCGGCTATGTCGATTGCGGCTATTGCGACCGCCGCTTCGTGCTGATCGGCGGCCCGGCCGATGGCGCCGACCAGAGCGAACTTCCGGACCATCCGGCGGGGGCTTCACTTTAAGGCCAACGCAGCAGCGTGACACAGGCCAATGCCTGCCTATATTGGCCGGCATGACCAGCCCAGCCGACCCCCGCCAGTTCCTGTACCGTGACCAGCTCGACCCAGAAGAGGCCAAAAGGCTGACCGCGACAGCGCTCGACCATGCCGATGATGGTGAGCTCTATCTGCAATATGCGCGGTCCGAAGCGTTCGGGTTCGACGACGGGCGGCTGAAGACCGCGAGCTACGACACGCATTCGGGATTCGGCCTGCGCGCGGTGTCGGGCGAGACCACTGCCTTTGCCCATGCAAACGAGATCAGCGCGGCCGCCATCCTGCGCGCGTCGGAGACGATGGCGCTGATCGATCCGTCGACCGGCCCCAAGGCGCCGCCACCGCAGCACACCAATCGCCACCTCTATACCGATGCCGATCCGCTCGATTTGATCCCGTTCGCCGACAAGGTGAACCTGTGCCAGACGATCGACGCCGCCGCGCGCGCCCGCGATCCACGCGTCGCCCAGGTTTCGGTCGGGCTGTCGGGGTCGTGGAACGTGATCGAAGTGGTCCGTCCCGACGGTTTCACCGCAACCGATGTGCGCCCTTTGGTCCGCCTCAACGTCTCGATCGTGGTCGAGCATGACGGTCGGCGCGAGACCGGTACCTTCGGGATCGGCGGGCGCTATCTCTACGAGTCGCTGTTCGAGCCTGCGACCTGGAACCGCGCGATCGACGAGGCGCTGGCCCAGGCCCTGGTCAATCTCGACTCGGTCGCCGCGCCCGCTGGCGAGATGACCGTCTTGCTCGGGCCGGGCTGGCCGGGCGTGCTGCTCCACGAAGCGATCGGGCACGGGCTCGAAGGCGATTTCAACCGCAAGGGCACCAGCGCCTTTTCCGGCCGGATCGGCGAGCGCGTCGCGGCGCCGGGCGTCACCGTGGTCGACGACGGATCGATCAACGCACGGCGCGGATCGCTGTCGATCGACGACGAAGGCACGCCGACGCGCGAGAATATCCTGATCGAGGACGGCATCCTCAAGGGCTATATCCAGGACCGCCTCAACGCCCGGCTGATGGGCGTCGAGCCGACCGGCAACGGCCGCCGCGAATCGTTTGCGCACGCGCCGATGCCGCGCATGACCAACACCTTTATGAAAGGCGGCAAGGACGATCCCGCCGAACTGCTCAGCCGGGTCAAGAAAGGCATTTTCGCCAAGTCGTTCGGCGGCGGACAGGTCGACATCGTGTCGGGCAAGTTCGTGTTCAGTTGCACCGAGGCCTATCTGATCGAGAACGGCAAATTGGGCGCCCCGATCAAGGGTGCGACGCTGATCGGTGACGGGCCGAGCGTGCTGACCAAGGTGACCGGCATCGGCAACGACTTCGCGCTCGACGAAGGCGTCGGCATGTGCGGCAAGGGCGGGCAGAGCGTGCCGGCAGGCGTCGGCCAGCCGACCTTGCTGGTCTCCGGGCTGACCGTCGGCGGCACCGCGATGTGAGGATCGACGTCGCGACGATCCTGGACGCGCCTGCCGAGCGGGTGTGGGAAGAGGTCCGCAAGCCCGCGGCGCTCGACCATGTCGCCTCGCCGCTCCAGGCCTTCGTTCCGATCGATCCCGCCGTCCCGCCCGCGCGCTGGGAAACCGGCCGCTATCTCTACCGGCTGATGCTGTTCGGGCGCATCCCGATCGGCACGCAATATATCGGCATCGAATTTCCGCCCGATCGCGGCGACGGCGTGCTCAGGATGCGCGACAATGGCAGCGGCGACCGCATCCGCATGTGGGACCACATGATCGAGATCAGGCCACGCGCCGACGGCCGCACCGATTATCGCGACACGGTCGAGATCCACGCCGGGCTGGGCACCTTCACCGCCTGGCTGTTCGCGCTGGTCTTCTACCGCCATCGTCAGCGGCGCTGGCGCGCCCTGGCCGCGCGTGGCTTCGACTATGGAAATGGCGCGGCGTGATCGTCGAAGCGCGGCGCCGGTTGGGGAAGGCGCTGCGGCTACCCGATCGCGACGGCTGGTGGGGGGGCGTCGCTAATCGCGATGGGCGGGGTGGCGATCATCGCCACCGTCGCGATCGCCACCGGCCTCGCACGGTTCGACCCGATGCCGTTTGGCTGGACGTGGCTGCTTCAGGCTGCCTTGCTGGTCATCGTGCCGAGCCTGGGCGAGGAAATCCTGTTCCGCGGCCTGATCGTGCCGCCGCGCGACCGGCCGATGTCCATGCCGGCAGGAATCGGCGCCGTTGCCGCATTCATCCTCTGGCATCCCCTTCAGGCGGTGACGATCGGGCCGCCGTGGCGCGCAACCTTCCTCGACCCCGCCTTCCTGACCATCGTCGCGATATTGGGCACCACGTTGGTCTGGATGTATCGCCGGAGCGGCAGCATCTGGCCCGGCGTGATCGTGCATTGGCTGGTTGTGGCAGGATGGAAGCTGATCTTCGGCGGCCCGATCGGATGACCGCATCGGTCGGAGGGCTTACCGCGGATCGCGCGACACTGTACCCCCTGCCACATCAGGGATGGCGAGCACGGGGCAGCGGAGGTGACGATGACGGCATCGGTTTTTGTCGGCGCCAGCGTGGATGGGTTCATCGCGCGCGCCGATGGCGGGCTCGACTGGCTGCCCGCGGGCGGCGGCGAACCGCATGGCTATGACGAATTCATGGCCGGCGTCGACGCGATCGTGATCGGCCGCAACACGTTTGAGATCGTGCTCGGCTTCGATCCCTGGCCCTATGGCGACAAGCGCGTGGTCGTGCTGAGCAGTCGCCCGCTCGATTTGTCGGCGGTGCGCGGCGGCAGGGTCGAACAGAGGGCAGGCGATCCCGCCACGATCATCGCCGACCTCGCCGCGGACGGGGCTCCCAATCTCTATATCGACGGCGGGATCACGATCCAACGCTTCCTGCGCGCGGGCGTGATCGAGCGCCTCATCGTTACCCGCGTTCCGGTGCTGATCGGCGAGGGAATTCCGCTGTTCGGGTCGCTCGATCGCGACATCCACCTCAGCCACATTGCGACCCGCTCCTATCCGAGCGGGCTGGTGCAAAGCGAATACAGGATCGGCCAGCCATGAGCAGTGACGGAGACGACTGGCCGCAGCTCGATTGGCCCGCCTGGCGCGAGACCGCGATCGGGCTGCAATTGCGCGCGCAGATCGTCGGCAAGGTGCGGCTCGCGCTGACGCCGTGGCTCAACCATAGCTGGCACGTCCCTTTCTATCTGACCGCGCGCGGCTGGACGACCTCGGCGATCCCGTGCGGGAGCCGCATCCTGCAGGTCGACTTCGACTTGATCGGGGATGCGGTAGTGTTCGCGACCAGCGATGGCGCGACGCGGTCGATCGCATTGGCGGCAGGGACGATCGCCGATTTCCATCGCGAGGTCGTCGCGACGCTCGAGGCGCTGGGCGCCGCGTCGGATTTCGACGGCAGCCCGAGCGAGATGCCCGGCTATCCGCGCTTCGCCGAGGATCGCGAGCAGCGCCCGTATGACGCCGACGCCGCCCGCGATTTCTGGCGCGCGCTGATCCAGGTGCGCCGCGTGCTCTACCAATTCCGCACCGGCTTCCTCGGCAAGGCGAGCCCGATCCATCTGTTCTGGGGCAGCTTCGACCTCGCCGCGACGCGCTTTTCGGGCCGCGCCGCACCGAAACATCCCGGCGGCATGCCGGGCCTGCCCGATGACGTCGCCTGCGAGGCGTACAGCCATGAGGAAGCCAGCGTCGGCTTCTGGCCGGGCAGCGACGCCTTCCCGCACGCGGCTTTCTACGCTTATGCCTATCCCGAGCCCGCCGGCTATGCGGAGGCGCGAGTCGCACCCGAACAGGCCGCGTGGAACGCCGACATGCGCGAGTTCATCCTGCCCTACGCCGCGGTTCGCGCCGCGCCCGATCCCGACGCCGCGTTGCTCGCTTTCTGCCAATCGACCTATGACGCCGCCGCCGATCTGGCGGCGTGGGACCGCGATGCCCTCGAATGCCCGCTCGGCCACCCGCGGGTGCCGCGCATGGTCTGACCGGCCTGCATTTGTCGCCGTCCGCCGTCGGGATCAGACCGCCAGGACGCCGCCGCTATCGCCGACCCGCCTGACCGGCACATCGAGCAGGCCGAGCGTCGTCCGCAGCAGATTGGCGAAAGGTGTCCCGGGCGCGCAGACCATATGTCGCCCTCCCGCCAAGGCGCCGTCGGCGTGGCCCGCCAGGAAAACCGGCAGGAAGTCATGGGCGTGGACATGCGAATCGCCCATCGGGCTGCCGTAAAGCACCAGCGACCGATCGAGCAGGTTCGCTTCTCCGTCGCCGGTCCGTTCGAGACCCGCGATCAACTCGGCGACCCGGCCGACGTGGAACGCGTTCAGCCGCGCATAGGCGTCGATCCGCTCGGGCTCCTGGCGATGGTGCGAAGCCGCGTGGAATGGCGTCGTCACGCCGCTTTCTGGATAGACGCGCTGGCTGCGATCCAGCCCGAGCTTGATCGTCGCGACACGGGTCAGGTCGCTCGCAAACGCCAGCCGCACCAGATCGCCGAGAATGCGCACATGCTCGGAGAATGTAGGCGGATCGCCTGCCCCGCCGCTCGGATCGGCATGCGTCGCGATCTCGAAATCGCGAATCCGCCGCTCGAGATCGCGAATGTCGTCGAGATGCGCGATGAGCCGTTGGCGATCCTCGCCGCCGAGATCGCCTTGCAGCCGCCGCGCGGGATCGACCAGGGCATCGAGAATGCTGGCGTCGCTCGCGGCACCGCCGCGACCTGCGCCGAACAGCTTGGCGAACACCTTGCCCGGCGACACTTCCGGCAGGGCCGGCATATGCGCGTCGACCCAGCTGATCGCGTGGCGATAGGCGGGACTATAGCCTTGCGGCCAGGTCGGATCGGGCGGCTCGTTGAGGCTCTCGACGGTCAGTTCGAGCGAACCGACCCGCGTCTTGCCCCGGAGCGACCGCGCGAAGATCTGGTCGATCGAGGCGCCTGCATGGATCTTGCCTTCGGCGCTTCGTACCGGATGCGCGCCGGTCAGGAAGGCGGCGGACGAGCGCGCATGATCGACCCCATCGCCATCCTCGGCGGGCGACAGCGATCCGGCGGGCCGCAATTCGGTATTGCTGACGATCGTCACCTGCTCGCGAAACGGCGCCAGCGCCGCGAGGCTCGGCGTCAACGCGAACCCGCACCCGTCGGCGGCAGGCGACCAGAGATTGCGCGCGCGGCCATAAACGGTACTGCCCGCCGCGCCGTGCACCATCTCGATCGCGAGCAATCGCGGTTGCCTCGGCCGACCGCGCGCCGCCGCCGTCGCGCTGAGCGGGACCATGGCATGCAGGAACGGCAAGGCCACTGCCGCGCCCATCCCGCACAGCATGGTCCGGCGCGGCAATACGCCTCGAACAACCGACATCATCGACTCCTTCCGACGCGGTTCGTCGGCACCGGGGTGATGCTATGCTTTTCCATTCGGCAATCTTTCGATAAATCGACAATCGATGTCGAATGCTCGCCAATCGTCGCTCGGAGCCGAAAGAGCCGGACGGGAAGCGGCGGTGACGAGCTTCGCGCGGGATTATGCATCGGGCGACACGATCGCGACGCACGCGCACGACCGCGATCAATTGGTCTATGCCTCGTCGGGCGTCATGACCGTGCGCACCGCGGAAGGGACCTGGGTTACGCCGCCGCATCGCGCAGTCTGGATTCCCGCCGGTATCCCCCACGCCATTGTCATGTCGGGTCAGGTCGCCATGCGGACGCTCTATTTCCGGCCCGCCCGCATTCCTGGGCTGCCGCGCAAATGCTGCGTCGTCGGCGTCCCCAACCTCGTCAAGGAGCTCATCTTGCACGCCTGCGCGCATGGCGCCGACCGCCATGTCGGCGCGCTCCTCGCGCATCAATTGCGCGCCTTGCCGACGCTCGCACTCGAACTGCCGATGCCGTCCGACGTCAGGGCGCGGCGCGTGGCCGAACGGCTCGCCGTCGCGCCGGGCGCTGAAACCCGATTGGCATCCCTCTGCCGCGATGCGGGGGCGAGCCGTCGCACGATCGAGCGGCTCTTTCTGGCAGAAACGGGCCTGTCGCTCGGCCGCTGGCGCCAGCAATCGCGCTTGATGCACGCGGTTCGATCGCTCGGCGGCGGGGCGAGCGTCACCGCGGTCGCGCTCGATGCCGGCTACAGCACGCCGAGCGCGTTCACCGTCGCCTTTCACAAGGCGTTCGGGGCCACGCCGACGGCCTATTTCGCTGCGCCTGATCGCGGCACGCGCTAGAGGGGCCAGGGCGGAATCCCGTGCGCTCATCGGCCCGGCCGATCTGATGCGGCTGCCGCGAATGGTCTAGACCGTCACCCCAGCGAAAGCTGGGGTCTCATGCAATCATATGATACGGCTTGAGATCCCAGCTTTCGCTGGGATGACAGGATAGAGAATGGCCGAATTCTTCGATGCGCTGAGCGACCAGCATATCGCCTTCGTCGAGCGTCAGCCTGTGTTCTTCGTCGCCACCGCCGCGGCGGATGCGCGGGTCAATCTCAGCCCCAAGGGAATGGATTCGTTCCGCGTCCTGTCCCCCAATCGCGTCGCCTATCTCGACGTCCAGGGGTCGGGCAACGAGACCAATGCGCATCTGATCGCCGATGGGCGCATCACGATCATGTTCTGCGCGTTCGACAATCCCGCGCTGATCCTGCGCCTCTACGGCCACGGCCGCCCGGTGCTGCCGCAGGACGCCGACTGGAATGAGCATGCCCGGCCTTTCGACCTGCTCCCCGGCACGCGGCAGATCTTCGTCATCGAGATCGATCAGGTCCAGACCAGCTGCGGCTGGGGCGTCCCGCATATGAGCTTCGAGCGCGAGCGTGACACGCTGAGCAAATATCACCGCCAATATGGCGAGGAGGTGCGCCAGGCCAAATACGCGGTGCGGCTGAAGAGCATCGACGGCCTGCCGGTGCGAAATCCGACGATGGGACCGCCCCCGAACCAGCAGCAGGAACAACAACAGCAATGAGCCTGGTCGAACTCGGCGGCTATTCCTATCCGGAAGCGCATATCATCGTCGGTCGGCTTGAATCCGAAGGCATTCCGGCGATCGCCTTCGACGCCGGCACGCATATGGCGGAAGGGTCGTTCCGCCTGATCCCGGTGCGAGTGATGGTCGACGAAGACGATTTAGCGCTGGCGCAGCGGCTGCTTAAAGAATGGGCAGCCGACTCTGCCTGAAAAATAAGCACGTGTTCGCGGCTGCACAAATTTTAACGCCTCCGTAATATTTCATTGCGCGATTCCGCTTGTAAACACGTGGAATCGACTCTGGCACGCCCCTTGCGAGGCAGCATTCCGGGACAAAACGGAAAGGGGCGCGATGAAACTCGTCATTGCCATCATCAAACCGTTCAAGCTCGACGAGGTGCGCGAAGCACTGTCGGGCGTGGGCGTCGCGGGTATGACCGTGACCGAGGTGAAGGGGTTCGGCCGACAAAAGGGCCAGACCGAGATTTACCGCGGTGCCGAATACAGCACGAACATGGTGCCGAAGATCAAGATCGAGGTCGCCTGCGCCACCGACATGGCGGGCGCGGTGATCGAAGCGATCCAGGCATCCGCCAACACCGGCGCCATCGGCGACGGCAAGATCTTCGTGCTCGACGTCGGTCAGGCGGTGCGCATCCGCACCGGCGAAACCGATGACAGTGCTCTCTGAGATGGGGGGAATGATGAAACAATCGACCAAGATGCTGGCCGGATTGGGAGCCGTGGGCGTTGCTGCGCTGATGTGCCACCCGGCCTTTGCCCAGGCCGTGGCCGCTGCGCCCGCGCCTGCCGCCACACCGGTTATCGCCACGCCGTCGCTCGCCAATATGAACAAGGGCGACAATACCTGGATGCTGGTGTCGACCCTGCTGGTGCTGATGATGTCGGTACCCGGCCTGGCCTTGTTCTACGGCGGCCTGGTCCGCACCAAGAACATGCTGTCGGTGCTGACCCAGGTGCTGATGATCGTCTGCATGGTCGGCCTGATCTGGGTGTGCTGGGGCTATTCGGAGACGTTCACGACGTACAGCCCATTCGTCGGCAATCCCTTCACCAAATTGTTCCTGAAGGGCGTCGATGCCAATGCCGCCGCGGCGACCTTCTCGAACGGCGTCTATATTCCGGAACTGACCTATGTCCTGTTCCAGATGACGTTCGCGATGATCACCCCGGCCTTGTTCGTCGGATCGGTGGCGGAGCGGATCAAATTCTCGCCGCTGATGCTGTTCGTCGCGCTATGGGCGACCTTCATCTATTTCCCGATCGCGCACATGGTCTGGTATTGGGACGGGCCCGACGCCCTCGCTGCCGCCGCGCTCAAGGGCAAGGACGCGCTCGCCGCCGTCACCGGTGAATCGGGATATCTCTACAACAAGGGGGCGCTCGACTTCGCGGGCGGCACCGTCGTCCACATCAACGCCGGTATCACCGGCCTGGTGATGTGCCTGCTGCTCGGCAAGCGTCTCGGCTATCCGAACGAGCCGATGCCGCCGCACTCGCTGACCATGACCATGATCGGCGCGTCTTTGCTGTGGGTGGGCTGGTTCGGCTTCAACGCCGGTTCGAACCTCGAAGCGTCGTCGATCGCCTCGGTCGCCTTCATGAACACGATGATCGCCACCGCCGCTGCCGGCATGAGCTGGCTGCTGACCGAACAGATCGTGCGCGGCAAGCCGTCGTTGCTCGGTGCCGCCTCAGGTGTCGTCGCCGGCCTGGTCGCCGTCACCCCGGCCTCGGGTTATGCCGGCACGATGGGCTCGGTGATCCTCGGCCTGATGGTCTCGCCGATCTGCTTCTTCTTCGTCAGCTACGTGAAGTCGAAGTTCAAATATGACGACTCGCTCGACGTGTTCGGCGTCCACTGCATCGGCGGTATCACCGGCGCGCTGATGACCGGCATCCTCGCCAATCCGACGCTGGGTGGTCAGGGCGTTGCCGACTATACGACCAAGCCTGGCACGTTGATCGTGGCACCCTATGACTGGGTCGCCCAGTTGTGGATCCAGGCCCAGGCCGTCGGGCTCACGCTCGTCTGGTCGGGCGTTGGCGCCGCCATCCTCTACGTCATCATCGACAAGCTCTGGGGCTTCCGGGTCTCTGAAGAAGTCGAGCGCGAAGGCCTCGACATCGCCGAGCATGGCGAGCGGGCTTACCACTACTGACAAGATCGGGGCGCCGGKCGAACCCSGCGCCCCCACGATGTTCCTCCTGCGGACGACCTGGGCCGGTGACGAAAGTCGCCGGCCCTCTTTTCAAGCTTCAAATGCAAAAGCATTTGAAGCGCAGCCCCGGCGAAGGCCGGGGTCTCGTGCGCCAGGCAATGTCCTTCGTCACACCCGGGCTCGTCCCGGGGTCCACCGTGTCGCTCCGCCAACGGCCGATGGTGCGCGGGACGGTGGATGCCGGCACAAGGCCGGCATGACGGGTAAGCCGAGTGTGATCAGCCCTGACCTCCCTTCCGAGGAGGGGAATCAGCTCTGATTGATCTGCCGGATCAGCTCGCGATGCGACGGCAGGTCGTCGACCGCCTGATCGCCGAAATGCCGGATGCGGGCGAACACGGTCGCCGCGCGGCGATTGTCCGGCATGCCGCCCCCGGGCGGATCGGTGCGAAAGCCCATGCCGTAGAGAATGTACTGATAGTTGAAATAGGCGAAGGTCTCGACGTCGAGCATGAAGTCGAACCGGCTGGGCGGGCGCGAGCGCCAGCGATCGAGCATCTCCTTGAGCGCGTCGGGGATCGAACTCGGGTCGGCATTGTCGCGCCAGAACGGCTCGTCGCGCCGGCTGAGGCAATAATGCAGCTTGAGGAAATTGACGATATTGTCGAACCGCGCGGTCATCAGCGCGTTGAAGCGATCCGCCGAGGCGTCGACCAGCCCACTTGGCGGGAGCAATTCGGCGATCATCGCCGCGGCGGCTTCGATCAATACGATCCCGGTCGATTCGAGCGGCTCGAGAAACCCCGCCGCCATCCCGACCGCGACGCAATTGCCGACCCATTGCCGGCGGCGATAGCCGGGGTCGAAGGTGATCAATCGCGCGTCGGCGGCAAGCTCGGGCTGGCCGATATAATTGCCCAGGATGTCGCGGGCACGCGCTTCGTCGACATGGTCGCTCGAATAGACTGAACCGACGCCGCGCAGGTCGCGCAGCCCGATATCCCAGATCCAGCCCGCCTCGTGCGCCGCCGCGATCGTATAGCTGGGGAGTGGCGCGTCGGGGTCGCCGCGCGGCACGCGGCAGGCAAGCGCACGGTCGGTGAACAGGTAGCGGCGCACCGAGACGAACGGCTCGTCGAGCGCCTTGCCGATCAGCTCGGCGCGCAGCCCGGTGCAATCGACGAACAGATCGGCGGTCAGCGTCCCCGAGCGTTCGAAGTCGAGACTTTCGATCGTCCCGCGCTCGCTCAGCTTCGCACCGAGCAAGCAATCCTCGACATGAGCCACGCCCAGGCTCCGTGCGCGATCGGCGAGCAGCCGCGCCAGCGCCGCCGCGTCGAAATGATAAGCGTAATTGAGCGGGGCGGCGAACCCATCCTCCTCGGCACGCTTCGGTCCGCGGCGCTCTTCGGCGACGCGGTGCTGGATCGTCACCGCCTCCGCGAAAGGCGGGCGGGTCGCCTCGTCCTCGGCCAGCCATAGCGACACCAGGCTGGCGTCGGGCGCATAAAGCGGCGCTTCGAACGGATGGAAATAATGATCGTGCGCGCCCGGCGCCGGGGTGCGCACCCAGTCGTCGAACCGCACGCCTTGCTTGAACGTCGCGCCGGTCGCGCGGATGAAATCGCGTTCGTCGATATCGAGGAATTGCAGCGTCGTGCGGATCGTCGGGAACGCGCCCTCACCGACGCCGACGATGCCGATATCGGGCGATTCGACCAAGGTGATCGACAGATCGGGGCGATTGGCGATGTCGAGGAACTTGGCAAGATAGGCAGCCGTCAGCCAGCCTGCGGTGCCGCCGCCGACGATCAGGATGCTGCGCTTTCCCTCCATATTCCTTCGCTACCGTCCTTAACTGCGCACGAACAGGCCCTTGATCCACGCCGGCGCCGCACGCGATGCCTGGCGCCAGTCGCCGTCCCCGGCATCGGCAACGTAGCGCGATGGGTCGAACGTCTTGACCCGCCCGGCCTTGAACGCGCGCGGCCGCAAGGTCGCCAGGGTCAAACCGTGCTCGAGCGCGGTGGCGGCAATCAACCCGTCGCGCTGATCGGCATAATCGAGCGCGGCGGCGCGGCGGACGATCGCCGCGTCGATCGCGAGCACGCGGCCGTCGAACGCGCGCGCCACCTGATCGTCGAGCCAAGTGCGCCACAAGGCGCCGGCCGCGCGATCCTTGCGCGCGGTGCGAGCGGCGATGCCCTCCAGTTCGTGGAGCGTGATCGCCGAGATGAACAGGCTCTGCGGCGCAACGCCGGATGCCCAGGCGCTTAGCGCGAGGTCGGCACGACCGCTGCGCGCGTCGCGCAACGCGACCACGACCGGTGTGTCGAGCAAGTGCATTCAGCGCTCACCATCGCGATGGCGCCAGGGATCGGCACGCAGCGGCATGTCGTCGGCCGGGGCGGGCGCATTGGGCGCCGCGAGCAGGTCGACGATCGTCTCGCTTTGCCCCGACAGCCGGCGGAACGCCTCCATGCTCATCAACACATGCGTCGGTCGCCCGCGATCGGTGACGAACACCGGCTCGAATCGCGCCAGCCGCTTCGCCTGGCTGACGTCCTGATTGAATTCGCGGCTGGAAACGACTCGCATTTTGGGTGCTCGCGCGGGTTGTTCGGGTGGTTGGTTATGTAGGTACGTTACTACGTTGTAGCACACTCGCAACACATTTCCCCTGGCGGTCGAAAAAGTGACGGCGCCGACCGACAAGAGCGCAAAAACCCCATTGCTAACGTTATCAATTGGCATTCCCTTGCCTGCGACACGACCTGCTCAGGGTCGGAATTGGGGATGGGGAAAGTGCATGCCGCAGCAAGGTATGATCGACAGTCTGATATCGACGGTGACGGGAATCCTGGCACCACATGGCCCCGCCGTGCAGGCGATCGCCAAGAGCTACACGCCGGGCGATTTCAGCGTGCATTTCTTCCTCCAGCTGGCGGTGATCCTGTTGGCCTGCCGCGTGGTCGGTTGGGCGGGACAAAAACTGCTCGGCCAGCCGCAAGTGGTGGGCGAGATGATCGCCGGCGTCATCCTCGGGCCGTCGCTGCTCGGGCTGCTGTTTCCCGACTTCCAGCTCGCTCTATTCCCCAAGGAAACGCGCAACGTCCTCTATGCCGGCGCGCAACTCGGTGTCGGGCTGTACATGTTCATGGTCGGGCTGACGCTCAACCTCGATCATTTCAAGGCGAAGGCGAAGAGCGCGGCCGGCGTTTCGGCAGCAGGAATCGTCGTGCCGTTCCTGCTCGCCGCGCTGATCACGCCGATGCTGCTGACCGTGCCGGGGCTGTTCGCGCCGGGGATCAGCAACGCTAATGCGACGTTGTTCATGGGTGCATGCATCGCCCTGACCGCCTTCCCGATGCTCGCGCGCATCATCAACGAGCGCGGCCTCGCCAATTCGTCGCTCGGCACCTTGTCGCTGACCGCGGGTGCGTTCGACGATGCTACCTCCTGGTGCGTGCTGGCGGTGGTGCTGGCGACGTTTGGCGCGGGACCCGGGGTCGCGGTGCTCGCGATCGGCGGGGCGATTCTCTACACCGCGTTCATGCTGCTTTATGGCCGGCGCCTGCTGTTGCCGCTGGCTCGCGCGGTCGAGGCGCGGGGCGAGATGAGCACCACCGTGCTGGCGATTACGATGATGCTGTTCTGCACCTCGGCCTTCGTGATGGACGCGATCGGCATCCACGCCATCTTTGGCGGCTTCCTGCTCGGCGTGTGCATGCCGCGCGGGCTGTTCGTCGAGGAATTGAAGCGCAAGGTCGAGCCGCTCGCGGTCGTCCTGCTGCTGCCGATGTTCTTCACCTATTCGGGGCTCAACACCCGGATGGACATGGTCAATTCGGTCGAGCTGGTACTGATCGCGCTCGGTATCCTGGCGGTGTCGGTGCTCGCCAAGTTCGGCGCCTGCTGGGCGGCGGCGCGGCTGTCGGGCGAGGACAATCGCACCGCGCTCGGCATCGGCGCGCTGATGAACTCGCGCGGACTGATGGAGCTGATCATCATCAATATCGGGCTGCAAAAGGGCATTATCGGCCCGACCCTGTTCTCGATGCTGGTGCTGATGGCGATCGTCACGACGATGATGGCCGGGCCGCTGTTCGAGATCGTCTACGGCCGCAAGGCGCGCGCCGATGGTGAGCTCGGCGCGCTGAACACGCCCGAGCGCGGGGCGCTCGCGATCGACGCGGCGGAGTAAGCGTCATGCATCGCTGCACCTTGCGGGCGCTCGCGCTCGCCGCCACCGGCTTGGCCGCGTCCGGTGCGCATGCCCAGGACATCACGCTCAAGCCGCTGATCGATGCGCGGCTGCGCTACGAACATGTCGACCAGGACGGCATCGCCGACAGCGCCGATGCGGTCACGCTCCGGATCCGGAGCGGTATCCAGGCGAGCACCGGGCCGTTCAGTGCGTTGGTCGAGGCGGAGGGCAATATTCCTTTCACCACCAGCTACAATGACGGGTTCAACGGCCGCCCGACGCCGCTCGTCGTCGATCCCGGCAATATCGAACTCAACCGCGCACAGCTTGCTTATGCGAGCAAAGGTTTCAAGCTGACCGCCGGGCGCCAGGTGCTCGACTTCGCCGATCAACGCTTCGTCGGCCCCGCCGCGTGGCGCCAGAACGAACAGACGTTCGACGCCGTGCGCCTGCAATATAGCGGGTTGGGCGGGTTGAAAGGCCTGACCGTCGATGCGGCTTACTCCTGGTCGGTGCGCACGGTGAACGGCATCCAGGGCACGCCCGCGCGGCCGCAATCAATCGGCGGCGACAATTACTTCGGGGTGCTGGGCTATGCCACGCCGATCGGCACGCTGTCGGGCTTCGCCTATCTGGTCGACCAGGATTCGGCGACGCTGTCGGGCTTCCGTCTGTCGAGCCAGACCTATGGCGTGCGCTTTGCCGGCAGCCGGCCGCTGTCGAAGACCATCAAGCTCGGCTACACCGCGAGCTATGCGCGGCAGAGCGATTACGCGCGCAATCCCAACCATTATGCCGCCAATTACTGGCTGGGCGAAGCGAGCCTGACCGGCAAGGTGCTGAGCGCGACCGCCGGCTACGAAGTGCTCGGCGCCGATAAGGGCGTAGCGCTGACCAGCGTGCAGACCCCGCTGGCGTCGTTCTTCAAGTTCCAGGGCTGGGACAGCAAGTTCACCGTCACGCCGCCCAACGGCCTGCGCGATGCCTATGCGACAGTTGGCGCCAATTGGAAGGGTCAGGGCTGGGTGTCGAGTTACGGGCTTGGCGCGACGTATCACCATTTCGACAGCGACCGGTTGTCGCTGCATTATGGCGATGAGCTGGATGTGATCGCCTCGGCCAAGGTCAAGCGCTACACGCTCGCCGCACGCTTCGCGCATTATCGCGCGGACGCCTTCGCGACCGATACCGACAAGGTGTTTCTGACGGTCGACTGGGTGTACTGAGTTTTCCTCCCCTCCCTGAAAGGGAGGGGATCAAGGGGTGGGTTTAGCGTCAGGCGAGGCTCGATGCCTCGCCTGACGCTGTTTGCCCGTGGACGAATGAGTCTTTTTGGGCGCGCAGACGCGCGCACCCACCCCCAACCCCTCCCTTTCAGGGAGGGGAGTCAGCCCGCCAAATCCGCCTTCACGAAGTCCGCGCAACGCTCCCCGATCATGATCGACGGCGCGTTGGTATTGCCACTGATCAGCTTGGGCATGATCGAGGCGTCGGCGACGTAGAGGCCGCCGACCCCGCGCACGCGCAGCTTGGGATCGCATACCGCATCGGCGTCCGAGCCCATCCGCACGGTGCCGACCGGATGATAGACGGTATCCGCACGCGCGCGGATCAGCCGCTCCAGCGCGTCATCGTCGCCGAAATCGATCGGATAGCGGTCCTTGCCGCGATGCCGGCTGAGCGGCGGGGCGTTGAGGATGCGGTACATCGTGCGCACCCCGGCCTTCATCACCGCCATGTCGCGCGGATCGCTCAGGAAGGCGGGATCGATCAGCGGCGCGGCGCGCGGATCGGGCGAGGCGAGGCGGACGGTGCCGTGGCTTTCCGGCCGGAGCACGCAGACATGGCACGAAAAGCCATGCGCCTTGACCTTGGTCCGCCCGTGATCCTCGAGCACCACCGGCACGAAATGGAGTTGCACGTCGGGCGCCGGCGCGTCGGGCATCACGGTCAGAAAGCCGCCTGCCTCGGCGAACGGCGTGGTCATCACGCCCGATCGGCTCTTGAACCAGCGGATCACGCCGCCCGCCATACTGAGCGTTCCGGCCAGCGAACTGCCGAGAAAGAACCGCCCCGGCACTTCATAGGCGGCAACGTAATCGACATGGTCCTGGAGGTTGCCGCCGACCGCGGGCCGGTCGACCGCGACGGTCAGGCCATGCGCGGCGAGATGCGCGGCGGGGCCGATTCCCGACAGCATCAGCAATTGCGGCGTGCCGAACACCCCACCCGCCAGCACCACCGCCTCGCGCGCGCGGATGACATGATGCTCGTTGCCGTGGGCATAAGCGACACCCCAGGCCTTGCCGTCCTCGAACAGCACGCGCTCGGCCAGTGCCTCGGTCACGACGTGAAAATTGGGCCGCGACAGAGCCGGATCGACATAAGCCCGGCTCGACGTCCAACGTTCGCCGTTCTTCTGCGTCACTTGATAGAGGCCGACGCCGTCCTGCCGCGCGCCGTTGAAATCCTCGTTGCGCGGAAGCTGCAGCATTGCCGCCGCCTCGACGAATTCGAGGCTGCCGGGATGCGGCCAATGCTGGTCGGACACGCTGAGCGGCCCATCGCCACCATGATAGTCGCTCGCCCCGCGCTCGTTGCCCTCCGACCGTTTGAACGCCGGCAGCACGTCGGCATAGGACCAGCCGTCACAGCCCATCGCCGCCCAATTGTCGTAATCCCAGGCGTTGCCGCGCAGATAGAGCATCGCATTGATCGCGCTCGACCCGCCCAGCCCCTTGCCGCGCGGCTGGTAGCCGCGGCGGCCGTTCAGCCCCGGTTGCGGCACGGTTTCCAGCCGCCAATTGGTCTTGTCGGTCTGGAAGGCCATGAAGCCGGGGACGCGCGTCCGTAGCCCGGTATTGCGCCCGCCCGCCTCGAGCAACGCTACGGTATGGCGACCGTCCTCGCTGAGCCGTCCGGCCGCCGCGGCGCCGCCCGATCCTCCCCCAACGACGACGATATCGGCTTCGTCCACTCAGCTTTCTCCCGCTCGCGCTCGCGTTGTTCCCAAAGAGCTTTGATAGTTTCCGATGTCTCGCGGCTGCCGTCGTGGCTCCAGCCCGGCGGCTTGGCGATGTAATTCCATTTGGCCCTGAACCCCGGCGCCGCCCACACGTCCCTGGCGATTCCGACCCATTCGTGAAACGCCGCCCAGATCAGGTTGAAGCTGCCCAGATTCTTGACGATGCCGTAACGCGGCGCCTCGTCGTCGCGCTCGGGCTCGAACGTGCCCAACCAGCGATCCCAGACGATGAACACGCCGGCATAATTCTTGTCGAGATAGCGCGGGTTGGTCGCATGGTGGACGCGGTGATGCGACGGCGTGTTCATCACCGCTTCGACCCAGCGCGGCATCCGCCTGATCACTTCGGTATGGATCCAGAATTGATAGATCAGATTCACCCCACCGACGAAGATCACCATCGCCGGCGGAAACACCAGGAATAAAGGCAGCCGGAAGATGAAGGCGATCGAGAGGAATCCCGTCCAGGTCTGTCGGAGCGCGGTCGACAGATTATAATGCTGCGAGCTGTGATGGATGACGTGACTTGCCCAGAACCAGCGCACGCGATGCGCCGAGCGGTGGAACAGATAATAAGCGAAATCGTCGATCACGAAGCACAAAGCGAACCAATACCAGGCCCAGGGATTGGGCAATGTCACGATGCGGAAATGGCCGTAGAGCCAGGTCGCCAGCGCGTAGATCAGGCCTGCGGTAATCGCGCCCGCAACGGTGCTGCCGGTGCCGAGCGCGAGGCTGGTCAGCGTGTCCTTCGGCTCGTAACGGCTTTTGTCCTTGGCCCAGGCGACCAGCATCTCGGCCAGTACCAGCAGCACGAAGCCGGGCACGGCGAGCGAGACGATGTCGGGCAAGTGCGGCGCGGTCATCAGCATCCTCTGGGGCATATTTACCCCTACCGCGGCTTGCTTACACGAGTGTCAGTGGCGCTTCCAGACCCCGAACCTGATCGGCGGTGATGCCGAACAACGTGACCGGCCCGAACAATTTCTCGCCGGTATCGACCGTCGCCCCCTCGACCGCTTCGCGCACGCGCAGCGGCGGGACCAGCCGGCGCACCGCGACCTTGGCGCCGTGGCGCTTGAGCACGGCGATCGTGCCCTGCCCCTGGACCAGCGCCGCGCTACCGTCGCCCGAGATCAGCGCACGGCCGCCTTCGAATCCCGCCAATGCCTCTTCGGCGAAGCGGCGCGCGTCTTCCTCCGTGGCGATCCGGCTCTCGCCCAGCTTGAGCCAGCGCGCAAACCCGGCCAGCGCCAGGATCGCGACGATCGACCCTGCGAGCTGGACGAGCTGGGCGTGGGTCATGCCTGCGCCTTCAACTGATCGAGCAGCGGCCGGAGACCGTCGAGATTGTAGCCCGCGCCCGCACCCTTCGCGATCAGCTCCTCCGGATCGGCGCCATTCCGGGCCTGGGCCAGGGCCCACAGGTTGCATGACCGCGTGCCCGACCGACAGAAAGCGAGCACCGGGCCGTCGGCGCCCGCCAGCACCTCGGCCATCGCCTCGATCTGCGGATAGCTGAAGCCGGCATGGGTGATCGGAATCGCCGTATAGGTCAGCCCCGCCGCCAGCGCGGCGTCGCGGATCGCATCGCCTTCGGGCTGGCCGGCTTCTTCCTCATCGGGGCGGTTGTTGACGATCGCGGTGAAGCCGGCCGCCTTGATCGCCGCCACGTCCTCGACCGCGATCTGCGGTGCTACCGAAATATTGTCGTCGACCTTGCGGATCATCGTCACTGGACCTCATCGTTGTTCGGGAAACAGACTCACGCGGCTTCCCGGATGACTTGCAGGAAGGCGTCACCATAAGCGTCGAGCTTGCGTTCGCCCACGCCCGAAATCGTGCCGAGCGCGGCGCGGCTGTCGGGTTTGAGCTCGGCCATCGCGCGCAGCACCGAATCGTGGAAGATGACATAAGGCGGGACGCTCGCGTCCCTGGCGAGCTCGCGGCGCTTCTCGCGCAGCGCCTCGAACAAGGGATCGCCCACCGGATTGGCGCCGCCCGCGGTCGAACCGCCACGGCGCCGCCGTTCGCGCTTGGGCGGCAGGACGAGTTCGACTTTCTCGCCGCCTTTGAGGATCGCCCGCGCGCCCGGCCCGAATTCGAGCCCGCCATGCGGATTGGTGCGCAGCGCATCGCGGACCTGGAGCGCGCGGCCGACCGGACGGAGCAAGGCGGCTTCCTCGCCATCGACGATGCCGAATACCGACAAAGCCTCGTGCCCGTTCATCAGGCTGCGCTCGCTCGACTGGCCGGTCAGGATCGCTTCGACATAGCCGCTGCCGAAACTCTGCCCGGTGCGGAACACCGCCGAGAGATATTTCTGCGCGACGGTGGTCGCGTCGACCGCGGCGGGCGGGGCGAGGCAATTGTCGCAATTGCCGCAGCGATCGGGCACGTCGCGCTCGTCGAAATGCCCGAGCAGCAGCTTGCGGCGGCATCCCGCGGTTTCGACCAAGGCGCCAAGCGCGTTGAGCCGGATGCGCTCGCCTGGTTGCCGTGCGCTTTCGACCTCGCCGATCCGCTGGCGCGCTTTGGCGAAATCCTCGGCGCCCCAGAACAGATGCGCGATCGCGGGGTCGCCGTCGCGCCCGGCGCGGCCGGTCTCCTGATAATAAGCCTCGATCGACTTGGGCAGCCCGGCATGCGCGACGAAGCGGACGTCGGGCTTGTCGATGCCCATGCCGAACGCCACCGTGGCGACAATCACCATGTCCTCCGACGCGACGAAATCGGCCTGGTTCTTCGCCCGCACGCGCGGTTCGAGCCCGGCGTGATAAGCGCGGGTCGGGCGCCCGGTCTTGGCCAAAGCCTCGGCCAGTTTCTCGGTGCCGGCGCGCGTCTGGGCGTAAACGATGCCGGGGCCTGGCGTTTCGGTGATCAGATCGGCGATCTGACGCGTGGTATTGTCGCGCGGGCTGATCGCATAGCGGATATTTGGCCGGTCGAACCCGGCGACGATCAGCCCGTCCTTGGGAATCCCGAGCTGCTCGAGGATGTCAGCGCGGGTATGCGCATCGGCGGTCGCGGTCAGCGCGAGCCGCGGGACACCGGGAAATTTGTCGAGCAGCGGGCGCAGCAGGCGATAATCGGGGCGGAAATCGTGCCCCCATTCGCTGACGCAATGCGCTTCGTCGATCGCGAACAAGGCGACGCGTCCGCGCTCGAGCAAATCGTGGAAATCGCTGCCCGAGGCGCGCTCTGGGGCGATGTAGAGCAGGTCGAGCTCGCCATCGAGGAAGCGTCCGCGCGTTTCCGCGCGATTCTCATCGACGCTGGTCAGGGTCGCGGCGCGGATGCCGACCGCTTCCGCCGCGCGCAACTGATCGTGCATCAACGCGATCAGCGGGCTGACGACAACGCAGGTGCCGTCGAGCATCACTGCCGGTAATTGGTAGCAAAGCGACTTGCCGGCCCCGGTCGGCATCACCGCGAGCGTATTCTCCCCCGCCAGCACACGCGACACTACCGATTCCTGCACGCCGCGAAACGCAGGGAAGCCAAAAGTCGAGTGGAGAACGCTAGCGGGATCGGTCACGGCGGCGGATGTAGCCATGCGCGGCTCAGACTTCCATCAAATCGCGGCCGATGACGAGCCGCCCGGCGAAATTCCGGCGCACCGCGGCGATAGGGGCCGGGAAACCGGCCGCTTTTTTCGTGGAGAGTCGTCGATTGGAATAAGCCTCTCGATCGGCAAGGCGGATGGATCCCTCTCCCGCTTGCGGGAGAGGGAGGGGCCCGCCGCCGAAGGCGGTGGGAGGGTGAGGGTCTTCCTTCTTCTATATTGGCACACGCTTGGAAGAAGAAAGAAGACCCTCACCCAACCTGTACCGGGTGAACAGCGCCCCGCGCTGTTCAGGTCATGCCGGGGGCATGACCGACCCGGTGCACCCGTGAACGGGAGAGGGCTTTAACGGCAACGGTTTGCAATCGATATGATGCGGCGAGCGCGGCAAGAACGGTGCGGCGGTTGGGTTGCATGGCGCGGTGCTACCGTTAAGCGGAATGGACAGCAGCGGAGAACAGGAATGGCCGAGAATATAGTCGTCGACAATCGCGCCGAGAACGAATTCGAGCTCGAGGTCGATGGCCATCGCGCGATCGCGGCATACCAGCTGGAAGGCGACACGATCACTTTCACGCATACCCTGGTGCCCAAGAAGCTCGAAGGGCGCGGGGTCGGATCGAAGCTGATCCGCGCGGCGCTCGATTCGGCGCGCGACCGCGGGCTCAAGGTCATCCCGATCTGCCCGTTCGTGAAGGCGTTCATCGAGCGCCATCCCGAATATCGGGCGCTGGTCGAACGCGCGGACTGAGGCCAAGCGATGAGCGAGCCCAAACTCCACCCGAGCTGGCTCGAACCGCTGCGCGGCGAGTTCGCCAGCGATTATATGGCGAGCCTGCGCGCCTTCCTGGTCGCCGAGAAAGCGGCGGGCAAGGCGATCTTTCCCAAGGGACCCGAATGGTTCCGTGCGCTCGATTTGACGCCGCTGGAGAATGTTCGCGTCGTCATCCTCGGGCAGGATCCCTATCACGGCCCCGGCCAGGCGCATGGCCTGTGCTTCTCGGTCAAGCCGGGGACGCGCACCCCGCCCAGCCTGGTCAACATCTACAAGGAAATGGAGGCCGATCTCGGCATTCCGCCCGCGCGGCACGGCTTTCTCGAACATTGGGCCGAGCAGGGCGTGCTGCTGTTGAACGCCGTGCTGACCGTGCAGATGGGAATGGCGGCGTCGCATCAGGGGCGCGGCTGGGAACGCTTTACCGACGCGGTGATCCGCTTGGTCAATGCGCGCGAAAAGCCGGTCGTGTTCATGCTGTGGGGCAGCCACGCGCAGAAGAAGGCGGCGTTCGTCGAGTCGGTCGAGCGCGGTGGGCGGCATTTGGTATTGCGCGCGCCGCACCCGTCGCCGCTGTCGGCGCATACCGGCTTCCTCGGCTGTCGCCATTTCTCCAAGGCCAATGCGTTTCTCGAGGCGCATGGCGAGAAACCGATCGATTGGGCAGGTTCGCCGGGGGCGAACCAAAGCCCCAACGCCCTCCCCGCAAGCGGGGAGGATTTACAGGCCGCACCCACGGCCCACTCACTGAAACAACGGCAATTCCGGCGACAGCATCCACCGCCCGATAATGTCATGCCGCGTTTCGCCGACATGGCTGTGGACCAGTACCAATTCCTCGACTTGCCACAGGATCGGATCGATCGCGCGCGAAAAGGCCGCGTCGTCGCGATAGCCGAGCGTCATGTGCGGATTGAACGTCCAGCCATCGCGCGGCTCCAGCCCGGCATCGGTCACCCGCTCGCGGATCGCGCGTTGCAGCAACGCGAGTCCGGTCGAGCGGCCATTGGGCCGGAGCGCCACCGACCGCGTCGTCCCGACCACGCGCCCCATCGACAGCAGGAACCCGGGCATGTCGATATCGTTACCCACCGCGATCAGCCGATCGACGAGCATTTCGGGCAGGCCGATATGGTCGTTGAAGATCTCCATCGTGACATGGAGATGCTCGCTGCGGACCGGGCGGCCGGGACAATGAAGCCGGCGCGCCGCCTCGATCGCGGGAATGGCGTGCATCGCCGGCTTGATGGCGAAGAACAGGCGGTGAAGCGTTTGCACGAGCATGACAGTCCTCCGAATCGGGTGTAATGTTCATGATATGTTCTTGGATCGAAGGAGTCGACTCATGACCGACGCGAATGCCAATCGCGGTGCCTTCCATCATATCGACCTGAGCGTCAGCGACGTCGCCGCGGCCCGGCGCGTCTATGCGCCAATGCTCGACTTTCTCGGCTATACGATGGTCAAGGACCGGCCAGACGGCTGCGAGTGGGATTTGAAGGGGCGCGAGCCGTTCGGCGCCTCGCTGGGCATTCGCGTCGCGACCAGCGGCGGATCGCACGACCGCTATGCGCCCGGGCTGCACCATCTCGCCTGGCGGGTCGAGAGCCGCGATGCGGTCGACGCCGCGCATGCCCTGCTGGTCGAACACGGCATCGCGGTGCTCGATCCGCCGGCGCATTATCCGGAATATTCGGGCGATTACTACGCCGTCTTCTTCGCCGATCCCGATGGGCTCAAGCTCGAGATCGTCCACGCGCCGGGCTGGATCTGACCGGTTCGGCCAGACCGAAGGGTGAGGCGCGGCGGTTCGTTGATCTCTCGCGGGGACGATACCCCAGAGGAGAAGTGACATGCGTACCAAGCTCTTTTGCGCCGCGCTGATCGGCCTGACCGCATTGACCGCCGCCGCCCCGGCCGAGGCACGGATCAACCAGCGCCAAAATCGCCAGCAACAGCGCATCGCCAATGGCGTCAATTCGGGCCAGCTCAACGCCCGCGAAACCTATCGGCTCGAGCGCCGCGAAGGCCATATCGCCCGCTACGAAGCACGCAGCCGCGCGGACGGCGGCGGGCTGAGCGGCCGCGAACGCTATCGCATCGAACGGATGCAGGACCGCACCAGCCGCGCCATCTATCGCCAGAAGCACGACGCGCAGGTCCGCTGAGCTAACTCTCTAAGCCCCTCCCCTTCAGGGGAGGGGATGGGGGTGGGGGACGTCTCACAGAGTGCACCGCCTGCGGCACTGCCCCACCCCAACCCCTCCCCTGAAGGGGAGGGGCTAGCTCGCCATCTTTAGAGCGCGGCAGTCGCTCTGGACGTCAGGCGGCGGGGCGCCGTAGCGTGCGCCACGCAAAATAGAGGATCACGACCGCGACCACGGCTTGCGTCGCCAGTACGGCGGGTTCGTTGCCGAGCGGCGCCAGCGCGTGCAGCGCCGGGACCTTCTGATAGCTCTGCACCACCAGCACGACCATGTTGAGCCATTGCGCGAACAGAGCGGTCATCAGGAACACGCGCCGCCATCCGCCCGCGAGCTTGCGCCCGTACAAAGCGTAGAGCGCGATCGCGAGGACGACCAGCGACACCACGCCGAAAATGAACGGCGGTCCGATCGGCTTGGGCGGAAACAGGAAACCGGTGACGCTGGTCAGGATGGTGAAGACCAGGAACAGGCCGTTGATCAGCGACAGCCAGCGCCCGCCGGTCAAGGCGGCGAAGAAGACCAGCCCGGCGACGATGCCGATCAGGCTGATGATGACGTGCAATTCGGTAAAGGCCGGAAGCGACAGGCCGAGGATCGTGTTCATCGCGTTTCCCCAATCGATGACGATTCCAGCAGCTTAACCCAGCGCGCCCGGTTCGACGAGTCGAATCGATATCGCAACGATTCAGCGCCCCCAGACGGGGCTTCAGCCTATGTTTACCCGTTTTGGATATCCCCCCGATGTTCGAACCAAGGGGGGCAAGAGATGACCCGATCCGTCCGTCCGCTCGCGGTGCTGGCCGTCGCGCTGGCCGCCGTCATGCCCGCGGCGCCCGCCATGGCCGAGCCCAATTTCCGCATGCCGACCAGTTCCAGGATCGACCTGGTCCGCGACCTGCCCAACGAAGATCCGTTCGAGCATGACGGCCAATATTACGATCTGGGCTATCTCTATTCGACCGAGCGAGTGAACGGCGCCGACGTGGCGCGGACCGGACAGGGCTTCGTGCTCTATCACGACGATCGCTATATCAAGCTCGACCCGGAAAAGCTGAGCGCGGTCACGTTCGCACTGGGCGAGGATCCGACCAAAGACTATGTCCCGCCCGTCGCCGCCAGCCGCGGCCGGGTGGCGAGCGACGACGATAGCGCGCCGGCCGCCGGACAGCCGCTGCCCGATCGTTCGCCGACGCGGCGCGGATCGGGCGGGCTTGGCTTCGTCGCCGCGATCGTCGTGGTCGGCTTCTTCGCGATGCTGCGCTTCATGCTGCGATCGGCGTTGCGCGCCGCGCTGTCGCCGCTGTTCCGCCGCCCGGCGCGCCGGACCTTCGCCGAGGCCGATCCGTTCGAATCGCGAGTCAGCGCGCGGCTCGCCGAGCTGGAAAGCAGCGGCGGCGCCGGTCCGGCCGCCTCGACCTCGCCACCGGCCTATCAGCCGCAACCCGCGATGACCGCCCCGGCGGCGCGCGGGTTCGGCCGCAAGGGCCTGTGATCAACCAACCAGCCGGGAAATTCTCACCGATGCGCCTCCACCCCTTCTGCCTGATCGCGATCGCCGCCGCACCGCTCGCCGCCTGCGGCAATCCCAATGCCGTGTCGGTCAAGGCCGAGATCGCCAGTATCGAGCGCAAATGCTCGTACCGATCGGTGGTCGGAGAGCGGAAGGGCCGCCCGATCACCGAACGCATGGGCGAGATGCTGCCCTGCGACACGACCGACGAGTTCGAGGCGCTACGCGGGAATCCGGGCGAGCGCCGCAAGAACATCGTCGGCAAGGGCATTCTGACCGTCAGCTTCACCTCGCCCAAGGACCAGTCGTTCCAGACCGCGGAGATTAAGATCGACGGCAATGACGACGAATTCTACGCGCATCGCGGCGACGCGATCCAAGTGTGGGTGGACAAGACCGATCCGAGCAAGGCCTGGCTCTGACCTGCGGGTCGGCCGGAGTTCGAGCCGGCGGCATCGACCGGCTTGCCGAACTGGAAAACGGCGGCATCGCGGCAGCGGTTCCTGCCCCGGCGCCGACGCCGGCCTATCAGCCGCAACCCGCCACGGCCGCTCCGGCGGCGCGTGGTTTCGGCCGCAAGGGGCTGTGAGCCTGTCCCGGCTCAGCCCGCCTGCCTGAATTCCCCGACGACGATCGCGCCGCGCGAACAATCGCGAACGGATTCGGAATTGAAACGATTCCAAAATCTTATCCATAATGGGTAGAAAAGCCTGCCCGACCACTGGACAGCGAAAGTGTCTTATCCTAGCGGCACGCCTCCGGCCCGCCGTCCTGGCGGAATGCCGGTTCAACAGCAGTAAGAATTTGGGGGCAATCATGAAGAAGTTTGTCGCGCTCGCCGCATTGATGGCGTGCGTCCCGGGGGTCGCTTATGGGCAGGACAAGCCCGCCGACGCCAAGCTTTCCGGCGTTCGTCTCGAGGCGCGCATCGGTTACGAAACGCCGACCGTCAGCGATGACAGCGGCGTCTACAAGATCGGCAGCGCAGTGTCGTACGGCGGCGAAATCGGTTTCGACCTTCGTGCCAAGAACGTCACGTTCGGTCCGTACGCGGTCTATGAGGCGTCGAGCGTGTCGCTGTGCGACGGTGGCGACTGCCTGAAGGAGAACGGCAATCTGGGCGTCGGCGGCCGCATCGGCTTCGTCGTGTCACCCAAGGTCGTGATCTACGCCAAGGCAGGCTATGCCCATATCAGCTTCAAGGCGAGCAGTGGCGGCGCTTCCGCCAACGCCAACAAGGACGGCGTGCAGGGCGCGCTGGGCGTCGACGTCAACGTCACCAGGAACGTCTATCTGATGGGCGAAGTTAACTACGCCGATTACGGTAGCTTTTACGGCATCAACCTGCAGCGCCGCCACGTCGCGGCGGGCGTCGGCGTCCGCTTCTAAGCGGCGGCCGATCGGCTGAAGAAAGGGCGTTCGGCGGGTCCGGGCGCCCTTTTTCGTCTCTGCCGAAATCGAATTCAGCCCGCCTGCTTGAACTCGCCGACGACGATCGCTCCGAGATCGCGATTGAAGCTCTCGGTCGTCGCGGTGCCGTTGCCGCGCATGGTGAAGGTGCCGGCGTCGACATAGCCGCCGCTCCCGGTCGGATCCGACAATATCTTGTAGGTCATCGGACCCGACGCGCTGGTCACGGTGATCGCCGATTTGCCTCCATTGTCGGTATAAGCGACCGAAATCGCGCCGGGATCGTCGATCGCGGCGGGAACCAGCAATTGGTGGTTCTTGCCGGGGCGGAGGACGAAACTCTTGGCCTCACCCGGGTTGAGCCCGATCGTCTCGACCCCGACCCCGTCGGGCGGTGGCGGCGACGTGTTGTCCTGCGCGATCGCCGCGGCAGGCAGCAGCGCGAGGGTGAGGAACAGCAGGCGCATGGCGTGTCTCCAGCCCCCGCTCGGGGGGAGAAACGCGTTGGGGGCGGAAGGGTTCAGTGGCGTGGGATTGGGCGCGACGGCGGCCCGACAATCCTAACCGTCACCCCGGGCTCGTCCCGGGGTCCACCGTCCCACATGCCCCAGGACTCGCGGCTCCGTGGATGCCGGCACAAGGCCGGCATGACGAACTAGAGGTCAGGCCGCGTCCGCGTGCCCCTCCGCAACTGCACCAGATCCCAACGATTGCCATAAAGGTCGAGGAACACCGCCACCTTGCCATAATCGTATATCGCCGGCGGACGCACCCATTCGACCCCGGCGGCGGTAAAGGCGGCATGATCGCGATCGAAATCGTCGGTCGCCAGGAACAGGAACACCCGCCCACCGGCCTGGTCGCCGATATACTTGGCCTGATGCTCGGTCGACGCCCGCGCGAGCAGGATGGTGGTAGCATTGACCGGCGCACCGGGCGGGCGGATCGTCACCCAGCGCTTATCCTGCTCGGGCTGGTAGCTGTCCTCGACCAGGGTGAAGCCGAGTTTGCCGACGTAGAAGGCGAGCGCTTCGTCATAGTCGCGAACGACGAGAGCGATATGGGCGAGGTGTGTCTGCATTCCGCCATTTCTAGCGGCGCGCGCTGGGTAGGGCCATTGCAAATTTGTACAAATTATCGTACATGATCGACATGCAAAGTCTGAGCATCTCCGAAACTCGCGCGAACCTGAAAGCGGTGCTGGACAAGGTCGTCGCCGACAAGGCGCCGATCGCGATCACCCGCCCGAAGGGCGAAGGCGTCGTCATGGTGTCCGAAAGCGAATGGGCGTCGATCGAAGAGACACTGTATTTGTTGCAGTCGCCGGCCAACGCCAAACGCTTGCTCGACAGCGTGGCCGAGCTCGACGCCGGCAAGGGTAAAGAGCGCCAACTGATCGAGCCATGAAGCTCGTCTTCTCGTCGCGAGCCTGGGAAGATTATCTTTCGTGGCAAGGCGACGATCGCCGCGGCTTCGATCGCGTCAACGCGCTGATCAAGGAATGCCTGCGCGATCCGTTCCGGGGAACCGGCAAGCCCGAACCGCTCAGCGGCAATCTGTCAGGCTGGTGGTCGCGCCGGATCAACCGCGAGCATCGGCTGGTCTATCGGGTGAGCGGCAAGGACGAGGCGCAATCGCTCGAGATCGCGCAATGCCGGTATCATTATTGAGCAATGCGACCCCGCGGACCGGAGCGTCACCGGTTTAACGAACGAGCGAACGGGCGACGGGTAAAGTCATCGCCCGTTCGTCACTTCATCAATCGTGCTCCCGCCCCCCAGCACCCATGTACAACTCCCGCCCGGTCTCGTTGTACAGCTCGCTCATCTTCGCCATCCCGGCTTCCGCTTCCTCAGCAGCGATGAACGTCTCCGGCGCCGAGTTCTGCTTGGCCGCGAAGTCGCGCACTTCCTGGGTGATCTTCATCGAGCAGAATTTGGGTCCGCACATCGAACAGAAATGCGCGGTCTTGGCGCCTTCCGCGGGCAGGGTCTGGTCGTGGTACTGCTCCGCCGTGTCGGGATCGAGCGACAGGTTGAACTGGTCGCGCCAGCGGAATTCGAAGCGGGCGCGGCTGAGCGCGTCGTCGCGCATCTTGGCCGCCGGGTGGCCCTTGGCGAGATCGGCGGCGTGCGCGGCGAGCTTGTAGGTCACCACGCCGACCTTGACGTCATCGCGGTC
Source organism: Sphingomonas sp. P4_D12 (assembly GCF_056401895.1). Lineage (NCBI taxonomy): Bacteria > Pseudomonadati > Pseudomonadota > Alphaproteobacteria > Sphingomonadales > Sphingomonadaceae > Sphingomonas > Sphingomonas sp. P4_D12. Next base: position 98,363 of record NZ_JBFUIL010000011.1, on the reverse strand, counting down.
GGGCAGGCCGAGATGCTCCTTGGGCGTGACGTAGCAAAGCATCGCGGTGCCGTACCAGCCGATCATCGCGGCGCCGATGCCGCTGGTGATATGGTCGTAGCCCGGCGCGATGTCGGTGGTCAGCGGCCCGAGCGTGTAGAACGGCGCCTCGCCGCACGCCTCCAGCTGCTTGTCCATATTCTCCTTGATCTTGTGCATCGGCACGTGGCCGGGGCCCTCGATCATCACCTGGACGTCCTGCGCCCAGGCGCGCTTGGTCAGCTCGCCCAGCGTGTAGAGCTCGGCGAATTGCGCTTCGTCATTGGCGTCGGCGATCGATCCCGGGCGCAGGCCATCGCCCAGTGAATAGGCGATGTCATACGCCTTCATGATCTCGGTGATCTCGTCGAACCGCTCGTAGAGGAAGCTCTCCTTGTGGTGCGACAGGCACCATTTCGCCATGATCGAGCCGCCGCGGCTGACGATGCCGGTGACGCGCTTGGCGGTCAGCGGCACGTACGGCAGGCGGACGCCGGCATGGATGGTGAAATAGTCGACGCCCTGTTCGGCTTGTTCGATCAGGGTGTCGCGGAAGATTTCCCAGGTCAGGTCCTCGGCAATGCCGCCGACCTTTTCCAGCGCCTGATAGATCGGCACGGTGCCGATCGGCACCGGCGAGTTGCGGATGATCCATTCGCGGGTGTCGTGGATGTTGCGGCCGGTCGACAGGTCCATCACCGTGTCGGCGCCCCAGCGGATCGACCAGACCATCTTGTCGACTTCGGCGGCGACGTTGGAGGCGACCGCCGAATTGCCGATATTGGCGTTGATCTTGACCAGGAAATTGCGCCCGATCGCCATCGGCTCGGATTCGGGGTGGTTGATATTGTTGGGAATGATCGCGCGGCCGCGCGCGATTTCGTCGCGGACGAACTCCGGCGTGACGTAATCGGGGATCGCGGCGCCCCAATCCTGGCCGTCGCGGACATATTCCGCCAGGCGGGCGCGGCCGAGATTCTCGCGCTCGGCGACATATTCCATTTCGGGGGTGATGATGCCCCGGCGGGCATAATGCATCTGGCTGACATTCATCCCCGGCTTGGCGCGCAAGGGTCGCTTGACCACATTGGGGAAGGGATCGACGCCGCCCGAACGGTCGGGGCCGAGCTGGCCATTATCCTCGGGTTTGAGGTGGCGCGCGTCATAGCTTTCGACGTCGCCGCGCGCCTCGATCCATTCGCGGCGCAGATTGGGCAGGCCGGCCTGGATGTCGATCCGGGCGTTCGGATCGGTATAGGGGCCCGACGTGTCGTAGACGCGCAAGGGGGGCTCGTCGCAGCTCGGGTCGAGATCGATCTCGCGCATCGCGACCTTGAGCGGACCGACATGGATCTTGCGGCTGCCCCGGATCGGGCCAGTGGTCACACCGATTTCGGTACGCGCGGGGATGTCGGCCATTCGTCTTCACTCCAAATACCGGAGCGAGGACACGGATTTCGGATGAAAACCGCCCACTCCCTCCGCCGGTCTCAACCGGATCAGGTTCGACGGGTCGAGGGCTCCTGCCCTCCTCTCAAGCGCGGATCGGCGCTCCCCCGGGGATGCCGTGCACGCTAGGCGCTTGAGCGCGCGAAGGAAAGCCACTTGTTTCGATCGGCGGCGCTCGCGCAGCCCGAAGACGATGGACGACCGCGCATCGGACGGTCACCCCTAGCGCGATCCGCGAACCCTGATCTTGCTTCCAACATATCCACAAGCCGCAAAGTACAACTTAATCCAGGATATGAATCGAAACCAATCGAGATTAGGATTGTTGTTGGCGGATCGGGTCGTTTTTGCGAGCATCCCCGACTGAGAGACTTGGCGCTCCCGCTCCTGGGAGATATCATGCTCGACGGCCTGCCTATCCTGATCGTCGAGGATCAGCCGCTGATTGCGCTCGAGCTATGCGAAATCGTCGAGAATTTCGATGGCCGCGTGGTGGGACCGATCGCGAGCGTGGCGGAGGCGTTGGTCCGTGTCGATCAGGAGCATATCGCCGGCGCGATCCTCGACGCCAATCTGCGCGATCGCGATGTCACCCCGCTGGCGCTCCGCCTGATCGAGCGCGGCACGCCGGTCGTCATCTATACCGGTACGGGATTGCCCGACGAGCTCGCGCGAACCCATCCCGAGCTTCCCATGATCCTGAAACCGGCACGCGCGATCACCGTGCTGGCCGTCCTGGTCGATCGCATCAGGGGCGAATAAGCCATCTATATCGCGGCCGGGTGCACCTGATCGAGATGGAGATAGGCCGGGTTGAAATCGCCGGCCTCGACCAGGCCATCCCAATCGCGCACCTCGATCCAGCGGCGCGAGCGATGGATCAGGCCGTCGGCCTGCAGCCCCTTCAGCACGCGATTGACATGTACCGAGGTCAAGCTGACCGCGTCCGAGATCCATTCCTGGCTCATCGGGATCATGAATCCGTCGGGCGTGCCGAGCTTGGCGGCCTTCAGCCGCATCGCGAATTCGCAGATCAGGTGCGCGATGCGGGCCCGCGCGTCGCGCCGGCCGATATTGGCGATCCATTCGCGGAAGATCGATCCCTCGACAAGCGTTTCGTACCACATCGCCATGCCCACCGACGGATGATCGAACGCGATCTTGCGGATCGCATCGACCGGGATCAGCGCGACGTCGCAATCGGTCAGCGTCTCGACATTGTGATCGGCGCGGCCGAGCAGCGAATTCTGCAGGTCGACCAGGTCGCCATCCATGTGCAGCGAGAAGATCTGTTTCTTGCCTTCGCGCACAATCTTGTGGCGATAAGCGAAGCCGTGGATCAACAGGCAGCTATGCTGCGGCCGGTCGCCGTCCCACACGACATAATGTCCGGCCTTGAGGCGTCGAAAGGTGACCGGGAGCGCGCGCAGCGCCGCTTCGTCCGCGTTGCTCAGCGGCGCCCAGAATTTCAGCTTGTCGATCAAGGGTTGGAGCGTCAGGCGCTCTAGGCTGGTCAAAATGGTGTGCTCCCTCAGGCGGGAGCGCTCGCAAAGTCTCTCAGCCACCGATATGCGTCTAGACGGTCGGTGATGAAGCATCCTTAGCCTAGTTTGGCATCTTGTCCTAATCCTGAATGCGAAGGCATCTTAACATAGGTGCCAATCGTCCGCCGGATCAGAACGTATAGGCCACGCCCGCACCGCCCATCCATTGGTCGCGGCTGCCGGCGATCGAGACGATCGGGGAGTCGGCGAAGTCGTTGAGCATGCGCTTGTAGCTGCCGCCCGCGAGCAGCTTGAACCCATGGAGCAGGTCGCCGGTCAGCGACACGGTGACGAAGCCGCCCGCGGTCCAGCTCTTCCACCCGGCGCGGGTGTTGAACTGGGGCAGGCCGCTGGCAAAACTGCCCGCCGCGTCGACGTCGAAATAGGCACGGCCATATTTGCGGTCGGCATGCTCGGCCGAGGCGAACAGGCCGACCGCGGCCTTGCGGCTGACCGGGGTCATGTAATTGATCGTCGGCGACCAGATCGCGCCGCGCTGGGCGCCGGTGACGCCCTTGCGATAGCTGAGCGACACCGACAATTGGTCGTACTGGCTGGTGATCACCCCGGTCTTGCCGATGCCGACAAAGCCGCCGACCTCGAGCGAACGGTCGCGCTTGCCGAGCGCGCGGACGCGGGGGTCGTCGATATACGACAGCGCCGAGCGGTTGAGGTCGAGCACCGCGATCGGGCCCGCCTGAATATCCCAATTGGGCCCGGGCTTGTTGGGGATGAGGTCGATCGAGGCGCGATTGCCGATCAGCTGGAAATTGAACCCCGAGACCGATCCGATCACCACCGGCGCGACGGAAAAGCCGGAATGATCGGCGCCTTCATAATCGGGCGTGTAGACCGCGCCGGCGCCGATCGTGACATTGTCCCTACCGGTATCGAGCTGTTCCGGCGCGGTGGGGGCCGGCGGCGCTCCAGTGTCCTGCGCGAAAGCGGGCGCGGCGAGCAACAAGGCGGGGGCAAGCAGCAAAAGACGCACAGGCAGGCTCCGATCAGGATGACGTTTGGGTAAAGCAACGCCACCCAGGCGTTTTGTGTCCATGCCCCAGATACTAAAGCATATAGCGCATCGTCACCTGTTGCGTTTCGGCAACGCCGCCCAGCGCGAATTCGGCGGCGGCGAAGCGCGGCGGGCCAAAGCCAATTGGCGGGTTGCGGCTAAACCCGAATCCTTCGCGCGGAATGCCCAGCAGCGTATCGAGCTTCGCGTTCGAATTCTCGTCATGGATCAGCGCGGCGGCGTAGTTGCCCGGCGGCAGATCGTCGAACCGGATGATGTGCTGACTGGCCGGGACCGATCGCGTGACGGCGTGCTTGTCATCGACGCAGCCGGGAAAGTTCCTGGGCTCGGCTGTCAGGCAGATTCGGATCAGCCCGCGCGCCGAGCGCATCCCGGCGACATCGATCTCAAGGCTCCCGACCGGGGCGGCCGGACTGGCGGCCGGCGCCGTCGCCGGGAGCAGCGCGCCCAGCACCAGCAGGGCGCCGGCCTTCGCCGCGCGCGAACCCGCCGACCCCGCGGTCGGTGCCGCAGAGGCGATCCCAGAAGCGGAAATAAAGGCCATAATTGCACCTATACTCGGCGTGATGCCGTTGATGATGGCTGGCGGTGATCAGCCATGCCCCCAATGGTCCCCGCCACATGAAGCGCGGGAAGATTTCCCAGCCCATATGGTTGGTCACCCCCATAAGCGTCATGATTCCAAGCACGAAGGCCAAAGCGCCGATATGGATCGGAATCGCGAAGACGAGGGCAGGAAGGACGATCGCCCCGGTTAGTGCCTCGATCGGGTGGAACGCCATCGCCGCCCAGGCGGTCGGCGGCCGGCTGGCATGGTGGACGGCATGCGCCAGCCGGAACGGCGCCGGCCGGTGCATCCAGCGATGCGTCCAATAGAACCAGGTGTCGTGCGCCACGAGGTAGAGCAGCACCGACAGCGGCAGATACCAGAGCGGGAAGGCGTGGAGATCGCCATAGATCCGCGTCCATCCGCGGTTCTGCCACCCCCAGGCAACCACGCCCGCGGGAATGCCATAGATCGCCGCCGAGGCGAGGCTCCAGGCGATCTCGCACCGGATCTGCCTGCCGAGCCCGGCATAGAGTCCCGGCCGCACCGCACGTGTCGCTAGCGCGAAAGCGCCACTGCTGATCAGATAGCGGACGCCGACGATCAGCGTCATCGCAAGCGCGGAGAGGAGGATGGCGAGCGCGGAGGTCACGGCGCTGATCTAGGCCTTTGTCGCGCGGGCGTGAAGTTCGCCCCGCACGCCCCATCGCATGATACCAATAAAACCCCGCGCAGGATGAATTACTTGGACGGAAATTATCGTCCCATTTTCAGATGTTAATTTAACGAGTTCAATCTGGATTAAAATTGAATCGCCATAGAATGCCCTTAGCATTACTAAAGTTGCAGTTCTTTTGGTCGACTTGCTCCACCGCTATCTTCAGGAACGATAGTTATGCGAAGCATTATCCTTTTGTCCGCTGCAACCCTCGTTTCGGCATCGGCGACGCTTCGCGCGGAGCCCCCTACGCTGCCGCAAGCTCAGTCGGCGCAGCCTTGGGTGGAGCCACAGGACAGCGCCATGGCGATCTCCGATCCGGACCAATATGCCTGGAGGCTATTCGTCGCCCTGAATTGGCCGGCAAGCGCCGCGCCAGGGATAGCCGACTCGGCCAAACCGCTCGGCAGCACAGGCGACACGGTCTGGGAAAGCTGGAAGAACGCCAACGAAGTCTTTCTCGTCGACGGCGCCGACCCCGGTCCGTGGAGCGGGGGTACCAAGCCGGCGATCAGGAGTTTCCGCGAATTTGATACACGAGCGCGACAGCTACAACTCCGCGACGCCATGCTTGGTAAGCAGAAGCTGTTCTTCGATCCGCAAACGTCGCCGCAGGGAGGGAATGAGACGCGCATGAACCGCGCGGCATATGAGTTCATCACCACCAACGATCTCTTCAACCTCGACGGCCAGCGAGCACTCGCCAAAAGAGGCGACCTGACCATCACCTTCCCACCGGCCGCCAAGGAGATCAAAGCACAATGGCGGGCAATCACGGCCGCCGACAAGCCGCGCTATCATTGGACCGAGGTGCGCAACAGCGACGGCACCACCTCGATCTTTGGTCTGACCGCATTGCACGTCATTTCGAAGGATCTGCCCAATTGGTTTTGGGCGACATTCGAACATGTCGACAATCCCACCCTGCCCAACAACGCGAAATGGGAATTGCCATCCAACGATACCTTCGGTTGCAAGGGACAAAAGCCCGATTGCAACAGGGTGCCCGCCGGAATGGGCCTCGAGGGAACTGCGTGGGCGAATTATCGCTTGCGCGGTACGCAAGTCGACTTTGCGACCTCTCGAGGAGGGGCCACATTGCTCGCGAATTCACAGCCCGAGGGGCCGTTTCAAAAAACGTCATCATGCATCACCTGCCATTCACGGGCGACGGTTGCGGCTACGGGAAGGGCGCTCGACATCTTCAAGCCGAATGGCGACGGCTATGTCGGACCGGTCGATCCCACTTGGTTCAAACAGCCCAATGGATCGTCGAAATACGTCCAGTTCGACTTCGTCTGGTCGTTGACTCGCGCGCAACCGAAGGCGATGAAGAAATGACCCTTTCTTATACTGCGGATATCAAGCCGCTGTTCACGCCGAACGACATCAATTGCATGAACGGACACGGCGTGTTCCTCGGCAATGTCGGCTATATGACCGATCCCGATGGGGATGATGGTTATGCCGACCACGCCAATGCTCGGTCGGTGCACGATCATCTGACCGGTGTCGCCCCGCCGCGCATGCCGCCGGGCCAGCCGTGGAGCGCCGATCGCATCGCACAGTACAAGCAATGGATGGATGACGGCTTCGCACCCTAGTCAAGCGCCGCGACGGCCAGGACGTTGCTACCCGCCCGCCTGCCACGTCCGGACCGCGTCGATCGGCCAGGCGAGCATCAGTACGTTGAGCGTCAAATTGTCGCGGATCACCGCCAGGGCGAGCAGCTCGAAGAAGATCGCCAGCGCGACCGTCGCCCATGGCGGCAACCGCCGCGCGATCGCGAAGCCGAGCATCATCATGACGATGTCGCTCATCGAATTGAGGATAGAATCCCCCGAATAGCCCACGGCGATGGTCGCCGCGCGATAGCGGTCGATGATGATCGGCGAATTTTCGAGCAATTCCCAACCGCCCTCGATCAGCACCGCGAGCGGCAGCGCCCAGAGGCGCAGCCGTCCGGGCAGGATCGACCAGAGCAACCCGTAGAACAGGAAGCCGTGGATGATGTGGCTGAGCGAATACCAGTCGCTGAGTTGCTGGCTGTTCTCCGGACTGTTGGGATCGCCGGCCCATAGAGCGATATGGCCGCACGGACAGAGTGGCGGGCGGCCCCAGGCGATTTCGATCGCGGCGAACAGGACGATGGCGCCGATCGCCGCGACCAAGGCGCGGYGATCGACGGTAAGGGGATGGCGGATCACGCCCCGACGCTAGGCGAAGGATCGACCGCCGTCACCCGGCGATCAATTCCACGCAATCCGCCGCCAGTGCCTCGAGTTCCTCGCGTGTCGCGCCGGCGCGGGCGCGCACGCTGAGCGAATGGATCACCGAGGTTGCGATGCGCGCATGCATCGCGGCGCGCGGATCGCCGCGCGCGATCAGCAACTCCTCGATCTTGCCGTCCTCTAGTTTGACGAACGCCGCCAGCCGGGCGCGAATCTCGGCATCGTCGACCGCGCTGGTGGCGGAGGTCGATACCATGATGCAGCCCGACGGCCCGGTCTCCCCGGTCAGGAAGCCCTCGATCACCGCGCGGAACATCACCTTCAGGCTGGGCTTGAGCGGCAGATCGGCCGCGATCAACTGATCGAAGGCAGCCCCGGCGCGCTCGATCGTGCGCTCGAGCGTCGCCAGATAGAGCGCGCGCTTGTCGCCGAACGCGGCGTAGAGGCTGGGGCGCTGCAGTCCGGTCGCGTCGACCAGATCGTCGAGCGAGGTTCCGGCATAACCGCGCGTGCGAAAGCGCTCGGTGGCGGCGCCCAGCACTTCCCCGGTATCGAAGCCGCGCGGCCGGCCACGCCGCCGCGGTGTCGTGTTTGATTTTTGTACCAACTCGCAAACAATCCTTGACGCGGGATACATTTATGCGGATTAGTACAAAAATAAACAAGCCCCAGGAGGACTGTCATGAAACTCTATTTCATCCCGTTCGCGTGCAGCCTGGCGACTCGCATCGCGATCAACGAAGCCGAATTGGATGCCGATTTCGTTCAGGTCGTGCCGGATGGCGCGCTGCCCGATGGCCGTGCCTTCACCGATATCAGTCCGATGGGCTACGTCCCGGCGATGGAAGCTGGCAGCGTGACGCTGACCGAGGGCCCGGCGGTGCTGACCTATATCGCCGACCTCGCCGCCGAGGGCGTGCTGGCGCCGGCGCCCTATACTCGCGAGCGCTACGAGCTGACCAAATGGCTCAACTTCATCTCGACCGAAATCCACAAGGGCGTGTTCGCACCGCTGATGTCGCGGAGCTCGACCGAGGGTGCGCGCGACTGGTCGCGGCAGCTGATCGAGAAGAGGTTCGGCCTGCTCGAAACGCATCTGACCGGGCGTAACTATCTGCTCGACAGCTTTTCGGTCGCCGACGCCTATCTGCTCGCGGTGCTCAACTGGACCGAATATGCCGGGCTGAGCCTCGATGGCTGGGCCCGCTCCCCCACCCGACCTCCCATAGAATAYCCTGATTGGGAGGTCGGGTGGGGAGCGGGCCGGCACCGTCCTAAAACTCGCTCTACCGCGAGTTTTCAAACAGTCGCTGAGGACGATCTTTCCACAGGGGATTCGTCCGCAGGGCTCAAACGTCTCGTTCCATGGGTTGCGCTCCCGACCAAAACGGGTAGCGATTCGTCATGGCAGGCCAAGTTGACTGTGACCTTGCGATTGTCGGCGGAGGATTGGCGGGCGGCCTGATCGCGCTCGCGCTGCGCAGGAAGCGTCCCGACCTCGACCTCAGGCTGATCGAGGCGAGCCCGCATATCGGCGGCGACCATGTCTGGTCGTTTTTCGACCGCGACGTCGCCAAAGAGGATCGCTGGCTCGCAGCACCACTCGTCTCCTATGGCTGGCGCGGCTACGAGGTCGCCTTTCCGGCGCATGCCCGGACGCTGCCGACCAGTTATTATTCGATCGAGTCCGAGCGTTTCGACCGCGTGGTGCGCTCGAGCCTCGCGCCGGGCCAGCTGATCGCGCAGAAAGCGCTGGCCGTCGGCACGACCGCGGTGGTGCTGGCGGACGGCGACCGGATCGAGGCCAAGGGGATTATCGACGCGCGCGGTCCGGGCGACATGTCATCGCTCGACCTCGGCTGGCAGAAATTCGTCGGGCGCGAATTGCTGCTGAGCGAACCGCATGAGGTGACGCGGCCGACGATCATGGATGCGACCGTCGAGCAGATCGATGGCTATCGCTTCGTCTATTCTTTGCCCTTCACCGCGACGCGGATGTTCGTCGAGGACACCTATTACAGCGATACGCCGGCGATCGATCGCGATGCCCTGGTCGACCGCATCCACGATTATGCGCTTGGCCGCGGCTGGGTGACCGAGGCGGTATCGCGCGAGGAAAGCGGGGCGTTGCCGGTCGCGATCGGCGGCGATTTCGAGGCGTTCTGGCGTGCCGGCGGGGTCAGGGTGCCCAAGGCCGGGCTGCGCGCCGGGCTGTTCCACCCGACCACCGGCTATTCGCTGCCCGATGCGGTGCGGCTGGCGGCGCGGATCGCCACGGTGAGCGATCTGTCGACCCCGGCTTTGTACGATCTGACCTATGGCATGGCGAGCGGCGCCTGGGCCGACCGCGCTTTTTACCGTACGCTCGACGCGATGCTGTTCCGCGCCGCCGAACCCGAAGAGCGCTACCGCATTCTCGAACGCTTTTACCGGCTGGGTCCGGGCCTTATAGGACGGTTCTATGCCGGACGATCGAGCGTGATGGACAAGGCCCGCATCCTGACCGGCAAGCCGCCGGTGCCGGTCGGCCGCGCGATCGCGGCGATCCGCAGGCAGCACGCATGAAGCGCGCGATCGTCGTCGGCGCCGGCTTCGGCGGGCTCGCCCTCGCCATCCGGCTGCAATCGGCCGGGGTCGAGACGATCATCGTCGAAGCGCGCGACAAGCCCGGCGGCCGCGCCTATTTCTGGGAGAAGGATGGGTTCACCTTCGACGCCGGGCCGACCGTCATCACCGATCCCGCGGCGCTGCGCGACTTATGGGGTCTGACCGGGCAGGACATCGCCACCGATGTCGATCTGATGCCGGTGATGCCTTTCTATCGGCTCAACTGGCGCGACGGCACCAGCTTCGATTATTCGAACGACGACGCCCAGCTCCATGCCGAGATCGCCCGGCTCAACACCGACGACGTCGCCGGCTATCGGCGGTTCCTCGATTATTCGGGCCATGTCTATCACGAGGGCTATGAGAAGCTCGGGTCGACCGCGTTCCTCGATTTCGGCCAGATGGTCGCCGCCGCGCCCGCGCTGATGCGCTATCAGGCGTGGCGATCGGTCTATTCGATCGTCTCGGGCTTCGTGAAGAACGAGAAATTGCGCCAGGCGCTCAGCTTCCACACCTTGCTGGTCGGCGGCAATCCGATGACCACCAGCGCGCTCTATGCGCTGATCCACAAGCTCGAACGCGACGGCGGCGTGTGGTTCGCGCGCGGCGGGACCAACAAATTGGTCGCGGGCATGGTCGCCTTGTTCGAGCGGCTGGGCGGCACCTTGCGGCTCGGCGATCCGGTGGCGAGGATCGAGACGCTCGGCGATCGCGCCACGGGCGTTACCACCGCGAGCGGCTGGTCGGCCGAGGCCGATGCGGTCGCGACCAATGCCGATGTGATGCATTCCTATCGCGACTTGCTGGCGGGATCGCGCAGCGCGCAGCGCAGCGTCGGCCGGCTCGAGCGCAAGCGCTGGTCGCCCTCGGTGTTCGTCGTCCATTTCGGCGTCACGGGCAGCTGGCCGGGCATCCCGCACCACATGATCCTGTTCGGCCCACGCTATCGCGAATTGCTCGCCGACATTTACGACCATGGCGTGCTCGCGGAGGATTTCTCGCTCTATCTCCACCACCCGACGGTGACCGATCCCACGATGGCGCCGGAGGGGCATTCGACCTTCTACGCGCTCGCGCCTGTGCCGCATCTCGGCAAGTTTCCGGTCGACTGGGCGGAGATCGGACCGATCCTGGAAAAGCGCATCCTCGATGAGATCGGCGCGCGGCTGATCCCCGACATTCACGAGCGGATCGTCACCAAATTCAGCTACGCCCCGTCGGACTTCGCGCACGACCTCAACGCGCATCTCGGCAGCGCCTTCAGCCTTGAGCCGATCCTGACCCAGTCCGCCTATTTCCGCGTCCATAACCGCGACGCGAATATCCCCAACCTCTATTTCGTCGGCGCCGGCACGCATCCCGGCGCGGGCATTCCCGGCGTGGTGATGAGCGCCAAGGCGACCGCCAAATTGATGCTGGAGCAGAAATGAGTTTTATCGAAAAAATCCTCCCCACTTGTGGGGAGGGGGACCGCGCGACGAAGTCGCGTGGTGGAGGGGGATATCCTCCTCGGAATCCCTTGTGGCCCGCCCCCTCCACCAAGTCGCTGCGCGCCTTGGTCCCCCTCCCCGTAAACGGGGAGGATCTATGAACCGCCTCGCCGTTTACTGCGGCTCCGCTTCCCCAAGCGACCCCCGCTATGTCGAGAACGCCCGCGAGGTCGGCCGCACACTCGCCGAGCGCGGGATCGGCGTCGTCTATGGCGGCGGACGATTGGGGCTGATGGGCGCGATCGCTGACAGCGCGCTGGCCGCGGGCGGCGAGGTGATCGGGATCATTCCCGAAGCCCTGGTCGCTGCCGAGGTCGCGCATAAGGGCCTGACCGAGCTCCATGTCGTCGGCACGATGCACCAGCGCAAACAGGCGTTCACCGATCTGTCGGACGGGTTCGTCACGCTCCCCGGCGGCACCGGCACGATGGACGAATTGTGGGAAGCGCTGAGCTGGGCGCAGATCGGCTATCACGCCAAGCCGGTCGGGCTGCTCAACCTCCACGGCTATTATGACGGGCTGATCGAATTCTGGGAGACGATGGCACGGGTCGGCTTCGTCCGGCCGCAGCATCAGGGACTGCTGATCGTCGCGGACACATTGGGCGACTTGCTCGACAAGATGGCCGCTTTCCAGCCAGCCACCACGATCGGACAGATCGGCGCGAAGGACCTGTGAGCGCCCGATCCTTCGTTCGACGCGACCGGATGGAAATGTGAGCGCGAGCGGCGGTCTTCCCGGCCGCGCGGCGATCGTCGCCACGGCGCACGAAGCAATCGCCCGCGGATCGAAGAGTTTCGCCGCCGCCTCCTTGCTGTTCGACCGCAAGACCCGCGAGCATGCCTGGCTGCTCTACGCCTGGTGCCGGCGCTGCGACGACCTCGCCGACGGACAGGAATTTGGCCGTGATTTGTCCGCCGTCCCCGATCCCGCGGCGCGGCTCGCGCTGATTCGCCGGCTGACCGACGCCGCGCTGGCCGGCGAGACAGTCGGCGATCCGGCGTTCGACGCGCTCCGCATCGTCGCGGCGGAAACGCGGCTGCCGCACCGTTTCGCGCATGATCTGATCGAGGGCTTTCGGCTCGACCTCGAGGAGTGGGGACCGCGCAGCGAAAACGATCTCTATCGATATTGCTATCACGTCGCCGGCGCGGTCGGCTGCATGATGGCGATCGCGATGGGGGTGTCGCCCGACGACGAGGACACGCTCGACCGCGCCTGCGACCTCGGCATGGCGTTCCAGCTGTCCAATATCGCGCGCGATATCGAAGAGGATGACCGCGGCGGGCGCTGTTACCTGCCCGAGGAATGGCTGGTCGAGATGGACATGCCGCCCGGCCAGCATATGAAGCCGCCCTTCCGCCCCCGTCTGACGGTCCTGGCGCGGCGCCTGGTCGAGCGCGCGGCGGCGTTCGAGGCGAGCGCGCGCGTCGGCACGCGGCGGCTCGGCCTTCGATCGGCCTGGGCCGTGCTGGCGGCAGCAGGCATCTATGGCGCGATCGGGCGCGAAGTGGTCGCGCGCGGCGACCATGCCTGGGACCATCGCGCCGGCACCTCGGCCGCCGCCAAGATCGGTTGGATCGCGCGGGCGCTCGGTCAGGCCGTGCAGCGCAACCGGCTCTATCCCGCGGCGCCGCGCGATCCGGATTTGTGGGCGCGGCCACGTGGTTAGCGGTGCGTAAAGGGTGTCCGGTCAGGACTCTGCAAGCCGGGCAGCCTAACTTACCCAATATGACCCTGTTGTCCGTAAAGTTCGCGCGTACCCTGCAGCGTGGCCGCGCCGAGCCGGCACCGCCGCCGACGCGCGCGGGGCTGTTGCTGACCTTGCTCAGGAAGCGCGCCGCCGCGCACAATGTCGGTGCCGATGATCTCGAGGCCATGCTGCGCGACCAGATCCGCTGGTCGCTGCCGATCCGCCGCGGTGCGGACGTGGAATTAGCTGATTAAGGGATCGCCCGGCCGCGCGCGGTGAAAATGCCACTCGGCGAGCCACATACCGGCGATGGGCAGGATCAGGGTGGCACCCTGTAACCACAAAGGTTGGGTCAGCTGGGTCAGGTTCCAGACGCCGTCGGCGACCAGTACGAGAGCGACGATCCATCCGCCGGGCCGCCATTGGCCGATCCGCAGCGCCGCAAACGCGCCAACCAGACCGGCGAGCAGCCAGCCCGCGGCGATGATCGCCTGGCCGGCGAGCGGCATCGCCATGACGAAGCGCGCAAGCATCTCCCGGTCGCTGGCGTCGGCCGGGATCGCGGCGGGGAACCAGCGTTCGGCGAGCTCCCACGCACCATCGATCAGCGCGATGGCGAGCACCAGCCCGATAATGGTCCCGATAATCCTGCGCATGATGTCCCCTGGCCTATGCCTGGGCCATCATTACCGGTGCGGTGAAGTCCGCGCCAGCTTAGCTGCGGCGCGCTTGCGCCTTGCTATTGTCCGCCATCGACTGGCCGACCTGGCGGCACGCCGCGGTGATGGTCGGATAGTCGATATCGGTGTTGCGGATCAGCGCCGCCGGCATCGCTGCCCGGCATTGCGCCGCGCTATAATAACGGACCGGCTCGATCCGCTGCTGCGCGCATTGCGTCTGGCCATCGCCGCAGCCCATGATCGCGATGACGTAGAATACAGAACCCATGCCTTCCTCCGTCGCGCCTATAATCCCTGGCGCATGACGACGGTTCCCTGATTGCCCGCGGCACCCTACATAAAGCGGCGATGCCGCCCACCGAACTCCCGCCGACCAAGGATCGCCCGCTGATCCCGACGCTTCGGCGCTTCCTCCCTTATCTGTGGCCCGCCGATGCGCCGGGGCTCAAGATACGCATCGTCATCGCGATGACCTTCGTCGTCCTGTCGAAGGTGGTGCAGGTCTATGTCACGGCCTATGCGCTTCGCTACGCGGTCAATGCGATGTCGGGACGCAACGATTGGGGCGTCGCCAACGTCCCGCAGTTCGTCATGCTGATGGTGATCGGCTATGCCGCCGGGCGCCTGTCGGGCGTCGTGTTCGACAATCTGCGCAACGTCGTATTCGAGCGCGTCGGCCAGGAGGCGACCCGGCAGCTTGCCGCCACCGTCTTCCGCCACCTCCATCGACTGTCGCTGCGCTTCCATCTCGAGCGCCGCACCGGGGCGGTGACCAAGGTCGTCGAGCGCGGCACCAAGAGCATCGACACGATGCTCTATTTCCTGCTGTTCAACATCGCGCCGACCCTGCTCGAACTCTGTTTCGTCATGCAGATTTTCTGGTCGAATTTCGGCTTGTGGCTCGACGTGGCGACGTTGGTGATGATCGTCGTCTATATCGGGTTCACGCGCATCGTGACCGATTGGCGCAATGCACTGCGCACGCGGATGAACGATCTCGACACCGGCGCCGTGGCGCACGCGGTCGACTCGCTGCTCAACTTCGAGACGGTCAAATATTTCGGCGCCGAGGAACGCGAAGCGAGGCGTTACGAGGCCGCGGTCGGCGCCTATGCCAATGCCGCGGTCAAGAGCGAGAACAGCCTGGCCTGGCTCAATATCGGCCAGGCCCTGGTCACCAATTTGATGCTCGGCGGCGGCATGGTGTTCATCGCCTGGGGTTGGGCGCACGGCCGCTTCTCACCCGGCGACGTCGTGTTCGTCTCGACCTTGCTGACCCAATTGTTCCGCCCGCTCGACCTGCTCGGCATGGTCTATCGCACCATCCGCCAGGGCGTGGTCGACATGGCGGCGATGTTCGACCTGCTCGATACCGGCGCCGAAATCGTCGACGCGCCCGGCGCGCTGCCGCTCAATATCGACCGCGGCCATATCCGGTTCGAGGACGTGCATTTCGGCTACGACCCGGGCCGCGACATCCTGAAGGGCATCGATCTCGATATTCCGGCGGGCAAGACGCTCGCGGTGGTCGGACCATCGGGCGCGGGCAAGTCGACGCTCGCGCGGCTGATGTACCGTTTCTACGATCTGACCGGCGGGCGGGTCACGATCGACGGCCAGGATATCAGCACGGTCACGCAAGCCAGCCTGCGCGCCGCGATCGGCATCGTCCCGCAGGACACGGTGCTGTTCAACGACACGATCGGCTACAATATCGCTTATGGCCGCGAAGGCGCTGGCGAAGAGGAGATCGTGCGCGCCGCCAAGGGCGCGGCGATCGCCGGCTTCATCGAGCGCCAGCCCGACCAGTACGAGACGCGGGTCGGCGAACGCGGCCTGAAATTGTCGGGCGGCGAGAAACAGCGCGTGGCGATCGCCCGCACCCTGCTCAAGGACCCGCCGATCCTGATCCTCGACGAGGCGACCAGCGCGCTGGACAGCCGCACCGAGGCCGAGATCCTCGGCACGCTCCAGGCGATCGAGCGCGGGCGCACGACGATCGTCATCGCCCATCGCCTGTCGACCGTGGTCCATGCCGACCAGATCGTCGTGCTCGACAACGGCCTGGTCGCCGAGCGCGGCACGCATGCCGAGCTGCTGCGCAAGGACGGCCTCTATGCCGATATGTGGGCACGCCAGGCGCAGGAACGGCAGGAAGCGCTGGCGGCGGAATAGGTTGACGCAAGCAGCGGTTACGCGGTCAATGCGGGCATGATCCGCTTCCTGTTAGCCGTCGTCCTGGCACTTGTCGCCGCCCCAGCCCTCGCCGATCCTACCGACGGGCTGCAACCGCCAATTACCGTTCAGTCCAAGTTCGTCCCCGCGCGGACGGTGCAGATCTGGCTGCCGCCCGGTTACGCGACCTCCAGGCAACGCTACCCCGTGCTCTACCTCCACGACGGGCAGAATGTGTACGACACGCCGTCGCCCTTTTCGGGCAAGAGCTGGGAAGTGCATCGCGCGCTCGACCGGCTGATCGCGGCCAACAAAGTGCGGCCGGCGATCCTGGTCGCGGTGTGGAACACCGACAATCGGCTGGGCGAATATATGCCGCAAGCCGCGGTGCCAGCGCTGGGGGCGAAGGGCGATCCGGCCTCGGCCGACCTGTTCAAGAAGCTGCCGGTCGAACGTGCCAGGATCGTCGGCGACGCGTACGTCAATTTCCTCGCGACCGAGCTCAAGCCGCTGATCGATCGCCGCTATCGCACGTTACACGGCCCCCAAAACACCATGCTGATGGGGTCGAGCATGGGCGGGCTGATCTCGGCCTATGCGGTGACGCGCTATCCCAAAATGTTCGGCGCGGCGGCGTGCCTGTCGACCTCGTGGCCGATCGGCGACGGGTTCGCCGAACGCTGGTTCGAGGCGCATTTGCCGCCCAGGACCGCGCGGCTCTATTTCGATTACGGCACCGGGACCAATGACGGATCGATCGAGCCGTTCCAGCACAAGCTCGACGCGGCGGCCGGACCGCGCGGCGGTGGCTGGGTCAGCCGGGCGTTTCCCGGCGCCGAACATAGCGAACGCGCGTGGCAGGCGCGGGTCGATATTCCGCTGACCTTCCTGCTCGGACGCTAGATAAAAAGAAGGGGCTGTTTCCCGGCCCCGGCGCGGCCGCCCTATCGCGGCCGCCGGTTGGCGAGCTGGCTTGCCTCCCCCTCCCGCTCGCCGCGAAGGGGTGTGTCCCGGTCAGGCGACCGGGACGAACGAGGTGGCGGCGTTGACGAGAACCATGGTGCAGACGAGCGCGCTGAACACCGAAACCGCAACCTGCTGAGCCGAAGCGAAACGAACCGACATGATCTTAACTCCCTATTTGTGGATGGCTATCGGACCATCCGACGACCATGCCGACTGAATTGCAGGGAGCGTGCCAGTTTTATAAGCTATTGATAATGCTGGATTCGTATTTTCAGAAAGCGCGCAATGGCGGTTTTTACCGCAATGAAATCGCACTTTTCGCTATATGTCGGTGAATATTACCGATCCGATTGGATACAATTGCGGCCATCTTCCTTGGCGGCGTAGAGCAGGCGGTCGGCGCGGCCCATGGCGGAGCCGATCGTGTCCTCCGGCGCGACCGGAGTCAGGCCGGCGGAGAAAGTGACGGCGCCCAGCGGCGCGTCGGTTTCGCGCAGGCGATAGCGCTTGGCGGCGACCGCGGCGCGCGCGCCCTCCAGCGTCGACAGCGCGTCGGCCGGGGCCAGCCCGGTGAACATCACGACGAATTCCTCGCCACCATAACGCGCGACGAGATGCTCGTCGCAGCCCACACGCAGTGCCTCCGCGATCGCCTTGAGCACGCGATCGCCGACCGCATGGCCGAACCGGTCGTTGACCGACTTGAACTTGTCGACGTCGCAGATCGCGACGCAGATATTGGCGTGGTCGGCGACCGCGGCGGCATAGGCGTCCTCGAACGCACGGCGATTGGGCAGGCCGGTCAGCGGGTCGCGGCGCGCATCGTCGCGTGCTTGCTCGAGTTCGTGGCGCAGCCGGTCGGCCTCGTGGGTCGCTTCCTGCAATCTGGCCTCGGCCGACGAGACGCGGTCGAGCATCGAACTCGCCATGCGCACGACCTCATCGATCGCACTGCCGTCGCGGGCATCGCGCGCGTCGCGGATCGCGTCGCGCGAGGCGCGCAGATCCTGGCCGAACCCGCGCGCATCGGCATGCATCGCCCGCACCGTGTCGCCGAAATCCTCGACTTGCATCTGCGCGCGCGCGACCAGCGACTGGGTCTTGGTGTTGTCGGCGACGACGGTAAGCTGCGGCGGCGAGGAGAGAGTGGGCGCCGAATCGCCGCCCGCGGTCGCCGGGGCTCCCATCACCGCCCTGCCGCCAAGCTCCTCGATATCGCGCGAGCTCAGCCGCACGCCGCCATCGGTGATCCGCGCGACGGCGGCGGCCAGCGGCCCGCGTGGGTCGCTCAACACTTTGTGGGCAAAGGCGTAATGCGCCGGATCGACGCTCAGGCGGTGCCGCGCGAGGAATTCGCCGATCGCGGCATAGAGCCGATCCGATGCCTTGGATGAATTTTCTACGGCGCTCGCCACCGTCCGCTCCCTTGCCAAAATCGCACCTGGGCGATGGCAAAGTCCTAGCCGCGATAGGCTAAGATCGCGTTTGCGAAGCTATCGGATAGGTAGCCGTTGCGTGTGACTACCTATCCGTCTTTGTGACAACGACGGCACCGTCTCAGCGAAGCTGCAAAGGCCCTATTTAAGCGCCTTGACCGCATCCAGCGTCAGTTTGACGTGGTCGACGTACGACAGGTCCGAATGGACGAACCTGATCTTGCCGTCGCGGCCGATCACGTAGCTGGTGCGGTTGGTGATGTCGCGCGCCTTGCCGGTCTTGGGATCGGTGAACTGCTTGCCGAGCGCGACGTCATAGGCGCTGACGATGCGCGGCCCCGCGCTCGCCACCGGGAATTTGCCGGCGCATTTCTCGGTCGAGAATTTGACCAGGGTCGGCACCGCGTCGGTCGACATGCCGATCACCGTCGCGCCGGCGGCCTTGAACTCGTCGATATGTTCGGAGAATTCGTGCGCTTCGGCATTGCAGCCCGACGTGTAGGCGGCCGGGAAGAAGTAGAGCACGACCGGCCCCTTCTTGAGCTGATCGGCCAGATGCAGGCGGAACACCTTGCCGTTGATCGCGCCGCGCGTGGTGAAATCGGGCGCGGCGGCACCGGTCGACAGCGCCGCGACGGCGGGCACCGCGATCAGGGCGAGCGAAAGGGGAAGAAGGCGAAGCGGCAGGCGCATGGACGACTCTCCGAAGGATAGAGCAGGGGGCGGCAAGGCGAGCATTTCCTAGACCCGCGGAGTGGTGGACGCCAGCGCGGAGATATGGCGTTGGCCTGTGAACCCCTCTCCCGCCTGCGGGAGAGGGAGGGGCCCGCCGCCGTAAGGCGGTGGGAAGGTGAGGGTCTTCTGTCTTCTTCTGTTTCGACACACGCATGGAAGAAGAAAGAAGACCCTCACCCAACCCTCTCCCGTAAACGGGAGAGGGCTTTTGCGCATCAGTAAACCCGCTTCTTCGGCTTGATATAGTCGATATCGTCGGTCAGCGTGTAGTCGTGGACCGGGCGGTAATCGAGCGTCACGCTGCCGCCCTTGCCGCCCCAGCCGTCGAACGTCGCGATGGTGTGCTTCATCCAATTCTTGTCGTCGCGCTCGGGGAAATCCTCGTGCATGTGTGCGCCGCGGCTCTCTTTTCGGTTCGATGCGCCGCGGATGGTGACGACGGCCTGGCCGAGCAGATTATCGAGCTCGAGCGTCTCGACCAGATCGGTGTTCCAGATCAGCGAGCGGTCGGTGATGGCGACATCGGCGAGCGATTTGTAGACCACGTCCATATGCCCGACGCCTTCGTCGAGCAACGCGGTGTCGCGGAACACGGCGCAATGCTTCTGCATCGTGCGCTGCATGTCGGCGCGGATCTCCGCGGTCGGCTTGGCGCCCTTGGCGTTGCGGAAATGGTCGAGCCGTTCGATCGCCTGGTCGTCGGCGGCGGTCACGACGGTGCCGTGCTTCGAATCCTTGCGGATGATCTCGGCGATGCGCTTGCCGGTGGCACGGCCGAACACGACCAGGTCGATCAGCGAATTCGAGCCCAGGCGATTGGCGCCATGGACCGAGACGCAGGCCGCTTCGCCGACCGCGAACAGGCCGGGGACGACCGCATCGGGATCGCCGTCCTTCAGATGGACGACCTCGCCATGATAATTGGTCGGGATACCGCCCATATTGTAATGGACGGTCGGCGTGACCGGCAGCGGCTGGCGCGTCAGGTCGACGCCGGCGAAGATCTTGCCGGTCTCGGTGATGCCGGGCAGCCGTTCGTGCAGCACCTTGGGATCGATATGATCCAGATGCAGGTAGATATGGTCCTTGTTGGCGCCGACGCCGCGCCCTTCGCGGATCTCGGCGGCCATCGAGCGCGCGACGACGTCGCGGCTGGCCAGGTCCTTGGCCGAGGGAGCATAGCGTTCCATGAAACGCTCGCCTTCGGAATTGGTCAGGTAACCGCCCTCACCGCGCGCGCCTTCGGTGATCAGCACGCCCGCGCCGTAGATGCCGGTCGGGTGGAACTGGACGAACTCCATGTCCTGCAAGGGGAGCCCGGCACGCAGCACCATGCCGCCGCCGTCGCCGGTGCAGGTATGGGCGCTGGTCGCCGATTGATAGACGCGGCCATAGCCGCCGGTCGCCAGCACGGTGGCATGGCTGCGGAAGCGGTGGATCGAGCCGTCTTCCATGCAGAGCGCGATCACGCCCTTGCACTCGCCGCCTTCCATGATCAGGTCGAGCGCGAAATATTCGATGTAGAAATCGGCGTCGTACTTCAGGCTCTGCTGATAGAGCGCGTGGAGCATGGCATGGCCGGTGCGGTCGGCCGCGGCGCAGGTGCGCTGCGCGGGCGGGCCTTCGCCCATATTCTGCATCATGCCGCCGAACGGGCGCTGATAGATCTTGCCCGCATCGGTCCGGCTGAACGGCACGCCGGCATGTTCGAGTTCGTAGACCGCGGCCGGGGCCTCGCGCACCATGTACTCGATCGCATCCTGGTCGCCGAGCCAGTCCGAGCCTTTGACGGTGTCGAACATGTGCCAGGTCCAGTGATCGGGACCCATATTGCCCAGGCTGGCGGCGATGCCGCCCTGTGCCGCGACGGTGTGGCTGCGGGTCGGGAACACCTTGGTGATGCAGGCGGTCTTGAGGCCGCTTTCGGCGACGCCCATGGTCGCGCGCAGGCCGGAGCCGCCCGCGCCCACCACGACGGCGTCATAGGTGTGATCGATGATCTTGTAGCTGTCGCTCATTACGCCCCCGCCAGCGCCGCGCGCAGGATCGAGAAAATGGCGGTGACCGCGATCACCGCGAGGAAGAATTCGATCAGGACGATCGTCACGACGCGGCTTTCGTCGTGCTGATAGTCTTCGATCAGCACCTGCAGCCCTAGCCGCGCATGCCAGCAGGTCGAGATGACCAGCAGGATAAGCGGTACCGCGACCCAGGCCGAGGCGATCCAGGCATGGACGGTCTCAAAATCGAACCCGCCGAGCCGGGTTAGCGAGATCATGAACCAGATCAACAGGAACAGGTTCGATCCCGCGGTGATGCGCTGGCGCCACCAATGATGCGCGCCTTCCTTGGCGCTGCCGAGACCGCGAACGCGGCCGAGTTCGGTGCCCTGGCCCATTATTTGGCGACTCCGAGGATGACGTCCTTGAGCAGCACGCCCCAGAACAGAAGAGTGATGAGGATCGAGAAGACGATCGTCAGGATCGATCCGGTCTTGTTGGTCTTGAGCTCATAGCCGGCGCCGGCATCGAGGAAGAAGTGCCGGATGCCGCTCATCATATGCTGGAACAGCGACCAGCTGAGCCCGACGCCGAGCACATAGCCCAGGATGCTCCAATAGCCGCCCGAGAACCACGACACGAACCAGTCGTAGCTTTCCTTGCCGCCGCCAAGCGCCGCCAGCCAGCAAGTGAACAGCAATCCGCCGACGATGGCGAGACCGTCGCCGGTGGCGCGGTGAAGGATCGACACCAGCATGTGCGGACCCCACCGATAATGCGTCAGGTGGGGCGAAATCGGGCGGTCGGGTTTGGACGGCGTGGCCAAGTAAAGTCCCCTGCGAAAGCGCTGCGCCCTCTTAGCCCCGGAGCGTCGGGATGCAAGGGTGGGGCTAGCACCTAAATCCCCTCTCTCGCGCTCTTCCTAATTCTTCGATCGGATGGATGAGAAAGAAGAAAGAAGGAGAAAGAAGAAGACCCTCACCCAACCCTCTCCCGCAAGCGGGAGAGGGCAAATGGGACTCGTTGCGATGAAAGCGGACTATTTCCCCTCTCCCGCGTGCGGGAGAGGGAGGGGCCCGCCGCGAAGCGGTGGGAGGGTGAGGGTCTTCTTATTCTTCTTTGGTCCGCCGGATCAGCGCCTCGCGGAGGACGTGAATAACGCCGTCCAAGTTGCTCAAAACGTCATTGTTCCAGAAGCGGAGAATCTCGAAACCTTCGGATTCGAGGAAGGCCGTCCGCTTGGCGTCACGTGCTTCGCTATGTTGCCCGCCATCGATCTCGACGATCAACATCGCCTCCAAGCAGGCGAAGTCGGCGATGTACGGCAGCAGGCTGTGCTGGAAGCGGAATTTGAACCCGTCGATCTGGCGGTTGCGGGCGGCTTGCCAGAACTTTTCCTCCGCGTCGGTTCGGTCGCGGCGGAGTTGGGAGGCGTGTTCGCTTATCTGACGGCGGACGGGTCGCATGCGCAGGATTTTAGAAGAAAGAAGACCCTCACCCAACCCTCTCCCGTGAACGGGAGAGGGCAGATAGATCCAATCTGGTGGTATCTCCCCCTCCCCCATCCTAACCCTGCCTTAACCAAGTACGCGCTAGCTCTGGCGTCCGACCGGCTAATTCCTCCCAGCGGCCGGTAAGGCGGAGAAAAATCGTTGAGCACGCATGACTTGCCCGTCCCCGGCGCCATCGCCGCGAAGATCGACCTTCGCGCGCGGTTGAGGGTGTTCGACTTCGACGGCACGCTGGCCTCGTCGAGCCGCGAGGCCTGGGCCGTGCTCGAGCCAGAAATCCACGCTATTTCCGAAGCTTATTGGCAGCAATGGCTGCGGTGCTTCGCCGACGAGCGGATCTGGGCGACGCACGAGACGCAGAAGATGATCGACATCGGCTGCGACTTTCTGCGCAACCGCTTCCTCGACACGTCGGGCCGCGCCTGGGTCGAGTCGATCGAGCGCTCGGTCGCCGCGGCGTTTTCCGCCGATGTGTCGCCAATGGCATTGCTGTCGATGATCTCCGCCAGCGACCGCGCCGCGTTGGGCGTGATGGTGGCACGAATCGATCGCGACGATCCCCGCCTGCCGATGCTGCTCGACACCCTGATGCGGCTCTCCGCGCTCGAGGGCGAGATCACCGTCGATATCTATAATTCCTATCGCGAGCATCGGGCACAGGGCGCGCGCGACCGGCTGTCGGTCGAATTCCGCGACGGCATCGCCGCGATGGTCGAGCGCGCGACCAGCGAAGGCGCGACGTTGCGCGACCAGGCTGCTCGCAGTTCGGGATCGGCGCGCGGCATGATCGACAAGACCGCCGAAGTCGCGGCCGCGGCCGAGCAATCGGCCGTGGCGATGCGCGAGGCGGCACAGACCGCGGCGGGCCTGATCCGCGCGATCGAGGATGCCCGGACCGAAGTCGAAGCGGCGGCCGAGATCGCCACCCGCGCCAGCTCGCAGGCTGGCCAGGCGGTCGAGACCAGCGGTGCGCTCAGCGATCACGCCAAGTCGATCGAATCGATCCTGGGGCTGATTCGCGACATTGCCGGCCAGACCAATTTGCTCGCGCTCAACGCGACGATCGAGGCGGCGCGCGCCGGTGACGCCGGCCGCGGCTTCGCGGTGGTGGCGCAGGAAGTGAAGAGCCTGGCCAACCAGACCGCGCGCGCGACCGACGATATCGCCGCCAAGATCGCCGCGATCCAGTCCGCCACCCGATCGACCGTCGATACCAATGCATCGATCAAGACCACCGTCGCCGAAGTGCAGGAAAGCGCCAACCGCATCCGCTTCGCGATGGAAGCGCAGGCGCAGACGGTGACCGCGATCACTGCCGCGGTCGACGAAACCGCGCTTGCCGCCGATTCGATGTCGAACACCATCGCCACGATCCGCGAGGACACCGAAGCCGTCGCCAACGAAATCGACGGCGTCGGCAAGGGATTCGATTCGCTCGACGGTCAGCTCGGGCAGCTCAAAGCCAGCGCCAGCGACTTCGTCGCCAAGGTAGCGGCATGAATCCAGGAGAGGATAACGTGGGAGAAACTCCGTCGGTCGTTTGGCCCGACGAATTGCGCCAGGCGCTCAAGCGCGACCTGCCGCCGTTCGACTGGGATGGTCAGGTCGCGCCGATCTGCGCGGAAATCGTGCCGATCGTCGAACCGCATTATGAGAGCATCTGCCGCGTCTTCTGGGATCATTATGTCGCGCATCCCGCGACCGCGCACGTCCGCGCTTATTACACGCCGGAGAAGTTCGACGCGCAGATCGCCGGCAGCGTCGTCTATATGCGCGCCAAGTTCGAGCATCCGCTCGGCCGCGACTGGAAAGCGATGGCCTGCGCGCATGCCCGCGACGCCGACCAGGCCGGCGTCCCGCTCGCGCCGTTGCTCTCCTCGCTGGCCGCGGCGCACCAGGCGACGTTGCGCATCATCGGGGAAGCGTGCGCCCAGGATGGCGTGCGCATGGCGCGTTATGCCGATGTGATGCAGCGCGTGTCCCTGGTCGAGACGCATTTGCTGACGAGCTATATCAGCCATCTGGTCAGCACGCGCGCGCAGGAAGCGCGGCTGGAAAGTTCGCACAAATTCCGCGAATCGATCGCGGCGTCGATCGAAGGCACCGCGCAACTCGGCAACAAGATTCGCGGCCAGGCGGCGCGCACCTCCAATTCGGCGCAAGGCATGCTCGACAAGACCGCCGAAGTGGCGGCCGCGGCCGAACAATCGGCGGTGGCGATGCGCGAGGCGGCGCAGACCGCCGCTGGACTGATCCGCGCGATCGAGGATGCCCGGACCGAAGTCGAAGCGGCGGCCGAAATCGCCACCCGCGCCAGCTCGCAGGCTGGCCAGGCGGTCGAGACCAGCGGTGCGCTCAGCGATCACGCCAAGTCGATCGAATCGATCCTGGGGCTGATTCGCGACATTGCCGGTCAGACCAATCTGCTCGCGCTCAACGCCACGATCGAAGCTGCGCGCGCCGGCGATGCCGGGCGTGGCTTCGCGGTGGTCGCACAGGAAGTGAAGAGCCTGGCCAACCAGACCGCGCGGGCGACCGACGACATCGCCGCCAAGATCGCCGCGATCCAGTCCGCCACCCGATCGACCGTCGATACCAATGCCAGCATCAAGGCGACTGTCGCCGAGGTGCAGGAATCGGCGTCGCGCATCCGGTTCGCGATGGAATCGCAGGCGCAGACGGTGACCGCGATCACTGCCGCAGTCGACGAAACCGCGCTTGCCGCCGATTCGATGTCGAACACCATCGCCACGATCCGCGAAGACACCGAAGCCGTCGCCGCCGAAATGGGCGCGCTGGCCAGCGACGTCAGCGATGTCGACGACCGGCTGGGCGGGCTGAAAGACGCGGCCGACCAGTTTTCGACGAGCGTGGCGGCCTGATCCGCTAATTCCCTCCCCGGCACGGGATGGATTCCAAGACGCAAAGTTGCTTGGTGGAGGGGCTAGGTCGGGGACTCATATTCTGTCGTCATCCCCGTGGAATCCTCCCGTCACCCCAGCGAAAGAACATCGGGTTGAGCATGCCCCGCATGCTCAAGGATCGTCTGGGGGACGATCCGACCCGATGTTGGTCTCTGGCAGTGGCGCGATGCCGCTTGAGATCCCAGCTTTCGCTGGGATGACGGGTTATGGAAATGGAACGCCTTAAGAACAACGGCTTATTTGAGCCCCCAACCTAGGGCAAACTAGGTAGAAACCAATTGAAAAGCCGTCTGTTGGCAAACGACCCCATTGTGGACGTTGGCAATTAGCCTGCCAATGCCTCGAATGATGGCTCCTTGCCTACCACAACGACAGGCAGTTTAGCCGCATGACATGCTGCCAGCTCGCTTGGCTCTGTCTCTATCCAGTTCGCGAACTGGCCTTCATGCCACGAATAGCCTTCGTCGCCAGCCTCCTCGAACAACCATGCCACAAATCGGTCGGCTACAGATTGGCCCCATCTGACAGCCTCCTGTTCAGACGCACCTGCGATCCAAAACGCTGCGCTCGACTCGTCATCGGTCCCAAGTGCGCGGTTGATGCGAAACTGGTGGGGAGACTCGTAGCCAAAGCGGAAGAGGTAAGCTGTCGACATCTGGAGAAACTACAGTCGGACCCCATGCGGTCAATGTCCGTTTCCCACCCAGTCTCAGACGTTCGCGTGCTGTAGGCCCGATCCGAGAGCGGTCAGACCGTTAACGACCCGATCATGGACATTCCGTTATCCAGCAGGCAAGCTCGGAGGCTGCCGCTCTATGCGGCGTCGATGAATTGGGCGGTCGGTGGCATTGGCTGGAGGTCTCGTGGCGAACGCTTTTCCGCACGGCACTGTCCACGAAGCAGCGGACGACCTGCAAGCAGCGCTGCGATCGGATCCCGAACTCTTTGCGCTGTGGGAAGGCCTGACGCCGATCGGTCGCAACGAGTTCATCTGCTGGGTCGATGATGCGAAGCAGCCGGCGACGCGCCAACGCCGCATCGGGCGAACCTGCGAAGAATTGCTGGAGGGGAAGAAGCGACCCTGTTGCTGGGTCGGCTGCATCCATCGCACCGACAAGGCGCCGAGCCGATGGCAACAAGCCGTGCTGATCGATCAGAAGGGAAAGAACGTCCCATAAGCCGGGCTGGAGGCGATGTCCGGTTTGGCTCCTCACCCCATCCCGGCCTCGCGAAGAATTTGAATCAGCCCCCCACCTCGGAGGCATTGCCGGCCGCGGATGCACCCCGTAATCGCGACCCCATGACCAACATCCTCCTGACCGGCAGCAGCCGCGGCATCGGTGCTGCGATCGCGCAGGTTCTTTCCGCCGGCGACGGCATCCGCCTGATCGGGCACGGCACCGCGAGCGGCATCGCCGCCGATTTCGCCGACCCCGCCGGCCCGCGCCAATTGTGGGACAAGGCGTTGGCCGAACTCGGCAGCATCGACGTCGTGATCAACAATGCCGGGGTGTTCGAGGGCAATCCGATCGACCTTGGTGACGACGACTGGGTCGCCGGCTGGGAGCGCACGATGCGGATCAACCTGACCGCGAGCGCCGAATTGTGCCGGTTCGCGGTTCGGCATTGGCAAAAGCGCCAATCGGGCGGCCGGATCGTCAACGTCGCCAGCCGTGCCGCCTATCGCGGCGACAGTCCCCAGCACTGGCATTATGCCGCGTCCAAGGCGGGCATGGTGGCGATGACCAAGTCGATCGCGCGCGGCTACGCCGCCCAGGGCATCCTCGCTTTCGCGGTCTGTCCGGGTTTCACCATGACCGGCATGGCCGAGGAGTATCTGTCGAGCCGCGGCGGCGATAAATTGCTCGCCGATATCCCGCTCGGGCGCGTCGCCGATCCGGAAGAAATCGCCAATGCGGTCGCCTATCTCGCGACCTCCGCACCGCCGTCGATGACCGGCGCGGTGATCGACGTGAACGGGGCCAGCTATGTCCGTTGAGGCGGAGCGCACGATCGACAGCTGGCGGCTGACCCTGCCGTGCACGCGCGCCGAGGCCGAGGCGATCGATGCCGCCGAGATCGCGATCGACGCGGTGCTGATGACGACCGAGGAAGTCGAGGACGATGTCGAGCGCTGGCGGCTCGATGCCTATAGCGAGGCCGAGCCCGACGCGGCGATGATCGCGGCGATCCGCGCGCTGGTGCCGAGCGCGGCCGATGTCGCGCCGCTGGTCGAGCCGCTCTATGACGAGGATTGGGTGACGTTGAGCCAGGCCGGGCTCGAGCCGATCCGCGAAGGCCGCTTCGTCGTCCACACCAGCGCGCATCCGATCGATCCGCCGGCGGGCGGGCGCGCTTTCCTGATCGATGCCGGGCGCGCGTTCGGCACCGGGCACCATGCCACCACCTCGGGCTGTCTGAAGATGCTCGACGCGATGGCCGAGCGGCGCTTCGCCAATATCATCGATATCGGCACCGGCACCGGCCTGCTCGCCTTTGCCGCGCGGCATCTGTGGCCCGAGGCGCGGGTGATGGCGACCGATATCGACCCGATGGCGATCGACGTGACGCGCGAGAATGCCGAGGCGAACGCGATTGCCGGCGTCGAGCTGATCGTCGCCGACGGCGCGCTCGACGATGCGATCACCGCGGCCGCGCCTTATGATCTGATCATCGCCAATGTGCTCGCCGGGCCGCTCGTCTCGATGGCGCCCGAACTCGCGGCGGTCGCGACGCCGGGCGCGACGATCGTGCTGGCGGGGCTACTCGAAACGCAGCGCGATCAAGTGGTTGAAGCCTATGCCGCTTGCGGTTGCACTCTGCTACAGACCGACCGGCGCGGCGACTGGACGATCCTGAAGCTCGAAGCCGGCAGGGTCCGCTATGTGCCGACCAGGCCGTTCGATCCCAAGGGCCGGGACGGCTGGGCATTGGATATCTGATTCTCGAAGGGGGATTTATGACTCGTGCTGTTCCGCTGACCCTGGCCATGCTGATCCTCGCCGGCTGCAGCGGCGGCGGTCCCGCCGGCAATTCGAGTTCGAGCTTCGACAAGGGGTTCGTCGATTCGTTCCGGCCCAAGTTCATCGCGCAATGCCAGGAAGGCGCGCAGAAGACGTCGGGCTCGACCAAGGACTTCTCGGTCGTCTGCGGCTGCGTCGCCGACAAATTGATCGCCAACAAGAGCGTCGGCGAGCTGATGACCGGCCCGTCACAGGAAGACACCAAGCGCTATGCCGGCGAATGCTTCCGCGAGCATCCGGTGAGTTAATTGCCGACGGGCGGGGTAAATTTCAGCGCAGCGGGAATGGGTATTTCCTGGATGATCTCAACCTTTTCCAACAACACGCCGGTCCGCGACATCCCCATATGGCCATAAGCGCCATAGTAATCCGACTCTCGCCCGACAAAGCAAAGCCTGTAGGCTGCACGGTGGCTCATGATGTCGTTTGTCGTCGGCAATCCGGTCGCGCCATTGGCGACTTCCAACCAGGGTAAATCCTCGTAGTGAATGGCCCGCACCGCCGAGAGGTCGGCGACGTCGTGCAGAAACAAGGATTGCTCGAAGCCCGGCATCCACACGCCACAGATCCTGCGTTGCGGCAGAGTTCGGTAGCAACGCGGCTCGCCATAGAACATCTTGACGCCTTGAGCACGGAACCAGCAATCGCCGGGTGCAAGCCCGGCCAAGTGCGGAGGGTCGACGGGCTGTGCGCGGACCAGGACAACACAACCCACCGCGAAGGCTATCAGAGCTATCCAGAGTCCGTAGGGCGATTTAGCCAACGATCGCCGGTCCCTTGCCCCGCGCATAGTCCTGGGTACCGCGGGTCATGACATTGTCCTCGGGCAGGATCGCCGCGATCGGAATGTCAGGCTGCGCCTTCAGTCGTTCGTAAAGCGGGGCGAAGTCGGTCTCCACCGTCACGCGGAGCAATTCCTCGAAGCTCGGGATGACGAAATAATTCTGCTGGAAATCGTCGATCCGATATTCGGTCCCCATCACCCGCGCGAGATCGAACCCGATCCGGTTGGGGCTGGGATCGTCGAGCGCGAATTGGCTTTCGGCATAGCTCGACACGATCCCCGAGCCATAGATACGCAGGCCCTCAGGCTCGGCGATCAGGCCGAATTCGACCGTGTACCAATAAAGCCGGCCGAGATATTTGAGCGCGTCCAGCCCCAAGGCGCGCTGACCACCCTGGCCATAGACGGCGAGATAATCGGCGAATACCGGGTCGGCGAGCATCGGCACATGGCCGAACACGTCGTGGAAGACGTCGGGTTCCTGGAGATAATCGAACTGGTCGGGCCGCCGGATGAAATTGCCCGCGACGAAGCGGCGATTGGCCATATGGTCGAAGAACACGTCATCGGGGACGAGGCCGGGGACGGCGACGACTTGCCACCCGGTCAGCTTCATCAGCCGCTCGGACAATTCCTCGAAATCGGGGATGCCGGGCTTGGACAGTTTGAGCACGTCGAGCCCGCGCAGATAGGCTTCGGACGCGCGGCCGGGGAGCAATTTCGCCTGGCGCGCGAACAAAGTATCCCATGTGGCGTGCTCTTCGGCCGTGTAGTGCGCCCAATCCTGGGGAATCGTCCAGTCGGACGCGGCACCGGGCGGCGGAGAATCAAGAACGTGCGTTTCAGTTGCCATTGAAACCATCTATCACGACGACCGTGGGGAAAGAAATCGTGTCGCGCGCCTCGAGCGTCCTGGGATGGTTCGGCCGAGCGCTGATCTTCGTCGTCCTGGCCTATGTCACGGCGGGGATGGTCGGCGGGTCGATCCCGGCCAATGCCGGCTGGACACCGCCAGCGCAGGGCGTGCGGATCCTGGTCGAGGATAACGGCATCCATACCGGGCTGGTGCTGCCGGTCCGTGCGGCTGGGATCGACTGGAGCCAGGATTTCCCGGCCGGCGACATCGCCGATCCGCGCTATGCCCGGTTCGGCTGGGTCGCGGTCGGCTGGGGCGATCGCGCCTTCTATGTCGAGACGCCGACCTGGAGCGACGTCCATCCGCTCACCGTGCTGCGCGCCGCGACCGGCAGCACGCGCACCGTGCTCCATGTCGAGCATGTCGACGAGCCGCCACTCGCGCCCGACACCCGCGCGATCGTGCTGAGCGAGGAGCAATATCGCCGGCTGGCCGCTTATATCCGCGCGACCCGCGGGCCCGGCGGCAAGGTCGCGGGCGGATATGACGTCAACGACGTCTTCTATGACGGGCGTGGATCGTACAGCGCGATCCGGACATGCAACGAATGGACCGGTGGCGCGCTTAGAGCCGCAGGCGTGAGAGTAGGCGTATGGACACCTTTTCCGATCGACGTGATGGCATGGTTCTGACCCCGCCGAGCAAGGCGCAATGGGCGGCGGAATTCCCCCGAATGATGGGCACGATCGCGCGCATTCCGGTCGAATGGGCCGAACTGATGAAGGCGCCGGCGGGCGACGGCCGGCCGATCATGCTGTTGCCCGGCCTGTTCAATTCGGACCGGTCGAACGTGGTGATGAAGCGCTATCTGACCGCGCTCGGCTATCGGGTCGAGGGCTGGCGGCTGGGGCGTAATCGCGGTGCCAAGGCGATCGGATCGGAAGGCGAGAAGCTGCTCGCGCGGTTGGAGGCCTATCATCGCGACGCGGGCGAGCCGGTGACGTTGATCGGGGTCAGTTTGGGCGGGATCATGGCGCGCTTCCTGGCGCATCGCGCGCCGGAGATGGTGCGTGAGGTCATCACCGTCAGCTCGCCGTTCGCCGGCGATCCGCACGCGACCAATGTCTGGCGGGCGTTCGAATGGCTGACCGGCGAAAAGGTCGATTCGCCCGACGTCGTCGCCCGCCGCGAGGAGATCGCGCAGCCGCTGCCGGTGCCGTCGACCGCGATCTGGTCGGCCAGCGACGGACTGGTCAACGGCCATTTGTGCCACGACCCGCAATGCCGCGAGATCGAGATCGTCAGCAGCCATATGGGGGTGCAGATGCACCCGGAAACGCTGCGCGCGGTTGCGGGGGTGTTGGGGGGAGAAAAGGGGACGAAATCAATTCAAGCCCCTCCCCCTTTAGGGGAGGGGTAGGGGGTGGGGGATGCCTCGCAGAGCGCTTCGCCCGTGACTGCCCCACCCCAACCCCGTTCCGGGTGAACAGTCCCCCGGACTGTTCAGGTTGTGCCGGGGGCACAACCGACCCGGAACGCCTGAAGGGGAGGGGCTTGAACTTCCTCAGTTCTGCGGCGCCGGGTCGCCCGCGCGGTAGCCGTCATAGGTGCCGCATTGCGACGGGTCTTTCTTGCACGCCTCCGCGGCCTTCTTGCGCGCTGCGCCCTCGCGCGCTTCCTGCTTGCGCATCTTGCGGCCGTAATTGCGGTCGGCTTCCGACTGGCTGGTGGTGGTCCAGTCGACCGCCTTGCCCGTCGCCTTGACCGGCAAGGTCGCGACATCGACCACGGTCTTGGCGAGGCACCCGCCGGTCAGGAGCGGCAAGACGGCCGCGGTGGCGATCAGGATATTACGCATTTACTCGTCCCCAGGGATCATTTGCCCGCATTCGCCCGATAGGCATTGCGCGCGGTCGATCCAATTAGCGGAAAATCGGTGAAAAAGCCATCGATGCCCGCCGCAAGCTGGCGCCGGATCGCCGTGTCGACATCGCCATGCGCGCGAGGATCGATGCCTTTCCTGAGCGAAGCCGGCAGGAAGAAATTCTCCGCACGGAACGTCCAGACATGCACGCGCAGCCCGGCGGCATGGGCGTCGGCGACCAGCGCCGACGGTTCCCCCGCACCCTTGTCCACCATGTCCTTGTTGGGGCCGATGCCCCAGGCGTAGGTCGCGACCTGCTTGAGCCCCTCGGGCGTGATCATCGCGGCATAGCTCGGCGCCGCCTTGTCGGCCGGACCGCCGGTCGAATCCATCAGCTGGATCAGGCGGATCTTGGTGATCGAATGGAGCAGCTTGAGGTTGTTCACCTCGAAGCTCTGGATGAACACCGGTGCGTCGGCCGAATCCCAGCCGGCTTGCTTCAGTTCGGCGACCAACTGGCGCTCCATCGGCTTGCCGATCGAGGCGAAATAGGTCGGGTGCTTGGTTTCGGGATAGATGCCGATCGTGCGGCCGACTTCTTTCGACCGTTGCTTGGCCAGGGCGATGATCTCGGCAAGCGTCGGGATCTCGAACTTGCCGTCATACGCGGCATTGGCCGGGCGCAATTGCGGCAGGCGTTCCTTCGCATGCAACGTCTTCAGTTCGGCGAGGGTGAAATCCTCGGTGAACCAGCCGGTGTGGCTTTCGCCATCGATCAGCTTGGTCGTCTTGCGGCCGGCGAATTCGGGGTGGTCGGCAACATCGGTGGTGCCGGTAATGTCGTTCTCATGCCGCGCGACGAAGACATTGTCCTTGGTCAGGACGAGATCGGGCTCGATGAAATCGGCGCCCTCGTCGATCGCCAGATTGTAGCTCGCCAGCGTGTGCTCTGGACGTTCGCCGCTTGCGCCGCGATGGCCGATGACGATGGGATCCGAGAGCGGCGTCATTGTTCCACCCTGCCCCGCCATCGCGGAAGATGCCAGCGCGGCGATGCCCAGCACCGTTACGGCGCGAATTCGCTTGAAAACCGTCATGCGCGACCCGATTCCTCTATCTACAGACGCCCGGCCCTATCGGCGTTTTGTGACCGGGAGGCGACGATGAACGATCATGCCATGGACGCCCCCTATCGCCCGGCGGCGCTCGACAAGGGCATGCAGGGCCTGATCGGCAAGGGGATCGACCGCTACGAAGGTCCGCTCAAGGTCAGCGGCACCGCGCCTTATGCGGTCGAAGGCGCGCCCGACGGGACGCTCTATGCACATATCGTTGGCGCAACGATCGGCGCCGGCACGGTGCTGAGCATCGATACCAAAGCCGCCGAAGCCATTCCGGGCGTGGTCAAGGTGATCGTCGAGCATCCCGATTTCCCGTCGAGCGGCGGCAGCAGCCGCGAGCCGATGAGCGACTGGAGCGATGACATCGATCATTTCGGCCAGCCGATCGCGCTGATCGTCGCCGAAAGCCTGGAAATCGCGCGCGACGCCGCTTTGTCGGTCGCGGTGACGTACGAAACCCGCGACGGGCGGTTCGATCCCGCCGAGCAGACGCCGATCGTCGACCACAAGATCGGCTTTCTGCCCAATATCGTCATCGGCGATGTCGATACGGCGATCGACGCGGCGGAAGTCCGTTTCGACCAGATTTATGCCACGCCGCCGCATTTCCCCGCCGCGCTCGAGCCGCATGCGACCATTGCCTGGTGGGAAGGCGAGAATCTGGTGGTGCGCGCCTCGCTCCAGGTCCTGAACGGCGCGCGCGAGACGATCGCCACCCAATTGGGGCTCGATCCGGCGCGAGTCCGCGTGCTCGCGCCCTATGTCGGTGGCGGGTTCGGCGGCAAGACCGGGGTCGGACCCGAAACGATCCTGGCCGCGGTCGCCGCGCGCGAGATCGGGCGGCCGGTCAAGATCGCGCTGCCGCGCCGCCAGACCGCGGCCCTGGTCCATCATCGCGGCGACACGGTGCAGCGCATCCGCATCGGCTGCGACGCCGAGGGGCATATCGCCGCCTTCGCGCATGACAGCGTGACCTCGCAGAAACCGGACAAGGGATTCCTCGAGCCGGTCCATTTCGGCACGATCCCGCTTTATGCGGGCAAGCACCGCCGCTTCACCACTGCGCTGACGATCGTCGACTTGCCGTCCTCGGGCGCAGTGCGCGCGCCCGGCGAGGCGGTCGGCACGTTCGCGGTCGAATGCGCGATGGACGAACTGGCCGAGCAACTCGGGCTCGATCCGATCGAGCTGCGCCGCCGCAACGAGCCCGAGAGTGATCCGACCAGCGGCAAGCCGTTTTCGACGCGGCTGATGCTGCAATGCTATGACGACGGCGCGCGGCGCTTCGGCTGGGACCGGCGCAATCCGGTGCCGGGCCAGAATCGCGAGGGCGAGTGGCTGATCGGCCATGGCATGGCGGCGGCGCTGCGCGGCAATTTCACCGTCAACAGCGAGGCGCGCGTCACGCTGACCGCCGAGGGGCGCGCGGTGATCGAGACCGATATGACCGATATCGGCACCGGCACCTATACCGTGCTGGCGCAAGTCGCAGGCGAAATGCTGGGGCTGCCGGTATCGGCGATCGACGTGCGGCTGGGCGACAGCGATCTGCCGGTCAGCGCGGGATCGGGCGGATCGTTCGGCGCCGGAAGCTCGGGGTCGGCGGTGGCGCTGGCCTGCGAAGACATCCTGGCCGAACTCGCGCGGCGAATGAACGCAGCGCCGGAGGAATTGACGCTCAAGGACGGCGTGGTCAGCGCCGGCGGGCGGTCCTCGCCGATCGCCGACCTGGTTCGCGGCAAGCCGATCGCCGCCCATGGCAAGACCGGCCCCGGCCAGGTCAGCCGCCGCACCAGCCAGGCGAGCCACGGCGCGCAATTCGCCGAGGTCGCGGTCAATGCGGTCACCGGCGAAATCCGCGTGCGCCGCCTGATCGGCGTGTTCGACGTCGGCCGCGTGCTCAACGAGAAGACCGCGCGCAACCAGATGGTCGGCGGGATGATCTGGGGCATCGGCTATGCGCTGAGCGAGGATGCCGTGGTCGATACTCGCACCGGGCAATTCGTGAACCCCGACTTCGGGGAATATCATGTCGCGGTTCATGCCGATGCGCCGGCGGTCGAATGCCATTTCATCGAACAGGTCGATGATCAGGCGAATCCGGTCGGGGCCAAGGCGGTCGGCGAGCTGGGGATTTCCGGCGCCGGCGCGGCGGTGGCGAATGCGGTTTACAATGCGACCGGGATAAGGGTGCGGGACTTTCCGATTACGCTCGACAAGCTGCTGGCTGGGTTGCCGCCGGTATGAAGGGGGCTGACCAAAAATCCTCCCCGTTTACGGGGAGGGGGACCGCTCGCGAAGCGAGCGGTGAAGGGGGCGTCCCGCAAGCCGATTCCGATGAGGAGCGCCCCCTCCACCAAGCCGCTTTGCAGCTTGGTCCCCCTCCCCATCCTGGGGAGGATTTTGGAGTTACCCATGGCCGATAACGACGCCGTCATCGCCGCCGCTTTGGCCTGGCGGGACGCCCCGATGGCGCTCGCCACCGTGGTCTCGACCTGGGGGTCCGCGCCGCGTCCGCGCGGCAGCCATATGATCGTCCACCAGGACGGGCGGTTCGAGGGATCGGTGTCGGGCGGCTGCGTCGAGACCGACATCATGACCGCCGCCGCCGAGGTGATTGCCGGGGCGCCGTTCCAGCTCAAACATTATGGCGTCGCCGACGCCGCGGCGTGGGAAGTCGGCCTGCCCTGCGGCGGCGAGATCGCGGTGATGGTCCAGCCGGTCGCCGCCGACGGTTTCGACCCCGAATTGTTCGACCGCATCGCCGAGGCGCGGGCGAGCGGCACGGCGCTCGACGTCGTCACCAATCTCGACACCGGCCAGTCGAGCCTGCGTCCGATTGAGGGCGCCGCGTTCGTCAATCGCTATGAACCGCCGCGCCGCTTGCTGATCGTCGGGGCGGTGCAGATCGCTCAGGCGCTGACCGGGCTGGCGCGCGAGCTCGGCATCGCGACGACGGTGATCGATCCGCGCGCGCGCTTCCTGACCGCCGAGCGTTTCCCCGGCGTGACGCTCGACGACCGCTGGCCCGATGAGGCGGTCGCCGCGCTCAAGCCCGATCCCGCGACCGCCGTCATCACGCTGTCGCACGACATCAAGATCGACGACCCCGCCCTGCACGCCGCGCTGGTGGCACCGACTGGCTATATCGCCGCACTGGGATCGCGGCGGAGCCACGCGGCGCGACGGGAGCGACTTGGCGCATTGGGCGTTTCAGACTCCGACCTCGACCGCATCGATGCGCCCGCCGGGATCGACATCGGCGCGGTCGGCCCGGCCGAGATCGCTTTGTCGATCGCCGCCGGTATGGTGGGAGCATTGCATGATCGCGCCTGAAACCACCGCATTGATCCTGCTCGCCGCGGGCAAGTCGGCGCGCTTCGGCCTGTCCGACAAGCTGACCGAGATGTTCCTGGGCCAGCCGCTCGGTATGCACGTCGTCACCGCGTTGGACGCGGTGCCGTTCGCCCGGCGCATTGCGGTGCGCGACGGGGTCCAGCTCGATTATGCCGCGCGCGGTTATCACGAGGTGCACAACAGGCACCCCGAACTGGGATTGTCGCTGTCGCTGAAAATGGGCGTCGCGGCGGCGCGCGGTCCGGGGATCGAAGCGGTGCTGATCGCGCTGGCCGACATGCCGCGCGTGACCGCGGCGCAAATCTATCGCCTGTTCCACGCTGCGACCGGTCCCGACACGATCGTCGCATCGAGCGACGGCGTGCACCCCAAGCCACCGGCCTTGTTCGGCGCCAACCGCTTCGACGCGCTCGAAAGCCTCGATGGCGATGCCGGCGCGCGCGACCTCATCCTGGCCGGCCGCCATGTCGTCACGCATCCCGACGAACTGATCGATGTCGATACCGAAGAGGAATTCGACGAACTGATGGCCAAGTTCGGGCAGATCCGCAGCCGCCTAGAATCCTGATTCGTCATTCCCGCGACAACGGGAACCCAGCCCCTGCGTTCTCCGCTGATTCGGCGGACATGGCCTGGCGATGGCGTAGGAGATGGGTCCCCGCTGTCGCGGGGATGACGGACATAAGCCGCGTTCGCTCATTCGTGCCGCAAGGCGTCGATCGGGTTGAGCGAGGCCGCGCGGCGCGCCGGGAAGAAGCCGAACACCACGCCGATCGCGCCCGAGATCAGGAACGCGATGACGTTGATCTGGACGTCGAAGATGAACGGCAATTGGCCGAGGATCGACAATAATATCACCGCGAGCTGACCCAATAGCAGCCCGATCAATCCGCCCAGGCACGACAGCACCACCGCCTCGACCAGGAATTGCATCAGCACTTCGTTGGCGACCGCGCCGATCGCCAGGCGGATGCCGATCTCTCGCGTGCGTTCGGTGACCGAGACCAGCATGATGTTCATGATGCCGATGCCGCCGACGATCAGGCTGATCCCGGCCACCGCGGTGACGATGTTGGTGAGCAAGGTGGTCGTACTGCTCAGCGTGTCGGAAATCTGCTTGGTGTCGAAGATGTTGAAATCGTCGTCCTTGCCGCCGGTGATGTGGCGGCGTTCGCGCAGCAAATCGGTGATCGACGCCTGGACCTGCGCGGTCGAATAGGCTTCGTCGACGCCGACCAGGATCAGCCGCACATCGGTATTGCCGGTCATCCGCCGCTGCACCGCCTTGATCGGCATGATCACGACGTCGTCCTGGTCGCCGCCGAAACCGGACTGGCCCTTGGTCGTCAGCAAGCCGATCACGTCGCAGGAAATGCCGGCGATGCGCATCCGGGTGCCGATCGCCGGCGCGGTCTTGTAGAGGTTGGTATAGACCGTGCTGCCGATGATGCAGACCGCCTTGCCCGACGCTTCCTCGGCGGGACTGAAATAGCGGCCGCTGGTGAGCGGCCAGGGCTGGACCTGGAAATAGCCGTTGGTGGTGCCGTTGATCGTGGTCGACCAATTCTGGCCTTCATAGATCGCGGTGCCGGTCGACTGCGCTTGCGGCGCGACCGCGGTGACGCCGGTGATCTGCTTGCCGATCGCCTCGACATCCTGCGGGTCGAAATCGGGCGGCCGCGGCCCGCCGCCGCCACGGCCGAAGCCCTGGCCGGGGCGGATCTGGAGCACGTTGGTGCCCAGACTCGCGATCGATTTCTGGACCTGAAGCGTGGTCGCCTTGCCCAAAGTCACCATCGCCACCACCGCGGCGACGCCGATGACGATGCCGAGCACGGTCAGGAACGAGCGCAGCAAGTGGCGCCGGATCGAACGGATCGCGAGGATGAAGGTGGTGCCGAGCACTAGAAGCTCCCCTCCCCTTTAGGGGAGGGGCGGGGGGTGGGGCGGTGCGGCAAGCCCTGTCGCCTGTGGATAGGCCCCACCCCAACCCCTCCCCTGAAGGGGAGGGGCTTGAACTCAACCATGCAGTTCATCCCACTCTCTCCCCCTGCCGATGCCCCGCTTCGATCCGTTCGACCAACCCGTCCTTGAAATGGACGATGGTCTTGGCGAAGGCGGCCATGTCGGCTTCGTGGGTGACCATCAGCACGGTGATGCCGGCATTCTTGTTGAGGTCGGTGAGCAATTCCATGATCTCGACCGAGCGTTCGCTGTCGAGATTGCCGGTCGGCTCGTCGGCGAGCAGTACCGCGGGCTGGGTGACGATCGCGCGGGCGATGGCGACGCGTTGCTGCTGGCCGCCGGATAACTCGGCGGGGGTGTGGTCCCACCATTCCTTCAGCCCGACCTTGTCGAGCGCGCCGAGCGCGGTCTCGCGCCGTTCGGCCTTGGCGTCGCCGCGATAGAGCAGGGGCAATTCGACATTCTCCAGCGCCGAGGTCCGCGCGAGCAGGTTGAACCCCTGGAACACGAAGCCGAGATATTTGCGCCGGAGCAAGGCGCGCTGGTCGCGGTCGAGGCTCTCGATATGATGGCCCTTGAACACGAACTCGCCCGCCGTCGGCATGTCGAGGCAGCCGAGGATATTCATCGTCGTCGACTTGCCCGACCCCGACGGCCCCATCACCGCGACGAAATCGCCCGCCGCTATGTCGAGGTCGACGCCCTTCAGCGCCTGGAACGCGGTCGCGCCGGTGCCATAGGTCTTGGTGACACCGCGCAGCCGGATCAGCGGCTCTGGGAGCGTATCAGCCACCGCTCTGTCCGCCGCCGCCGCCGCCCGAGCGCCGCCGGCCGCTGCCGCTGCCGCCCGACTTGCCGCTGGTCGCGCCGGCAAGCTGGCCGGTCACGACTTGCATCCCCGGCTGGAGATCGCCGCCGGTGATCTCGGTCATCGAGCCGTCGCTGTCGCCGGTGGTGACCGATATCGCCTTGAGGCTGCCATCGGCCTGTTTGACGTAGACGCTCTGCCTGGAGCCGCGTTCGAGCGGGGCCGCGCCGTCACCGCCGCCACCGCCACGCCGCCGCATCCGGGGAGTGAGCGCGCCGGCAATTCCGCCGCTCGCCTGCGCCGCCGGTGCTCCCGCCGTCTGCGGCTTGAAGCGCAAGGCGGCGTTGGGGACGAGCAGGACGTTCTTCTTTTCCATCGTGACGATGTCCGCAGTCGCGGTCATGCCCGGCCGCAATTGCTCGTCGGGATTGGCGACCGAGAGATCGGCGGCATAGGAGACGACCTGCGCGGTGGTCGAACCGGTCGACGAGGTCGAGGACGACGAGGTCGCGTCCTGCACCGACAGGTTCGATCCGACATCGACCCGGGTGATCATCGCCGGGAAGGTCTTGCCGGGGAAAGCGTCGACGGTGAAGGTGGCGCGCTGTCCCTGCTTGACGTTGCCGACATCGGCTTCGTCGATCGCGACTTCCAGCTTCATCTGGCGCAGATCCTGGGCGATGACGAACAAAGTCGGCGTGTTGAACGACGCCGCGACGGTCTGGCCGGGATCGATCTGGCGCGCCAGCACCACGCCGGTGACCGGCGAGCGGATCACCGCGCGCACCCGCTGGGTCTGGGCCGACGACAAAGCGGCGCGCGCCGATATGACATTGGCATTGGCCGCGCTGAGATTGGCCAGAGCGCGGTCGCGATCGGCGATCGCCTGATCCATCTCGGTCTTGGCCGGCACGCGGCCGCCCGACAGCCGGCTGACTTCCTGATAGCGCGAGAGCGTGGCTTTGGACTGGGCGAGCGTCGCCTGCGCCTGGCCGACCGCGGCATTGTTCGCGGCCAAGGTTGCCTGCGCCTGCTTGACCTGATCGTCGAACTGCGACGGGTCGATCAGCGCCAGAGGCTGGCCGGCGGTGACGCGGTCGTTGACGTCGACCAGCACCTTGATCACCTGGCCCGACAGCTGCGAGCCGACCGTCACCTGATTGATCGGCGCGAGCTTGCCGGTCGCCGACACGGTGACGGTGAGATTGCCCTTTTGCGCCTGTTCGGTCGCATAGCCCGATGTCGCGGCGGCGCCGAACAGCCGCATCAGGAGCAGGACGACCAGCACGACGCCAATCGCGATCCCCGCCCACAGGGCATAGCGCTTGAGCTTGGACGGCGGGCGCCCGCCGAGGAAGTCGTCGAGTTCGGCCTGGTTGGTCGCCATATTCTTATCCCTGCGGGAGTTCGGGCGGCTTGGTGGCATCCCACCCGCCGCCGAGCGCGAGGTAGAGCGCGACCATCGCCTGCGCCTGATCACCGCGCGCGCTGTTCAAGCCATTCTGCGCCGAGAGCAACGCCGCCTCGCTGTTGTTGAGGGTGGTGATGTCGGTCAGCCCGGCGCGATACTGGCTGCGCGCGAGGATCGCCGCGGCGTTCGAGGCATCGAGCGCGACCGCGAACTCGCGTTGGCGCTGTTTCGCCGCCTGCAGCGCCTGGAGCGCGTTCTCGACATCCTCCAGGCTGGTCAGCACGGTCGATTTATAGGCAGCGAACGCGCCCTGGGCGGCGGCTTCCTGCGACCGTACCCGGCTGCGCGTGCGGCCGCCGTCGAAGATCAATTGGGTCAGCCCGGCGAACAGGCTGCCGGTGATGACATTGGCGATGCTGCCGAGCGCCGAAGCCGAAGTGCCGATATTGCCGGTGATGTTGAGCGCCGGGTAGAGCGCGGCCTTCTCCACCCCGATCTGCGCGGTCGCGGCGCCGAGAGTGCGTTCGGCCGAGCGGACATCGGGGCGCTGGCGCAGCACGTCGCCGGGAATGCCGGTCGGAATATCGGCCGGACCCATCGGGATCGGCTGCACCGCCTCCAACTCAGCCTTGAGCGCGCCCGGCGCCTGGCCGGTCAGTACCCCCAGCCGGTTCACCGCGGCGGCATAATTCTGTTCGATCGTCGGGATTTGCGCCGCGGTCTGGGCGCGTTGCGCGCGCGCTTGCTCCTGGTCGAGGCTGGAGACCAAACCCGCCTGGACGCGGAAACCGGCAATCTCCAGATTGTCGTCCTGGATCGCCAGACTGTCGCGCGCGATCTTGAGCGCGGCCTGATATTGGCGGGCCAGGATATAGTTGCGCGCGGCCTCCGACGCGATCGAGGTCTGGACCGTGGCGAGGTCATAGCCCGAGGCTTGCTCGGTCGCCCGAGCCGCCTCGATCGAGCGGCGCGTGCCGCCGAACAGATCGGCCTGATAACTGGCATCGGCGCCGATCGAGAAATTGTCGCGCGGGCCGACCGAATCGAGCAGATTGCGGCTATAGCCGGCCGATCCGCTGACCGTCGGCAAGAGCGAGGCGCGTGCCTGGACCAGCCCTTCGCGCGCCTGTTTCAACCGCGCCACTGCCTGCGCGATGTCGAGATTGTCGCGGCGCGCACGGTCGATGATGCTGGTCATCTCGGTGTCGCCGAACGACGTCCACCAGGTCGAGATGTCGGGCAGCGCGCCGGTCGCCGCCGGCCCCGAATAGGCATCGGGCACGCCGAGCGAGGCGCTCGCCGGCGGCTTGTAGTTCGGCCCCACCATGCAGGCCTGGAGCGGCAGCACGACGGTGAGCATCAAGGCGATACGCGACCGTTTCATGAGCGAAAGCATGGCGGCCGGTAGGGCAGAGGTCCATGCTTAATATGTCTTATTTTGTCGCAATAGGGCCAGTTCGGTTCATCTTCCTCCTCGGCGTAGAGTCGTTTGCAGCTTCGCTGAGACGGTGCCGGCACCGCACCTGTTTCAGCTTAGCTGAAACAGACTCCAAGCTGCCTATTCTAGCTCCAGGATGACTTGGTCGACGGCCAGGCTGTCGCCTGCCTTTGCCGCCAGCGATTTGACCGTCGCCGCCTTTTCGGCGCGCAGGATATTCTCCATCTTCATCGCCTCGACCACCGCGAGCGGCTGGCCGGGCTGGACCGCATCGCCTTCCTTGACGTCGAGC
Organism: Sphingomonas sp. P4_D12; assembly: GCF_056401895.1. Taxonomy (NCBI): domain Bacteria; kingdom Pseudomonadati; phylum Pseudomonadota; class Alphaproteobacteria; order Sphingomonadales; family Sphingomonadaceae; genus Sphingomonas; species Sphingomonas sp. P4_D12. The sequence continues at coordinate 55,686 of NZ_JBFUIL010000011.1, read as the reverse complement.
CGGACGAGCAGTCCGGGCATCGGCGCGATCAGGAATTTGGACAGATCGGGCGGGATCTTCTCGATCAGATGCTCGGCATAAGGCGCGACATGCGCGGGCAAGGTGCGCGCGACATGCGAGGCGCCGCGCGTGGTCAGGCGGAAGCCGGTGCGCGTGCGCGCGATCCGCACGGTCAGGTCCTCGTCGCCGAGCTCGGCAGTGACGATATGGTCGCCGGGCGTATATTCGAGCGCCAAATCGAGATCGTCGCCATCGACCACCACGCCGTCGGTCGAGATTTCGACCTGATGATCCTGGCCGTCGATCCGCACGGTCCAGGCCGAGGGCGGACGCAGGCGCTTGCCGAGCTGACCGTCGATCCGCCGCGCGCGATCGGCCTCCGCCGTCGCGGCAAAGGCGGCGACCGCGGCCAGCGCCTTGAGCAGATCGGGCGCGGCCGGTGCGCCGGTGAAGCCGTCTGGATATTCCTCGGCGATGAAGCCGGTGGTCAGCGCGCCGTCGCGAAAGCGCGGATGCTGCATCAGCGCCGACAGGAAATCGAGATTGTTGCCCGGGCCCTCGATCACGAATTCGTCGAGCGCCGCGATCTGGCGATCGATCGCTTCCTCGCGGGTCGGCGCCCAGGTGATCAATTTGGCGATCATCGGGTCGTAGAACATGCTGACTTCGCCGCCTTCGAGGACACCGTCGTCGACGCGAACCTTGGCACGCCGCTCCCCTTCAGGGGAGGGGCTTGGAGATTGGTGGCTGTCGGCTGCCGACGGTTCATACCGCACCAGCCGCCCGATCGACGGCAGGAAACCCCGATACGGATCCTCGGCATAGACGCGGTTCTCGATCGCCCAGCCGTCGATCCGCACGTCCTCCTGCCCGAACGCGAGCTTCTCGCCGGCGGCGACGCGGATCATCTGCTCGACCAGGTCGAGGCCGGTAATCTCCTCGGTCACCGGATGTTCGACCTGGAGCCGGGTGTTCATCTCGAGGAAGTAGAAGCCCTCGCCGCTGGTGTCGGCGCCCGACACGATCAGCTCGACGGTGCCGGCCGAATAATAGCCGACCGCGCGCGACAGCGCGACCGCCTGCTCGCCCATCTTGCGGCGCATCTCCGGCGAGACGAACGGCGACGGCGCTTCCTCGACCACTTTCTGGTGGCGGCGCTGCACCGAGCATTCGCGCTCGTTCAGATAGACGATATTGCCGTGCTGGTCGCCCAGCACCTGGATCTCGATATGGCGCGGGCTCTCGATGAACTTCTCGATGAACACGCGGTCGTCGCCGAACGAGGCGAGACCCTCGCGCTTGGTCGCCTCGAATCCTTCGCGCACGTCCTGCTCGCTCCAGGCGAGCCGCATGCCCTTGCCGCCGCCCCCGGCCGAGGCCTTCATCATCACCGGATAGCCGATGTCGGACGCGATCTTCACCGCTTCGTCGGTGTCCGCGATCTCGCCGAGGAAACCGGGGACGACATTGACCCCGGCTGCCTTGGCGAGCTTCTTCGACTCGATCTTGTCGCCCATCGCCGCGATCGCGTTGGGCGGCGGGCCGACGAAGGCGATGCCGGCATCGGCACAGGCACGCGCGAAGCTCTCGCGCTCGGACAGGAAGCCGTAGCCGGGATGGATGCAGTCCGCGCCGGTGATCCTGGCGGCGTCGAGGATCAATTCGGCCTTGAGATAGCTCTCCGCCGCCGGCGCCGGCCCGAGCCGCACCGCTTCGTCGGCCATCAGCACATGCGGCGAGCGCGCATCGGCGTCGGAATAAACCGCGACCGTCGCGATCCCCATCTTCTTCGCCGTGCGGAACACGCGGCAGGCAATCTCGCCGCGATTGGCGACCAGGATTTTCTTGAACATTGGCTACCCCAGAAGACCCTGCCACCAGGACAAGGGATAAATTTCGACATTGATGAAGAGATTTTGGCCGCGATCGCCATCGCCATCGGCGGTCATGTGGAGCTTGCGCGTCGCAGTGCGATTCCACCACCACTCACCGTCGGCGCCGGGTTCATGCCCAGTCAGCCGGGAAAGCGCCGATTTCATCGATCGCAGTGAAGGCGCGGCCGGCGCTTCAACCAACAGCGAACATATCCGGGCACCGTTGGAAAGCGGCTGACCCAGCAACACAGTCACGTTCGGCACTGCCCATGCATCAAGCGCAAGCGGATTGGATGGTTCTGCCCGCTGCTTGCGCGTGAATCGCCAGCCAGTCGCTTTCAGTGCATCCTGGAACTCGCCAAGATTGTTCGAATGGTCGAAACATTGTTGGGCCGCCAGTTGTGCGATCTTAGGGCCATTTCCTGCACGATCGCTCGTGGACAGGAGGCCAACCGCAGTAACTTGCGATCGGGCTGTACATCCGCCGATGGCCGCCGTGCAGCCGAGCAAAAATGCGATTAGGGCAATCCTCACTCCGCCGCTTCCCTCACATCGCGCTGAACCTCTACCGTCGCGGTCCCCAATTTCTTCGCCGTGCGGAACACGTGGCAGGCAATCTCGCCGCAGTCGGCGACCAGGATTTTCTTGAACATCAGCGAGCCTTTTTGCCCCGGCCGTTGAACCGAACGGCGGCGAAATAGATCGCGATGGCGGGCAGAAGCACGCCCAGCGGACCAACAACCCCGAGGATTCGCCAGAGCAATGTCTGCCCTTGCGTGTCGCACTCGATCCCCGGTGCCAACCCGCAGGGAGCTCCCAAGGCCAGAAACCCGAGCGTCAGCGCCCCTGCCCAATATAAGCAGCTAAGCGCAATCGCGGTTCTCGGCCGCAAATTCATTCCGCGGCCTCCATCACCGCACGCTGCTCCGCCGCCATGGGCGCCAACCTCATTTTCTTCGCGGTGCGGAACACGCGGCAAGCGATCTCGCCGCGATTGGCGACCAGGATTTTCTTGAACATCAGAGTCTTCCGATCATTGCAACGCCGCGAATTTCACCCACCGACGTTCGAGTTTTTCAAGCTTCTTGGCTTCCGGAGTTCCCGTTTTGTCGACGGATGTGAGCCACTTGTGAAAGTCGCTCCGAGCGAATTTTTGACCCAGTTCGCTGAGCTGAGACCAGCGAATAGTAAGATCGGGCCGCCGCTCGACAGCCACGCCGTCGACGAGCAATCCCTTTGCTGCGAGGAACTCGGCAAAGACATATTGGCTTTCGGCTGCTTCACGATTCCAATTCGGGTCCGCGCGCTCGCCGGATTCGTCAGATATCGTGACCTTCTGCGCCAACATGCTCGGCACATCGACGATAACAAAATCGGCTGGCGCGCTCACTCCGCCGCCTCCATCACGTCGCGCTGTTCGGCCGCCATAGGCGCCAACCCAAGCTTCGCGAACAGCGCCGCATCCTTGTCCTCGCCGGCATTGCCGGTAGTCAGCAGCTTCTCGCCGGTGAAGATCGAATTGGCGCCCGCCAGGAAACACAAGGCCTGCGCCGCTTCCGACATGCTCTCGCGCCCCGCCGACAGCCGCACCATGCTGCCCGGCATGGTGATCCGCGCGACCGCCACCGTCCGGACGAACTCGATATCGTCGATCTTGGCGAATGGCGTGTCGGCCAGCATGTCGCCGAGCACCGTGCCCTTGACCGGCACCAAAGCGTTGATCGGCACGCTCTCCGGATGCACCGGCAGGCTGGCGAGCGCATGGATGAAGCCGACCCGATCGGCGCGCGTCTCGCCCATGCCGACGATGCCGCCGCAGCACACGTTGATCCCCGCGCCACGGACATTGTCGAGCGTCTCGATCCGGTCCTCGAAGCTGCGCGTCGAGATGACGTTGGCGTAATTCTCCGGCGAGGTGTCGATATTGTGGTTGTAATAATCGAGGCCCGCCTCGCCCAGCGCCTTCGCCTGATCCGGCGTCAGCATGCCGAGCGTCATGCAGGTCTCCATCCCCATCTCGCGCACGCCCTTCACCATCTGGACGAGCGCGGGGATGTCCTTGTCCTTGGGATTGCGCCACGCAGCGCCCATGCAGAAGCGCGACGAGCCATTATCCTTGGCCTGCGCCGCCGCCTGCAGCACCGCGCGGACGTCCATCAGCTTGGTCGCTTTGAGGCCGGTCTCGTGGCTCGCGCTTTGCGAGCAATAGCCGCAATCCTCCGGACAGCCGCCGGTCTTGATCGACAGCAAGGTCGACAGCTGGACCTCGTTCGCGGCGTGATGCGCGCGATGCACCTCGGCCGCGCGGAACACGAGCTCGGTGAAGGGGAGGTCGAAGAGGGACGCGATGTCCTCGCGGGTCCAGTCGGAACGGGTCATGCCTTTAGGGTCCGGGTAAAGAGGTAGATGAACATGCCGACGCCGACCGAGAGCAGGACGGGAGCGGCGATGCGGTAGAGATTGACGCTCTTGCCGAGCGGCTCGCGGCGGTATCGCGCACGGACGATTTCCCCCGCGCCAGTAAAGGAAATGAGCGCGGCACCGCCAAGGACAATGAGCACGGCGATGATCATGCCACGCGACAGGTCCTTTGCATTGGGCACGAGCGCCAGCACACCGCCCAGCGAGACGATGCAGAGCGACGTCAGGTGCTTGAAATAGTCGTAGAGCAATGTTTCGTCGCTCTGCCCGGTTTCGACCAATTCCTCCTCGATCTCGGTCATTGCGCAGCCTCTTCTTCAGGGGGCATATTATGGCCGAGCAAGCGGAGGACATCCTCCGCCGCCTTGATCAGATTGGTACCGGGGCCGAAGATCGCCTGGACCCCGGCCTCGCGCAGGAAATCATAGTCCTGCGCCGGGATCACCCCGCCGGCGATCACCTTGATGTCGGCGCGGCCGGCATCGCGCAGGTGACCGATCAGTTCGGGGATCAAGGTCTTGTGGCCCGCCGCCAGGCTCGACGCGCCGACCACATCGACATCGCTGTCGAGCGCGAGCATCGCGGCTTCCTTGGGGGTCTGGAACAGCGGCCCCGGCACGACCTCGAAGCCGAGATCGCCGAACATCGAGCTGACCAGATTGGCGCCGCGATCGTGCCCGTCCTGCCCCATCTTGGCGACCAGCATCCGAGGCTTGCGGCCGAGCCGGCGCTCGGTCGCGGCGACGCCGGACAGCAGATTCTCCCAGCGCGAATCCTGGCCATAGGCACCGCCATAGACGCCCGAGACCGGGGTCGGCTTGGTGCCGTAGCGTCCGAACACGTCCTCCATCGCCGACGATATCTCGCCCAGGGTCGCGCGCTGGCGAGCGCAGTCGACGGCGAGGGCGAGCAGATTGGCGCTGCCTTTCGCCCCTTCGCGCAGCGCATCGAGCGCGGCCTGGCACTTCGCCTCGTCACGCCCTGCCTTGACCCGCTTGATCCGCGCGATCTGCGACTCGCGTACCGCATGGTTGTCGACGTCGAGGATGTCGATATCGTCTTCGTCGGCGAGCCGGTATTTGTTGACCCCGACGATCACGTCCTCGCCGCGGTCGACCCGGGCCTGGCGCCCTGCCGAGGCTTGCTCGATCATCGCCTTGGGCCAGCCTTGCGCGACGGCATTGGCCATGCCGCCTTCGCCGTCGACGCGCTCGATGATTTCCCAGGCTCGGTCGTAGAGTTCCTGGGTCAGCGCCTCGACATAATAAGAGCCGCCGAGCGGATCGACGACATGGGTGATCCCGGTCTCTTCCTGCAGCACGATCTGGGTATTGCGCGCGATGCGGGCGGAGAAGTCGGTCGGCAGGGCGATCGCTTCGTCGAGCGCGTTGGTATGGAGGCTTTGCGTGCCGCCCAGGGCCGCGGCCATCGCCTCGACCGTGGTGCGGATGACGTTGTTATAGGGGTCCTGTTCCTGCAGCGACACGCCGCTGGTCTGGCAATGCGTGCGCAGCATCTTCGAGCGCTCGTCCTTGGCGCCGAGATCGCTCATCACGCGGTGCCACAGCTTGCGCGCGGCGCGCAGCTTGGCGACTTCCATGAAGAAGTTCATCCCGATCGCGAAAAAGAACGACAGGCGCCCGGCGAACTTGTCGATGTCGAGCCCGGCCGCCATCGCTGCCTTGGCGTACTCGCGCCCGTCGGCGATGGTGAAAGCGAGTTCCTGGACCTGCGTCGCGCCGGCTTCCTGCATGTGATAGCCGGAGATCGAGATCGAGTTGAATTTCGGCATGTGCGCCGAGGTATAGGCGATGATGTCCGCGATGATCCGCATGCTCGGCGCCGGCGGATAGATATACGTATTGCGGACCATGAACTCCTTGAGGATGTCGTTCTGGATGGTGCCGTCGAGCTGCGCCTGGGGCACGCCCTGCTCCTCGCCGGCGACGATGAAGAACGCCAGGATCGGGATCACCGCGCCGTTCATCGTCATGCTGACCGACATCTGGTCGAGCGGGATGCTGTCGAACAGGATCTTCATGTCGTCGATCGTGTCGATCGCGACGCCCGCCTTGCCGACATCGCCGGTCACCCGCGGATGGTCGCTGTCATAGCCGCGATGCGTGGCGAGATCGAACGCGACCGACAGGCCTTTCTGCCCCGCGGCGAGGTTGCGGCGGTAGAAAGCGTTCGATTCCTCGGCGGTCGAGAAGCCGGCATATTGGCGGATCGTCCAGGGTCGCCCGGCATACATCGACGCCCGCACCCCGCGCGTGAAGGGGGCAAAGCCGGGCAGGCCGGGATCGATGCCGGCGACATCCTCGGCGGTGTAGAGCGGCTTGACCGCGATCCCCTCCGGCGTGTGCCAGATGAGGTCCTTGCCCTTCACTTCCTTGGCGGCGAGCGCCTTCCAGTCGTCGGGAGTCGGGTTGGTCGTCATGATCGTGTCCGGCCCCCGAAAGGGCGCTCCTGTTGGTGGCTCAGGCGCCCTTGAACTCGGCCTTGCGCTTCTGGAGAAAGGCCATGCCGCCTTCCATCGAATCCTGCGTCGCGCGCGCGGCGCGCTGATTGTCGGCCTCGCGCTGCATCGCCGCGGCGTAATCGCTCTCCAGCGCCTCGTGCAGCTGGCGGCGCATCATGCCGAGCGCGACGGTCGGCCCCGCCGCCAGCCGTTCGGCCAGCGCCAGCGCCTCGGCATCGAGCGCGTCGTCGGCGACCTGTTTGTGGATCATGCCCCAATCGACCGCCTTGGCCGCGGGCACGCGTTCGCCCAGCATCATCATTTCCGAGGCCCGCGCGCGCCCGATCAGTCGGGTCAGCATCCAGCTTGCGCCGCCATCGGGGACCAGCCCGATATTGACGAAGGCCTGGAGGAAATAGGCAGTGTCCGACGCGACGCAGAAATCGGCCGACAGCGCCAGGCTGCAGCCGATCCCGGCGGCCGGCCCGCGCACCGCGGTCACCACCGGCACCGACAGATCGGCGATCGCGGCGAGCGTGGGATTGTAGCTGCTGGTCAGCGCGTCATAGGTCGCCTGGCCCGGATCGAGCCCGCGCTCGCTCGCCATCAGGGCACCGCCACCGACATCGGCCCCCGAGCAGAAAGCGCGGCCCGCCCCGGTGATCAGCACCGCGCGCGCGCCGCCAAGATCGGCCAGGGCCTCGCGCATCTCGACGAACATCGCCGGCGGTGCGGCGTTGAGGCGATCGGGACGGTTGAGCGTCACGACCAGCACGTCGCCCTTCCGCTCGGACAGGATGTGTTCGTAGGCCATTCGGTTCCCCTCTTTTCCTCCCTCGCCCCTGGAAGGGGAGAGGGATACCGAAGCTTGGCAGCTCGCTGCCTAGCGAAGGTTGGGAGAGGGGTCGTGCGCGCCGCCGGCTCGCGCCGAGCTGCGCTCGGCCTGACCCCTCTCCCAGCTCCGACTAAGGCCCTGCGGGCCCAAGTCTGCGCAACCCTCTCCCCTGCGAGCAGGGAAGAGGGAGGTGTTTTCAATGCCCCTCCTTGGGCGTCTCCATGATCTCGGTCAGCACGCCGCCCATGTCCTTGGGATGGACGAAGAAGATCGGCGTGCCGTGTGCGCCGATGCGTGGCTCGCCGAGCACTTTCGCGCCCTTGCCCTCGAACCAGGCCTTGGCTTCCAGGATGTCCGCGACCTCATAGCAAAGGTGATGCTGGCCGCCTGCCGGGTTCTTGTCGAGAAAGGCGCGGATCGGCGATGCCTCCCCCAGCGGCTCGATCAGCTCGATCTGCGTGTTGGGGGTGTCGACGAAGCACACTTTCACCCCTTGCGCGGGCAGATCGAACGGATCGTGGATCACGGTCGCGCCCATCACGTCGCGCCAATAAGGGATGGCGGCGGCGATCGACGGCGTCGCCACCCCGACATGATTGAGGCGGCCGAGCTTCACTTATCCGCCTTCTTGCCGTCCTTGGGTTCGGGCGCACGGACCGGCGGTTGGCCAAGCGTATAGCCGCACGCCGCCAGCACCGTGGTGATCGGCTGCGCGCTCGCCGGGCCGGCGAAGGTCGCATCGACCGGTTCGCCGGTGGTGGTCGTGGTATGGACCTTGATCGTCTTGGCGGCGGCAAGCGCCGTGGTCAGCGTGGTCACCGCGACATCGTCGCGCTGGAACGCGCCCTGCGGCACGAATTCCCAATTGTCGATCATCGGCGTGTTGGCGTCGAAGGTCAGCGACACCGGACGCGCCGGCGGCCCGCCGAGCGGGGTGCGGCTGAACAGCTGGACCGACACGACCTTCGCCTTGCCGGCGTCGCAGCGCACGACGAGCTTGGCATTGCCGTCGGCCGACGGCGCGCTGGTCACTGTCGTGGTGATCGTGGGGTCGCTGCTGGGGCGCGGCGTCACCGTCCACGGCGCGACCGCCGCCGGAGCCGGCGCGGCCTGGAGCAACAGGGCAACGAGTGAGATCATGAGGGGCGGCCTTTCTTCAAAGCGGAATGTTGTCGTGCTTCTTCCACGGATTCTCGAGGCTCTTGTTGCGCAATTTGCGCAAGCCCAAAGCGATGCGCCGACGCGTCGAATGCGGCTGGATCACTTCGTCGATGAAACCCTTGGCCGCGGCGACGAACGGATTGGCGAAGCGCGCCTCATATTCGGCGGTGCGTTCGGCGATCTCATCCGGTGTTTTGCCGCGGAAGATGATCTCGACCGCGCCCTTGGCGCCCATCACCGCGATCTCGGCGGTCGGCCAGGCGTAATTGAGGTCGCCGCGCAGATGCTTCGACGCCATGACGTCATAGGCGCCGCCATAGGCCTTGCGGGTGATGACGGTGATCTTGGGCACGGTCGCCTCGGCGTATGCGAACAGCAATTTGGCGCCGTGCTTGATGATGCCGTTATGCTCCTGGGCGGTGCCGGGCAGGAAGCCGGGGACGTCGACGAAGGTGACGATCGGGATGTCGAACGCGTCGCAGAAGCGCACGAAGCGCGCGGCCTTCTTGGACGAATTGATGTCGAGCACACCGGCCAGCACCATCGGCTGGTTGGCGACCACGCCGATCGTCCGCCCCTCGATCCGGCCGAAGCCGCAGATCACGTTGCCGGCGTGCTTGGGCTGGATTTCGAAGAAATCGCCTTCGTCGACCGTCTTCCGGATCAGTTCGTGCATGTCATAAGGCTGGTTGGCCGAGGCCGGGATCAGGGTGTCGAGGCTGTCCTCGATCCGATCCCAGGGATCCGATGACGGACGTTCGGGTACGGGCTCGCGGTTGGATGCTGGCAGGAAATCGATGAAATCCCGCGCGGCGAGCAGCGCCTCGATATCATCCTCGAACGCATTGTCGGCGACCGAGGTCTTGGTGGTGTGGGTGACCGCACCGCCCAAGGCCTCCTGCGTCACCACTTCGTTGGTCACCGTCTTCACCACATCGGGGCCGGTGACGAACATGTAGCTTGAGTCCTTCACCATGAAGATGAAGTCGGTCATCGCCGGCGAATAGACCGCGCCGCCCGCGCAGGGACCCATGATCAACGAGAGCTGCGGCACCACGCCCGAGGCGAGCACGTTGCGCTGGAACACCTCGGCATAGCCGCCGAGCGAGGCGACGCCTTCCTGGATGCGCGCGCCGCCCGAATCGTTGAGGCCGATCACGGGCGCGCCGACCTTCATCGCCATGTCCATGATCTTGCAGATCTTTTGCGCGTGACGCTCGGACAGCGAGCCGCCGAACACGGTGAAGTCCTGGCTGAACACGAACACCAGCCGGCCGTTGATCGTGCCCGATCCGGTGACCACGCCGTCGCCGGGAATGATCTGGTCCTGCATGCCGAAATCGACGCAATTATGCTCGACATACATGTCGAGCTCCTCGAACGATCCCTCGTCGAGCAGCACGTCGAGCCGCTCGCGCGCGGTCAGCTTGCCCTTGGCGTGCTGCGCGGCGATGCGCTTCTCTCCGCCGCCCAATCGGGCCGCGGCGCGCTTCTTCTCGAGTTCGGCGATGGTCGACGACATGGAGACTCCTTCAGGACCCGACCTCTTTCCCCTAGCAGCCCGCCTTCGCAACTGTAATGTTGCAAACTTGCCGAGGGTAGGTTTGCAAACTATTCCCGAACGCATGGCCGAAGGCATCCGCCGTATCTTCGCCGGACACCGGATCCGCGCGCTGCGCCAGCGGCTCGGCCTGAGCCAGCGCGCGCTGGCGACCCAGTTGTCGGTATCGGTCAGCTATTTGTCGCAGATCGAGAATGGCGACCGTCCGATCACGCCGCTGGTGATGGTGGCGCTGGCCCGCGCTTTCCCCGCCGATTGGGAGACGATCGCTGCCGCCGACGAAGGGATGCTGCTGGTCGACGCGATCGAGGCATCGAGCGATCCCAGCGTGCCCGATGCGCGGCTCGATGAAGCGACGTTGCGCCGCGGGGCGCGGCAACAGCCGCAGCTCGCACGGCGCTTGGTCGCGCTCCACGCCGCGTTTCGCCGCTCGCAGGAGCAATTGCGCGCCTTCGACGACCGGTTCGAGGCGGGCGCGGCCGAAGCGGCGCGCTTTCCCTGGGAGGAAGTGCGCGACTGGTTTCACGCCGAGCGCAATTATGTCGACGCGCTCGACCGCGCGGCCGAGGCGATCGCGGAGGAGATGGGCGCGGATGCGATCGATCGCCTCGCGCTCGAGGATCGGCTCGGCCGGCGCTTCGGGATCAATGTCGTCGCCGATCGCGAGCTCGGCGGGCCGGTGCGCGCGTACGATCCCGAGGCGCGCCTGTTGCGGCTCGACCCGGCCTTGCCCGAGGCGAGCCAGCGCTTCGCGCTCGCCCACCAATTGGCGCGGCTCGAATTCGCCGAACTGATCCGCGACATCGCCAGCGAGGGGATCGCCTCCGATGCCGGCCGCGCGCTGCTCGCCGCCGGGCTGACCAATTACGCCGCGGGCGCGCTGGTCATGCCTTATGCCCGCTTCCGCGCCACCGCGCGCGAGCTGCGCCACGATATCGACCGATTGAGCCTGCGCTTCGGGGTCAGTTTCGAACAGACCTGCCATCGCCTGTCGACATTGCAGCGCCCCGGCGCGGCGGGCATCCCGTTCTTCTTCTGCCGCGTCGACATGGCGGGCAACATCACCAAGCGGCATTCGGCGACGCGCTTCCAGTTCGCGCGGTTCGGCGGCGCGTGTCCGCTCTGGGGCGTACACGAGGCGGTCGCGATTCCCGACCGCATCGCCGTCCAGCTCGCCGAAACGCCCGACGGCACGCGCTACGTCTCGATCGCCAAGGGGCTGGTCAAGCCGTCGGGCAGCTTCACCCGCAGCCCGCGCCGCTATGCGGTGACGCTCGGCTGCGAGGAAGCGCATGCCGCCGATTTCGTCTATGCCGACGGCCTCCGCGCCGATGACGTGGCGACGCCGATCGGCGTGTCGTGTCGCATCTGCCCGCGCAGCGATTGCGACCAGCGCGCCTTTCCGCCGGCGGCGAGCGAGATCCATATCGATCCCGACGCGCGCGGGCCGGTGCCCTATTCGTTCGGGTAATAGTCTCCCCTCCCTGCTTGCAGGGAGGGGGCAGGGGGTGGGTGCGCGCGTCTGCGCGCCCAAAAAAAGACTAAAGAGCGCTCGTCAAAACAGCGACGGACGAGGCATCGAGCCTCGTCCGCGCTCACCCACCCCTAACCCCTCCCTTGCAGGGAGGGGAAAGTGGAACTCCCGACAGCCGCCGTTCATCTACCTGAACGAACCCGACGCGCTCGCGATCATCCGCGACACATTGGTACATTTCCCGGCACAGATCGGCGACACTTAGGGCCGAAATCGTCTCTCGACCGCTCGATCGGTCGCGTAAGGAGTGAGAGACATGAAAAAGCTGACTGTTGTGTTGATGGGGCTGGGCTTTGCCACCGCCGCTTTCCCCGCCGTTTCGGTCGCCGCGCCGTTCGCGCCGCTCAACCAGCGCGCGCAGATGATCCAGTCGCGGATCGACCAGGGCATCCGCTCGGGCAATTTGAATCGCCGTGAGGCTTTCCAGCTGCAAGGCCAGCTGCGCGGCATCCAGAAGCTCGAATATCGTTACCGCATCTCGGGCGGACGGATCGACATGCGCGAGCGCGCCGATCTTGAGCGCCGCTACGACGCGCTGAGCGCCAAGGTGCGGTTCGACAAGCATGACGGCCAGCGCCGCTGGTAGTCGGGTTTGCGCAGGAGGGCGCAATGAGAGGGGCCGGGAAACCGGCCCCTTTTTTTGGTGAGGATAATAAAGCCCTCTCCCGCGTGCGGGAGAGGGAGGGGCCCGCCGCGAAGCGGTGGGAAGGTGAGGGTCTTCTTACTTCTTCTTGAATTCCAACCGCTTGGAAGAAGAAAGAAGACCCTCACCCAACCCTCTCCCGCAAGCGGGAGAGGGCTTAAGGCAGCGCGGCGTGCGATCGATATTCTCGGGCTTGCCTATCGGCAACGACGGCGTATCGATCGCATCCTTCCCTCCCCATGGAGTCGCCGATGCGTCTTGCTCTTGCCGCCGCCTTGCTCGCCGCCACCTCCGCGCCCGCGCTCGCGGCGCCGCTTCATTCCTATTCGGGGCTGGCGCTGTCCGCCGCGGGCGATCGCGTCGCCAGCGTCGAGGAAGAGGAAGGCGCCACCGCCAAGCCCGCGCATGGCCGGATCGTCGTGCGGTCGGCCAAGGACGGCAAGATCCTGGCGACGCTCGATCCCTGCACGCAATGCAGCTATTCGGGGCTGACTTTCGGGCCGGGTGGGGCGCTTGCCTATCTGCAGCGCGATCGCGCGAGCGGCGTGGTCGCGCTGGCGCTGGCCGACGGCAAGACCACGCGCACCATCGCCAGCGTGAAGGGCATCGCCCAGGCTCCGCGCTTCTCCCCCGACGGCAAGAAGATCGCGTTGCTGGTGACGCTCAACGCCGCCAAGGAATCGGGTGCGACCCAGCCCGGCGTCCGACAAATTGGCGAGATCGGCGAGAAGAGCGACGAACAGCGGCTGGCGGTGTTCAACCTGGCGGGCGCTCCGGTGACCGACGTCAAACCGGTCTCCCCCGCCGACCGCTATATCTACGAATATAGCTGGACTCCGGACGGCACCGGCTTCGTCGCGACGACGGCACTCGGCAATGGCGACGATAATTGGTGGGTGGCGACGCTCGATGCGATCGACGCCACGACCGGCGCGGTGCGCCCGATCGCGCGGCCCAAGACCCAGATCAACGCGCCGCGCGTCTCGCCCGACGGCAAGACAATCGCCTATATCGGCGGGCTGATGAGCGATTTCGGCTCGGTCGGCGGCGACATCTGGACGGTGCCGTTCGCCGGGGGCGAACCGGTCGATATGACCAAAGGCGAGAAGGCGAGCGTCACCTCGCTCAGCTGGACCAAAGGCGGCCTGCGCGCGACGCGGCTGGCCGGCCCCGACATGCAGATCGCGGCACCGGGCGCCAAGGGTACGACGATATTGTGGGCACAACCGTCGAGCTTCGCCGCGGAAGACGGACGCGCAGCCTATAGTAGCGACGGTGCGACGGTCGCGACAATCGTGTCGGACTTTGAACACGCCCCCGCTATCTATGCCGGGCCGGCGCGCAGTCCCCGCAAGATCACCACCGACAATGACGGCCAGGTCGCGCTAGTGAAGGCGCGCAGCATCAGCTGGAAGAATGACGGTTACGACGTGCAGGGCTGGCTGCTGACACCGGTCAATGCCGATCCTGCCGTGAAGGCGCCGATGATCACCATCGTCCATGGCGGACCGGCCTCCGCCAATGTCCCCAAATTTTCGTCGATGGGCGGCCTGCCGAGCCTGGTCCGCGCCGGCTATTACGTGTTCCTGCCCAATCCGCGCGGCAGCTATGGCCAGGGTGAGGCGTTCACCATGGCCAATCGCCGCGATTTCGGCGGCGGCGACCTGCGCGACATCCTGGCCGGGATCGACGCGGTCGAGAAGGTCGCGCCGGTCGACGACAACCGGCTCGGCCTGACCGGCGGCAGCTATGGCGGGTTCATGGCGATGTGGGCGAATACCCAGACCAACCGCTTCAAGGCGATCGTCGCCGGCGCGGGCCTGTCGAACTGGATCAGCTATTACGGCACCAACGGCATCGACCAGTGGATGATCCCGTTCTTCGGCAAGTCGGCCTATGACGATCCCGAGCCTTATGTGAAGGCGTCGGCGATCACCTATATCAAGAAGGCGCGCACCCCGACCTTCATCTATGTCGGCGAGCGCGACATCGAGGTGCCGCCGACCCAGTCGATCGAATATTGGCATGCGCTGAAGGAACTCGGCGTGCCGACCAGCCTGGTGATCTATCCCGACGAGGGCCATGGCATCCGCGGCACCGACCACGCGGCCGACGTCCAGCGGCGGACGGTGGCGTGGTTCGATCAATATCTGGGGAAGTAGACCGGTTACTCGTCATCCCAGCGAAAGCTGGGATCTCGTGCGGCTCTTGCGTCGCGCCATCGCCAAAGATCCCAGCTTTCGCTGGGATGACGGGAGTTTGGGATGACGGTTGAGGAGCGGGCCCGCCGTTATTTCAGCGGCTTGCCCGAATCCTTCCAGCGGTCGAGGATTTGCGACGCGCCGGGCAGATTGTCCTCGGCCGGCGGCGGCGTTGCGCGGGCGACGCTGGTGTCCTGATATTTGGGCTGGATCAGCGCGATATTGGTGCTCGGCGCCGGTGGCACCGCCAGTCCCGGGACGCCCGGCGCCGGCATCCCCGGCGTATAGGCCGCGAATTGAGTCGATGGCATCGGGGTGAGCGGCGGGGCGATCTTGGCGTGCGGCCCCGGCACCGGCTCGCCGCCGCGATAGCGCGCATTGCTGAACGCGGCCGGCGTGCCCCAATAGCCTTTCCAGCGATGGAAGAAATGCATGCCGATCGCGTCGGTCATCACCAGGCTGCGGTTCCAGGACGGCGTCACGGCATAGGTATGATAGTGCGTCGCGAGCCCGACTCCGCGCACGACATAACCGCTGAGCGCCTCGAGCGCGTAGCGGCGCGCGCGGTCGATCGCCGAGCGCATCGGCACGCGCGCCATCGACCCGTCACAGGCATAGCTGAACTGGCAGCCGGTGCTCTTTTCCGATCCCTGATAGACCACCCCGCAGACGGTCGAGGGAAAGGCCGGGTGGCGGACGCGGTTGAGGATTACCTGGGCGACCGCGCGCTGGCCTTCTTCGCTTTCCGACGCCGCCTCGTAATAGATCGCGGTCGCCAGGCAATCGAGCGCGCGTGCCTTGTCGAGCGCGCTGGCGCCGGCCATCGAGAAGGGCTGGGCCGGGCGCACGGTGCCGTCGGTGTCGGGCGTCAGATCGGCATTGGCCGGAACCGGCAGATCGGGCAACGCGGTGGTGCCGGTGGTGCCAGCGGTCGGCGCCGCCTGCTCCTCGGCGACGAAGAACAGGGCCGCGCCGGGGAAATGATCCTCGCTCTCATAGCCGATCGGCGGCAGCGGCGGTGCCTCGGCCTTGGCCTGGGCAGCATAATAAGCGATCACCGCGGCCTTGGCCGACACGGCGAGCATGGGCACGCCGACCAGTCCCGCGAGCAATGCCACGCGAGTCTGCCGGACCGTCCAGTTGCGCCAATCGATCACGTGCGAGCAATGTCCTTCGTCTCTGCCCGGCACGTCGTCCCGGGCGCGAAGCGCCTTACCGCGAAAAGCTTACCGAAGCGCCCCCGGAATCCGCCGTGTCCCGCGGCGAAACGATTGATGGTTAATGTAATTTTGCGGGGCGGAGGCGCGGCCACGCCCGCGCCGGTGCGCCCGCGCACCGCCCCGCACGGCCGGCGGACGAGGCTAAGCCTCGATCCAGCCGACGGCTTTGCCAGCGGCGTGAAGTTCCGGATAAATCACTTTCCTCGTGTTCCTGCGAAAGCAGGAACCCAGGGTGATGAGGTACTTCGCTGCCCTGGGCTCCTGCTTTCGCAGGAGCACATGAACCGAGGATCAGAGCTTCGAACTCACGCCTTCTCAAGCGTGCATTGCAGCGGGTGCTGGTTCTGCCGCGCGAAGTCCATCACCTGGCTGACCTTGGTCTCGGCGACTTCGTAGCTGAACACGCCGCACACGCCGACGCCCTTTTGGTGGACGTGGAACATCACCCGAGTCGCTTCCTCGGTGGTCATGCGGAAGAAGCGCTGCAGGCAGAGCACGACGAATTCCATCGGCGTATAATCGTCGTTGAGCATCAGCACGCGATAGGGCGTGGGCTGCTTGGTCTTCGTGCGGGTACGCGTGGCGAGCCCGACGCCGGTGTCGTTGTCACCGTCGTTGCCGCTGCCGACCCCATCGGGATCGTTGGCCATCATGAAATCGGGGTTTCGCATATCAGATCGCAAAATATGGCATTGCGGCACGCCGGGGCAAGAGGGTGCGGCGCACGTTAAGTGCTTTTCGTCGTTGGAGAGCGGTAGATGGCGGAATGCTTGGCTGGTCTAGGTGGCAGGCCCATCAAAAGCGGCATGTTGGTAAGCGCCCCATTTGCGGACGATATTCGCTACCGGGATCGCGCCAGGCTAAGCGCCCCCGCCACCAATTCGAGAACTACAGCGACTGACAACGCGACTGCGCAAATCGGGCCCAGAATAACGGGCGCCAATATGACGGCCCAACCGCTAACATCTGCATAGATATAGAGGAAGGAAGCAAAAAACCCGATGGCGGCCCCAAAGCCAGCTGAGCGTATCGCTCTACGAAGATGCCGCCTGGGCAAGTCATCTGCTGCGGCCAAAATCAAAAACGAAACAAGGGTGGCGAACGCCGGAAAGAGGAGGCTGGCAGGGTATTCTCGCACGATCTCAATCATCGCGTTGACCTTTGCTATCTCTCATTGGCCAAGCCCATCGCCGCGACGCCTCTAATCCGCTCTAGCAAAAAGCGCCCTAACAACTGCTTTCGACCAATAGCGGCCGTTCAGCCCCCGCATCGTTGTCGTGCCGGGCTTGTCCCGGCATCCACCATGCCACCCGTCCGTCGGCCGTTGATGGCGGTATATTGCCTGGCGCGTGCTTTCTCCGCGGTCTTCTTTGCAACGACAATCGCTTGGTATTGACCGAAGTAAATAATCAACGCCGAGGAGATCGATATTAGAACGCGACAGTAGCGGCCGACTCGGCGCGTTCAATGCATGTCGAAATATGGCGCCAGATTCGTGCGGATACGCTCCAACACCGTGCCGCTCCCCAGATCGGGCGCGAACGAGCGGCCGGTGATCGTCTCGAAGGCTTCGGCATAGACGGCGGCGGTGCCGGCGATCAGCTCTTGCGGGATTTCGGGGATCGGGTCCCTATAGGGGTCGCACTGCGTGGTCACCCATGACCGCACGAAGTCCTTGTCGAAACTGTCGGGCCGCTCGCCGGCCTCGAAACGCGATTGGTAGCTGGACGCTCGCCAATAACGGCTGCTGTCCGGCGTGTGTATCTCATCCGCCAGAACAATCGCTCCATCGGGCGCGACGCCAAATTCGTACTTCGTATCGGCCAGGATCAGTCCGCGTTCCTCGGCATTCTTCTGTCCACGCGCGAACAGCGCCAGCGCGGTGGCGCTGAGTTCGTCCCATTGCGCCGTGGTCAGCAGCTTGCGCGCGAGGATTTCCGCCGGCGTCAGCGGCTCGTCATGCCCGCCGTCGAACTCCTTGCTGGTCGGCGTGATGATGGGCTCGGCGAGCTTGGCATTGTCGCGCAGTCCATCGGGCAGCGTCATGCCGTACATCGCGCGTTGCCCCTTCTTGTAGAGCGTCAGGATCGAGGTGCCGGTGGTTCCCGCCAGATAGCCGCGCACCACGATCTCGACCGGCAGAATGTCGAGGTGGCGGGCGATCAGGACGTTGGGATCGGGATAATCGAGCACATGATTGGCGCAGATATCGGCCGTCTGCTCGAACCAGAAACGCGCCGTCTGGGTCAGCACTTCCCCCTTGAACGGAATGGCGCAGAGGATGCGATCGAACGCGCTCAGCCTGTCGCTGGCAATGATGATCCGGCGCCCGTCGGCCAAATCGTAATTGTCGCGCACCTTGCCGCGATAATGGTTGGGTAGTTCAGGGATGGCGGCATCGACCAGGACGCGCGACGAGAAGGCGGCGAAATCGATAGACGGCATGCACTGATCCTGGAGGCCCGGCGGGATATTTTGCCTAGCCCGGCCCGCTGACAATGTCAGCCAGCGACGCCATCATCACGAACGAAAAGGCCAAACGAAAAGGGCGGCCGCCGGATGGCGACCGCCCTTTCGATGTCTCACCGAAGGTGAAGGTGACGCTTACGCGGCGACCTTGATCTTCTCGGCGGCGATCGCGACGCGGTTCGAAATCGGCTTGGCGACATCGCCGGCCAGCTTCAGCATCGCTTCGGTGTTCTTCGAGCTCTCGGCGACGAACGAGTCGAACTGGCCACGGACGAAGTCCGCCTGCAGCTTGAAGAACTCGGTCGGCGACTTGACGGCGGCGAAGCCCTTCAGCGCGGCGGTGGTGCCTTCGAACTGCTTGCGCGCATAATCGGCATAATCCTGGCCGAGCGTCTCGAAGCCCTTGGCCGCGATCTTGCCCGACTCGACGAGCGCTTCGACGTTACCCTTGCCGAACTCGTTGATGTCTTCGAACGCCTTGGCGCCCTTTTCGGCCGCGGCCTTCGCCTTGGCGCTGAATTCCGCGAAATAGGCCTGGCCCTTGTCGGCGGCTTCCTTGATGGTGTCGTTCATCTTGATAACTTCCTTTTCGATGGTGGCCGGCGCCTCTTGGGCGGCTGCGGCGACGGTTTCGGTCACTGTTTCGGCAATTTTTTCGACTATCGGGGTCTCGACTGCGGGGGTCTCGACAGGCGCGGTTTCTAGGACGGGCGCCATCGGCTGCTCTACGGCAGGGGTTTCGGCAACGATCGGAGCGGGAGTCGGCACGGGCTTCGTTTCGACGGGAACCGAAGCCGGCTTGGTGGATTTGACAGGCGTGCGCTTCACCGGCGCCTTGGCTGCGGGTTTCGCCGCCTTGGTTACGGGGGTCTTGCTCACCATCACATCCTCCGCGGCATCATTGCTGCATTGCACAAAATAGGGCTTGGAGGGCAAAGGTCAAGCGATTTTTGTGCAGTGCAACATAAGCGTCACAACGGTCACGAAATAGTCGCCTGGCGAAGCTCGAGGCACTGTTCTGGCAGAGCGGTTGCGCCCAGCCCCGTCATCCAATCGCCGGTTAGGCGACTGCCCGCTTGTCGCTCATCCGGTCGTCGGACGTGCAGAAATGGAGCTTGCCTTTCCCGCCGCCCTTGCAGCGGTAAAGCGCCGCGTCGGCGCAGGAGAGCAAGGTTTCCAGTTCGCGGCCGAATTCGGGCATCATGGCGATCCCGACGCTGGCCGAGATGCGTACCCAATCGCCGTCCGCTTCGTACGGCGCGCTCAATTGCCTGATCATCCGTCGCGCCAGCATTTCGGCTTCGCTCCGGTCGCGGACATGCGTCTGCAACACGATGAATTCGTCCCCACCGAGCCGCGCCACGGTATCTTCGGCCCTGACGAGTCCTTCGAGCCGACGCGACACCTGTTGCAGCACCGAATCCCCGGCGAGATGGCCCAGGCCGTCATTGACCGCCTTGAACCCGTCGAGGTCGATGAAATGCAGCGCCAGTTGCTCGCCCTGTGCCGCGGCGATCAGGCTGCTGTCCTGAAAGCGCTCGCGCAGCAGCAGGCGATTGGCCAGACCGGTCAGCGCGTCGAATTTCGCCAGCAACGCCATGTCATGCTCGGCCGTCAGATGCCGTACCGCCGACCGATAGAGATGCCTGACCGATTGCAGGCTGAGCATGGTGATCATCGCAACAAGGAAAGCTTCGGTGGCGAACAGCGGAGCGTGAAGTTCGATCGGGTTCGGCTCGACGGCGTGAACGGCGAGCGCGGCGACGGTCGGCACGGTCGCAAGCAACAGGCTGATCACGCAGATCACCGGGCGGATCGAAATCCGGGAAACGATGCCCGCGCCGAAGCCGAACACCAGGCTCACCGTGATCAGGTGCAGGAGCGGGAAATGGTAGTTCAGGACGTAGACATTGAGCAGACCAAGCAGGGCCCCGAACGCATAGGCGCCGATTGCGTACCGCAATTCCCAGCGGCCGAGCTCGGCGTCGGCGACGGGACGCGCGCGGTCATAGGCGCGCAGGACCAGCAGCCGGACGACCGTGAGCAGCGCCGCGGCCAGCGCCAGGAAGGCGATGACCGGATCCTGCCATTCGCGCGCGACGAGACCCGCGATCGCCGCCGTCACGATGCCCATACCGAGAATCGGCAGCCGCATGTCGAACAGCGTGTCGATGAATTCGCGACGGACCGGTGCGGGAAGCGGGACTTCCTGAAGAAGGAGCCTGATGCTCCGCCGCCGATCCCGCGACAAGCGTTGGTCGGAACGTCTCACGCCCCCAGTTTAGGCGGAGTTGGTTAACACATCGCATCCTCCGCCTCGGGAAATACACAGGTGTTTGAGCGATTTACCGGCGCAAGTCGCGCTGCTCGCGCGACCTGGCCCGTCAACCGCCGGGTAAGGCAGGCCGATCGGCCGACTCGTGCCGCGCCCGATCCTATCGCGCGCGGACATACTCTCCCGGAGCATCGGCGATCGCCGGGCGCTTCTTGCCCTCGCCGGGCTCGCGCGCGCCCTTGACCTTGACCTCGGTCGCGTCTTGCTCGCGCAGCCAGCCGATCCAGTCGGGCCACCAGCTGCCCTTGGTCTCGGTTGCCCCGGCGACGAACTCGGCCAGGGTCGCGGCGGGCGTGTCGTTGGTCCAATATTGATATTTGCCCGCGGCGGGCGGGTTGACCACCCCGGCGATATGGCCCGAGCCCGCCAGCACGAACTTGAGCGGTCCGGCGAACAGATGGGTGATCTTCCACACGCTCTCGGCCGGGGCGATATGGTCCTCGCACCCCGCCTGGATATAGCTCGGCGTCGCGACCCTGGTCAGGTCGATCGGCGTGCCGGCGATCGCCAATGCCCCCGGCCGCACCAGCAGATTGTCGCGATAGAGATCGGTCAAATACGACAAATGCCATTTCGCCGGCAGGTTGGTGGTGTCGCCGTTCCAGTGGAGCAGGTCGAACGGCGCATAATCCTGGCCCATCAGGTAATTGTTGGCGACATAATTCCAGATCAGGTCGCGGCCGCGCAGCAGGTTGAAGGTCAGCGCCATGTAGCGCCCGTCGAGATACCCCTCGGGCGACAATTGCCTGATCATGTCGAGCTGGGCGTCGTCGACGAAATTGAGCAGGTCGCCGGCATCGGCGAAGTCGACTTGCGCGGTGAAGAAGGTCGCGGTCCTGACCTTGTCCGCTTCGCTCTTGGCGGTCAGATAAGCGAGCGTCGCGGCGAGTGTCGTGCCCGCGACGCAATAGCCGATCGCGTGTACCGCCTCGACATCGAGCTGGTCGCGGATCACGTCGATCGCCTCGATCTGGGCGAGCACGTAATCGTCCCAGCTGGTGTCGATCAGGCTGGCATCGGCCGATTTCCACGACACCATGAACACCGACAGCCCCTGATCGACCGCCCAGCGGATGAAGCTCTTTTCGGGCGTCAGATCGAGGATGTAGAAGCGGTTGATCCAGGGCGGGAAGATCACCAGCGGCGTCGCCAGCACGGACTCGGTGGTCGGCGTATAGTGGATCAGTTCGAACAACGGGCTGCGATAGATCACCTTGCCCGGCGTGGTCGCGAGATTGCGCCCGACCTCGAACGCCTCGGCATCGGTATGCGTCAGCTGCCCCTTGCTCAGATCGTTGAGCATGTTGGACAGGCCCTTGAGCAAATTCTCGCCGCGCGTCTCGATCGTCTTCTGGATCACGTCGGGATTGGTGAAGGCGAAGTTGGACGGGCTCATCGCGTCGATCACGCCTTGGGTCGCGAAGCGGAATTGCTCGCGCTGTTTGGGATCGAGCCCTTCGATCGCATCGACCTGTTTCAGCATCTGGTCGGCGATCATCAGATAGGATTGGCGGATCCAGTCGAACACCGGATTCTGCCAGGCTTCGGACTTGAAGCGCCTATCCTTGATCGCGGCCTGCGCGCCATCGGCGGCCTGGGGATCGAGGAAGCGCTGCCATAATTTGAGGCTGTCCGACCAGAAATCGCCGACCCGCGCCAGGGTCGCCGGATCGTTGAACCCCGGGATCACCGGCATGCCCGCGCCCAGCCCCGCCTCGAGCATCATCTGCTGCGCCCGGCCCATCACCCAGGTCCAGTGCTGCATATCCTCCAGGCTGGGTACGTCGGTCTGGTCGGCCATCATTGTCCCCCGGCGAAGGTCTGCATGCGCTGAACGCGCCATCCTCCCTTAAGGCACCGCCACTCCGCGCGATAGCGCCCACCGGTCGCGAAGGCCTCGTTCTTTGGGTCGTTGCCGCGCTGGCGGAACTCGCCGATCGAGCGCCAGCCACTGGCGGTCCGCTCAATGCTATCGACCGTCATCACCTGCTCGCCGAGCTTGTAGCCGCCGAACCCGGCCAGGAACGCCTCGATCTCCCTGGGGCCGGTGACCGGCTCGCCTTTCGGCCCGACCAGCACCCCGTCGGCGGCATAGAGTGAAGCGGTGCGGCGCGGGTCCATCGCCCGCGCGACATCGGCATAATGACCGACCGCCGCGTCCAGCGCGACTCCATGACAGCGAGGAGCATTGGTGGGCGGCGCTTCGCTGGCGACGGTGGCCGCTGCGACGAGCATCAGGGCAATCATCTTGTTTCTCCACCGGTTACTCGATGGCGAACGCGGCAACCCCGCTTTTGTCTCCGCTTTACGGCACGGATCGCCGCATCCGGAACAACGCGGTTTCGCGGCCCCCCGCTTATGCCCTAAGGAGAAGGCGAAAGGAGTTTTGAATGTCCGACGATTTCTACCGCATCAAGCGTCTGCCGCCTTACGTCATTGCCGAGGTCAACGGCATGCGGGCAGCAGCGCGCGCGGCAGGCGAGGACATTATCGACCTGGGCATGGGCAATCCCGATTTACCGCCGCCGCAGCATGTCATCGACAAGCTCTGCGAGGTCGCGCAAAAGCCCGACGCGCATGGCTATTCGCAGTCCAAGGGCATTCCCGGGCTGCGCCGCGCCCAGGCCAATTATTATGGCCGCCGCTTCGGCGTCGATCTCGATCCCGAGACCGAAGTCGTGGTGACGATGGGGTCGAAAGAAGGGCTGGCCAGCCTGGCGACCGCGATCACCGCGCCGGGCGACGTCGTGCTCGCGCCCAATCCGAGCTACCCGATCCATACGTTCGGCTTCATCATCGCCGGCGCCACGATCCGCGCGGTGCCGACCACGCCCGACGAGCATTATTTCGAGAGCCTGGAGCGCGCGATCGCGTTCACCGTGCCGCGCCCGTCGATCCTGGTGGTCAATTACCCGTCCAACCCGACCGCCGAGACGGTCGACCTGGCATTCTACGAGCGCCTCGTCGCCTGGGCGAAGGAGAACCAGGTCTGGATCCTGTCCGACCTGGCCTATTCGGAGCTCTATTTCGACGGCAAGCCGACCGTGTCCATCCTCCAGGTCAAGGGCGCCAAGGACATCGCGATCGAGTTCACCAGCCTGAGCAAGACCTATTCGATGGCCGGCTGGCGGATGGGGTTCGCGGTCGGCAATCGCAAGCTGATCGCGGCGATGACGCGGGTAAAATCCTATCTCGATTACGGCGCCTTCACCCCGATCCAGGCCGCCGCCTGCGCCGCGCTCAACGGACCGCAGGATATCGTCGAGAAGAACCGCTTGCTCTACCACAAGCGCCGCGACGTATTGGTCGAAAGCTTCGGCCGCGCCGGCTGGGATATTCCCAGCCCGCCGGCGAGCATGTTCGCCTGGGCACCGCTGCCGCCCGCGCTCACGCACTTAGGCAGCCTTGAGTTCTCCAAACAATTGCTGACTCACGCCAAGGTCGCGGTCGCGCCAGGGGTGGGATATGGCGAGAATGGGGAAGGGTACGTGCGCATTGCGATGGTCGAGAATGAGCAGAGGCTCCGCCAGGCGGCACGCAACGTGCGGCGCTACCTGCAGTCGATGGGGGTCAACACCCCGGCGAGCAATAGTGGCTGAACGGGCGCAACCCGTTCTTCCCTCCTCGATCCGCCCGGTCGCCGCGGCGGCGCACGCCGGCCAAATCTCGTGACGCCGCGTACCGGGCAATGACGATCAACCTGCTCTATTCGCTCGCCGGCGTGCTGGTCGGGCTGGTCGTCGGGTTGACCGGGGTCGGTGGCGGATCGCTGATGACGCCGTTGCTGGTGCTGGTGTTCGGTTTCCACCCGACCACCGCGGTCGGCACCGACTTGCTCTATGCCTCGGCGACCAAGACGGTCGGGACCACCGTCCATGGCTGGCGCGGCACGGTCGACTGGCGCGTCGTCGCGCGGCTGGCGATCGGCAGCGTGCCGGCGACGATCGTGACCCTGCTTGTCCTCAGCCAGGCGGGCCCGGCTTCCGCGACGACCGGGCACGTCATGTCGATGATCCTGGGCGTGACCTTGCTGCTGTCGGCGGCGGCGACCCTGTTGCGCGGACGCATCGTCGCCTATTTGACGCCGCGCTTCGGCACGATGAGCCCGCGCAAACTGGCGGGATCGACCATCCTGCTGGGCGCAGTGCTGGGGCTGCTGGTCTCGCTCACCTCGGTAGGCGCCGGCGCGCTGGGGATGACCGCGTTGCTGATCCTCTACCCGGCATTGCCAGTCAACCGGCTGGTCGGCTCCGACATCGCGCATGCCGTGCCGCTGACGTTGCTCGGCGGCATCGGCCATTGGATACTCGGATCGGTCGATGGCGCGCTATTGGTGTCGCTGCTGATCGGATCGATCCCCGGGATCATCGTCGGCAGCCTGATCGCCAGCCGCGTGTCGGACCGCGTGCTCGGCCCGATCCTGGCGGTGGTGCTCGCGCTGGTCGGGGTGCGGTTGCTGTTCTGAGGACCCGTTAGGCGCGAGCGTGCGAGCGGCTGACCAGCACCAGCGTGGGATCGCCCGGATAATCGCTGATCACGAACCCCATATCGCGCTCGAGTTCTATTGCCTCGTGGTTGTCGCGGCTTTCGATCGATTCCAGCGAGCGCAGTCCCTTGGTGTCCGCATAACGGGCGATATGGGCAAGCAGCTCCCAGCCGATGCCATGATGCTTGTGATCTTCGCGGACCGCGATCGCCACCTCTCCGTGATCGAAGCTCTTGTCGCAGGCGAGCATGCCGGAGGCGACCATCATCGACCCATCGGCCGTGAAGACCAGAAAGTTCTCACTGAACAGATGGTCGGGATGGGTAAGCATCGCGATCTGACTGGGCGAAACCTCGTTGATGCCGGTGAGAAAACGAAACCGGAGATCCGGCCGACTTACGTGACTGAAGAAGTCCTTGATCGTGTAATCGTCATCGACACTCACGGGTCGAACGTGAAACCGCGCGCCGGTGCGAGTCGTGATGAACGTATCGAGGCCTGGATTATTCACGTCGGTTACCTTGGTAGGCGCACGCGGGACGGTTGGTTGGGGCGATCGTCGTTGGACAGCGTGCGCAGCGGAGATTCGCGCGGGATATTGATCGGCCCCGACGCAGATCGGTTGTCCGTCGTTACCACATTTCCTGCCGCGACCTGTAGTAATTCTACCATAAATTAAAATCGACCTCCGCTCATGACAATTTAAAATTTAACTTACCCACGAAACATTTATTGAAAATACCATACTAGACTGGGTTGAAACTCAAATAAAAATGCCGAGGCTCGTCACGGATGACTCGCAAAAACTTACTCCTTTTTGCGACTCAATCGGCAGGCCCACCGGGCGCGATTAGGTCTTTAGATGCGCAGCGCCTATGAAGCTCCATCGCTGACGCATTTTTCGAGGCATCCAGCGACTGAGAGACCACGATGCTCCCGCTTAACGGGAGTTCCCTGTGACCAATTCGATATACCGGACAAGCGCGCCTTAGCTGAGGAGGGCGCCACCGCAGCCGCAGTTCATCAAGAGACTGCAGGCCTCCCTGACCGTTCGCAGGCCTGATGAAGGCCGATGCATCAGCGCGTGTAACTGTGGCTAAACCCGTCAAACGAGACGGTTACGGCCGCAACCGTGAGAAATTTGGAGCCGATCGATGAGTACCGCCCCCGCCTTAGCACCGGCACAGCTGCCGCTTCGTCATCTGCTGGTGTACGTGAATCCGTCTTCCGACAGCTTCAATCGCGCCATGGTCGAGACCTATAGCAAGGAAGCGGAGGTCCGCGGGCAGGACGTCGTGGTGCGCGATCTTTACGCAATGAATTTCGACCCGGTGCTGAGAGCGGAAGAACGCCCGCTTCACGATGCGTGGACCTCCTCGCCGGATGTCGCGGCCGAGCTTGCGTTGCTAATGTCATGCGACATTCTGGTGCTCATCTACGCGATCTGGTTTGGTTTGCCGCCGGCGATGCTGAAGGGATATGTCGATCGCGTACTCGGCGCGGGCTATTCGTTTCGCGACATGGTCGGCCAGGTCGGTCAGCATGCGTTGAAAGGAAAACCGCTGCTCTCGTTCAGCACGTCCGGCACATCGCATCCCTGGCTCGACACGCAAGGGCAGGAGGTGTCACTCCGCGAAATATTCGACGTCTACCTCTGGCGCGGATTTGCCATGAAGCAGAGCGAACATATCATGATCGACAATGTCGTTCCGAACATCAGCGCGCATTATGCGGCAGAACAGCTGGAACGGGTTCGGCAGACTGCTGAGCGCACGTGCGCCATGTTGGCTGACCAGCGCGCGCCTTGCGCCGCCGAGTAGCTTTCCACGGGCTCGCCAGACGAGTGGCCCGACATTACGGCGACGGATCCTAGTCCTCGATGATCGTGTCGCTGCCTTCCTGCTTCATGCGGGCGAGATTGTCCTTCATCTCCTGGAGTCGCTCGGGGGAATGGCCGACCCAGTCCTCGACCTCGCCGGTGATCCGTAGCGGATCGGCCGAGCGGTAGGATGCGGTCATGTTGCCGGGGAGCCTCTTGTCGGTGAGATTCGGATCGTCCTCGAATGGACCGGTCGGCTCGACAATGAAGATGCGGCCCCGGCCTTCGCCTTTGGCAAGCTCCGCGCCCCAGGTCGCCGCTTCGAGCGTCGCGGTAAAATAGATGTGTTTCAGCCCGCGCTCGACGAAATTGCTTCCGAAGCCCGGTCGCAGGAGGCTTCCGATCTCGAGTTCGGCCTTGGTACCGTGATAGAAGAGAGTCCCAGGGGGAACGTCCTTGGCATACATTAGCGCCTCCTCAGGCTGGGTCGGCGGCAGCAACGATCTGCTCGACCGGGCGGCGCTGCTAGATCGACCACAAGGTTCGCGCTTCCTCGGCGAGAAGATCCGGATGCTCCTCCGGCCAGAACAAGCGGCCGCCGTCGACAAGGCGTATTCCGCGCGACTTGGGCAAAGTGCGATCGAGCCACTCCGCCCATTTGATCGGGAACAATGGGTCGGCCGTTCCCCAAACCATCCGCGTCGGCGCCTCACAGCGTTCGAGCAATGGCTTGATCGCGACAAGCGGATTGGGGTCGAACGCGGCCAGATAGCGGTTGAGCTGGGCTCTTCTTGGCGGCGAGGCGATAAGCGGGCGGAGGCTGTATTCGATCGCCTCATCGCTGAAATTCGCGGGGTCGACATAGGCACCGCCTCCGATCCCTTGCGGAGACCTGGCATAGGATCGATCCGCCAGGTGTCGCTCGATCTTCTTGTCGTACACGCCGTCGCGAGCCTGCTGGATCGAATTGCGCATTTGCGGCGGCGGGCTGTTCTCGTGAACGTCGCAATTGGTCAGAATGACGGTGCGAATTCTGCGGGGATGCTGCGCCATGAGAAGCTGCGCAATGGTGCCGCCGCTATCGTTGGCGATCAGGTCGACGGCCGGGATGGAAAGCCGGTCGAGAAACGCCACGAGCATGTCGGCCTGGGCACGAGGGGAGAGATCCTGCCCCTCGGCCACTTCCGAATAGCCCAGCCCCATCAGGTCCGGCGCGAGACATCGCCGCCGGTTGGCCAGGCGTTGCAAAGCGCCGCGCCACTGAAAGCCGCTGAGCGGAAAACCGTGGATGAACAGGGCGGCGGGACCGCGTCCGCGTTCGACAAAGGCGATGCGCCCGAACGGTGTGGAAACATATCGCCGCGACGCGTGATACGCCGCCGCATCCAATCTGGTCGGCACGCTTTTCTTGTCGCGGCCCGATGCGCCCGCGGGGAACGCAAGGATTCCCGCGGCGACGAAAGACGCTTGAACAAACTGCCTGCGATCCATCGCGCTCTCCCTTCGCGGCCGATCAGATGGGGTGATGTACGTCGTTCGATCGAGTCCTTGAGCCGCGCGGACGGCTACCATTGCGGTCAAGGCTCGCCTTGACACCCCAAGCAAACGGAGGAATATCCTCCGATTATGAAAGCGTCAAGGAGGTCGGCGGGAAACCAGCCGCGGGTGCACGGTGCGGGCTGATGCGCGAAAGAACCGGCAACGGCTGATCGACGTCGCTGTCGAATTGGTTCTGGAAGTTGGCGGCGCGCCGGCGCGAGACGCGATCGCCGAACGCGCCGGGGTTGGCATCGGAACGCTCTACCGGCACTTCCCCGACCAACAGTCGCTACTCCATGCCGCCACGCGTCACGTGCTGGAAAAGAGCATCGGTGCCGGAGAGGCCCTGATCGAAACCGTTCCCGACTGCGTCGACGCGCTTCGCCAATATATGCACATGGCCCTGGATAACGGCATCGGCGCGGTGAACATTCTCCATCCGCTTCTGGAGAAACCGGACTGGCCCGACCTCCGTGTCCGTGCGGCCAGGCTCATGAAATCCCTGGTCGGCCGCGCCATGCGGGAGGGTTCTCTCCGCGATGATCTGTCCGAGCGTGATATCGTGTTCGGCTTGACGCGCTTCGCGCGGCCGTTGGCAGTGGGATTGCCGCCGGACGAAGAGCGATCGCTCGCGCATCGGCACCTCGATTTCTACCTCGACGGGCTGTGCGCGCGGAATCCTGGCCCGCCGGAGCCGGCCATCTCGGAGGTACGGTGATACGTGGCGTTCAGAGGTCGCGGCCACGGAGGCCTGCCTCGCGCCGGGCGATCGCATAGGCCCGGCGGGTCGACGGCGTCATGCGGTACATGATTTCCGAACGCATCATGTCGGAGCAATACCAGGGGTCTTCGCGCGATTCGATCGGCGTGATCTCCGCGCCGTGAAGCCGGCAGAATTGATGCGCCGCCGCGGCGACGCGCTGCCGGAGCGCGGCCCTTCCGCCTACCGTGGTCAGGGTGAGATCGGTTATTTCGACCGTCACATGCGGTTCCGGTGCTGGCGGCGGCAGCGTTGCACATGCCCCGAGCGACAGAGCCGCGAGCATTGCCATCCGTTGCATGTCGATCTCCTGCGATGGGCAAGCCGGCAGCGTGGCGTGAAACACGCTGCCGGCTGGCGAGTGGAAATTGGTCAGGTGGCGGTCAGCCGCCTTGCCTGATCTTCAATCGGGAGCGCGCGCGGGTCACGTGCTCGGAAATGACTGTCGGCCAGGAGCAGCGGGCGGTGGGGACAATTCGGACCGCCCGCTTCCCCGACGCTATCGTACCCAGCGGAAGCGGCTGACCATGGGCTTGCCGTCGTCGCCGACGAAGGTCGCATTCTCGATCATTTCGCTGCCATCCGCCGACACTGTATAGACCCGCACCGACGCGAGAGTGCCGCCCTTGGTCAATCCCATGACCAATGTGCCTGGCGAAGGAGTCGTCATCGCGACGCTGTCGGCGACGGTCTGATCGCCGGCGATCGGGACGGCTTTGCCGTCGAGCCGTTCGCGCGAGGTCATGCGCCGCGCGCTGCCGTCTTTTGCCGTGATCACATAAGTGGTGTCCCAGATGCCGGCGCCGCCATCGGCAAATTCCGCCGTCACGCTGGCGGGAGCCGCATCGCCTGACGCCGGTATCGAAGCAGTGTCGAGCTTCCACTGGCCGAGGAAGGGCGACGAGGCGGGTTGCTGCGCCGGGGCCGCCATGGCCGGGACCGACGCGACCGCGACTGCGATCATCGCGAGAGGCATTTTCATCTCTGGTCTCCTTCTACACTGCGTTGAAAGAAAGACGCACGTCTCCCCGGCGGGCGGCCCGCCGCCCGGTTCAATCTCGACGTCGCAAAACGAATTCCCGAAAAGTTACGCGGCCGATGTGCCGGGCGGCGCTCCGGCGAACAGGTCCGCCTGCCATCGGAAGAGACACCAGCTCGCTGCGAGTTCGATCGCGAGCGCCGCCATCGGAAGCAGCAGGAAGGCCGTGTCGAGAAACAGGACGGTGGTGAACAGGACAAGCGAGACCGTGGCCGCGCTGTTGATGCGCGCCAGGGTGCCGACGCGCGCCCAATCGCGCTCGAGGATGAACCAGGGCATCAGCAAATGCCCGGCGATGAGTCCCCAGATCAGGATCGCCAAAGACGGGGCAAAGCCACGGTTCCAGGGCGTCAGCAACGGCGAATGCTCGCCGCTTCCTGCGAGCCATCCGGATATCCCGGCATGCCCCGACGGTAGAAAGGGGAAGCCAGCGCCCGTGCCCACAACCAGCAGCGCGACGATCGGGAGGAGTCCCAGCGCGACGGCATGGCTGGTCAGCGTAAACCGCCCATCGGCATGCTTGGGCATGTCGCGCAGCGCGCCCTTAAGGCAACCAAATGCGAAGGCAAGCGGCCTGCCATCGTCGATCGCGACCTCGAATTCGGCATGCATCGCCAGCGCCCAGTCGCGGCGACGATCGCCAAGACAGGCCTGCGCCAAGGCCATCACGGCACAAGCAAGTTTCGCCGTCATACCGGCACCTCCTTGAATCCCGACAAACCCCGATCCCCGACCGTTTCCCGCGCGAGTGCGAGACCCTGCGCCGTCAGCCGATAAGCGTGCCGCGGCGGCCTGCCGGGCTGCGCCGGCTCGCGCCATTCCGCCTCGACCAGACCCTGATCGGTCATGCGCATCAGCAACGGGTAGAGCGTGCCGGACAGAAGCCCGGTTTCCTTCATGATGTCATAGCCGTGGCGCCACTCACGAGGGCTCGCCGACAGCGCATCGAGGAGCCGGATCATCTGTTTCGAAGGGCGACGATTGGTAGCCATGTATCGAATACAACATATGTAGATTTATGAGTCAAGACGGTGGAACGAACGGACGCGATCGATCGAACTGGCGGTCTCGTAACGCACACGATATGCGCCAGGCATGACTCGTCCCGGCTTTGCCTTCTCCACCCCGATCAAGGTCCGCTATGCCGAGATTGACGGGCAAAAGGTCGTCTTCAACTCGCGCTATCTCGAATATGCCGATGTCGCCGGGACCGAATTCTGGGAATGGACCGGGATCGCCGATGCGCTGGGGCCGGTCTGGACCGAGACCGAATTCCACGTCCGCCATGCCGAGGTCGAGTTCCTCAAGCCCTTCTCTTACGGCGACGTGATCCTTGCTTATGCCAAGGTCGAGCGGCTCGGGTCGACCAGCATGACGCAAGTGTTCGAACTCTGCCATGCCGCGACCGGCGAACTCCATTCGATCGTGCGGCTGGTCACGGTCAACGTCCATTTGCCGACCGGTCAGCCGGTGCCGATTCCGGAGGCGATCCGGGAATTCATCGGGAAATTGGGGTGAGTTGAAATCCTCCCCGGAACGGGGAGGGGTAGGGATGGGGGAGGCTTCGTAGAGTGCAGCGCTTGGCGCACTACCCCACCCCAACCCCTCCCCTGAAGGGGAGGGGCTTTTTATCGCTATTCCGCCGCCTGCTGCAGCGGCTCGACGTCACCGACCACGTCTTCGAGCAGCGCCCAGTGCATGTCGCCCTTGTTGAGCACGCGTCCGTCGTGCGACAGGACCTCGACCGGCCGGATGCGCCGCATGTCGCGCGCATCGACCAGCACCGGCTCCGCCGGCACGCCGGTTTCCCAGCGCTCGCCCCATTGCCGCAGCGCGACCATCGTCGGCAGCAAAGCCATGCCCTTGTCGGTCAGCCGGTACTGGATCTTGCGGCGATCCTCGGGCATCGCCTCGCGAGTCAGGATCTCATGCTCGACCAGCCGCGCGAGGCGGTTGGCCAGGATATTGCGCGCGATGCCGAGCTCCGACTGGAACTCCTCGAAATGGTGCAGGCCGTTGAACGCGGCGCGCAGGATCATGAAGCTCCAGCGCTCGCCCATCGCCACGAGTGCCGCCGAAAGGCCGCATTCGGCGAGCTCGCGCAGCGGCTCCCTCAGGTGTCCGCCCATCAGAATTCCTCTCTATGCATCGAAGCGTATCCCATTTCCCGCGTCATGAAAATGCCATGTAGATTTTTAGTTGCAACTGAAAACCTAATACACTAGGTGGTGATTCGCAACCTATTGTGCGTTGCAACGGACGTAGGAGGAAAACATGTCCCGCATTGCCCCCAGGATTCTCGCCGCCATCGCCGTCGCCATGGTCAGCACCACCGTCGCCGTCGCGCAGCCCCAGGGTCCCGGTTACTACACCGCCACCCCCGTCGAGGCGCCGACCAAGACCAGCCTGATCACGCGCGACACCGTGTGGAAGTTCCATGACGGCGCGTTCGCCGCCGCCAAGGCGCCGGAGCGCGACATCGTATTGTGCCAGCTCGTCGCGCAGCGCGTCGGCAAGCTGACCTCGTTCACCGTCGGCGGCCAGGCGCTCGACGCCGACACGCTGTCAAAGTGCAACGCCAAGGCCCAGTAAGCCTGTCACGATCATACATCCCCTCGTTGGCCGCGCGCCTTTAATTGCTCGCGGCCAACATTTTGTTGCAAAGCAGCGCCAACCCGCCCCATCTTAGCGGTATGCTGCGTCAGTACGAACTGGTTGATCGGGTCCTCTCTTACGACCCCGAGGCTGATGAGGCCTTGCTCAACCGCGCGTACGTCTTTTCGCTCCAGGCGCATGGCTCGCAGAAGCGCGCGTCGGGCGACCCCTATTTCAGCCATCCGATCGAAGTCGCGGGCATCCTGACCGACTTGCATCTCGACGACGAGACGATCGCCACCGCGATCCTCCACGACACGATCGAGGATACGGTCGCCACCCCCGAGCAGATCCAGAAATTGTTCGGCGACAATGTCGCGCGGATGGTCGACGGCGTCACCAAGCTTTCCAAGATCGAGGCGCAGACCGAAAGCGAGCGCGCCGCCGAGAATCTGCGCAAGTTCCTGTTGGCGATGTCGGACGACATCCGCGTGCTGCTGGTCAAATTGGCCGACCGGCTGCACAATATGCGCACGCTCCACCACATCCCCAATCCGGACAAGCGCAAGCGCATCGCGCGCGAGACGATGGATATCTACGCCCCGCTCGCCGAGCGGATCGGCATGTACGAGTTCATGAAGGAGATGCAGACGCTCGCCTTCGCGCAGCTCGAACCCGAAGCGTATGAATCGATCCAGAAGCGCCTCGACCAATTGCAGGAAGGCGGCGACCGCATCGCCAAGATCGGATCGGGTGTGAAATTGCTGCTGTCTCGCCACGGTGTCGATGCCGACATATCGGGCCGCGAGAAGCACCCCTACAGCATCTGGAAGAAGATGCAGGAGCGGCACATCAGCTTCGAGCAATTGTCCGACGTGATGGCGTTCCGCGCGATCGTGCCGACCGAGGAGGATTGCTACCGCGCGATGGGGGTCATCCATCGCCGCTGGCCGTTCGTGCCGGGGCGGTTCAAGGATTATATCTCGACGCCCAAGCGCAACGGCTATCGCTCGCTCCACACTTCGATCATGCATGCCGGCGACACCCGCGTCGAAATCCAGATCCGCACCGGCGAAATGCATGCCGAGGCCGAATATGGGCTGGCGGCGCATTGGGCGTACAAGACCGGCAAGGTCCGCGCCGACGGCCAGCATAGCTGGATCACCGACCTGGTCGAAATCCTGGAGACCGCCGAGACGCCCGAGGAATTGCTCGAGCATACGCGGATGGCGATGTATCAGGATCGCATCTTCGCCTTCACGCCGAAGGGCGAGCTGCATCAGCTGCCCAAGGGCGCGACGCCGATCGATTTCGCTTATGCCGTCCATACCGATCTCGGCGACCAGGCGGTCGGCGCCAAGATCAATGGCCGCCACGTCCCGCTGCGCACGGTGATCGAGAATGGCGACCAGGTGCAGATCCTGCGCTCCAAGGCGCAATCGCCACAGCCCAATTGGCTCAACTTCGCGATCACCGGCAAGGCGCGCGCGGCGATCCGGCGGCATCTGCGCGCGATCGAGCGCAAGGAAACGCTGACCCTTGGCCGCAAGCTGTACGACGAGATCGTCGATCGCCTGCCGGCGCCGCTGTCGGTCGATGCGGTCAAGACCGCGCTCAAGAAGCTGCAACTGACCGACGAGGATGCACTGATCGAGGCGGTGGCGCGGCGGCGGATCACCGATGCCGAGTTGATGGAAGCGCTGATGCCGGGATCGGCCAGCACCGACGCGGGCCGCGCGCTGCCGCAGCAATCGTCGGCGATCTCGATCACCGGCCTGACCCCCGGCGTCGCCTACAAGCTCGATACGACCTGCCATCCGGTACCGGGCGACCGCATCGTCGGCCTGAGGCGGCCCGACCAGGAGATCGAGGTCCACCGCATCGATTGTCCGGTGCTGGCCAATTCGGACGATGTCGATTGGGTCGACCTGGCCTGGGGCGACAAGTCCGAAGGCGGACTGGCGCGGATCGAGGTGACGTTGAAGAACGAGCCCGGCGCGCTGGGCACCGTGTCGACGATTATCGGCCAGCACCGCGCCAACATCATCAACATCCGGTTCGACACCAGCGATACCGGATTCCACACCAACCAGATCGACCTTGAAGTGCGCGACGCTGCGCATCTGGAGAAATTGATGGCGGCGCTGCGCGCGGCGGATGCGGTCAACGCGGTGACGCGGATATAGCAGTCCAAGGCGGGTGGCAGCGCAGACTCCGGCGCTTCGACAAGCCAAGGCCGAACCGTTAGAGACATAAAATGACTCTCATCCTTGGCCTCGAATCCTCGTGCGACGAGACCGCGGCGGCTTTGGTCACCAGCGACCGCCGCATCCTGGCGCACAAATTGGCCGGACAGGAAGCCGCGCACCGCCCTTATGGCGGCGTGGTGCCGGAAATCGCCGCGCGCGCGCATGTCGAGGCGCTCGAACCCCTGATCGAAGCAGCCTTGGCGGAAGCGGGCGTGACGCTGTCGCAAGTCGATGCGGTTGCCGCGACCGCCGGGCCGGGACTGATCGGCGGCGTCATGGTCGGCCTCGTCACCGGTAAGGCGCTGGCGCATGCGGCGGGCAAGCCATTGGTCGCGGTCAATCATCTCGAAGGCCATGCGCTGAGCCCGCGGCTGGCCGATCCCGAGCTCGATTTCCCTTATCTGCTGCTGCTCGTCTCGGGCGGGCATTGCCAATTGCTGCTGGTCGAAGGCGTCGGGCGCTATCGCCGCCTCGCCACCACGATCGACGATGCCGCGGGCGAGGCATTCGACAAGACCGCCAAGATCCTCGGGCTCGGCTTTCCCGGCGGCCCCGCGGTCGAGCGTGCCGCCGCGATCGGCCAGGATATCGTGCCCTTGCCGCGGCCGTTGCTCGGATCGGCCGAGCCGCATTTCTCGTTCGCCGGGCTGAAGAGCGCGGTGCTGCGCGCGCACGACACCGGGCAGTGGCGCGTCGAGGACATCGCCGCGAGCTTTCAGCAAGCCGCGGTCGATTGCCTGGTCGACCGCACCCGCCGCCAATTGGGCGATACCGATGCGACCGCGTTGGTCGTCGCCGGCGGGGTCGCGGCGAACGGCGCCGTGCGTGCCGCGCTCGAATCGCTGGCGGGCGACTATGCGCTGCCGTTCAGCGTGCCGCCGCAATGGCTGTGCACCGACAATGCCGCGATGATCGCCTGGGCCGGGGCCGAGCGCTTCGCGGCGGGCCTGACCGACCCGCTCGACATCGCCGCGCGCCCGCGCTGGCCGCTCGACCCGGACGCGGAAAAGGTGCGTGGGGCAGGAGTGAAAGCGTGAGCGGAAGAGTGATTGGCGTTCTCGGCGGCGGTGCGTGGGGTACGGCGCTCGCACAGGTCGCAGCGTCGAGTGACCGCGAAGTACGTCTCTGGGCACGCGAACCCGAGGTGATCGAGGCGATCAACAGCACGCACTTCAACCCGGCGTTCCTGCCGAACGTCCCTCTTTCACCCAGCATTTGCGCGAACGCCGACATCACCTGGGTAGCGGAAGCGGAAGTGGTGTTCGTGGTCACCCCCGCCCAGCATATGCGGTCGGTACTCGACGACATGCCGCGCAACGCGCAGGCATTGATCCTTTGCTCCAAGGGCATTGAGGCCGGCACCTTCAAGCTGCTCCATGAGGTCGCCGCGGAAGTGATCGATGGATCGCCGATCGCAGTCCTGTCTGGCCCCACGTTCGCGCACGAAGTCGCCGCCGGCCTTCCCACGGCGGTTACATTGGCGGCTGAAGGCCTCGATCTGGCCGCCAGTCTCGCCGAGCTGATCGGACTTCCGACCTTCCGGACCTACGCGTCGGACGACGTCATCGGCGCGGAGATCGGCGGCGCGGTCAAGAACGTGCTGGCGATCGGCTGTGGCGTGGTCGAGGGCGCGGGGCTGGGCCAGAACGCCCGCGCCGCGTTGATCGCGCGCGGTTTTGCCGAGATGACGCGGTTCGGGCTGGCGCGCGGCGCGCGGGCGGAGACAATGGCCGGCCTGTCGGGGCTGGGCGATCTGGTGCTGACGTGCTCGTCGACCAGCAGCCGCAATTTCTCGCTCGGGGTCGGGCTGGGCGAGGGGCGGTCGGCGAGGGAATTGCTGAGCGACCGGCGGACGGTGGCCGAGGGTGCCTTTACCGCGCCGGTGCTGCGCGAAGCGGCGGCCAAGGCCGGGGTCGACATGCCGGTGACCGAGGCGGTGTGTGCTTTGCTCGAGGGGGCGCCGGTCGGCGACGTGATCGGCGCGCTGCTCAGCCGGCCGTTGCGGGGTGAGCGCGAGTAACCCACCCCGTCACCCCGGCCTTGTGCCGGGGTCCAACGTGCCTCGCCCGCCCCCGCTCGAACCGCATGTTTCACGCTCGTCTCCCGTTGGACCCCGGGACAAGCCCGGGGTGACGGCGGGGGCTAGGGCCTGTGAAACTTGTAGATGAACTGATCCGTATGCCCGCGGATCGTCTTGTCGAACACCGGCTTGGTGTGATCGTCGCCGGCATTAGCCAGCAGCTTCGACTCGCCGTCGAACACGAATCCCGCCGCGACTACCTGTTGCTTGACGACCGCCGGGTCGATCCGGTGGAGCGTATCGGTGTCGCGCATCCCCGACCCCGGTGCGGCGGCATGATCGATGATCAGATAGATGCCGCCCGGCTTGAGCGCGTCGAACACCGCCTTGTTGAGCACGGCAGGGTCGATCGAGCCCATGAACTTGTCGGGATAATCGTGATAATTTTGCGAGGTGAAGACCAGGTCGACCTTTTCGGGTGCGGTCAGGCTGGTCGCCGGCTGGGTGCTCGCCGACACATTGGCGAAAGCGGGCGTGCCGGCGGCGGCCGCATAGCGTTTGACGTCGCTGCCGGCTTCCGCCGCATAAGGCTGCGGCCAGATGCCGTAGACATGCCCCGATGGCCCGACGATGCGGGCAAAGGTGCGCGTCCAATAGCCGCCGCCCGGGATCAGATCGATCACCTTGTCGCCGGATTTCACCCCGGCGAAGGCGGCGATCTCCGGACCGTGGCGCCGCGCATCGAGCGCGACGTCACGCGCCAGCCGCGTGTCCGCGGTGGAGGTATTGCCCGTGTCCCATTTCTGGGTGCAGCCGCCGAGCGCCGCGGCGCCCAGCAGCACCGCCAACCCGGCCCGGATCACTTGAGCGGCTTCCGGAATTTGTAGACGAACTGGTCGGTGACGCCGCGGATCTTGTCGTCGAACACCTTGAGCGTGTGATCGTCCTTGGGATTGGCCAGCGCCTTCGATTCGCCGGCAAAGGTAAAGCCGGCGGCAAGCACCTGCTTCTTGACGATCGCGGGATCGATGCGGTGGAGCGTTCCGGTATCGGTCAGGCCGCTGCCCGCCGGCGCGACATGGTCGATCACGACATAGGTACCGCCGGGCTTGAGCGCCTTGAACACGGCGGCGTTGAATGCGTTGAGCGCGGGCTCGCCGCGCCCGTCATTGGGCAGATCGTGATAATTCTGCACGGTCCAGACGAGGTCGACCGGCTTGTCGACCGTGATCAGCCCGGCGTCGACCGCGGCGGTGACATTGCTCAGCTTGCGGCCGTTGAGCGCATCGACCGTCGCCTTGGCGCGATCCCCGGCCGCGCTCGGCCACAAAGCATAGACATGGCCGCTCGGCCCGACCGCGCCGGTGAAGATGCGTGTCCAATAGCCCTGGCCCGGCAGAAAATCGACCACTTGCCAGCCCGGTTTCACGCCTGAAAAGGCGACAACCTCCGCGGCATGCCGGCGCGCATCGTCGCCTGCCTGGTCGGCGCGCGCCGGATCGGCCAGCGCCTTGGCGATCACGGGCGACACGTCCGATTTCGCCACCACACCAATCGGCACAGCGATTGCGGCTGCCGCCGCCAACATCACCCCAAAGCGCATCGATCCTCTCCTTCAACGATTATCGTTACGCCCATGATCTAGACCTGTCCGGCGACGGTTCAATGACCGTCGCGCGTCGGGTGACCCAAAAGATTTCGTAACCGGCCACTCCCTGCGCGTCGAACCGTGGTCCCCAAAGGCTGCCATTGTTAGCCGCAATAGAACCCTCATTCCGTTGGCCACCTACCCAAAAGGCCGCCTATTCTTGAAGACCATATTTCCGACGTGTTCCAGTGCGGCTTCAAGATCCTCTCGCCGATACAAAGCGTTCCGAGGCAGCGGTAATATAGGCTGTATCTCCAGTCGGAAAGCGGATTTTCGTAGCAGATACGGCTTGGCACCGCGTTCTGAATTTTCGGAAATGTCGCGCGTCATCCATCTCAACCTGCCCCCGGCGCCATGCTTTCGGGGCATGGGATATGGTAGGCCGTCGCCGCGACGAACGCCGCCGTCAAGGGTTGCCCGGGACGGCCTGAACTGCGTCGCGCGAAACCCGGCACGCTGCCGCGCGCGCCGGAGTAAGCCCTCATTCCTCGCCGGTCGCGCTGGCCGGCAATGCCTTCTCGGGGGTCGTCCCCGCGCCCGCAAAGGGCGTGAGGCGGAAGGCGAACCGGATCGGCGCCAGGGGGACGCGGTATTTGGCAAGCGGCTTGCCGACCTCGCTCCACTGAGTGTCCCCGCCGACGCCCCATTGCGCGCCGTCGATCAACAGCGTCACCTGACCGTGCGGTATGACGTCGGTGCTCTTCCACGTACCAGGCACATGCCGGTCGAGATCGGCATACGGAAACGCCAGCGCGTTGATCATCAGCGGCGCATCGCCGCTGACACGCAGCCCGCGCCCGGCGCCGCTTAGCTCCATCCAGCGCACATCGACCTTGTTGCCGGTCTCCTGCGGGCGGATATAATCATGGTTCTGCGCGGCGATCGCCCCACGCCATAGACCGATCGGCGCCGAGGTCTTGCGATCGACATAGCTTTCGTGCGGGCCGCGCCCATACCATTCGAGCGTATCGATGTCGGTTGGCATCGCGAAGGCCAACCCCACCCGGAACGGCGGCGGAATATCCTGACGCAGCGGAGTCAGTTTGCCTACCACTGCAACACTGCCGTCGTCCGCCATCGTATAGGTGGTGACGAAGCGCGCAGCGCCATCGCCCAGGCCATAGTCGAGCCGTACCGCGACGCCGCCGTCTTTGAAACGCTCTGTCGAAACCCCGCGCACGGTGCGCGTCTCGCTCATCGCCTTCCATGGCTTGAGCTGAACCTCGGTGCCGATGCCGATATCGTTGTCGGTCACCGCGCGCCAGAAATGCGGCGCGCCGCCGCTGGCGAGCAGGACACCGTCCCGCGCATAGCGCCGAACCAGTCCGCTGTTGCGATCGATCACGAGGGTTGCGGTACCGGCCGAAAGCGTGATCGCGCCATCCGCCTCCTTTACCGCCACGGCAGCCCGCCCGGCGGGCGTCGCGGGCGGAACGGAGGCGGTGGCGTTCAGCGCGAACTGCTCCCAGCCGACGATATGCCCAGCCGGAACCAGCGGGATTGCCCCGTCGCGGGCGCGGGCGCGGATCGTCACGAAATATTCGGCGCCCGGCTTGCGCACGATCGGACCGATCGGCAGCGTCACAGCCTGGGTGGCATGGGCCGCTGTGGTCATCGGCGGCAATGCGCCGTGCGCGACGGCCACGCCGTCCTCGATGACCTCCCATTCGAACGCGAACCCCGAAAGGTCGCGGAAATCGTGGCGGTTGCGCACCATCACGCGCCCGGTTGCGGCGTCGAACGCCTCGAACTGAATCGGCGCATAAACCTTGCGCACCTCGTAGAGTGCCGGATTGGGCGTTCGGTCGGACTGGTTGAGGCCATCGCCGAACTCGATCTCCCCACCCGGGTTCGGCCCGTATTCGCTGCCATCGCCCCAATAGCGCCGACCGTCCTTGGTATAGCGATACATCGACTGGTCGACCCAGTCCCAGATGAAGCCCCCCTGCAATTTGTCGGGATGCGCGTAGATCACATCCCAATAGTCTTTCAGATTACCGCCGGAATTCCCCATCATGTGGGAATATTCGCACTGGATCAGCGGCTGCTTGAAGTTCCAGTTGGTCGCATAGTCGGCCATCTTCTCCGCGCTGTCGTACATCGGCGCGTAGATATCGGCATACCAGTTGGGTCGATGATCGTGGATGCCGTCCCAGGTGCCCCAACCGAGATAGCTGACGAGGCGGCCCGGATCGCGCGCTTTCGCGGCCGCGGCCGCGGCGGCGAAATTTGGCCCGATCCCCGCCTCGTTGCCCATCGACCAGAAGATGATCGAGGGATGGTTCTTGTCGCGTTCGACCATGTTGGTGACGCGGCTGACATGTGCGTCCTTCCATGCGGGATCGAACCCGATCTGGAGTTCGGCGCGCCGGTCTGGATGCTTGTTCGCATAATCCATATAACCGTGGCTCTCGATATTGGCCTCGTCCATCACATAGAGGCCATATTCGTCCGCCAGCGCGTACCAGCGCGGGTCATTGGGATAATGCGACGTCCGCACCGCATTGATATTGTTGCGCTTCATCAGTTCGATATCGCGGCGCATCGAAGCTTCGGAAACTACGTGGAAGGTCTCGGGATCGTGCTCATGGCGGTTGACGCCGCGGATCACGATGGGCTTGCCGTTGATGGTGACTAGCCCGTTTTTCATCTCGACCGTGCGGAAGCCGATCCGCTGCGGCGTTGCCTGGACGACGTTGCCGTCAGCCCCGACCAGTTCGACCAGCAGCGTGTAGAGATTGGGCGATTCAGCCGACCACGGCTTCACCCCGGGTACGGTTGCCGCGAGCGTGACGGTGCGTTCGGCGCTGCTCGGTGCAACGCGCATCGCGCGCACGAGGAGCGTGCGGTCGCCATCGAGCAGCGTGATCCGTGCGGTCATCGCCGCGGTCGCGGGAGTGACGGTGACCTCGGTCGACAGCGTGCCGTCGTGATAGGCTGCATCGAGCCCGGCATGCACGAAGATGTCGCGCACCCGCGCCCGAGGCACCGCCATCAGGAACACCTCGCGCTCGATGCCAGAAACGCGCCAGAAGTCCTGGTCCTCGAGATAGGAGCCGTCCGACCAGCGGTGGATCTGGATGGCGACGACGTTCCGGCCCGGTTTGACGAAGCGCGTGACGTCAAACTCGCTCGGCAGCTTCGAATCCTCGGAATAACCGATTTTCGCACCATTGACCCAGACGTCATAAGCGGACCCGGCCGCGCCGATGTGCAGGATTACATCCTGCCCCGCCCACCCTGCCGGCAGGGTGACGTCGCGGCGATAGGAGCCGACAGGATTGGTCGCATGCGGGATCAGCGGACGGTTCGCCGGGAACGGATAGGTGATGTTGTTATAGCGCGGCTGATCATATCCCTCCGCCTGCCAGTCGGCGGGCACCTTGATGTTGGCCCAGGAGGAGACATCGAAACCCGGCTGCTCGAATCCGGCGGGGACCGAGTCCGACGAGGGCGACAGCGCGAATTTCCACTGGCCGTCGAGGCTCAGGAAGCGCGCCGATCGGGTCCGGTCGCCGGAGAGCGCCGCGGTGCGGCTCTCGAAGGGGAAACCCGTCGCATGAGCCGGCAGTTTATTCCGCGCGAAGACCGCCGGATTCTCCCAGTCGGCGCGCGCCGGATCGACTTGGACCGGCTGCACCCGCGGCTCGTCTCCAGCCAGTGCGCCGGTTGCCAGGCCAAGTGCGATAGCGCCGATCAGAATCCTCGAAACCTTCACAGCCATCTCCCTGTCCGCGGCGGCGCCGCCCCTTGCTTCAAACGATGTCGTGCCGACGCTGCTACGCAGCCCTCGCATTGCAATGCTGCGCGATGAAATCCTCGTGCCGCGGCATCCGCCGCGCGGCAGCCGCAGTCACCGCGGCAATGCGCGCCATCCGCACGCGCGCTTCTTCCTCCGGCAGCGCGCCGGCCAGCGGATCGAAGCCCTTCGCGCGAAGGCCCTGTCCATCCATCACCGCCAGCCAGCTAGTTTTGGAGAAGAGCTCGTCGGCCTCGCGGAAGACCCGTCCCGTGGCGCGGTAGATCCGGATCCGTTCGGCGAGCGTTTCCGGCACCGGCATGCTGCGGACATGATCCCAATAGGGTGTGTCGGCGCGTTCGGTGGCGTGAAAATGGAGAATGATGAAATCGCGAATGCTTTCATATTCCGCGATCATCAGCCGGTTGTAGCGGCGAGTATCGGCGGGCTCGAATGCCCGGGTCGGCATCATCTCCAGCAAACGGGCGATCCCGGCCTGGATCAGATGGATGCTGGTGGATTCGAGCGGTTCGAGAAAGCCACTGGCGAGACCCAGGGCGACACAGTTCTTTACCCAGAAGGCGTCCCGCCGCCCCGCGCGGAAGCTCAGCACCCGCGGGTCGCCCAGTGCCTCGCCCTCCAGATTGGCAAGCAACGTCGCGGTCGCCTCGTCCTCGGACACATGCCCGCTCGCGAAGACGTAACCGTTACCGGTGCGATGCTGGAGCGGAATGCGCCATTGCCAGCCGGCCGGCCGCGCGGTCGCGCGCGTATTGGGCGTTGGTGCACCCACATTCGTGCTCGGTACTGCGACGGCCCGGTCGTTGGGCAGCCAGTGCGACCAATCCTCGAAGCCGGTCTGCAACGCGTCGCCGAGCAGGAGCGCCCGGAAACCCGAGCAGTCGATGAACAATTCCGCCGCGATGCGCTCGCCCGACGACAGGGTGACCGCCTCGATGAAGCCGTCGTTCCCGCGCAGCGCGACGTCGACGACCCGTCCTTCGTGCCGGACCACGCCGGCTGCCTCGGCATGGGTGCGCAGAAAGCGGGCGTAGAGCGATGCGTCGAAGTGAAAGGCATAGCCGATGCGGTGAAGGGGCGTGTTGCCGCCATCGGAGAGCGGGCGCATGAACCGCCCCTGCCGCGCCGCCGCGGCGCAGATCGAGTAGGCGTCGAGCGCCTCAGCCGCGCCGTTCGACCGCAATCGCTGCCAAAGCCCCTCGAACGGCACCGCGCCGAGATCGGTGCCGTAGAAGCCGAACGGATGGAAATAGCGCGAGCCCGGCCGCAGCCAGTCGACGAATTCGATGCCGAGTTTGAAGCTGCCCATGGTTGCCTTGACGAACACGTCTTCATCAATGCCGAGCAGCGCATTAAACGCCTGGATCGGCGGGATCGTGGCCTCGCCGACACCAACCGTCCCGATCTCCTCGGATTCAACCAAGGTGATCGCGACGTCGCTGGTGCCGAGCACCCGCGCGAGCGCGGCCGCCGCCATCCAGCCGGCAGTGCCGCCACCGACGATCGCGATGCTGCGCAGCGGCCGATTCATGCTGCCAACTGCCGGCACTCGCCGCCCCTTTGCATCGTCATGTCACTCGTCCCCTAAAGGATCGCCGGCGTGGTCGGAGGAAACACCACGCCGGCGGTCGGGGATCAATAGGTCGCGCGGATCGAGAAACCGAACCGACGGTCATTCAGCGTGTACTGCAATGGCTGGCTCGGCGTGCCGATATAGGTCACGTTCATCCGGTTGGTGATGTTCACGGCATCGACCGATATTGCGAGATGCTTGTTCAGGTTGAAGCTGATCGAACTGTCGAGCGAGGCATAGGGCTTCTGGAACTGCGGGATACCGTTCGCGCCGCTGCCGTAGGTTGTATCGAGATATTTTCCGCGCCAGCTCCAGGCGAGACGGGCTGTAATGGGCCCCTTCTCGTAAAGCCCGACAAGGTTGTAGCTGTGCTTCGACAGTTTCTCGAGCGGCACCTGGGTCGGGATATTGCTACCCGCGGTCGCGAACGGGTTGGTGACGTTGCTGTCGACATATGTGTAGTTCGCCTGGATACCGAACCCGCTCAGCAGGCCCGGCAGGAAGTCGAAGAATTGCTGGTAGGCTGCCTCGAAGCCCTTGATTTTGCCACTGCCCGTGTTGACCGTGGTTCCAATGTCATAGTCGATACCGTTGAAGCGACGCACGACGGTGCCACCGGCGAGGAACCCATCCACAGTCTTGTAAAACGCACCGAG
This sequence comes from Sphingomonas sp. P4_D12, assembly GCF_056401895.1. Taxonomy (NCBI): domain Bacteria; kingdom Pseudomonadati; phylum Pseudomonadota; class Alphaproteobacteria; order Sphingomonadales; family Sphingomonadaceae; genus Sphingomonas; species Sphingomonas sp. P4_D12. The sequence continues at coordinate 10,827 of NZ_JBFUIL010000011.1, read as the reverse complement.
CGTTACCGAGCCCGTGGGCGCGAAATACCATTCGATCGTCGCGTCATAGTTGGTCGAGGTGATCGGGTTCAGGAACGGATTGCCCGATCCGCCACTCGGTCGTCCGGTGATTGGACTGACCTGGGTGGCGGGGTTGAGCGTAACGTTCGTCGACATCTGATCAAAATTCGGCCGGGCGAATGATTTGCTGAAGGCCAGACGCATCTGAAGCTTGTCGGTCAGGTGCGCCCGCAGGTTGAAGCTGGGCAGTGCCTTCACATAATCGCGGCTGACTTCGAGTGGGACCAGCGTCCCGTCGCTGTTGAACACCGTACCACGCGAGCCGGTAGAGGTGCGCACCACGCGCACGCCCACGGTGCCATCGATTTTCAGCCCGCCGAGTGCGGTCGCGTAATCCGCCATGACATAGCCGGCGAGCGTGTTTTCGGTCTGGTGGTTGAGGTCGCCTGCGGTGAACGCAGTCTTGGGCGTGGCGCCGAACAATGCTTCGGTCTTGGTGAGACTGTCGAACAGTCCGCTGCCGGTCGAGAAGCCGGGATATAGAATTCCGCCCGTCAGCGTCCTCCCATCGAAGAAGTTCGGCGTTGGACCCGCGAGCGCCAACTCGGGATGCGCCGACACCGGGACGAATGCCGTGCCCGCAGGCGCGGAGCAACTGGGGTTCGGCCCTGACGGCAGGAGGCAGAAGGCATTCCAGGTGCCACGAAGATCGATCGAGCTTTCCGCATAGCGCGCGCCGACCCGCAATTTCTGCAGCAGGCCGCCCTCAACGTCATATTCGAGGTCGGATTGCAGCGCCACTTGCTTCGCGTCGTTCCGTTGCAATGAATCCGCCATGTAGGTGAAGGCGTAGTTCGCAGGGTTCGACAGTAAGCCCGGATTGCGTACGTTCCACACCGGTCGCGAACCACGCAAATCGAAATCGACGATGCTTTGATTGTTCGCCGTATAGGGTGTTTGCCCGGTCTGGTCGTACAGCGAAATCACGAAGCCGTTGCGATCGGCATCGTAGGACGACTTCAGATATTGCGCGTCGAATCGAGCATGGAGCCGATCGGTGACATCCCATTTCGCATTGAGCGTGTAATTGCCCGTGTCGTTGGTCAGATCCTGATCGAATCGCGCCGACTCGAAGACCTGGTTGGCGAGCGAGCCCGAGGTGGCATAGCCCGCAGAATCGAAGGTGAACGCCGCCCCGTTGAGTGGTGTCGTGGTGGGATTACCATTGTTATTATAGTAGAAATATTTGCCCTGGCGGAAAAACTTATATCGCGAGAAGAGGGCCTGCGCCGTGATGAGCAGATTGCTGCTCGCCTGCCATTGGAAGGCGCCGGCGATGCCGAAGCGCTTGCGATCGCCACCATCGTCATAGATCTGTTCGCCGAACGGGACCTGCGCATTGGCGGGCGCGCCGGGAATCGTGATTCCGGTTGGGATCGGGCCAAACGCGCCGATCAGGATCGCGTCCTGGCGATAGGAGCTACGCGCATAGGTGGCATTGAGCAGGATGCCCATTTCGCCAAGGCCCGTCTCGAAGCGATTGCTGTACAGCAACGAGCCCGACCCGCCGAACTTGTCGGCGCGATCGTAATAATTGCCTTTCAGGGTCGCGCTGACGAGCTGCCCGGGAGCGTCGAACGGCAGTCGCGTGCGGATGTTTACGACGCCCGCGATATCGCCCTCGATTGTGCTGGCGGGCGGATTCTTGAAGACGTCGATGCCTGCGAGCAGCTCGGGTGGGGTCGCCTCGAGATCGAGCGTTCGGCCACCAGATGCCGAGATCGCGGCGCGTCCGTCGATGAAGTTGCTGACTTGCGTCAGGCCACGAACGGTAATGGCGGGTTGGGTACGATGGTCGAAATCGGTCGCGCCCTCGCCATAGCGGCGCTGGATCTGGACGCCGGTGATCCGCTGCAGCGCCTCGACGGTGTTGGCGTCGGGCAGCTTGCCGATATCCTGCGCGTTGACCGAATCGACGATCTGATCCGAATTGCGCTTGGTCGCCTGGGCCGAGCGTAGACTTGCGCGCACGCCCGTGACGACGATCTCGCTCCCCGCCGCCGCATCCTTCTCCGGTGCGGCAACGGCCGGCGCCGTGCTGGTTTGTGCGATTGCGGACTGTGCCACAGCGACCATGCCGATTGCGGCGAGCGACGCGCCGACCAGCAGGCGATTGCGAAGCGGAATCATACATCCTTCCCCACATTGTCGGCATCGCAGGAGACCATTCCCCATCCGTCCCGATCAATTGTCCGACTTAATAATCGCCGAGCTATTGTAGGACAAGAGGCAATATTTTGCTATCGTGCGCATTGCCGGCGCGGTTCCAAAAAGAGCCTGGGGGTGCGTCGCGAAGGGATGGCGATTGACTGACGAACACCGGCGGGGACCGACGCATGCCCAATTGGCACGCGAACTGGGCATTGCAATCGTGACAGGGCAACATGCCCCAGGATCGTTCCTGCCCGCCGAGCATGAGATCGCCGAACACCGGGGCGTTTCGCGCGGTCTGGTGCGGGAGGCGCTCCGCATGCTCTCCGCCAAGGGGCTGCTCGAAAGCAAGCCCAAGGCTGGCACACGCATCCGAGACAGATCGTCCTGGAATCTGCTCGATCCCGATCTCCTGGCCTGGATGTTCGAAGGCGAGCCTCCGGCTGGGTTTGTCCACAACCTATTCTATTTACGTATGATTATCGAGCCAGCCGCAGCCGAACTGGCCGCCACCCTGCGCACGCCCCGACACCTTTCGCGGATGGGCCATGCTCTTGAACAGATGCAGGAACACGGGCTGGCCAGCGTGGTCGGCCAGGCCGCCGACCAGAGTTTCCACAACATCATCCTGGAGGCGACAGGCAACGAACTGCTCATCAGTCTCGCCGGCACGATCGGCGCTGCAGTGCGCTGGACGACGATCTACAAGCATCGGCAAACCCGTCAGCCAAGCGATTCGATGCCGCAACATCGCCGCCTGTTCGACGCGATTGCGGAGGGGGATGCGCCCGGGGCGCGCGATGCGACGATCGCCCTGATCGATCAAGCGCAGGAGGATACCGAGTTCTCATTGCGCAGATAATCGTGCCAAACGGTCGCCCTGCCGCATTGATGCGGCACGACTGAATCTTTATAGTCCTACAAATGAGCGGCGGGCCGGGCAGAAAACGCGACGATCGGCATCAGGCACAGACACTGCCCGGATCGGATGACAATCGCGCCGAGGCTGAGGAGATACCGATGGGTACGCGTTGGCATGGTGCTTTCCGGTTAGGGTCGATGCAGCGGACTGACGCACCGCCTGCCCACACCAGATGCCGGCCCCTGGTAGGCCGGTCCCGCCTGATCCGCGCGACCCTCGCCGCGATCGCGGCTCTGGCAACGTCGGCCCAGGCGGCGTCCCCGGAGGTCGCGATCACTATCCGGCCCGCGATTGAGCGTCCCGGACCGGTCTTCGAAGGCTGGGGCACAGCGCTTGCGTGGTTCGCCGAGGTTACCGGCGGCTACCCCGACGCGACGCGCGAGCGGCTGGCCGATTTATTCTATGGGCCTGAGGGCCTCGACTGGACTATCGCACGCTACAATATCGGCGGCGGCAACGCGGCGGCGACGGCGCCCTATCTTCGCCCAGGCGCCGCGGTGCCGGGCTTTTGGCGACAGCCGGCAGGCACGATTGGGAATGCGTGGTGGCAGCCAGACGATCCCGCGATGTGGGACTGGTCGGCCGACGCCAACCAGCGCTGGTGGCTCGATGCGATCCGCTCGCGCGTCCGGGCGCCCATCTTCGAAGCCTTCTCCAATTCGCCGCCCTGGTTCATGACGGTCAGCGGGCGGGTGTCCGGCGCGGAAAAAGGAACCAACGAGAACCTGCGTCCCGGACAGGAGGGGCCGTTCGCCACATATCTTGCCCGCGTCGTAAGCGAGTTGCAGCGGCGCCACCACATCACGTTCCGCACGCTGTCGCCGGTCAACGAGCCGAATACCGATTACTGGTTCGCCGCGAACACACAGGAAGGGGCGCATTGGAGCCCCGGGCGCCAGGCGGCGATGATCGACGCCACGGCGGTGGCGTTGGCGGATCAGGGGCTGAAGACGACGATCGCTGCCCCCGACGAAACCAACTCGCACCTCTTCGTTCGCGATTGGGCAGGGTATCCGCCGGCTACACGCGCGCGCATCGGCCAGCTCAATGTCCACAGCTATGGCACCGTCCACCAGACCGCGGTGCGCGATATCGCGCGCGTCTCCGGCATTCGCCTGTGGATGAGCGAGAACGACACTCCTCTGGAAAAGGAGCCCGAGGATTTCGACGGCATGCCTTCGGCGCTGGCCTTTGCCGAACATGTGATCCACGATCTAAAACGGTTGGAGCCCTCCGCCTGGGTCTTCTGGCAGGCGGTGGAGACCCTCAGTGCCCGCAACGGTGCGCCCGGCTCCAACTGGGGCCTGATCAAGATGGACTTGCGTGCCGCACCGCAGGCGCCGCACCCGATCCATATCACCGCCAAATATTGGGCGATGGCGATGTTCAGCCGGCACATCCGGCCCGGCTACCGCCTTATCCCGGTGGACGACGCCGACACGATCGGTGCGCTGACGCCGGACGGCCGAACGATGGTGCTGGTTCACGTGAATCCGGGCCCATATGAACGCGCGCTGACGATTGCGCTGCCCCACGCGACGGTGCGCGAGATCATCGTGACCGATGCCGCACACAAGGCCGTGCGGGTCGCGTCGAAACCCGGCGCCCGCCTTACCGCCGCGCCGGAATCGGTGACAACGATCGTGACGACCATCCGATAGCAAGGCCCCGATCAACTGTCGGGCTGCTCAACGGCGCGGTTATGGCAGCGGTGTATCGGGATCGGATCTTCGACATGCCGTACGCGTGGTTGTCGTTGTTCTTTCTGTTCCTGGCCAACGACCTTGCTGCCTACTGGATGCACCGCCTGGCGCACGAACGGCGCGTTTTGTGGGCCGGCACCGATTCAGCAAAGCTGAAAAAGACTCTAGTCAGCTCCAAATGCGGCAAGCGCATCAAGGCTGCTGGCGGGAACCAGGGAATGCGCGGCTATTTGGGCCCAAACTCGCAATCTATTGGGCCCAATTCGCAATGTTTTTGGTCGCCCAACACCGTCGCGCGTCACACGTCGAGATTGGCGACGCTCAACGCATTCTCCTGGATGAATTCGCGGCGCGGCTCGACCACGTCGCCCATCAAGCGGGTGAAGATCTCATCGGCGACATCGGCCTGATCGACCGCGACGCGCAGCATCGAGCGGTTGGTCGGGTCGAGCGTGGTTTCCCACAATTGCTCGGGGTTCATCTCGCCCAGCCCCTTGTAGCGCTGGATCGACAGACCCTTGCGTCCCGCCGCCAGGATCGCCTCGAGCAATTGTGACGGCCGCGCGATCAGCGACTCGCCCTTGCCCACAACGACGGGCAGATCCTCATCCTCGTCGACCTCGGCGGCGGCTTCCTCGGCAGCTGTCGCCGCGGCCTGCGCCTTGCTCGGCACCAGCTTGACCGCGCTGCCGTAGCTGTCGACCTGCTCGGCCGCCAGGCCATGCAGCTTGCGCGCTTCGGCGGAGACCAGGAACGCCGCCTCGATCACGTGATGATCGGTGACGCCGCGCCACAGCCGCTGGAAATGGAGCGAGCCTTCCTCGGTCAATTGCGCGGTCCAGGTCGCCTCGGGATCGCCGCCGTCGAGCTTGATGGTGGTCGCCTGGAGCCGCTCCGCTCGCTGCGCGGTGCTGGCCTCGGGATCGAACACCCCATCCATCGCCAGCGCCTCGATGATGCCGGGATCGTAGCGCCGCGGCACGAAGCGCATCAGCGAGCGCATGCGGCGCGAATGATCGACCAAGGCGCGGAGCGCAGTGCCGGTGCCGACGCCGTCGAGCGAGCTCGACGCGACGCCCGCGGCGACCAGATATTCCTCCAGCGCGGCCTCATCCTTCAGATACACTTCGGACCGCCCGCGCGTCGCTTTGTAGAGCGGCGGCTGGGCGATGAAGAGGTGCCCGCCGGTGATGATCTCGGGCATCTGGCGATAGAAGAAGGTCAGCAGCAAGGTGCGGATATGCGCGCCGTCGACATCGGCGTCGGTCATGATCACGACCTTGTGATAGCGCAATTTCTCCAGGTTGAAGTCGTCGCGCCCGATGCCGGTGCCCATCGCCTGGATCAACGTGCCGATCTCGCGCGACGACAGCATGCGGTCGAACCGCGCGCGCTCGACATTGAGGATCTTGCCGCGCAACGGCAGGATCGCCTGGAAATGGCGGTCGCGGCCCTGCTTGGCCGATCCGCCGGCGGAGTCGCCCTCGACCAGGAACAGTTCGGACTTGGCGGGATCCTTTTCCTGGCAGTCGGCAAGCTTGCCGGGCAGGCTGGAAATGCCGAGCACCGATTTGCGGCTCGCTTCACGCGCCTTGCGCGCGGCTTCGCGCGCGGCGGCGGCGTCGATCACTTTCTGGATGATCTGGCGCGCATTGGCCGGATTCTCTTCGAGCCACTCGGCCATCTTGTCGGCGAGCAGACTTTCGAGCGGCTGGCGCACTTCGGACGAGACGAGCTTGTCCTTGGTCTGCGAGCTGAACTTGGGATCGGGCAATTTCACCGAGACGATCGCGGTCAGGCCTTCGCGCATATCGTCGCCGGTCAGGCTGACCTTTTCCTTCTTCATCTGCCCCGATTTCTCGGCATAGGCATTGAGCGTGCGGGTCAGCGCCGAGCGGAACGCCGCGAGATGCGTGCCGCCGTCACGCTGCGGAATGTTGTTGGTGAAGCACAGGACGTTCTCGTAATAGGAATCATTCCATTCGAGCGCGACGTCGATGCCGATATCGTCGCGCTGGCCGGAGATCGCGATCGGTTCCGGGAAAAGCGGCGCTTTGGTGCGATCGAGATATTTCACGAACGCGGCGATGCCGCCTTCATAATAGAGCTCGATCGTTTTGGGCTCTTCGTGCCGCGCATCGGTCAGGAACAGCCGCACGCCCGAGTTGAGGAAGGCGAGCTCGCGATAGCGATGCTCGAGCTTCTCGAAATCGAATTCGGTGATCTTGAAGGTGGACGGCGAGGGCAGGAACGTGACGCGCGTGCCCTTCTGGCCTTCCGCCGCCTTGCCGACGACCTTGAGCGGGGCGACCGCGTCGCCATGGGCGAAGCGCATATAATGCTCCTCGCCGTCGCGCCAGATCGTCAGATCGAGCCACTCGCTGAGTGCGTTGACCACCGACACGCCGACGCCGTGCAGCCCGCCCGATACCTTGTACGCATTGTCGTCGGAGGTGTTCTCGAACTTACCGCCGGCGTGGAGCTGGGTCATGATGACCTCGGCCGCCGACACGCCTTCCTCGGCATGAATGCCGGTCGGGATGCCGCGGCCATTATCGGTGACGCTGACCGATCCGTCGGGGTTGAGCGAGATGTCGACCCGGTCGCAATGACCGGCCAAAGCCTCGTCGATCGCGTTGTCGGAAACCTCGAACACCATGTGGTGGAGACCCGACCCATCGTCGGTGTCGCCGATATACATGCCGGGGCGTTTGCGGACGGCGTCGAGGCCTTTGAGGACCTTGATCGAATCGGCGCCGTAATCTGAAGTCTGAGGGGGTGTTGCCATAGCGAGCATATAGGGATTCGCCCCCGAAAACGGAAGCAAAATGGCTAGGGTGTGGACCTGTTGCGCGGGTGCGATCGCGCCCCTTGCAAATGGCCGCCGGGAATGATCCCATCCGGCATGGCCCAGCCGCCCGATCCGCACGAACTCTACCTCCACGTCCGCGTGCTGGTGGGCGTCGTCCTGGGGCTCGGGCTCACCCGAATCCTGTCGGGACTGGCACGGATGGTCGAGCATCCCGGGCGCAATCCGGTGTCGGCGACGCACTTGTTGTGGGTCGCGGTCATCCTGCTCTCGATCGTCCATTTCTGGTGGTGGGAGTTCGCGCTGATCTCGCTCGGCGCGTGGCGGTTCGAGTTGTTCGTGTTCCTGCTGCTCTACGCCTTTCTGTGGTTCGTTCTCGCCTGCCTGCTGTTTCCCGGCGATCTTGCCGAGCACGACACCTACGAAGCCTATTTCCTGTCGCGGCGGCGCTGGTTCTTCGGATTATTCGCCGCGACCTTCGCCGCCGATTTGATCGACACCGCGATCAAGGGCGCGGATCATTTCCGCGCGCTCGGCCCCGAATATCCGGCGCGGATCGCGGTCGGCATCGCCCTGTGCGCGGTCGCCGCCTGGACCGGCAATCGCCGCTTCCACTTGCTGTTCGCGGCGCTTTACCTGGCTTACGATCTCAGCTGGATCTTGCGGCTCTACGATACGCTGGGCTGAATGGTAATAGGCGCCAGCGGCGCGTGTCGAGCATAAGCCCTCTCCCGCGTGCGGGAGAGGGTTGGGTGAGGGTCTTCTTCCTTCTTCCAGGCGGTTGGGCCGAAATAGAAGAAAGAAGACCCTCACCTTCCCACCGCCTTCGGCGGCGGGCCACATACCCTCTCCCGCGTGCGGGAGAGGGTATGTGGCCCTTGTTGCGATCGCTATAGTCGCCAAGAAATAGGGAGAGAGAGCAATGAAGTGGATCGCAATCGCCGCCGCGCTCATGGTGTCGGCACCTGCCACGGCGGACGCACCGGCCGCGCAGCCGATGCCAACCTATCCGGGTGTTCCGGCCGATCTTGCCAAGGCGGCGGCGGAGTTCGACCTCGCCCAGGTCAAGAGCGATGGCGAGGCGCTCAAGCGCGTGCTCGCCGACGATTTTCTGCTGCTCAACAGCCAGAACAGGCGCGAGGACAAGACGCAATTCATCGCCGATTTCACTGCCAAGGGCTTCACGATGGAGCCGTTCGCGATCGACGATCAGGTGATCAGGGTGTGGAGCGACGGCGCGGTGCTGGGCGGCGCGGTGACGATGAAGGGCATGTCCGAGGGCAAGCCCTATTCGGTGCGCATCCGCTTTTCCGACATCTGGGCGAAGCGCGGCGGCAAGTGGCAAGTGATCTATGCCCACGCCAATCGGGTGGCGGCGGCAAGCTGAAAATTGGTGCTCCTGCAAGAGAAGGAGCCCAGGATCACAATTGCGGGTCGCGTGCCGGCCTTTCGCATCAGAATTCGCTGGCGCGTCGGCCCAACAGGGTCACTTCGACCCGGCGATTGAGCCGCATTCCCGCCACCGTGGCGTTGGTCGCGATGGGATCGCGCTCGCCATGACCCGCGACCGAGAAGCGCGCGCGAGTCACGCCCATCGCGTCGAACGCCCCGCGCACGCTCGCCGCGCGGCGTTCGGACAGGTCCTGGTTGTGCGCATCGCTGCCACGCGAATCGGTATAGCCGTCGATCGCCACGCGGACCCCGGGATTGTCGCGCAGATAGCTTGCCAACGGACGCAATTTGTCGATCGCGCCGGGGCGCAACACGTCGCTGTCGGTCGCGAACAGGACGTCCTCGTCGAGCCGCATCGTCGCGCCGCGCGCGGTCTGGCGGAAGCCATAGCCATGCATCGCGCCGCGATCCCAGCCACCGCCGCGGCCGCCGCGCTCTTCCACGACATAGCCACGATCGCGCGACTCCCAGTCGAACCCGCCGCGGCGCGGGCCGGCGATCCGCGCGAACGCGCGGTTGGCCTGGCGCGCCTCGAAGATGGTCAGGAAACGGTCGTGATTGCGGTCGAAATTGCGCATCACGAAGGCACGTCCGCGGCGCGATTCGCGCAGTTCCGGATAGAGGATGCGCACGCCGGGGCCGGCGATGCGGAAATCGGGGCCGTCGGGACGCCCGCCCGACCAATCCCAGCGGTCCTGCGCGATAGCGGGGGTGGCAATCGCAACCAAAGCGGTCGCAGCGGCAAACAACATCTTCATGACTATTCTCCCTGTGTCATCGACATGGGCTAGCGGCGCGGGACTGAACCCGGCCTTAGGCGCACGGACAGGGGACGTTCAGGCGGTCGAAACCGTTCCATCGGCGACGGTGAACCAGGATGCCGCGCCGATGTCGTCGAACGGCGCGCGTTCGGTGCCGGTGATCCAGACCTGGCTGCCGGTTGCCGCGAGCCGATCGAACAAGGCGGCCCGGCGGACCGGATCGAGATGCGCGGCGACCTCGTCGAGCAGCAGGATTGGCGCGCGGCCGACGCGGTCGGCGACGAGTTCGGCATGCGCGAGCACCAGCCCGAGCAGCAACGCCTTCTGCTCGCCGGTCGAACAGAGCGAGGCGGGCTGATCCTTGTCGAGATGCGTCACCATCAAGTCGCTGCGATGCGGCCCGACGAGCGTGCGGCCCGCCGCGGCATCGCGCCGGCGGCCTTGCGCCAGGTCGGCGGCGAGCGTGTCGGCGCCGCTCCATCCTTCGAGCGTCAGGCCGGCACGCGCGAAAGGCCCCTGGGGTTGATAGGCCAAGCGCTCCGCCAACGCCGCGACCGTCTCGCGCCGCCCGGCATCGATCGCCCCGCCATGCTCGGCCATTTGCGCCTCGAGCGCGGTCAGCCAGTGCGGATCGGGACGCCCATGGTCCTTGGCGTCGGCGAGCACGCGGTTGCGTGCGCGCATCGCTGCTTCGTAGCGATTGGCGTGCTGGGCGTGATCGGGCCGCATCGCCAGGGTCAGCCGATCGAGGAAGCGCCGCCGCTCGCCGGCGGGCTCGACGAACAACCGGTCCATCGCCGGCGTGAGCCACAGTACGGTCAGCCATTCCGCCAGCGCCGTGGCCGCCGTGGTGGCGCCGTTGATGCGCACGATGCGGCGTTCGGGGGCCGAGGGCAGGGTGCCGGTGCCGATCTCTATTAGCCCCTCCCCCTCAGGGGAGGGGTTGGGGGTGGGGGATGCCTCGCAGAG
>NZ_JBFUIL010000010.1:0-202434 GCF_056401895.1 Sphingomonas sp. P4_D12 | reverse complement strand
CTTAATGTCCTGCCTAGACGGGGAATGGAATTTTGCCCGCTCGCGGTTCGCCGTGTCGGGACTGCCGCTCTCCATGAAGACAGCGGCCGGCGCCATGCCCCATCGACGGAGAATTGGCCATGCGGGTCCGCCCGCAGGGTCGCTTTGAACCGGGCCGTTCGCCGTCAGGCGTGCGGTCCAAAACGTGGAGAATGGCATGGATCGTGGTCAAAAGGCCGCAGCCGTCGCCGAGCTCAAGCAGACCTTCTCCGAGGTCGGCGTGGTGGTCGTCACCCGCAACCTCGGCCTGACCGTCGCCCAGTCGACGCAGCTCAGGACGAAGATGCGTGAGGCCGGTGCCAGCTATAAGGTCTCGAAGAACAAGCTTGCCAAGATCGCGCTGGATGGCACCGACTATCTCTCGTTGGGCGATATGCTCACGGGTCCGGTCGGTCTCGCCACTTCCATCGACCCGGTCGCCGCCGCCAAGGTGGTGGTCGACTTCGCCAAGACGACCGACAAGATCGAGATCGTTGGTGGCGCGATGGGCGCGACGGCTCTCAACGTCGAAGGCGTGAAGGCTCTGGCCACATTGCCGTCGCTGGATGAACTGCGTGCGAAGATCGTCGGCCTGGTCCAGGCTCCGGCGCAAAAGCTCGCCAGCATCACCCAGGCGCCGGCCGGCCAGCTGGCTCGCGTGTTTGGCGCCTATGGGGCCAAGGAAGCCGCTTGACGACTTTGGTCGTCACCCCGGCGCAGGCCGGGGTCGCCGGCCGCAAACGTACACTTGTTGATAACGGCCCCGGCCTCCGCCGGGGCGACGTAAATTTTGGAGAATATACATGGCAGACCTGAACGCGCTGGTTGACCAGCTGAGCGAACTGACCGTCCTCGAGGCCGCTGAGCTCTCGAAGCTGCTCGAAGAGAAGTGGGGCGTTTCCGCCGCCGCCGCGGTTGCGGTTGCTCCGGCCGCCGGTGGCGCCGGTGCCGGCGCTCCGGCCGAAGAGGCCAAGACCGAATTCGACGTCATCCTGACCGGCGACGGCGGCAAGAAGATCAACGTCATCAAGGAGGTCCGCGCGATCACCGGTCTCGGCCTGACCGAGGCGAAGACGCTGGTCGAGTCGGCTCCGAAGGCCGTCAAGGAAGGCGTGAGCAAGGACGAGGCCGAGAAGGTCAAGAAGCAGCTTGAAGAAGCCGGCGCGACCGTCGAGCTGAAGTAAGCCGCAGCGGGGAAGACGGGCCTCCGGCCCGCATCCCCGCAAGGCCGGCCGGCGTGGCCGCAGGCCACGTCCGACGTCATGGGAGCGGAAGGTGCGGAATGCCCCGCATTCCGCAGATCATGCCGGGGGCATGATCGACCTTCCGCTCTCCCATGACGGCCAGCAGAAAAGAAAGGGCGGTCCCAGCGATGGGGCCGCCCTATTCTTATTGACTTAGCCCCTCCCCTTCAGGAGCGTCAGGTAAACCGCGCCCCGCGCGGTTTAGGTCAGGCTGGGAGCCTGACCGACCTGACGCTGGGTTGGGGTGGGGCCTGTCCACTGGCGATGCGCTCGGTGAGACGGATATGCCCCACCCCCAACCCCTCCCCTGAAGGGGAGGGGCTTATTGCCGTCGCCAGCCGCTTCGCAAACGCGCTTCACCTAAAGTCTGGATGCGCTTCGCCAGTCGGTGAGCTAGAACTGCCCCCCGGACGCTCGGAGAGGCGTTCGCCAGGAGCCCGACCATGATCAAGATGAGCGTCTATTATCCGGCCGATGGCGGCTCGAAGTTCGATCACGATTATTACCGCACCCACCACATGCCGCTGATCCAGGAACGGCTCGGCGATGCCTGCCTGCGCTACGAGATCGAAAAGGGCCTTGCGGGTGGCGAACCTGGAAGCGCGCCGAAGTTCGTCGCTGCGTGCCACATCTACTCGCCGACCCTGGTGGCATTCCAGCAGGCGTTCGGCCCCCACCGCGCGGAGATCGTCGCGGACGTCGCCAATTATACGGACATCGCGCCCATCGTGCAGCTCAGCGAAGTCGTTGCCGAGTAGCGAGCTTCGGCGCGTCAGGCGCAGCCGTTGACCTTTGCCCTAGCCCGCGGAGCCACCCGGATGCCCAGCCTCCTCGTGAACATCGACGTCCCGGATATCGACCGGGGCATGGCTTTCTATACCCAGGCGCTGGGCCTGCGCGTCGGCAGGCGGCTGGGCGCCGGATGCGTCGAATTACTCGGCGCCGAGGTGCCGGTCTACCTGCTGGAAAAGAGCGCAGGGACTCGCATCGGCCCGGCCGGCGGCGACACGCGGCGATATGACAGGCACTGGTCGCCGGTCCATCTCGACCTGGTCGTGAACGACCTGGAAGACGCCGTCATGCGGGCGAAAGCGGCAGGCGCCATCCAGGAAGCCGATATCATCGACGCGCCTTATGGCAGGTTGGCGATGTTCGCCGATCCCTTCGGCCACGGTTTCTGCCTGATCGAATTCAGCGGGCAGGGTTATGACGCCATCGCGGGATCCGACTAGCGCGCCCAAGGTCCGATTCTGGACCGGGCCGAAGTCGCTGCAATGACGTGCGACGACGTTGCCGCGCAACCTGCGGCTATCGCGTGACTTGCTCGTGTTCCTGCGAAAGCAGGAACCCAGGACCCCAGGCGATTCCCTTCACCATCCTGGGCTCCTGCTTTCGCAGGAGCGCGGTTCACCAGTTTCGGTTCACGCCACCCGGCGCTCAGCCACCTTCGGGTGCATGCGCGGTTCGCCGTCGAGGCGGAACGGGGCGAGCTTGGCCCCTTCCCCGCGGTTGATGCCGATCATGTGCGCGGCGGTGGCGGTGCCGGGGGCGCCGACATTCTCGCCCCAGCGATATTCGGCCTTCATCGCCAGCACCGGCACGAACCACGGCTTGCCGTCGATCGTCATGACGTTGAGGTTGGCGCGCGGCAGCATCGCGGTGCCCGACAGCTCGACCTGGCCGCCGGCATGGATCTCGAACGGCGCGACTACCGGCTGCTCGACCGGATTGGTGAAGATCGTCTGCAGATCGGCGGCCTGGCGCGCGCTGGCGCTGGTCATATAGATGCCGAAGCGGACGTCGCGGGCATCGCCGCCACCAGTATTGCGGATGACGATACGATATTCGATCGCCGCGCTCATCGACGGATCGGTGCCGGCGCGCTGCGGGATCAGGACGATTTCGAGCTCCGGCTGCAAAGCCTCGAGCGAGCGCGCGGGCGATTGCGGCGCGCGGACGGTGACCAGGCCGGCGGGGAGCGGCGGCGCGGGCGGCTGCGGCGGCGCCTGGAGCCCTTCGGCGATCCGCCGCAGCGGAACCGTGAGCAGGCCGGACGGTGCCGCGGGCGCAGGCTCGGGTATCGGCGCCGGCGCTGGGGCCGGGACCGGCGCGCGGGCAATTGGTGGACGCGGCGGCGCGACGGGCGGCGCCACAGGTGCGGCGACCTCTTCCTCGTAATACTCCTCCTCGCGGCGACGGCGGCCGAACAGGAACCAGCCACCGGCGAGCAAGGCCAGGACCGCCACGCCGATCGCGATCAGCGTGCTGGAAGACCAACCGCCTGAAGGCTGCTCGGCGGGTGCCGCGGCGGTAGCGGTCGGTACCGGGCTGGGCACCGGCTCGGGCGTCGCGGTGGCGGTGGGGGCCGGCGCTCCAGTGGCGGCGGGCGGCGTTGCGGTGGTCGGCGCGGGCGCTGGTTGCGGCGCGGCCGTGCCGGCACGCGGCGTCGTGCGCGGGGTCGGGGTGGCCGTCGGCGCCGTGCTGCTGGGCCGCGTGGTCGTGACCGGCGGCGGCGTCACGGCCGCGCTGGGCGTCGGCGCAGGCGTGGGCGCGAAGGTCGGGATCGGCGTCGGCCGGCTGAACGGCGCGACGATCGGTCCCGATGGCGGCGGCGTCGGGGTCGGCTTGGGCTTGGGCGGAAGGCTGAAGCCGCCGAGATCAGGGATGGATTGCGGCGCGCTGTCCGTCGATTGCGCAGCCGCGACCCCCGGCAGCACCGCCACCCCCGCGAGCAACATGCTCGCGCGCTTCAAAACTCCAAAACCCCTCATCGACCCCATCAATTGCACGATCTAGCTGAACCTCCGCCAAACGGCGGCGGAGGAACCCCCTAGCGCATCAGTTGCGGCGGCGCGAGCGGCACGACCGGCAGCCACACCGCGCTCGGCGTCTTTCCGCCACGCATGATCGTCACCGTCGCCTTCTGATAGTCCGACTTCTTCGCATAGAAGATGTTGGGGACGTATTTCTGCGGGTTGCGATCGTAGAGCGGGAACAAGGTCGATTGCACCTGGATCATGATGCGGTGGCCGGGCTGGAACACATGGTTCACGGCCGGCAGGCGGAACTTGTATTCCTGCACCTTGCCGGCCGGGATCGGCGACGGATTGGCGAAACTGTCGCGATAGCGGCCGCGGAAGATGTCGAGGCTGATCGCCAGCTGATAGCCGCCCATCTTGGGGTCGGTGGCATTCTCGGTCGGGAAGACGTCGATCACCTTGACCACGAAATCGCCGTCGGTCCCGGTCGTCTTGGCGAACAGATCGGCCATCGGCACGCCCGACACGCGCACTGCCTGATCGAGCACCGGGCTCTCGTAGCTCAGCACATCGGGGCGCCCGTCATACGACCGCTGGTCCTGGACCAGCCAGTCGCCCCAGCGGCCATCGTTGAAATTGACCGGGCGCGGCAGATGCGGGACCGGCTTGGCGGGATCGGAGACATAGCTGTCGCCACCCTCCCCCGCCTTGTCGAAGCCGAGGCCGTCGTCGCCTTGCATGTAGATCGGCTTGAGCGGCGCCGGGCAGCCCTTTTCGCACGCGACCGGCCAGGCGTTGAAGCGGTCCCAGTGGTTCTCCGCGGTATTGTAGATCGTCGCCGCCGGCACGCTGACCGCGGGACCATCTTTCAGATACTGGTTGAACAAGGGCAGGATCATGTCTTCGCGATATTGCGCGGCAGTGTCGCCATTCCACTTGAACGGCCCGAGTTCGTAGCCAACTCGATTGATCTGGCTGTGCCGCCACGGGCCCATCACGATGAAATTGTTGCCGGCCTTGCCCGCCTTGACCAGCGCCTCATAGCTGTGGATCGCGCCCCACATGTCTTCCTGGTCCCACAGACCCTGTTCCCAGATCGTGGGAACGTCGGACGGATTCTTGGCGAGCAATGTGTCGAGCGCCTGGTCCGACCAGAATTCGTCATAGGCCGGATGCATCGACATGCGATTCCAATAGGGCAATTGATCGTAGCCCGATTTCTTTGCCCAATCGCCGGCCGAGCCGACCTCGCGGAAATTGTCGTAATCGTCATAGCCGCCGGTCGGCGGCGCCTTGCCGTCGCCGCGATAACCGGTCTGCGCGCCGAGCCAGGCGATATTGGCGAGGCGGAACGCGCCGTAATGGAACCAGTCGTCGCCCATCCAGCCGTCGACCATTGGGCTCTGCGGCGCCGCGACCTTGAGCGCGGGGTGCGGATGGAGCAGCGCCATCACCACGGTGAAGCCTTCGTAGGACGACCCGATCATCCCGACCTTGCCATTGGATTCGGGCAGGTTCGCCTTGTTCACCAGCCAGTCGATCGTGTCATAGGCGTCGGTCGTATGGTCGACCTTGGTGTCGTTGAGCGGCCCGACCACCGGGCGCGTCACGACATAGCCGCCTTCGGACCCGTATTTGCCGCGAATGTCCTGATAGACGCGGATATAGCCGTTCTTGACGAAGATCTCATCGGCCAGCGGCAAGGTCGCCAGCATCGACGCGCTGTCGGAGCGCTTCGCCCTGCCCTTGGCGTTATACGGCGTGCGGGTCAGCACGATCGGCGCGTTGGTCGCGCCCTTGGGAATGACGATGACGGTGTAGAGCTTGGTCCCGTCGCGCATCGGCACCATGACTTCGCGCTTGATGTAATCGGCATTGGCGGCGACCGGCGGCGTGAACTTGGCCGGGACATCGTCCCCCTTGGGCGGCCATATCGGCGCCTGCTGCGCGAGCGCTGGAGTGAATGCGAGAGCGACCAGAGGCAGCAACGCCAGCTTCTTCATCATGCGACCGAGTCTCCTTGGGAGGGTTGCAGCGTCCTAGGACGCTACGGCACTGGGACGCAAATCGAATCCGTCGTGAATCCATCTCCGTCATGCCGGACTTGTGTGGGGTGACGGCTTTCGGCGTAGCGCGCAAAAACGCCCGCCCCGGAGGTCCGGGGCGGGCGTCGCCGTGCCTGAGGGAGCGTCAGGCGTGTTGCGGTTCGCCGCGCAGTTCAGCGCCGACATTTTCGTGCATCGACGAGCGGCTCAGTTCGAGCGGATCCAGGCCCGAGCCGCCTTCTTCGGGCGTAACGCCGATCATGAACGACGCCGAGGTGCGGCCTTCGCTACCGTCTTCGAGCGTGTACCGAGCGTCGGCGACGATGATCGGACGGATCGTATCGGGCAAATTCTCGCCCATGTCCGACTTGAGCAACGCCAGCGTGGCGTCGATCCGCTTACCCTCACCGGGATTGATCGTGACCGGGTCGGTCGTCGCATCCGACGGCGGGCTCAGCAACAGGCGCTCCATCTCGGTCCCGTTGGGATCGCTCGACAGCAAGAAGGTCGAGATGCGCACGTCGCGGGCAGGAACGGTGCCGGAATTGCCCACGGTCAGCTCGATTTCGACCAGCGCTTCGTCGACATTGGTACCGGCGCGCACCGGACGCATCGCGAATTCGAGCCACGGGCGCTCGGCGATCGGCGCGGTGCCGGCGGTGAGCTCGGCCACTTCGTCGACCGGGGGCGTTGACATCTCGACCGCATCCGGCGCCGCGATGACTGGTTCCATCGCGGCGGTAGCGGCCCCGATGGGCGCCCCGCGGCGCAGATATTCGGGCTCCTTGCGCGGTTCGGCCTTGGCGACCGGTACCGGCGGGATCACCGGAGCGACGGCCACCGGCTCAGGCTGTGGTTCGACATAGCTGTCTTCGACATAGGCCGGCTCATAATCATCCTCGCGACGGCGGCCGCGCATGGCGAGCGCCGCGCCGAGAATGACCGCGAGCAGCGCGATACCGCCGGCGATCCATGCCCAGAACGGCACTTCGGTGGTGGTGGTGTCCGACTGGGTCGATGTCGTGTCGGCGGCAGGCGCCGCCGGTTCATTGGCCGGCGCGGCGGCGGGCGCCGGAGCCGGGGCCGCGGCGGTTGTATCCGCCGGCGGCGTTACCAGGGCCGGCGCGGGGGCGGCAGCTTGCGGTGCCGGGGCGGGCGCCGCCTCGGGAGCCGGTGCCGGAGCTGGTCGCGCCGCCGAGGCGGTGCGGGTATGCGTCACTGTCCGCGTGGTCCGCGTCGCGCTGCGGGTCGCCGTGGCGGCGCGCGGTGCCGGTTTGGCGGCGGGTTCTTCGGCCGCCGACGCAGCCGGCGGCGTGCCGTCGGGTACCGTGCGCACCACCGGTGGGATCGGCACCGTCGCGGTCGCCGGCGGCGTGACGATCACCGGTTGCGCGGGCGCGGTCTGCGGCGTCGTATCCTGCGCGAAGACGGGGGTTGAGACGAGCGCAGTGGCGACGAGGAGGGGCGCCAGTGCGCGGGCTTTGCGGGGGGCAAATTGCTGTTTCATGACGGTGTCACAATGAGTGGAACCCGCCCGTGGTTCCTCGTTTCGTCGCCGTCCGGCCGAGCGGTTTTTCGCGATGAGGCGAGCAACCCATTGAATCATCGTTATAAAGAAAGGACAATTTTGCACTTACTTTTTTCGGTCATACAGTCCCGAAATGACTATCGGCCTCATTCTGGGCGCCATCATGGCCTCCAGCGCCCCTGCCCCGCAGACCGTGTTCACTTGTCGCGCTGGCGGCAAGCGCATTGCCGTTACCCTGCACGGCGATCGCCTGATCTATAGTTTCGGTCCGCCCGGTCGGCCGGAGATCAGTCTCACGGGCAGCCCGAATGGCGGCGTCTTCTATCACCGCACGCTGTACAATCGCGGCGAGGATCAGACGCTGCGCTTCGTCGGCGGGCAGTGGAACTACATCCTGTTCAACCGCTGGCAGGCGCCGCAGCAATTGAGCGGGGAGCGGATCGAGCCCGAATATAATGTCTCGGGCGTGTTGGTGATGAAAGATGGGAAGCTGGTGCGGCGGATCGACTGCAATAAGGGCAGCGGAAACCTGACCGAATGGCCAATCTTCAAACAGCTCAAGCTGGATGAGGAGAATGTAACCCCCAACGATGCCTGAAGACTGGGCCTGAAGATAGGGCCTGAAGATTGGGCCTGAACATTGGTCCAGAAAAAATGCGCCAGGCGTTTGACACTCTCCAACACGCTACCTATATCGCGCTCCTCACCACAGCTTTCGGGAAATGACACGGCGTCGCGCACCGGGTCGATCGAATTGGAAGCTGTCGGTTCACACGACGCTAGAAGCTGCACCGTCCACGGCCGGAAACGGAAGTAGGATGGAGCGGCTTTTTTGCGTCGCGATGCGTGCCCGCCTCGGGGATCCGGGGCACGAATATCAAGCTGACGAGGCAAAAAACCCACATGGCGACCAAAGCGATCGAAGGCACCGCAAAGCGGCGCATCCGCAAGGTTTTCGGCAACATCCACGAAGTGGTGCAGATGCCGAACCTGATCGAGGTTCAGCGCGAATCCTACGAACAGTTCCTGCGCAGCGATCCATCGATCGGCTACGTGTCCGGCCTGGAAAAGACCCTGCGCTCGGTCTTCCCGATCCGCGACTTCGCCGGCACTGCCGAGCTCGACTTCGTCAATTACGAGCTCGAGCCGCCCAAGTTCGACACCGACGAATGCCGCCAGCGCGGCATCACTTATGCGGCGCCGATGCGCGTTACCTTGCGCCTGATCGTGTTCGAGGTGGATCCCGATACGGATGCCCGCTCGGTGCTCGATATCAAGGAGCAGGACGTCTACATGGGCGACATGCCGCTCATGACCGAGAACGGCACCTTCATCGTCAACGGTACCGAACGCGTCATCGTCAGCCAGATGCACCGCTCGCCGGGCGTGCTGTTCGACCATGACCGCGGCAAGACCCACGCCTCGGGCAAGTATCTGTTCGCGGCGCGCGTGATCCCGTATCGCGGCTCGTGGCTCGACTTCGAGTTCGACGCCAAGGACATCGTCAACGTCCGTATCGACCGCAAGCGCAAGCTGCCGGTCACCGCGCTGCTTTATGCGCTCGGCCTGACGTCCGAGGACATCCTCAACTATTTCTACAACCGCGTGACCTTCGTCCGCGGCCCCAACGGCTGGCAGATTCCCTTCCAGCCGGAGAATTGGCGCGGCGCCAAGCCGATGTTCGACATCGTCGACGCCAAGTCGGGCGAGATCATCTTCCCGGCCGGCCAGAAGGTCAGCCCGCGCGCTGCCAACAAGGCGCAGAAGGACGGCCTCGAGACGCTGTTGATCCCGACCGAGGAGATCTACGGCCGTTATTCGGCCTACGATCTGATCAACGAGAAGACCGGCGAGATCTATATCGAAGCGGGCGACGAGTTCGGCATCGAGAATCTCGAGAAGCTGGACGCCGCCGGGATCGACCGCGTCGAGCTGCTCGACATCGATCACGTGTCGACTGGCCCGTGGATCCGCAACACGCTCAAGGCCGACAAGGCCGAAGAGCGCGAGCAGGCGCTGTCGGACATCTACCGCGTCATGCGCCCCGGCGAACCGCCGACGCTCGAGACCGCGGAGTCGCTGTTCGCAGGTCTGTTCTTCGACCCCGAGCGCTATGACCTGTCGGCGGTCGGCCGCGTCAAGCTCAACATGCGCCTGGACCTGGATGCCGAGGATACGGTCACCACGCTCCGCACCGAGGACATCCTCGCGGTGGTCAAGACGCTGGTCGACCTCAAGGACGGCAAGGGCGAGATCGACGATATCGACAATCTCGGCAACCGCCGCGTGCGTTCGGTCGGCGAGCTGCTCGAGAACCAGTATCGCGTCGGGCTGCTGCGCATGGAGCGTGCGGTCAAGGAGCGCATGAGCTCGGTCGACGTGTCGACTGTCATGCCCAACGACCTGATCAACGCCAAGCCTGCGGTTGCCGCGGTGCGCGAGTTCTTCGGCTCGTCGCAGCTGTCGCAGTTCATGGATCAGACCAACCCGCTCTCCGAAGTGACGCACAAGCGTCGCGTTTCGGCGCTCGGGCCGGGCGGCCTCACCCGCGAGCGCGCGGGCTTCGAGGTCCGCGACGTCCACCCGACCCACTATGGCCGCATCTGCCCGATCGAAACGCCGGAAGGCCCGAACATCGGTCTGATCAACAGCCTGGCGTCGTTCAGCCGCGTCAACAAATACGGCTTCATCGAAACGCCGTACCGCAAGGTCATCGACAATAAGGTGACCACCGACGTCGTCTATCTGTCGGCGATGGAAGAGGCCAAGCACACGATCGCGCAGGCCAACGCCGAAACCGACGACGACGGCAAGCTGACCGAGGAGCTGGTCTCCGCGCGTCAGGCCGGCGAATTCCTGATGGCGCTGCCCGAGAACATCACGCTGATGGACGTGAGCCCCAAGCAGCTCGTGTCGGTCGCGGCGTCGCTCATTCCGTTCCTGGAAAACGACGACGCCAACCGCGCGCTGATGGGATCGAACATGCAGCGCCAGGCGGTGCCGCTGGTCCAGGCCGAGGCGCCGTTCGTCGGCACCGGCATGGAAGAGACGGTGGCGCGTGACTCGGGCGCGGCAATCGCCGCCAAGCGTTCGGGCATCGTCGACCAGGTCGACGCCACCCGTATCGTGATCCGCGCGACCGGTGAGGTCGAAGCCGGCAAGTCGGGCGTCGACATCTACACGCTGATGAAGTTCCAGCGCTCGAACCAGAACACCTGCATCAACCAGCGTCCGCTGGTGAAGGTAGGCGACGTAATCAACACCGGCGATGTCATCGCCGACGGTCCGTCGACCGAGTTCGGCGAGCTGGCGCTCGGCCGCAACGCGCTCGTCGCGTTTATGCCGTGGAATGGCTATAACTATGAGGATTCGATCCTCATCAGCGAGCGTATCGTCAAGGACGACGTCTTCACCTCGATCCACATCGAGGAATTCGAAGTCATGGCCCGCGACACCAAGCTCGGGCCGGAAGACATCACCCGCGACATCCCCAACGTCGGCGAGGAAGCGCTCCGCAACCTCGACGAGGCGGGCATCGTCTACATCGGTGCCGAGGTCGAGCCGGGCGACATTCTGGTCGGCAAGATCACGCCGAAGGGCGAGAGCCCGATGACGCCGGAAGAAAAGCTGCTCCGCGCGATCTTCGGCGAAAAGGCGTCGGACGTTCGTGACACCTCGCTGCGTCTGCCCCCGGGCGTCGCCGGCACGGTGGTCGAGGTCCGCGTGTTCAATCGCCACGGCATCGACAAGGACGAGCGCGCGATGGCGATCGAGCGCGAAGAGATCGAGCGCCTGAAGAAGGACTCGGACGACGAGCGCACGATCCTCAATCGCGCGACCTGGTCGCGCCTGCGGGAAATGCTGATCGGTCAGGTCGCCACGGCGACGCCGAAGGGCCTCAAGAAGGGCTCGGAGATCGATCAGGACCTGCTCGACAGCGTCGACCGCCACGAATGGTGGAAGTTCGCGGTCCAGGACGACAAGGTCCAGTCGGACCTCGAAGCGGTCAAGGGTCAGTATGATGACGCGGTAAAGCTCATCAAGGACAAGTTCGAGGACCGCCGCGAGAAGCTCGAGCGGGGCGACGAACTGCCGCCTGGCGTGCTCAAGATGGTCAAGGTCTTCGTCGCGGTGAAGCGCAAGCTGCAGCCGGGCGACAAGATGGCCGGCCGTCACGGCAACAAGGGCGTCATCAGCCGCATCCTGCCGGCCGAGGACATGCCGTTCCTGGCGGACGGTACCCCGGTCGATCTGGTGCTCAACCCGCTGGGCGTGCCGTCGCGCATGAACGTCGGGCAGATCTTCGAGACGCATCTGGGCTGGGCCGCGCGCGGCCTGGGGCAGCAGATCACCCAGGCGCTCGAGGATTGGCGTGAGGCCAATCCGGACGCCAAGGCGGGCGCAATGCCCGAAGCGGTCCGGGATCGTCTGAAGGTGATCTATGGCGAGCATTATGCGGCGGACATCGACGCGCGTAACGGTACCGAGATCGTCGAGCTGGCGCAGAATCTGAAGGCCGGCGTCCCGATGGGCACCCCGGTGTTCGACGGCGCGCACGAAGGCGACGTGACGGCGATGCTCGAGCTGGCGGGTCTCGACCCGTCGGGTCAGTCGGACCTGTTCGACGGCCGCACCGGCGATCAGTTCGATCGCAAGGTGACGGTGGGCATCATCTATATGCTGAAGCTTCACCATCTGGTCGACGACAAGATCCACGCGCGTTCGATCGGGCCGTACTCGCTCGTCACCCAGCAGCCGCTGGGCGGCAAGGCGCAGTTCGGCGGCCAGCGCTTCGGCGAAATGGAGGTCTGGGCGCTTCAGGCGTACGGCGCCGCCTATACGCTGCAGGAGATGCTGACGGTGAAGTCCGACGACGTGGTCGGCCGCACCAAGGTCTATGAGGCGATCGTCAAGGGTGACGACACGTTCGAGGCCGGCATCCCGGAGAGCTTCAACGTGCTCGTCAAGGAAATGCGCAGCCTGGGTCTCAACGTCGAACTCAAGAACGACGAGCCCGGCGTGGATTCGGACGGCGTGGTGATCGCGGCGGATTAAGCCATCAGCCCTCTCCCGCTTGCGGGAGAGGGCTGGGTGAGGGTCTTCTTTCTTCTTTTTTCTCAGCGCGCCGATCGAAGAAGAAAGAAGACCCTCACCCTCCCACCGCCTGGCGGCGGCGGGCCCCTCCCTCTCCCGCCCGCGGGAGAGGGGAAAGAATTTCAAGGAAGGGTTCATTCCCATGAACGAACTGACCAATTTCGCGAACCCGGTCGCCAAGCCGGAAACCTTCGACCAGATCCAGATCGGCATCGCGTCGCCAGACCGTATCCGCTCGTGGTCGTTCGGCGAGATCAAGAAGCCCGAGACGATCAATTACCGCACGTTCAAGCCCGAGCGTGACGGCCTGTTCTGCGCGCGCATCTTCGGTCCGATCAAGGATTACGAATGCCTGTGCGGCAAGTACAAGCGCATGAAGTACAAGGGCATCGTCTGCGAAAAGTGCGGCGTCGAGGTTACCGTCTCGAAGGTCCGCCGCGAGCGGATGGGCCATATCGAGCTCGCCGCCCCGGTCGCGCACATCTGGTTCCTGAAGTCGCTGCCGTCGCGCATCGGCCTGCTGCTCGACATGCAGCTCAAGCAGCTCGAGCGCGTGCTGTATTTCGAAGCCTATATCGTGATCGAGCCGGGCGTGACCCCGCTCGAACGCTTCCAGCTGCTGACCGAGGACGAGCTCCTCGAAGCGCAGGACGAATATGGTGAGGACGCCTTCACCGCCGGCATCGGCGCCGAAGCGGTCCGCATCATGCTCGAGCAGCTCGACCTGGTCGGCGAGCGCGAGCAGCTGCTGCAGGAACTCGCGACGACCAAGTCGGAGCTGAAGCCCAAGAAGATCATCAAGCGGCTGAAGGTCGTCGAGAGCTTCATCGATTCGGGTAACCGCCCCGAGTGGATGATCCTCGAGGTCGTGCCGGTCATCCCGCCCGAGCTGCGCCCGCTGGTGCCGCTCGATGGCGGCCGCTTCGCGACGTCGGATTTGAACGACCTGTATCGCCGCGTGATCAACCGCAACAACCGCCTCAAGCGGCTGATGGAGCTGCGCGCGCCGGACATCATCGTCCGCAACGAAAAGCGCATGCTGCAGGAAGCCGTCGACGCGTTGTTCGACAACGGCCGTCGCGGCCGCACGATTACCGGCGCCAACAAGCGTCCGCTGAAGTCGCTGTCCGACATGCTCAAGGGCAAGCAGGGCCGCTTCCGTCAGAACCTGCTCGGCAAGCGCGTCGACTATTCGGGCCGCTCGGTCATCGTGACCGGGCCGGAACTCAAGCTGCACCAGTGCGGCCTGCCCAAGAAGATGGCGCTCGAGCTGTTCAAGCCGTTCATCTACGCGCGCCTCGACGCCAAGGGTCTGTCGATGACCCTGAAGCAGGCCAAGAAGTGGGTCGAAAAGGAGCGCAAGGAAGTCTGGGACATTCTGGACGAAGTGATCCGCGAGCACCCGGTTCTGCTCAACCGCGCGCCGACGCTTCACCGTCTCGGCATCCAGGCGTTCGAGCCGGTGCTGATCGAGGGCAAGGCGATCCAGCTTCACCCGCTGGTCTGCTCGGCATTCAACGCCGACTTCGACGGCGACCAGATGGCCGTGCACGTCCCGCTGAGCCTCGAGGCCCAGCTGGAAGCGCGCGTCCTGATGATGTCGACCAACAACATCCTGTCGCCGGCCAACGGCAAGCCGATCATCGTGCCGTCGCAGGACATGGTGCTGGGCCTTTATTACCTGTCGATGCTCAAGGAAAACGAGCCCGGCGAAGGCATGTTGATGTCCGACATGGCCGAAGTGCATCAGGCGCTTCAGGCCGGCGCGGTTACCTTGCACACCAAGGTGATCAGCCGCGTTCCGCAGACCGACGAAGAGGGCAATTCGTACCTCAAGCGGTATGAGACGACCCCGGGCCGCATGCTGCTCGGCGAGTGCCTGCCGAAGTCGCACAAGGTCCCGTTCGAGACCGTCAACCGCCTTCTCACCAAGAAGGACGTCGGCGACGTGATCGACGAGGTCTATCGTCACACCGGCCAGAAGGAGACCGTGCTGTTCGCCGACGCGATCATGGCATTGGGCTTCAAGCACGCGTTCAAGGCGGGCATTTCGTTCGGCAAGGACGACATGATCATCGCCCCGGACAAGGACAAATTGGTCGACGAGACGCGCGATCAGGTGAAGGACTTCGAGCAGCAGTATCAGGACGGCCTGATCACGCAGCAGGAGAAGTACAACAAGGTGATCGACGCCTGGTCGCGTTGCGGTGACCAGGTCGCCAACTCGATGATGAACGAGATCAAGGCGGTGAAGAAGGATCCGGTCACGGGTCGTGAAATGCCGATCAACTCGATCTACATGATGGCGCACTCGGGTGCCCGCGGTTCACAGGCGCAGATCAAGCAGCTCGCCGGCATGCGCGGGCTGATGGCCAAGCCGTCGGGCGAGATCATCGAGACCCCGATCATCTCGAACTTCAAGGAAGGCCTGACCGTCCTCGAATATTTCAACTCGACCCACGGCGCCCGCAAGGGCCTCGCGGACACCGCGTTGAAGACCGCCAACTCGGGCTACCTCACCCGCCGCCTGGTCGACGTGTCGCAGGACTGCGTCGTCATGGAGGAGGATTGCGGTACCGAGCGCGCGCTCGAGATGCGCGCGATCCTGCAGGGCGGGTCGACCATCGCCTCGCTCGGCGAGCGCATCCTGGGCCGCACCACGGCCGAGGACGTGGTCGATGCCAAGACCGGCGAAGTCGTCATCCCGTCGGGCACGTTGCTCGACGAGGCGGCGGTCACGCGGATCGAAGCCATCGGCATCCAGGGGATGAAAATCCGCTCGCCGCTGGTCTGCGAAGCCAAGATCGGCGTCTGCGGCAAGTGCTACGGGCGTGACCTCGCCCGCGGTACCCCGGTGAACATCGGCGAAGCGGTCGGCGTCATCGCGGCGCAGTCGATCGGCGAGCCGGGTACCCAGCTGACCATGCGTACGTTCCACATCGGTGGCGCGGCGCAGCTCAACGAAACGTCCAACCTCGAGGCGCATGCCGACGGCACGGTCGAATTCCGCGACCTGCGTCTGATCGTCGATCAGCGTGGCCGCCGCGTGGTGCTGAGCCGCTCGGGCGAGATCGCGATCAAGGACATGGACGGCCGCGAGCTGTCGGTCGATCGCATCCCGTACGGTGCGTACGTCATGTTCGACGATGGTCACATCGTCAGCAAGGGCGACCGCATGGCCGAGTGGGATCCGTTCACCATGCCGCTGATCACGGAGACCGGCGGTACGGTGAAGTATCAGGACCTCATCGAAGGCAAGACCCTGACCGAACAGGCCGACGAAGCGACGGGTATCACCCAGCGCGTCGTCACCGAGTATCGCGCCGCCACCAAGTCGAAGGAAGACCTCCGTCCGCGCATGACGCTGACGGGTGTCGATACCAACGAAGCCGCGCGCTACATGCTGGCGCCGGGTGCTGTGCTGTCGGTCGAGGACAATGCCACCGTCCAGGCCGGTGACGTGCTTGCCCGTGTCGCTCGCGAGTCCGCCAAGACCCGCGACATCACCGGCGGTCTGCCGCGCGTCGCCGAGCTGTTCGAAGCACGCAAGCCCAAGGAAAACGCGATCATCGCGCGGGTCTCGGGTCGCGTCGTGTTCGGCAAGGACTACAAGGCCAAGCGCAAGATCGGGATCCAGCCCGAGGACGGCGGCGAGGTCGTGGAGTATCTGATCCCGAAGTCGAAGGTGATCGACGTTCAGGAAGGCGACTACGTCAAGCGTGGCGACAATCTGATCGGCGGCTCGCCCGATCCGCACGACATTCTCGAGGTGCTCGGCATCGAGCCGCTCGCGGAATATCTCGTGTCGGAAATCCAGGAAGTCTATCGACTCCAGGGCGTGAAGATCAACGACAAGCACATCGAGGTGATCGTTCGCCAGATGCTGCAGAAGGTCGAGATCACCGACGGCGGCGACACCACCCTGCTCGCCGGCGAGCAGGTCGACCGCACCGAGATGGACGAGACCAACGAAAAGCTCGCCCCCGGCCAGCAGCCCGCCCAGGGCAAGCCGGTCCTGCTCGGCATCACCAAGGCGTCGCTGCAGACCCGCAGCTTCATCTCGGCGGCGTCGTTCCAGGAGACCACCCGCGTCCTCACCGAGGCGGCGGTCCAGGGCAAGCAGGACACGCTGATCGGCCTCAAGGAGAACGTCATCGTCGGCCGTCTCATCCCTGCCGGTACCGGTGCGGGCATGAACCGCCTGCGCGTGGCGGCCTCCAGCCGCGACGCCGCGCTCCGCGTCCAGCAGCGTGCGCTGCAGGAAGTGCTGATCGCGCCGAACTCGGCGGCCGAAGAGCGTGCCGCCGAAAAGCTGCGTGACACTGCCGACGATACCGGCAGCGATGCGCTCGCCCGGGTCACGCCGAGCGGCCACGGCACCGACGCGGATGCCGGGGAGTATCTGAACGAGAGCGAATAAGCTCCTCGCTCGGCACTCTCGGCCGAAACGAATAACCGCCGTCCGGGCAACCGGGCGGCGGTTTTTCGTTGTGGCGATTACATCGCTCGAACGCGGGAGCTGCGATGCGCCTGCGGCGGGAGGGCGTACTGTGCCGATCGGCTTCAACCGTCATGCCGGGCTTGTTCCGGCATCCACCGTTCCGCACACCCATCGGCCGTTGGCGTCGCCGCACGGTGGACCCCGGGACGAGCCCGGGGTGACGCGGGTGGGAAGGTCAACCGCAATTTCAGCCTGAGTATTTTCGGCTGATCGTGGTAGTGCGACAACCTACCGATCACTCCACCTTGGCGGGGACAATCGGAAAGTAACAACCGCCTCTGTTGCCAGTTCGCATCACCGTGCGGCTTTTCGTCCCGTCACCCCAGTCCTTGCGATCGCTCGGCCTTTTTGGCCCATGACGGTCATGTTACGACTTTGCGCAAGATCCGGGACACACGGAGTCGCAACGGCGGGGATGCCGATCTTCGATTCAGGGGGATTCATGAACTCGTTGTCCAACCGCTCGCTGGCGCACCGTCTGCTCCTGGGCGCCTCGCCCGCCTTGCTCATCCTTGCCGCATCCCCCGCCATGGCGCGGGCCGACGAGCCCAAAGCGCCGCCGGCAGCCGACGCGCCTGCTCCGCAGGACGATACCGCCCAGGCTGCGGACAAGGGCCTGGGCGATATCGTCGTCACCGCCACGCGCGTGTCGGAATCGTCGAAGAACGTACCGGTCGCAGTGACCTCGATCAGCGGCGAAAAGCTCGCGGTGATCAACTCGGGCGGGCTCGACATCCGCTTCCTGTCGTCGCGTACGCCGAGCCTCCAGGCCGAATCGTCGTTCGGCCGCACTTTCCCGCGCTTCTACATACGCGGCCTCGGCAACACCGATTTCGATCCCAATGCCGCGCAGCCGGTGTCGGTGGTCTATGACGATGTCGCGCTCGAAAACGCGATGCTCAAGTCGTTCCCGGTGTTCGATCTCAAGTCGGTCGAAGTGCTGCGCGGGCCGCAAGGCACCTTGTTTGGCCGCAACACGCCCGCCGGCGTGATCAAGCTCGATTCGGCCAAGCCGACCGACGACAAGGTCGGCGGCTATGCCAGCGCGAGCTGGGGCACGTTCAATACGGTCAATGCCGAAGCCGCGCTCAACCTGCCGCTCGGCGGCGGTTTCGCCTTCCGCGCCTCGGGCCTGCTCCAGCGACGCGACAATTGGGTGACCAACACCTCGGCCACCGGCTTTGCCGACAAGAAGCTGGAGGGGTATCGCGACCTCGCCGGCCGGTTCCAGCTCGGTTATTCGAGCGGCAATTTCAACGCGCTGATCAATTTTCACATTCGCGATCTCGATGGCACGCCGCGTGTGTTCCGCGCCGGCCTGTTCAAACAGGGCAGCAACGATTTCTCGGCCGGGTTCGAACCGAACAAGGTCGCGCTCGACGGCTATACCAGCCAGAGCATGACGCAATGGGGCACCAACCTGCGGCTGGATTACCATTTCGACGGCGCCGGCACGCTCTATTCGGTCACTGCTTACGAGAAGGCCAAGGTCGAGAGCACCGGCGATATCGATGGCGGCAACAACTACGTTTTCCCTGCGCTCGGGCTGAACAACGCTTTGTTCCCGTCGAACACCGGCGGGATCACGCGGCCGGCGGAATTCAGCCAGGAACTGCGGTTCGTCAGCGACGAGTTCAACGGATTCCGCCTCCAGGGCGGCCTCTATTATTTCCACCAGACGCTCAAATATCACGAATATGACTACAAATTCCCGGCCACCGGCAGCCGCGCTGCCGACCTCGACCAGGATCTGTTCCACGACAACAAGAACGAGAATTGGGGTGCCTTCGCCTCGGTCGAATACAAGCCGGTCGACAAGCTGACGTTGCGCGCGGGCGGGCGTTATTCGCACGACCACAAGGAAGACCTGATCACCGGTTATTCGCCCAATCTGTTCGGCGCCGTGCTGCCGAGCCTCGCCAAGGTGAGCGGCGGCGATTTCACCTGGGACGTCAGCGCGACCTATGCCGTGTCGCCGCAGGTTAACCTCTATGCGCGCGCCGCGACCGGCTATCTCGGCCCGGCGATCCAGGACCGCGTGACGTTCGGCAGCCGGCAGACCACTGCGGGCAAGCAGACCACCTTGTCTGGCGAAGCGGGCATCAAGGGCGAAACCGCGGATCGCACCGTCCGTTTCTCGTTCGACGGCTATTGGTGGCGCACCAACGACCTGCAGATCACCGCGGTCGGCGGCTTGTCCAACTCGGCGCATCTGCTCAACGCCAAGCGCGCGGTCGGTTATGGTGTCGAGGCCGAACTCGATATGCGCCCGATCCCGCAGCTGACGCTGACCGCGAGCGGCAGCTACAATTTCACCGAGATCCAGGACCCGAGCATCACCATCGGCGTGTGCGGATCCTTGTGCACCGTGACCGATCCGCTGGCGAGCCCGGGTCAGGCGATCATCGACGGCAATCGCCTGCCCCAGGCGCCGCGCTGGGTGGCGAACTGGACCGCGCGTTATTCGATCCCGCTCGGCGACGGCCGTGAAATCTACGCCTATACCGACTGGGCCTATCGCAGCAGCATCAACTACTTCCTCTACGAAGCGAAGGAGTTCCGCGGGCGGCCGATGCTCGAAGGCGGCCTCAAGATCGCCTATTCGACGCCGCGTTACGAAGTCAGCGCCTTCGCGCGCAACATCACCAACCAGTTCCGCGCGATCAGTGCGATCGACTTCAACAATCTGACCGGCATGATCAGCGAGCCGCGGATCATTGGCGGCGCGTTCCGGGTGAAATTCTGACGCACCCAGGATTGGATCCAATATCCAATATCCAATCGCTGATTCCGCGTGCGGGCGATCACAGCCCGCTACCGATCAGCCAAGGGATCACCGAACGCCGTCCGGAGATTTTCCGGGCGGCGTTTGTTTTTCGGGAATAACCCGCCGCATCCCTCCGTCCTGATCCTCGAACCGCAATGGAGCGAGGGACATGGGACGCGAAATCGAGCGCCGCGAGGCGCTGAAATGCATGGCCTGGGCGGGCACCGGCGCGCTCTACGCGCTGAGCGGCGGTATCGCCCGCAGCGCCATTCTGGACAGCGCCGGCGCCGGCACCGCGCCTACCGCCGGCTTCACTTTCCTCCAGCTCAGCGACAGCCATATCGGCTTCGACAAGGCGGCCAATCCCGACGCGCGGGCGACGTATCGCGAAGCCATCGCCAAGGTGAAGGCGCTGGCGGTCAAGCCGGACTTCATCATCCACACCGGTGATATCACGCAGCTGTCGCGCGATAACGAATTCGACGATGCCGACCAGATCCTGCGCGAGACGGGCATTCCCGCCTTCTTCGTCCCGGGTGAGCACGACATGGTCGATGAAGGCGGCGGCAAAGCGTTTCTCGATCGCCACGGCAAGGGCAGCAAAGGCGCCGGCTGGTTCAGCTTCGACCATCAGGGCGTGCATTTCGTCGGGCTGGTCAACGTCGCCGACCTCAAGCCCGGCGGCATGGGCAATCTCGGCGCCGCGCAGCTCGCCTGGTTCAAGGCCGACCTAGCGGGCCGCAGCGCGTCCACGCCGATCGTGGTGTTCGCGCACATCCCGCTGTGGACAGTCTACGAACAATGGGGCTGGGGCACCGGCGACGCGCAGGCGGCGCTGGCGCTGCTCAAGCGGTTCGGCTCGGTGACGATCCTCAACGGCCATATCCATCAGATCGTGCAGAAGGTCGAAGGCCGGATGACCTTCCACACCGCACGCTCGACCGCCTTTCCGCAGCCTGCGCCGGGCACTGCCCCCTCGCCCGGCCCGCAAGTCGTGCCGCCGGGCCAGCTCCGCTCGGTGCTCGGCATCACCGACGTGACTTTCCGTCGCGGCGACCAGCGGATCGCGCTGATCGATTCCACGCTCGCCTAGAACCTTTGGAGATTTGAGATGCACTCCCGTTTGATGATTGCCGTGCTCATTCCTGTCGCGGCGGTCATGACCTCACTTGCCTCGGGCCGCGCCCATCCCCCTGTCGCGGCATCGGCCCGGGGCAAGACCTTGTCGGCTCGCCCCGCGGCAACGCCAGCTGCCTCCGGTCCGGTTGCGGTCCATATCTCCAACTTCACCTTCGGCCCGAAGATGGTGACGGTGAAGGTCGGCCAGACCGTCACCTGGACCAATGACGACGATATCCCGCACACCGTGGTCGCGACCGACAAGAGCTTCCGGTCGAAGGTGCTCGACACCGGCCAGTCGTTCAGCTTCACCTTCACCAAGTCCGGCCAGGTCGCCTATTTCTGCTCGCTCCATCCGATGATGACGGGCAAAGTGACCGTCGCGGCGCGCTGAGGCGGAGAGCGGAGAGGTGATCGGCGGGTTTCGCCCAAGACTGGTCGGCGGTCGGGACGTGAAGCCCGGTCCCGAGCTGCGCTTTCGCGAACTGATGCTGCCGCACCTCGACGCCGCCTATAATCTGGCCCGCTATTTGACCAATGACGCCAGCATCGCCGAGGACGTGGTGCAGGAGGCTTTCCTGCGCGCGTTCCGCTCGTTCGAGACCTATCGCGGCGGGCCGCCCCGCGCCTGGCTGTTCGCGATCCTTCGCAATTGCTGGCGCGATCGCGTCGGCGAGCAGATCCGGCGCGAGCGGGTCGTGGTGTCTGATGCGAGTTTGTCCGAAGCGCAATCCGAAGCGGTTGCCGCGATTCCGGCGGATAGCGACACGCCCGAGGAATCGCTGGCCCGTGCGCGCGAGGTCGATACGGTGCGCGGGGTGATTGCCGCGCTTCCCGAACCCTTTCGCGAAACCCTGATCCTGCGCGAGATGGAAGACATGTCGTATCGCGAAATCGCCTCGGTGACCGGCGTGCCGATCGGCACCGTAATGTCCCGGCTGGCGCGCGCGCGCGAGATGCTGGCGAAGCTGCTGCTTCCCACCCGCGCCGCCGGGCAACAGGAGCGCCAGGCATGACATGTCCCGATCCGATGCTGCTCCATGCACTGCTCGACAACGAACTCGACGCCGCCAATGTGGCGACGGTCGAGGCGCATTTGCGGTCCTGCCCCGATTGCGCGGCCGAGTTCGAGCAATTGAAGCACCTCCACCAGATCGTCGCCGATCCGGCGCTGCGCCATGCCACGCCCGAAGGCCTGCGCGATCGCATCGATGCCGCGCTGCCCACCACTCAGCGCGCCGCCAATCCGTGGCCCGCGCGGCTCGGCTGGGGTGCCGGCGGGGCGATCGCGGCGGGCTTGGCGCTGACCCTGGCCATTCCGCAGCAATCGGCGACGAGCGGGCTCGAGCAGCAGATGGTCGCGAGCCATGTCCGCTCGCTGCTTGCCGACCATCTGGTCGACATCCCGACCTCCGACCGCCACGTCGTCAAGCCGTGGTTCAACGGCAAGATCGACTTCTCGCCACCCACTCCGGACCTCAAGGCCGCGGGTTTCCCGCTGGTCGGCGGACGGCTCGATTATATCGGCGGCCGCGTCGTCCCGGCGATCGTCTATCGCCGCAATCTCCACACGATCAACGTCTTCGCCTGGCCGGCGGGCAAGGCACCCTCGGGCGAGACGATGGCGAGCGATGGCTACACGCTCGTCCATTGGCGCCAGGGCGATCTCGATTTCTGGGCGGTGTCGGATGTCGCCGGCGGCGATCTCGACCAGTTTCGCACGGCGTTCATCGCCGCCACGCGCTGAATTTTTGGCGAAACGGTAAAAAACTGAACGAGACGGGTTTTCATTCGCAACCCAAGTCCTATGTCCTGCTCGCGGGCGCCGATCGGCAGCCCGTTTCTCTAGGGGAGAATCCAGTGGCTACCGAACTTTACGCCCTTACCGCGCCTGTCTTCGTGCGCGCGCTGACCAATCTCGACAAGATCATCGACAAGGCCCGCGCCTTCGCCGCCGACAAGGGAATCGACGAGCAGGAACTGCTCGACGCCCGGCTGATCGGGGACATGGGCAATTTCATCTCGCAGATCCAGCGCGCCAGCGATTCGGCCAAGGGCTGCATGGTGCGCCTCGGCGGGGTCGAGAATGTCGTGATGGAGGACAATGAGGCAAGCTTCGACGACGTCAAGGCACGCATCGCCAAGACGATCGACTTCGTGAAGTCGGTGCCCGCCGAAGCGATCGACGGCAAGGAAGAGGCCGAGGTCCTGCTCAAATTCCCCAATGGCGAGTTCAAGTTCGCCGGGCGCGATTTCCTGCTCGGCTTCGTCCACCCGAACTTCTATTTCCACGTCACGACCGCCTATGCGCTGTTGCGCATGAAGGGCGTGCCGATCGGCAAGATGGACTTCCTGGGCGGCTGACCGCTGCAGAGACGGCCGGCGCTCGCTKGGCGCCGGCCGTCAGTGGCCGAACAACAATCGGTCGCGGAGATATTGGCTATCGGCCCGGTAATAGCGTTCGAACCAGGCCGGCTTGCCGCTCAGCGCGGTCGGCTTGGCGAGCGTCAAGGGCGATGCGTCGCCGGCTTTGGCGCCCTTTGGTTTGACCTTCGCGTCCTTCATTTTCGAGCGGAAATGCAAATGGTCGAACAAGCGCACCGCCTCGATCGCATAAGCGGTGGCGACAATCGGGTCCTGGATCATCACCAGGTGATCGCCGTTACCGCCCTCGCCGCTCGGTGACAGGTTGGACGACCCGGTGAAGACCTTGGCGGTCGGCAGGCCGAAATCGGTGACGACGAACTTGTTGTGCAGGTTGATGCCTTTACCGCCCTGCCACTCGGCCCCGAACGGCGGCGGCGCGTTCTTGGCGAGATAGCCGAAGTCGACCACGCCGATCGTGCCGTCGGGCTTGTAGACATCGAGCCTGCTCGGCTTGGCCTCGGCACCGGCCTTGGGCTCGGCGCCGGCCTTGTCGACCACGCCGTAGCTGAATATCGGTCGCGTCGCGAGACGATCGATCGCTGTCCGCACCGACCCGCTCTTGGTCTGGTTGAGAAAGGCGATCGAGAAGAAGACCGACGAGGTCGCCTGATCGATCGCCGCGCCGACCGGGGACAGCCCTATCTCTTTATCGGAATGCGGCGACAGCGCGATCTGTACGATCGGCTTACCCGGCGTCGTGAAGGCGTACCATTTGCGGGCCATCTCCGATGCCGAGAATGTCTCGGGCTGGTGGAACGCCGCGTCGAAATAATCGCCGAACAGTCCGGCGATAGCAGGATCGCTGAACAGCAACGCATTGTTCGCCTGGATGTAGAAGCCACGGTAGCTGAAGTTGGTCGACCCAAGCAGCACGCGTTGAGCCACCCCGTTGCGCCGCAGGATGATCACCTTGTTGTGCTGCAGTCCCTTGAAATGCATCCGGACGATCTGGCCGCCGGTGCTCGCCAACAGCCGCGCAGATGCCTTCCCTTCGGCGCCGTCAGGCTGGTTGTGATCCTTGGGGCTGTCATCGATCACCGCGCGCAGCCGGGGTCCCAGCTTCTCGAGGCGATCGACCAGCCAGCCGAGGTTGAGGTCATAGGCGAAGAAATCCACGGCCAGCGTCGTGTCCGCGACTGCCTCATCGACCAGTGATTGTACGATCGCCGCGGCCTCGAAGCCGAGCCAGGTATAGGGATTGTCGTCGCTCGCAATCGCCGGGTCGAATGGCGGCGAGAATTCGAGACCCACGGCGTTGGTTGCCGGCAGAATGTCGTCGCGATTCCCGAACTTGTCGCGATAGGCTTGCGAAGACGCGAATGCGCGAGTGAAACCGATGTCGAGGAAACCCGGATGCGTGACGGGATTGAGGTTGATGGTGGCGACGAGTTGCGTTCCGGCGACCAGCGGCCCCTCTGCCGGCATGTGCATCTTGGTCACGCGATAGGAATAGAGGCCGTCGATCGGATCGTAAGGGAAATGCACCCAGCGGAATTTCTGAAAAGGCGCCTCGGTCGAGGGGAACTGGACGTCGCCATTGACCTTGCTTCCGGCCGGATAGGAAAAGGCCAGACGATTGCGTAGCGGCGCGAACTCGGTCCCACCCGGATGGAGGACCTCGATCGCGAAGCCGACGAAATCTGGTTCCGGCGCGTCGACGTCCATGCCGATCAGACACATGCGCTCGCCACGCCACAATTTCAGGTGAAATCCGTCCTTGCTGGCGCTGTCCATCGCGTTGCCCCTGCCCAAGTGAGATAGCTTTTATCGCATCGCACGATGACAAACCCGCGAATTCACGTCCGCATCGGATCGATCTCGACCATTGTCGTCGCCAGCCGCTCTGCCTGGCCACGATCATGCGTCACCATCAGGATCGGCAGCCGCAGCCTGTCGCGAATGTCGAGGATCGCGCGCTCGACTTCTTGCGCGCGGCCGCGATCGAGCGACGCGGTTGGTTCGTCGAGCAGCAGAAAGGCGGGATCGCTGAGCAAGGCGCGGCCGATCGCGACACGTTTCGCCTCTCCACCTGACAGCGTCCGCGGCCAGCGGTCGAGCAAATGCCCGATATCGAGCAATTGGACGACGTCGTCGATCGCCGCACTCCGCCCCGCGCCGTAGCGCAGGTTCGCCGCAACTTTCAGGTGCGGAAACAACCGCGATTCCTGGAAAACATAGCCCGCGTGCCGGCGCTCGGGCGGTACGTCGATGCCCTCGCCGAACAGTTCGGCGCCACCGACCCGGATATGGCCGCGGTCGGGCCGCAGCAGCCCCGCCACCATATGGAGCACGCTGGTCTTGCCCGCGCCCGACGGGCCGAACAGCACGGTCAGGCCTTCGCCTGCCTCCAGCCGCAGCGCGATCTCGGCGTCGCCGAGCCGCTTCGAGACGTGGAGATCAAACGCCATGGACCATCGCCGCGCGCATCCGCCGCGCGAGCAGTTCGGAGGCGACCAGTGCCGCCAGCGCCACCGCGACCGACAGCGCGGATAATCTGAGCGCGATCGCATCGCCGTCGGGGCGCTGTAGCGCGGCGTAGATCGCCAGCGGCAAAGTCTGGGTCTGGCCCGGCACGTTGGAAACGAAAGTGATCGTCGCGCCGAATTCGCCGAGCGACCGCGCGAAGCCGAGCACGGTGCCGGCCAGCAGGCCCGGCAGGCTCAACGGCAAGGTGATCGTCCAGAAGACGCGCCACGGCCCCGCCCCCAAGGTCCGCGCCGCACCTTCGAGCCGGCGGTCAACCGCTTCGATCGACAGCCGGATCGCGCGCACCATCAGGGGCAGCGCCATGATTCCGGCGGCGATCGCTGCACCGGTCCAGCGAAACAGCACGCCGTCGCTGAAGAAACCGAGCGGCCCGCCCGGCGCGAAAGCCAGCAGCAGGACCCAGCCGGTGACCACCGGTGGCACGACCAGCGGCAGATACACAATCGCCTCGATCAGGATCTTGCCGGGGAAACGTCCGCGCGCGAGCAGCCAGGCGATGGCGAAGGCGACCGGCAATGTCGCGAGGGTAGCGACGAACCCGACGCGTAGCGACAGCGCGACGATTCCCCATTCCTCGGGGGTCAAGCTATGCCCCCGATTTCATCGTCACCCCGGCCCTGTGCCGGGGTCCACTCCTCCCCAGCCGAGCTGAGGAGTTGTTGCGCAGTGGATGCCGGAACAAGCCCGGCATGACGAAGAGGATCGATCACCGCGTCGGCGCTCTAAAACCGAATCGCGCGAAGATCGCGCGGCCGCGCGACGAGAGCAGGAAGCGGCGGAACCCCTCGGCCTCCGGATTGGTCGATCGCGCCAGCCGGGCGACCGGGTACAGGATCGGCGGATGGCTGGTCGGCGGAAACACGCCCGCCACGCGTACCTTAGACGACGCCTTGGCGTCGGTCAGATAGACGATCCCGAACGGCGCCGCGCCGCGCTCGACCAGCGCCAAGGCCGCACGGACATTCTCCGCGCGCACCACCTTCGGGGCGACCGCGGTCCAGGCGCCGAGCTTCTCGAGCGCGGTCTTGCCATATTTGCCGGCCGGCACGCTGTCGGGGTCGGCCATCGCCAGCGGCCCCGCGCTTAATATCCGCGCCAGCCGGACCCCGCCGGCCGGAATCGACGAATGCCGGCCAACAGGCTCGACCACGACCAACCGATTACCGACCAGATCGACGCGCGTCCCCGCGGCGAGCAAGCCTTTGGCCGCGAGTGCGTCCATCCACTCCTCATCGGCCGAGACAAACACATCGCCCGGCGCGCCCGCTTCGGCCTGACGCGCCAAGGTGGACGACGCGGCGAACGAGATCACCGGCCGTGGGTGCCCCGCTTTTGCCCAGGTGTCCGCCGCGGCAGTCAGCGATTCCTGCAGGCTCGCCGCAGCCAGGACGATCGGCGCCTGAGCGGATGGCGCCGCGCCGATCGACAGCGCGGCCAATCCGGCCAGAACAAGGCCCAACACCGGGCGGCGCGTGAACGACTGGACCATGCCGCCGCGCATACACCGCGCGGCGAGCGCCTCAAAGCGCGCGATAAGTCGCGATGTCGGCGCGGATGCCGTGCGCGGCGAAAAAGGCGTTACGATCGAACTGCCGCTTCGCCTGGTGGCGCGCGATCGCGGCGGCGACGATCGGGATTACTTCATCGCTTTCCCATTCGGCGACAGTGACGAAATTATACTCGCCCGGCCCACCGACCTGTTCGAGCAGATCGTGGCGGACGAAGCCGGGCTGCGTGCGCATCACGGCATCGGTTTCGTCGACCGCATCGATGAACGCCTGGCGCGCCGCATCCGGCACGATGAACTTGTCGACGCGATAAAAGGGAGCGGTAGCCATGGATGATGTCTCCTGATGGTCGTGAACCCGGCGCCGGACGATTGCCGGCGCCGCGAGACAGGCCTATGCAACCTCAAGTTTGGTTAAGGTCAAGGGACTTTTCGCATGCAGGACACCCCCGCAATGCTGTCGGTCGGAGAGGTCGCGCGGCGCAGCGGCGTCGCGGTGTCGACGCTCCATTTCTACGAGGCGAAGGGCCTGATCAGCGCGGAACGGTCGGGCGGCAACCAGCGCCGGTTCCGCCGCGGCGTGCTGCGCCGGGTAGCGGTGATCAAGGTAGCGCAACGCACCGGCATCCCACTCGGCGAGATCAAGGCGGCGCTCGACATGCTCCCAGCCGATCGCCCGGTCTCGGGCGAGGATTGGCGGCGCATGTCGGCGGCATGGCGCGACGATCTCGACCATCGCATCGCGCAGCTCACCGCATTGCGCGATCAGCTCGGCAGCTGCATCGGCTGCGGCTGTCTGTCGATGGAGGATTGTCCGTTGCGCAACCCCGCGGACCGGCTGGGTCGGGAGTCGAGCGGACCGCGACTGATACGGGAATGAACGCTACTTCGCCGGGATCCAGCCGGCTGGCGACCATCGATAAACGAGCGACGAGATGCCGCGCGGCGATCGGCCATATTCCTGGTTGATCAATTCGCGCAGCTTGGGAAGATCGTCGGCCGTCTTCGTTGTCCCGACGACGACCTCATCGTCACCCGGGATGGCGACGTAGAGCCGCCCACCGCTGGCCTCATTGAGCGCGCGCCAGCGATCGGGCTGCAGCATCACGCTCGCACCATAATCGTAACCGTTGATCAGAATGATCTTGCCGTCAATTTCGGCGAGCTTGGGCACGGAAGGAAGATCGGCGAGCACTTGTGTCGTGCCTAGATCGAACGCCTGGTCCGCACCGAGCTTCAACTCGCGGAGATCCTCGCTCGTCACCATCCGCGTTCCTTTCGGGAAATCGGCGGCCAGCACCGCCGACACCCCTTCGAATAGCGGGCGGACCAGCGGACGCTTCGTCGGATCAGCGATTGTCGCAAGATAGCCATCCGTGTCGGGCTTGCCGCGCACCACCACGCGCAGCCGGGCCTGGGTCACGGTAAAGTCGGTCGTGGCAAGCGATACAACACTGTCGGCGAAAGTCCTAACCTGGCCGTCGCACGACGCCGCGTCGTTGACAGAGCAAAAATCGGCGACTCGAGCGACGCTGATCTGCTGCGCGTCGCGGCCGGGAAGCTGGAGATCGAACCCCTGCGGATCGGTCGGCATAATTTTGGCCGTTGGCAATTTCGCCTGCACGATCGCGATTACACGCGCACGGACGGACTGACCCTTCGCCACCGCCGTTGGCGGCGCCAATAATGCCAGCGCCGCCAATACCATTCCAGGCCGCCGCATCATGCCCCTACCCCGTCTGCACCCGCCCGGTGCGTTGCAGCTTGCCCCAGCCGACCAGCGGGCCGCGTAGCGCCTGGGTGATCGCTTTCAGCACGACATAATACATCACCTGGCGGTACCCGATCCGCTGGGGGATCAGCAGCCACAGCAGCGACCATTTCTCGCGGCGTTCGAGTGCGAAGGCGACGATCGCCGAAAGCAGGTCGATCGCGGTGAAGATCAGCCAATAGGCCAGCATCTTCTCGATACTGTGCTGGGTCTGGTCCCAGCCGTGCTGTTCGACCGCGAGCCAGGTCAGCGCGAAGCTGACGATCAGCGCGAGGTCGATGATCGGGCTGATCGCGGCGAGCACGATCTGGAACACGATCGCCTGGGGCAGACCGATCCAGGCGAGGCCACGCGGCTTGCCACGGCCGATGATCGTGCCGTGCTTCCACAGACATTGCAGCGTGCCATAGGCCCAGCGGAAGCGCTGTTTGGCGAGGCCTTTGAAATTCTCCGGGCTTTCGGTCCAGGCGACGGCGAATTGGTCGTAATGGACTTTCCATCCGGCACGCTGGATGGCGATGGTCAGATCCTGATCCTCGGCCAATGTATCGTCGGGATAGCCGCCGACCGAGCGGATCGCCTCGAGCCGCCACGCGCCGACCGCGCCCGGCACCACGGTCATCGCGTTGAGGCTGGCAAGCGCGCGACGCTCGAGATTCTGCGCGGTGATATATTCGAGCGCCTGCCATCTGGTGACCAGATTGACGCGGTTGCCAACCTTGGCATTGCCCGCCACCGCGCCGAGCTTCGGATCGCCGAACCAGCGCGCCAGTCGCGCGATGGTGGTCGGCTCGAACTGGGTATCGGCGTCGAGCGCGATCACGATCTCGCCGGTCGCGAGGTCGAGGCCCCGGTTGAGCGCGCGCGCCTTGCCGCCATTTTCGAGCGTCAACAGGCGCACCCGGGGATCGTCGGCGAAAGCGTCGCGCACGATCTCGCTGGTGCGGTCCTTCGATCCGTCGTCGATCACGATCACTTCGATCCTGACATCGGTCGAGGCGAGCACCGTCCGGATCGACCGCTCGATCACCGCTTCTTCGTTATAAGCGGGAATCATCACCGTCACGAAGCGATCGGGATCGATCGCCGGGAACACCGTCCGTCCCTCGCGCCGCGCCTGGATCAGCGCGAGCGCCGACAGGATCACCGCGCGCAGGATGCCGATCGAGATCGCGAAGAGGAATATCCAGCCCAACGCGGTGACCACCGCGCCGATCGTACCGAACAGGAACAAATCCGCCTGGGCCGCGGCTCGGTCACTTGATGAAATCGGCGGCATGGCCTGGTCGCGCGACAGGCCGGCGAGTTCCGACACCGGCACCAAGGTGAAGCCCATGGCGCGCAGCTTCTCGATGATCGTCGGCAGCGCCTCGACCGTTTGCTGACGGTCGCCGCCGGCATCGTGGAGCAGGACGATATTGTGGCTACACTGTAAATCGTCGCCCGACGCGCAGCCGGTGCCGCGCTTGGCGACGCCATCAACGACATTGTCGATGATCGCCTGGACGCCCGGCCGCTGCCAATCCTCGGCATCGACATGGAGTCCCACCGAAATATAGCCACGCTGCTGCGCGCGATAAACGGGCACGAGTTCGTCCGCGGTCGTAGGCTCGGCATCGCCGAAATAAGGCGCGCGGAACAGACGCAGCGAGCGCCCGGTGAAAGCCTGGAACAACCGCTGATTGGCGTTGAGTTCGATATCGGTGTCAGTCGCCGAGGCGCCGGCGAGATTGGGATGCGTATAGGTGTGGCTGCCGACCTCATGTCCCTCGCGCACGATGCGTTCGAGCAGCCCGCGTTCGGTCAGTCCGTTTTCCCCGACCATGAAGAAGGTCGCCGGCGCGTTGTAACGCTTCAGGATGTCGAGGATCTTCGGTGTCCATTGCGGATCGGGACCATCGTCGAAAGTCAGCGCGATCTTGTTGGGACTATAGCCGGTCCGCTGGATCATATACTGGCTGGGCAACGTCAGGAAATCGACCGCGGTGATGCCGCCGTCGCGCCCGGTCGTCACCTTGCGTTGTCCGGCGGCAGGCGTCGCCCCGACCTTCAGGATCTCGCCACGACCCTCGATGTCGACATCGGTACCGTTCGGGATCGCCTCGATCACGTTGGCCGGTGGCAGCGTGGGATGCGATCGACCGAAGATCGACCAGATGCCGGGGTCTTCAGATCCCAGCCGCCACAACGCGATTCCGCCCAGGCCGGCACGCCGCAAAAAGCCAATCTGGTTGTAGGCGGACGCCGCGTCGAGGAACCAGACGACGTGTTTCTTGCCATCCTCCTCGTACGAGAAGCCCGAATTGCCACTCGCCGAATCGAAGCTCGGCATGGCGTCCGAATCGCGCGCTATCTGCCATGCTTCTTCGACCGTGACGGGATCGCCGCCACCGGGATACCAGTTGTAACCGTAACTGCCGATCGTCACGACCAGCTTCGATGCCGAGACGCCGTGCGCCGCATCGGCCACGGCGCGCGCGAACCAAGCCTGCGATGCGACCGGCCCGGGATCGCCCGAATTCTCATGCTCGTCATACGACATCAGAAAGATGCGATCGACGATCTTGGCGTATGCCGGCAGGTTCCACGACCGGTCACCGACTGGCACCGCGATCGTTATCAGCC
This sequence comes from Sphingomonas sp. P4_D12, assembly GCF_056401895.1. Taxonomy (NCBI): domain Bacteria; kingdom Pseudomonadati; phylum Pseudomonadota; class Alphaproteobacteria; order Sphingomonadales; family Sphingomonadaceae; genus Sphingomonas; species Sphingomonas sp. P4_D12. The sequence goes on along the minus strand of NZ_JBFUIL010000010.1, from coordinate 170,542 downwards.
AACCGTGTCGGTCGAATCGGGTGTTTGCCTCGGCGAGAAACGCGAGATAGTCGCGTTGCGCCGATGGCGGCAGCTGCTCGAAATCGAACATCGCGCCCGCCGCGTGGTTGGCGAGCAGCCAGGGCTCGAGCTTGTCGAGGAACGCCTTGCGCAGCGTCGGGTCGTGGAGCATCGCCGCCATACCGGGTCCGTCGAACTGCCCCTGGATCGCGTTCTGGATCATCGGCAGGATCAGCGGGCGGTGCGCAGCGCCATTGATCACGGCACGCCCCGCGGTATCGCTGAACACGGTGATAGTGTGCTTCGGTCCGGTGACCGAAACCCAGCCAGGAATCACCCAGTCGAGATCGTTGATGTGACGGCGCAGCGATTCGGCGCTCTGCCCGTCCCACGGCACGTGGAAGGCGATCGCCAGCGGAACGTTGCCGACGGTCTTGGCTTCCTTCGACCGCGTCTCGCCGGTCAGCTTACGCCCATACCAGTCGATCGTGCGGCCAGTGCGTTTGAGCAGGGTGTCGTGCGGCGGCGCCAGCCGGTGCAGCGGCCGCTCGGTGTTGATCGGCAGCAACGGTTGCGACGGCACGATCCCGATCGAGGCGCCGAACACCACCGCGGACAGTAGCAGCAGCACGATGAACGCCGCGACGCCGAGCGCGAAGCGTCGCCGCCGCCGGCCCGAGGGATCATAGAAGATTGGGGCGCCTGCTGCGGTCATCGGATGCGCGTCGTGGCACTGCCTGCGTCCGCCTTCAAGTGGGTGCGTTCGATCGGCGCGATCGGCCGCGCATCACGCCGCCGCACGCGCGACCGATCGCTCGTAAACCGCGAACAGATCGCTGAAATGCGCGTCCATCAACCGCACCTGCGGCGCCAGCGCCGCGGCACGCCGACGTTCCCCATGAAGATCGTCGCCAAGATAAGCCGTCAGCCGCTCGCCGAGATCGCGCGCGTCACATGCGGCATAGCGGATGCCGCATCCCGGGCGGTGATGGTCGGCGGCACCGCCGCGATCGGGCAGGATCAGCGGCAGCCCGCTCGCCGCGCCCTCGGCGGCGACCATGCAGAACGTCTCCGCCTCACAGCCATGGATCAGCGCGTCGGCGCTGGCCAGCATCCGCGCCAGCCGGTCGCGATCGGTGATCGCCGGGGCGACGATGATATGCGGCGACCCGCGCGTCGCGCGAATCACCCGCGCGCGATCGCGTCCAGCACCGAACAGGACCAGCCCGATGGCGTGGTGCGATCCCGCCGCCAGCACCGCCTCGCAGATCATCGGCCAGCGCTTCTCGGGCGCCATGCGGCCAAGCCCGACCAGCAACGTCGCCTCGGGCGGCAGGCCGCATTGTTCGAGCATCTCGCGGCGCAAATCCTCGTCGCGCAGATCGGGAGAGAAAACCCCCGGCTGCACGCCCATCGGAATGGTCTGGGCCTTGGTCACGCCGCCGGCGCGCAAACGCTGCGTCAAATCGTCGCTGGCGCTCACCACGAAGTCGAACTGGCGATCGAGCTTGCGCAAATGCCGCCAATACCATTCGAGCCGGCGGTCGATCGTCGAGATCGAGAACATCCCCTGCAGCCAGCGATAAGGATAGGCCGACAGGAAATCGCAATGCATGATCAGCGCGCGCGGGGCATCGCCGCGCCACTGCCCGACCATCGACGCGCTGGTCCAGGGCGAGGCGACCTCGACCAGATCGGGCCGCCATTGGTCGAGCGCAGCGTGCAGCCGGTCCTGATCGTCGAAATAATGATAATTGCGATCGAGCGGAAACGGCGCCGCAGCGATCGTCGCGATGATCGCACCGGGTGCTACTTCCTCGATCCGGTCCTCGTCGCCGGGCGCGAGAATGACGATTTCATGCCCCGCGCGGGGACCCGCCTGCAGCTTGCGCTCGACATAGGTTTTCACGCCCCCGCCGGCGGGTGTGTAGAAAGCGCAGACATCGACAATGCGCATCAGCGTGCCTCGACGTGCAGGGCTTCGCGCGCCAGGTCGGCGATAGCGAGCGCGGCGCCGATCACGACCTGGCCGGCAAAGAGCACGCCCGCGACCAGGGCGACCGTATCGGCGACGTCGGGCACATCGTGCAGCATGCCGGCGGCGAGGCCGGCAAACACCAGATCCTTGTTGGGCAGAAACGGTAGGCGAGTGACGAACTGACGCGCCGCCGACAGCAGCAACCACCAGCCCACAGACGCGCCCGGCATGACCATTGCCCACAGCAATCCGAACATCAGCGTCACCGCGATCGACCGCGCCGTGTGGATCGCCGCGATCCGCCAGAATTGGGCGCGCGACAGCGCGAACAGGCGATGACGGAACAGCATCACCGCCATCGACGAGGTGACCAGGAGCACGCCCGACCACAGGATGTGCGGGTTCATCGCGCCGAACTCTAGCGGCCCCGGCACCGCGATCGCCGCCAGCAGCAGCGCCAGGGTAACGATATTGCCGGCCAGCGCCGACAGCACCGCGACGTCGCGCACTGCCCCGAAGGGCGAGCCGGGGATCGACGCGTTGCGGCGTGCCCAGAGGTAGAATTGCAACTCGCCCGAATAGCCGAACAGCAATTCGTTCGACGCCGATTTGCGGAGCAAGGCGGTGAGCCCACCGATCAGCGGCAACGGCCATAATCCGCGGAAGATGATATAATCGGCGATCGGCTGGATCGCGAGCAGCAGCGCCATGCCCACCCAGAAGCCGGCTGATACCGGCAGCAGTTGATCGAGCGCGATCAGGTCGGCTCGACCCAGAACGCGTGCAACGACGAAGATGATCGCGATCGAGAGGATGGGCCCCGTCCAACGAAGCCAGGGGGCAGCAGCGCGATCCCCCGCGCTTCGTGCCCAATCGGCAACCGTGGCGGCCTCCATTCCGCGTACGGCCCGTGACATGTCGTTCATTCGATCGCTACCTTACCCGTCCCTTTCCCGTGTTGGTCTCTGGCCGCTCACGCCCCCATGGCCGGCAGAAGTTCGCTGTACCGCGCAAAACGCGCCCCGCGCGACAAACTGGCAACCGTGCGCGCGATACTGTCCGTCAGTGCCGGTACGTTGGTGTCTCCAGGATGAACGGCGAGGCGCATCCATGGACGGCGCGGCAAAGCGGCGCGCGCCACAGCCGCGACGGCGAGCGACGAAGCGATCCGCCAGCGGCTGCGGCTGGCCCAGGTGATCACCGGCCCCTTGGCGACGACCTCACCGGTCGTGGGACGCCACACTTTCATGTGATCCTCAGCAAGCGCGAAGCCTTCCTCGCCCAGCGCCCGCATCGCGCCCTCGCCATAGAGCCAGGCGGGCGCGACGAATCCGGTCGCCGGTCGGCCGATAATGTCCTCGATCAGCTTGCGCCCATCAGCCATCCGACTGCGCGCGGTATCGTGATCGAGGCCCAGAAACTCCCCCTCACCGGCGGTCATCCGCTTCGCCTTGAACTTGGCCAGCGCGCCGTCATGCTCGCTGCGGTCGAGGTGGAACCAGCCATGGACGAACATGTCGACCCCGGCGTCCGACCAGGCCCGCAGCCGCGAGGCGAAGGGCGTGCCCCCGCGGATCGGTGAATCGCCCCAGTGATCGGGCACGACCAGCATCGCATAACGCGGCGCCGGCATGTCGCGCGAGACGAGCTCGGCGAGCCGATCGACCTTCCCCTCGAACTTCGGGGAAACGTCGTGGATCGAAACTAGCAGGGAGGGTTCTGGGCGGGGCATAAGGGAATGGGCAACAGCGTCGCGTCGGGTTGCGCGCCGCTAGGCCCGTTTCGGGTGGACCGCAAGTGCAGGAATGTCGCAGCCTGTCGCCGCGATTTGCACGCGGAAAGCTAAGCGGCGCTGCGCGTCCCGAACCAGAGCACATGCCGCGGGCCCTTGCCGTTGCTGCGGGCGCGGGTCACGACCTCGTCCACAACGAACCCACATGAGCCGAACTTGCGGGCGAACCGCGGATCGGGCGCCGCCGACCAGATCGCCAGGATACCGCCCGGGCGCAGCGCGCGCCACGCCGCCTCAAGGCCGCGTTCCGAGTAGAGCCGACCGTTGCTCGGGCGGGTCAGGCCGTCGGGGCCGTTGTCGACGTCGAGCAGGATGGCGTCATATTGGCCTTGCCCGGTATCGATCAGCGTCGCCACGTCGTCCCCGACGACGCTGACGCGCGGATCGTCGAGACAGCCGGCAGCGAGCTCGGCCATCGGGCCGCGTGCCCAGTCGATGATCTCGGGTACCAGTTCGGCCACCGTCAACTTTGCATCGGCACCCAGCGAGCGGAGTGCGGCGCGCAAGGTGAAGCCCATGCCATAGCCGCCGATCAGCAGATGCGGCGCCTTGCGGGCACCGAGGCGTTCGCACGTCGCGGTCGCCAGCACTTCCTCCGATCCGCTCATCCGGCTGTTCATCAGCTCGTTGCGATCGAGCACGATCATGAAATCGGCGCCACGGCGGAACAGCCGCAGCTCGTCATTGGTGCCGGGGATGCGCGCGACATCGATTAGTTCGCGGGGGATCATATGGTGTTTTCCTGGTCACCCCCGGCCTTGTGCCGGGGGCCAAGGTGCCGCGATGGAAGTCATTGAACCTCTTGCCTTTCGGCCTGCCGCCCGTTGGCCCCCGGCACAAGGCCGGGGTGACGGCTGGGACGGACGCGCGGTTAGCCTCAGCTCTCGTCACCCATCCTGAGCGCGGCGATGAAGGCTTCCTGCGGAATCTGCACGCTGCCATATTCGCGCATGCGCTTCTTGCCTTCCTTCTGCTTGTCCAGCAGCTTGCGCTTGCGACTTATATCACCGCCATAACATTTGGCCGTAACGTCCTTGCGCATAGCGGCAATCGTCTCGCGCGCGATCACCTTGCCGCCGATCGCCGCCTGGATCGGGATCTTGAACAGATGGCGCGGGATCAGGTCCTTGAGGCGCTCGCACATGCCGCGCCCGCGGCTTTCGGCGGTGCCGCGATGGACGATCATGCTGAGCGCATCGACCGGCTCGTTATTGACCAAGATCGACATCTTGACGAGGTCGCCCTCGCGATAGCCGATCTGATGATAGTCGAAGCTGGCATAGCCGCGGCTGATCGACTTCAGGCGATCGTAAAAGTCGAACACCACTTCGTTGAGCGGCAATTCGTAGGTCACCTGCGCGCGGCCGCCGACATAGGTCAGGTTCTTCTGGATGCCGCGCCGGTCCTGGCAGAGCTTGAGGATCGAGCCGAGATATTCGTCGGGGCAATAGATCGTCGCCTCGATCCACGGCTCGCTGATCAGCGCGATCTTGTTGGGATCGGGCATGTCCGCCGGGTTGTGCAGCTCGATATGGCCCTGCCCGTGGGTCAGCTCGATCTGATAGACGACCGACGGTGCGGTGGTGATCAAGTCGAGATCATATTCGCGGGTCAGCCGCTCCTGGATGATCTCCAGATGGAGAAGGCCGAGGAAGCCGCAACGGAAGCCGAAACCAAGCGCGGCCGAGGTTTCCATCTCGAACGAGAAGCTGGCGTCGTTGAGGCGCAACCTCGAAATGCTCTCACGAAGCTTTTCGAAGTCATTGGCATCGACAGGAAAAAGCCCGCAAAACACCACCGGCTGGACTTCCTTGAAGCCCGGCAGCGGCGCGGTCGCCGGACGCTTGGTGTCGGTCAGCGTGTCGCCGACCCGCGCTTGCGCCACGTCTTTGATCTGCGCGGTGATGAAGCCGATCTCGCCGGTGCCGAGCTCGGTCAATTGCTCGATCTTGGGCCGGAAACAGCCCACGCGGTCGACCAGATGCTGGGTGCCGGCCTGCATGAAAGTAACTTGCTGGCCCTTCTTGAGCACGCCGTCGATCACGCGGACCAGAATGACGACGCCGAGATACGAATCGTACCAGCTGTCGACCAGCATCGCCTTGAGCGGCGCGGATGCGTCGCCCTTGGGATGCGGGATGCGCTGGACCACCGCCTCGAGCACTTCGGCGATGCCGATCCCCGATTTGGCCGAGGTCAGCACCGCGTTGGAGGCGTCGAGCCCGATCACTTCCTCGATTTCGGCCTTGACCTTTTCCGGCTCGGCCGCGGGCAGGTCGATCTTGTTGATCACCGGCACGATCTCATGGTCGTGCTCGATCGATTGATAGACATTGGCGAGCGTCTGCGCCTCGACGCCCTGAGCGGCGTCGACCACCAGCAGCGCGCCCTCGCACGCCGCCAGGCTGCGCGAGACTTCGTAGGCGAAGTCGACATGGCCCGGCGTGTCCATCAGGTTGAGCGTATAGGTCTCGCCGTCCTGCGCCTTGTAGGACAGGCGCACGGTCTGTGCCTTGATGGTAATCCCGCGCTCGCGCTCGATGTCCATATTGTCGAGCACCTGCTCGGACATCTCGCGTTCCGACAGGCCGCCGGTCGCCTGGATCAGACGATCGGCAAGCGTCGACTTGCCATGGTCGATATGAGCGATGATCGAGAAATTGCGGATTTTGTCGAGCGGCGTGGACACGATGATCTTTGCAATGAAGAGGGATTTGCCGCGCCGATAGCAGGCATGCGGCCAAACGCCAAAGGGCAAGGACCCTAAGCGCCTGAGAGTGACTTCTCGGTGCCGAGGATGGCGCGAAGCGCGGTCAGATAGCGCTGATCCCCCTCTCCACTCACCATCGTCCAGCGCACGCCGCGGCGTTCGAGCACTTCCATCGACAGTTCGTAGAAGCGTCGGCGCTTTTCCGGGGTACCGAACATTCGCGTGCCGTCGTCCACCCAGGGAAGGTCGATATCGAACAGCAGATAGAGATCGGCGAAGCCGTTCCACGAATCGAACCATTTATCGTGGCGCCCGAACAGCATCTCCGCCCAGACCTCGGTCATCAACGGGTCGGTGTCGAGGATCACCGGCGTCCGCCCGCTGGCGATCGCCTGGCGCGTCTGGGCGTCGTGCGCCTGGGCGATCGCGACCAGATCGGCCATCGTCCAGTTGGTGCCGAACGCCTCCGTATAGGTGCGGCCATATTCGACCACACAGGCCGAGCCGAAATGGCGCGCCAGTTCGGGCGCCATCGTGGACTTACCGGTGCTTTCTGGACCGTGGAGGCAGATCGAGCGGAGCTTCATGCCGCCGCCCTTTGCCGCGCGGCGTTCCAACCCGCCAGCCCCAACAGCGAAATAGCGAGCAGCACGACGTAAAGCGCGGTGGTAATCCACAGTCCCTTCGCCGCGTACAGCCCGATCGACAGGATGTTGGCGGCGATCCACAGCCACCAATTTTCCAGCTTGCGCACCGACATCAGGATCTGGGCGGCAACGCTGGTCATCGCCACCGAGGCATCCCACCACGGCAAAGCGGCGTCAGTGAAGCGGTGCATCAGCCAGCCCCAAGCGCCGACTGTCACCAGAATGCCCGCCAGCCAGCCCAGCCGCGCGTTCGCGGTCAGTCGTTCCACCACGACCTCGCCCGCGTTGATTTCTGACCGCCGCCATTGCCACAAGCCATAGAACTGAACGACCAGAAAGAAGAGCTGTAGCAATGTGTCACTGTAGAGCTTCGCATGGAAGAACACGACGGCATAGATAGCGACGCCGACGATCCCGAACGCAAAATTCCAGATACTTCGCAGCGCGACCAGCACGACGTTTACGAGGATCAGCAGTGCAGCGACGCCTTCGACCGGCGACATCTCGCTCAGGAATTCGCGGACGATATCGAGCGATGCCATCGCGCCCAACGATAGCGCCGCACATGTCGGCGGCAAGGATTTCCGTGCGGCCGCCAGCCGGAACCGGGCAAACCAATGACGGAAAATGCCTATTTCGGATCATCACGCTCTGCTAGATATGGATCAGGATGCAGGGCGGGTCGCATCTCCCGCATCGTCAAGCATGCGTCACGGCAAAGGCCGGGCACGTGCGAATGGGTCATCCGCGCCGGATCGCTCGAGGGGCATCGGTGCTTGGGGAGGTTTAGATGCGTAAGTTGATGATAGCGGCCGCCGCTGCCGCAATGGCGTTTTCCGTTTCGCCGGCGTTCGCCGGACCCGACAGATCGTCGGGCCGCAAGGACCAGGATCGCGGCATGCGCGAAATGCCGCATTGCGCGAAGCCGCTCGGCACGATCGCGATGGTCGAGCCCGAAAACCAATGGTGGCGGCAATATAGCCTGGGCAGCCCGGAGGCGATCATCAAGGTGTTCGTCCAGGAATCGCATTGCTTCACGTTGGTCAATCGCGGCCGCTCGATGCAGAGCCGCGCGATGGAACGCGCGCTGGCCGATAATGGCGAGCTTCAACGCGGGTCGAACATGGGCAAGGGCCAGGTCCGCGCGGCCGACTTCCTGCTCGAACCCAATATCGTTACGACGAACGACAATTCGGGCGGCAGCAATGTCGGTGGTGCGATCGGCGGCGTCCTCAGCCGCTTCGGCGGTGGTGGCGCGAATGTGATCGGCTCGCTCGCAGGCGGCATCAACATCAAGAAGGGTGAAGCCAACGTCACTTTGTCGGTGGTCGATTCGCGCACCACCGAAGAGCGCGTCGTCGAGGGCTATTACCGCAAGACCGATGTCGGCTTCAGCGCGTCGACCAGCGCGAGCTGGTGGGGCGGCTTCGCCGGGGCCGGCGGCGGCGGATATCAGAACACGCAGATCGGCCAGGTCATCGTGCTCGCCTATCTCGACGCCTACATCAAGATGGTCGACCAGCTCGGCGGCCGGTAACAACGACACGATAGGTCTACTAACCCCTCTCCCGCGTGCGGGAGAGGGAGGGGCCCGCCGCCGTCAGGCGGTGGGAGGGTGAGGGTCTTCTTTCCTCTTCGGTTCGGTCAAAAAAGAAGAAAGAAGACCCTCACCCAACCCTCTCCCGTAAACGGGAGAGGGCTAATGTAATTTAACGCTTCCCCGCACAATCCAGGCCGTTGCCGATGACGGATACACGCCCTAAGCATCCCCTCCTGACCTATCAGGAGGGGCCATGCGTCACGTTGCGATCATCGGATCGGGTCCCGCCGGCTATTACACCGCGGAAGCGTGCCAGAAGCAGTTCGGTGACCAGGTCCGGGTCGACATCATCGACCGCCTCCCCGTCCCCTATGGCCTGATCCGCACCGGCGTCGCGCCCGACCATCAGTCGATCAAAGGCGTGTCGCGCCGCTACGAAGCGACCGCGCTGTCGGACAATGTCCGCTTCGTCGGCAACGTGACCGTCGGCACCGACGTCACCATCGCCGAACTGGTCGGCCTCTACGACGCCGTCGTCCTCGCGACCGGCGCGCCCGCCGACCGGCCGCTCGGCATTCCCGGCGACGATTTGCCCGGCGTGACCGGATCGGCGGCGTTCGTCGGCTGGTATAACGGCCATCCCGATTTCGCCGACCTCGCCCCCGTGCTGAGTGGGCCAGGCGCGGTGATCGTCGGCGCGGGCAATGTCGCGCTCGATGTCGCGCGCGTGCTCGCCAAGACCGGTGCCGAGTTTGCCGGCTCCGACATTGTCGGCCACGCGCTCGACTCGCTCGCGACGGCTTCGCACGAAAGGATCACCATCCTGGCGCGGCGCGGCGCGCACCAGATCGCGATGACCCCCAAGGAGCTTGGCGAGCTCGGCCATCTCGAACGCGCGGTACCCCATGTCGACCCGGCCGATTTGCCGCCCGAGGCCGAAGACGCCGCGCTCGAGCCGGGGCTGCGCAAGTCGGTGACGCATTTGCGCAATTTCGCGACGCTCGACGTGGCCAAGCCGATCACCATCGAGTTCGACTTTTACGCGATGCCGGTCGCGATCGAAGGCGACGGCAAGGTCGAGCGCGTCATCGTCGAACGCACCGTGATCGACCGGGAGGGTCGCGCCAATGGCACCGGCGAAACCTATGTCATTCCCGCTGCTTTGGTGGTGAGCTGCATCGGCTATCGTACCCCGCCGATCGACGGCGTACCCTATGACGCCAAGCTCGGCCGCTTCGCCAATGACGAGGGCCGGATCGCGCCCGGCCTCTACGCGGTCGGCTGGGCGCGGCGCGGGCCGACCGGGACGATCGGCACCAACCGTCCCGACGGCTTCATGATCGCCGAGCAGATCGCTGCCGACACGCCCGACGATTACGGCAAGGAAGGACGCGCCGGGCTCGACCTGCTGCTGCGCGACCGCAATGTCGACGTGGTCACGTTCCGCGACTGGCAGAAGATCGAGGCAGCCGAGATCGCCGCGGCGCGCGACGGTTCGCCTCGCGAGAAGTTTACCAGCATCGACGCTATGCTGGCGGCGCGGGGAGTCTGACTCAAGCGCTTGCGCGACTCCCCGGGCATGGTTATAGGCGCCCCCTCGCACGGCCGGGTTCGCCCGGAATTGCGCCGGTCGGGGAATAGCTCAGCCTGGTAGAGCACTGCCTTCGGGAGGCAGGGGCCGGAGGTTCGAATCCTCTTTCCCCGACCAATTTTCCCGAAAAAGCGAACGTCCGGGGGACGTTCGCCGGGAAAATTCCCGAGCGATAGCGAGGGCGGATAGCCCGCCGCTCCTCAACATCCTGATGCCAGCATAAGAAAACGCCGGGACGTCTCCGCCCCGGCGCCGCAGTTTTCAGGCCCTCCCCTGAACCCTATTCGTAGCGCAACGCCTTGATCGGGCTCGCTTGCGCGACCCGGACAGCGTGGCCGGCGATCGTCCCCGCCGCGATGATCACTGCCAGCAAGCCTGCCTCGACGAACGGCAGCGGCGTCAGCGTCACTCGCGTGTCGAAGCCGTTGAGCCAGCCGCGCATCAGCCACCACGCAACCGGCCACGCCACCAGGTTGGCAATCAGCACCGGCCGGCTAAATTGCCACACGAGCAGCCGGACGATGTCGCGGGTGCGTGCACCGAGCACCTTGCGGATGCCGATCTCCTTGGTGCGCCGTTCGGCGGTGAATGCCGCCAGCCCGAACAGGCCCAGACAGCCGATCACCACTGCCAGGATCGCGAACATCCCGAACAATTGCGCGCTCTTCTCGTCGATATTGTAGAGATCGTGGACGATATCCTCGACGTACCTGGCGCTGAGCGGCACGTTGGGCACCGACCGTTTCCAGACCCGCTCGACCGTCGCCCGCGCGGCCTGCGGATCGCCGGTGAAGCGTACCATCATCTGATTGAACGCGCCGCCGGTGACATAATAATAGAGGATCGGCTGAACAGGATCGCGCGCCGATCGGTAACGCACGTCGGAGACCACCCCGACGATCGTCGCCATCACCAGGCCTGCCTCATTGCTGACCATCGGCGCCTGGATCTGTTTCCCCAGCGCCGCCGCGGGCGAGGCGAAGCCCAGCCGTCCGACCGCCGATTCCGACAGGATGATATTGGTGCCGCGCGCGACGAGCGCGCGTTCGGCATTGAGGTCGGGCGGGTTGGGTGTGGTCGAATCGTCCAGCGCGATCGCCTCGGAGAAATTGCGGCCGGCGATCACCCGCATGCCCAGCGTGTCGAAGGCATGCGTGTCGACGCCGTAAATGCCCAGCGTCACCGGCTTGCCGCCGGGCAGATTGACGTCAGTGGTGGAATTGTTGCCCGACGCAATGCCCAGAGACACGCGCGCGGCATCGACGATCCCGGGCTGCTTGCGCAATTCCTGAAGCAAGGTCGGCGCCACGGCTTCGACTTGCGCGCGCTGGATGCCGTTGAGCTGAAGCAGCCCCTGGCGCTTGTAGCCGGCATCGACATTCCGCGCATATTGCGTCTGCGCATAGATCACCGAGGTGCAGATGATCAGCCCGATCGAGACCGCGAACTGGGCGATCACGAGCAGGCTGCGCAGCCGCCCGCTACCTTCGGCATCGGCGGCCGACTTGTTGGCCTTGAGGATCCGCGCGGGCTCGAAGCGCGAGAGATAGAAAGCGGGGTAGAGTCCGCCCGCCAACCCGACCAACAGGGTCAGCGCGATCACCGGCAGCAAAAGGCCCGACATGCCAAAATAGCGGAAAGTCATATCGGCATCGAGGAACGCGTTGAGCGGCCGGATAGCGAGTTCGGCCAGTGCCAGCGCGATCAGCATGGCGATCGCCGACACCAGCATCGATTCTCCGACGAACTGGACGATCAATTGTTGGCGGCTGGCGCCCAGCACCTTGCGCAACGCCACCTCGCGAGCGCGCTGCGAGGCACGCGCGGTCGCCAGGTTGGTGAAGTTCATGCACGCCATGGCCAGGATCAGCAGCGCGACCACCCCGAAGGTCAGCACCGATTGGCGATTACCGTTGGGCCGCCCCTGCCCATTGCCTTTGCTAAGGTGGAGATCGCGCACATTGATCAGGTGGAAATTCTCGAATTGGCCCTGATTGGTCACCGGATTGCTGCCGACGTCGTCGGGGATGTTGCGCTTTTCCCAGGCCGGGAACTGCGCCTCGATCGCCTTGGGGTCGGTGCCGGGTTTCAGGCGGACATAGATTTCGCCGTTCGACCAGCTCCAGAAATTCACCACACCCGGTGTCTTGCGGAAATAATCGGTCGGATCGATCCGGACGACAGCGGTCATGTCGAAATGGCTGTTCTTGGGCAGGTCCTTGAACACGCCCGTCACGCGATAATCGGCGGTCATGTCGCCGCTGGCGACGGTGATCGTCTTGCCCAGCGGGTCGCTGTCGCCGAACCGCGCCTGAGCCTCGCTCTCGCTCAGCACGATCGAATGCGGATCGTCGAGCGCGGTCGCGGCGCTGCCCCGGACGAACGGCGCGCGGACGATGTCGAACAGCGGGCCGTCGGTGATGAGCGACTTCTTGGCGGCGGTCGGCGTGCCGTCCTGCAGGAACGTGACGTTTTGCGACGACGCCCACACCACGCGCTCGACCTGCGGAAAATCCTTCTTGAGCGCGCCGCCGGCGACATAGGCAGTGGTCAGCGACAAGCCCGGCTGCTGCCCTTGCGGCGAGGGCAGATATTCGGTCGCCAGCTCATAAGTGTTCTCGGCTTCGGGCAGCCAATTATCATAGCTGAATTCGTAGCGGACATAGGTCAGGATCAGCAGGCATGCCGCCAGCCCGATCGCCAGTCCGACGATGTTGATGACGGCATAAACACGGCTCTTGAGCAGAGCGCGGATGCCGACGGTCAGGTAATTACGCCACATCGGGGCTCTCCTATTCGTACCGCAAAGCGTTGATCGGGTTGGTCCGCGCGACGCGGATCGCGTGACCGGCGACGGTCGCCAGCGCGATGCCGAGCGTGAGCGCGCCGGCGACGGCAAACGGCGTCGGGCCGAGCGCGATCCGCGTGTCGAAGCCGTTGAGCCAGTCGCGCATCAGCCACCAGGCGACCGGCCAGGCGATCAGATTGGCGATCAGCACCGGCCGGCTGAACTGCCAGACCAGCAGTCGCACGATGTCGAGGGTGCGCGCGCCCAGGACCTTGCGGATGCCGATCTCCTTGGTGCGCCGCGCCGCGGTGAACACGGCGAGCCCGAACAAGCCCAGGCAGCCGATCACCACCGCGAGGATCGCGAAAGCGGCGAACAACTGGCCGCGCGCCGCCTCTCGTTCATATTGCTGGCGCACCAGGTCGTCGGCGAAGCTTGCCTTGAACGGCACGTCGGGAATCTGACGGCGCCACACCTGCTCGACCGCATCGCGCATCGTCGCCGGCGCCACACCGGCATAGCGAACCGCGATCTGGCTGAACCCGTTGCGCTGCATGACATAAACGATCGGCTGCAACGGCTCGCGCAGCGACCGGAAACGGGCATCGGACACCACGCCGACGATCGTGCACGGCACCTGGCCGAATTCGGGCAGCGTGAGCTTTCCCGACATCTGCTTGCCAATGGCGGCTTTGATGTCGGCGAAGCCCAGGCGATGCGCGGCACTTTCGCTGACGACGACGTTGAGCCCACGAGCGACGAGCGCCCGTTCGGCGTCCGGGTTGACCGGATGCGGTGTCGTTGCATCGTCACGGCCGTAGTTCAGCGAGAAGTCGCGACCCGCCAGGATCCGCATCCCCATCGCCTGGAAAAAGCCCTCCTGCACGCCATAGGTGCCGAGCTCGATCGCGCTCGAGCTGCCAGCCAGGAAGTAGGAGGTGATCGAATTGTTGCCCGGCGCGACCGCGATCTGCGTTCCCGCCGCGGCACGCACGCCCGGCAGCTTGCGGATCTGTGCCACCAGCGACCAGGCCTGGTCGTCCGTCACGCCGCGGAAGGACAGATTCTCGACCTGGAGCAGGCCGTCGCGGCGATAGCCGGCATCGATCGTGCGGGCGTAGACCGTCTGGGCGTAGATCACGCTGGTGCACACGATCAACGCGATCGACACCGCGAATTGCCCGATCACCAGCACGTTGCGCAGCCGGCCCGACCCCTGCGAGTCCGCGGCCGACTTGTTGGCCTTGAGGATCTTCGCCGGCTCGAACCGCGACAGATAGACCGCCGGATAAAGTCCGCCGACCACCCCGACCAGCAGCACCAGCGCGATGCCCGGCAGCAGGACGCCACCCAGCCCGAAATAATGCAACTGGATGTCGGCATCGAGGAAGCGGTTGAAGAACGGCAGGATCAGCTCGACCGCGGTGAAGGCGACCAGCAGCGAGATCAGCGAGACCAATACCGATTCGCCGACGAACTGGACGATCAGCTGGCGCGGGCTGGCGCCGAGCACCTTGCGCAGCGCCACTTCGCGGGCGCGCTGCGACGCGCGGGCGGTGGCGAGATTGACGAAGTTGACGCAGGCCATGCCGAGCACGAGCATCGCGATGATGGCGAAGGTCGTCACCGTGGCATTGTCGTTGCCCGGCGTCATCGCGCCATTCTGCGCCTTGCCAAGGTGGATATCGCGCAGGTTGACGAGCTTGTAATCCTGCCCGTCGCCAGGATTGTAGCGCTGGCCGTTGGTCACCGTGTCGGGAATGTTGCGCTTTTTCCACGCCGGGATCTGCGCCCTGATCGCGTCGATATCGGCGCCTGGCCGCAGCTTGAAATAGTGCCAGCCTTCCTGGTCGTCCCAATTGGTCAGTACCTGGGTCCGGTCGGCGAACTGAACGTCCATGTCGAACCGGGCGACCATCGCCGCGCTGAAGCTGCTGTTCTTGGGGATGTCCTTGAATATGCCGGTGACGCGGTAATCGACATTGCCCGCATTATCGACGACGGTCAGCGTCTTGCCGATCGGATCGGCATTGCCGAACCGCCGTTTCGCCTCGCTTTCGCTCAGCACCATCGAATGCGTGTCGTTGAGCGCGTTATGCGCATCGCCTTTCACGAACGGCACCTGGACGATGTCGAAGATGTTGCCGTCGACCATCCTGATCAGGCCCTGCGACGGTTCGCCGTCCTGGATCACGATCGGCGCAAAGCCGCGAACGAACACGACTTTCTCGATCTGCGGGAAATCCTTGGCCAAGGCACGACCCGCGGCGAGCGAGCTCATCTGCAGGTACATCTCCTCCCCGCCTTGCGGCGTGGGGTGATAATAGGTCTGCAGTTGGTACGCCTGATCGGTGCCCTTCAGCCAACCGTCATAGCTCTCTTCGTAACGGACGTAGAGCAGGATCAGCACGCACGCCGCCAGCCCGATCGCGAGGCCGAGGACGTTGATCGCCGCATAGACGCGGCTCTTGAGCAGCGAGCGGATGCCGACAATAAGGTAGTTGCGCCACATATGGCTTCTCCTATTCGTAGCGCAAAGCGTGGATGGGGTTGCGACGCGCAACGCGCACCGCCTGGCCAGCGACGGTCGCGACCGCGATGACAAAAGCGAGGCCACCGGCAATGAGAAACGGTGTCGGGGTGAGCGCGATGCGCGCGTCAAACCCGTTGAGCCAATCGCGCATCACCCACCACGCGGCCGGCCAGGCGATGAGATTGGCAATCAGCACGGGCCGGCTGAACTGCGCGACGAGCAGGCGGACGATATCGCGGCTGCGCGCGCCCAGGACCTTGCGGATCCCGATCTCCTTGGTGCGGCGCGCGGTGGCGAACGCGGCCAAAGCGTAGAGGCCGAGACAGGCGATCACGATCGCCAACAGCGAGAAGCTCGCGAACAACGCGGTGCGGGCACGCTCTGCGGCATAAAGGTCGCGGACGACGTCGTCGGTGAAGCGTGCCTCGAACGGGATTTCGGGCTCGAAATGTCGCCAGATCTTGGCGAGCGCAGCCATCACCTCGCCGGGCCGCGCGGCGGCATAGCGGACCAGTACCTGATTGGTGAGGCCAGGGTGATAGGCGTAGACGATCGGGTGGACCGCATCGCGCGCGGTGCCGAACCGCGTGTCCTCGACCACGCCGGCGATCGTCGCGGGCACCCTGGCTGCTCCATCGAACCAGACGTCGATGACTTGGCCGATCGCGGCTTGCGGCGCTTGGTATCCAAGCTTGCTCGCCGCCGCACGGTTGATCGCCACGTTGATCCCGCGGGTGGCGAGTTGGGCCGATGTCTCCTCCGCGATGCGATCGGCGGCCTGGCGATCGCCGAGCATTCGCCCGGCGAGCAGCTTTACATCCATGGTCTGCAGAAAATCGCCATCCACGTTGTAGACCGTCAGCGAGGCATATTGCGACGCACCAGGCGTGCGGGCGAGCCACACCATTTTCTGGGTCGCATCGCCGGGGACGAATCCGGTCCGCCCCACCTTGGTCACCCCAGGGATCGCGAGCATCGCCCGTCGCGCGGCGTCATATTCGCTGCCCTGGGTGTAGCGCCAGGCGTTGGCGATCTGGATCAACCCATCGCGGCGAAAGCCGGGATCGACCTGTTCGACGAAGCGGGTCTGCGACCAGATCACCGCAGTACTGGTCACCAGGCCGATGGCGATGGCGAACTGGACGATGACGAGCGCCATACGCAGCCGTCCACTGCCGGCGGTTTCGGTCGAACCACGATTGCCGTTAAGCACGGGCGCCGGTTTGAACCTGCTCAGATAGAGTGCCGGATATAGTCCGCCGGCTAGGCCGGTAATCGCGAACAATGCCAGTACCGGAAGCAGCATGCCGTCCTTGCCCAGATAGCGGAGCTGCATATCGGCCCCCATCGCCTGTGCGACAGACGGCATCGCGAGCTCAGCGATCGCCATCGCGATCAGCACCGCCACCGCAGCAATCAGTACGTTCTCGGCCATGAATTGGGCGATCAGTTCGCGCCGCCGCGCGCCGAGCACCTTGCGCAACGCCACTTCGCGCGTCCGCTGGAGCGCGCGCGCGGTCGTCAGATTGACGAAGTTCATCACCGCCATGCCGAGCGTCAGCAGCGCGACGACGGCGAAAGTGACCAGCGCGCGCGGATCACCCGCCGGCGTAAGCGCTGCTTCCTGTGCCATGCCAAGATGGACGCCGGTGACCGGCTCCAATCGCAGGTCGAACACGTCGGCCATCGGCACGACGCGCTTCTCCCAGCCCGGGAGTGCCGCGTTCACCATCGCCGCGTCGGCACCGGCGCGCAGCTTGACGTAATGTATCTGGTCGAAATTGCCCCAACCGCGCCGCTCGACGGGCATGTTGGCGGCGTCGCCGCGATACATGATGCCGATACGCAGGCTGGTGTTGCGCGGAAGGTCGCGCAGCACACCGCTTATCTTATAGTCGCGCTTGCCAGAGCCCGCGCCGAGCGTGAAGCGCCTGCCCAGCACGTCGGCGGTGCCGAATTGGCGGATCGCCTCCTTCTCGGTCAACACGATCGAATTGGTGTCGGGCAAGGCAATCGCCGCCGACCCGTAAGCGAACGGCAGATCGAAGACTTTGAAGAAATTGCCGTCGACCGTCGTCGCGTCGATGAACACCGGCTGCCCATCGCGTTCGGTCACGGTCTTGCCCGCCGAAAGCGAAGTGACCGCTTCGACTTGCGGGAATCCGGCGGCAAGCTGTTCCCCGACCGGGAACGCGCTCGCCTGCGTCCGCACATCGGGCTGGCCGGGTGGGTGGATCGTCGTTTGGACCTGAAACAAGCGGCCGCTGTCCTTCAGCCAGCCGTCATAGCTCCGCTCGTACCGAATATAGCCGAGGATCAGCACGCAGCCGGCGAGCGCCAGCGCCAGCCCGCCGATATTGATCGCGGCATAGACGCGATTGCGCATCAGGATGCGGATCGCGATCAGCAGATAATGGCCGAGCATCGGTGCCAATCCTCTACCGCCCCGTTGCCGTTCAGGCCGCGCGGCGCCGTTCCTGGAGGATGCGGCCGTCGAGCATGTTGACGACGCGGCTGGCGTAATCGGCGTGCGACGGCGAGTGCGTGACCATGACGATGGTCGAGCCCTGCGCATTCAGCGTCTGGAGCATCTTCATCACTTCCTCGCCGTGATTGGTGTCGAGGTTGCCGGTCGGTTCGTCGGCCAGGATCAATTTGGGTTCGGCGACGAGCGCGCGGGCGACGGCGACGCGCTGTTGCTGACCGCCCGATAGCTGACTGGGGAAATGCCGCGCGCGGTGCGCGATGCCGACGCGGTCCATTACTTCCTCGGTGCGGCGGCGGCGCTCGGCGGCGGGCACGGCATGATAGAGCAATGCTAGTTCGACATTCTCGCGCACGGACAATTCGTCGACCAGGTTGAAGCTCTGGAAGATGAAGCCGATCGACGCCTTGCGGACTTCCGCCAGCTTGGATTCGGACAGGCCGGCGACTTCCTTGCCGTCGAACACGTAGCTGCCGCTGGTCGGGCTATCGAGCATCCCCATCAGGTTGAGCAAGGTCGACTTGCCGCAGCCCGACGGCCCCATGATCGCGACGAACTCGCCGGGCATGATGTCGAGGTCGATCGCGTCGAGCGCGGTGGTCTCAACGGTGTCGGTGCGGTAGGTCCGCGACAGCGCGCGCATATGCAGCATGGTATTCACTCCTTCGCGTTCGAAAGGTCGAGCCGATCCTTGTCGGCGAAACCGGTATAGGGACTGGTGATCACGCGCTCGCCGGCATCGAGCCCGTCGAGCACTTCGATGAAATCGGGGTTGCGGCGGCCGAGCCGGACCTGCCGCTTCACCGCGCTGTTGCCGTCGGGCGCGACGACGAAGACGTACGCGCCGCCGCTCTCATTGTAGAAGGCGCCATTGGGGATCAGCTTGGCCGGCGCGGGATCGCCGAGCGTCAGCTTTGCTTGCAGCGTCTGGCCGCGCTGCACGCCTTGCGGCTCGTCGCCGAGGAATTGCAGATCGACCTGGAACTGGCCGTTCTGGACCTGCGGATAGATTTTCATCACTCGCGCGCGGAAGGTCTTGCCGTTCCAGTCGACGCTCGCCGACTGATTGACCTGGACGCGCCCGAGATAGAATTCGTCGACGCCGGCCTGGAGCTTGTTCTTGCCCGGTGAGTCGATCTGGCCGATCCGCTCGCCACGCTGGAGCGACTGGCCGATCTGGATCGAGAAGCCCGACAATTTGCCGGTCACCGGTGCTTTGAGGTTGAGCGCATCGAGATTGGTGCGCGCGATGCCCAGACCCGCCGACATCGACTTCATCGATGCCTTTTGCTGGTCGAGCTGGCCCGACTGCAGCCGTTCGTCGCTTGACTGGCTGCGCTGGAGCACCGCGAGGCGGCGCTGCTGATATTGGTAATTGTCGGCCGTGTCGTTGAACTGCTTGCCCGACACATAGCCCTTCGCCGCCAGCGGTGCCTCGCGCTCATATTGGCGGCGCGCCGTGGTCAGCGCGAGTTGGGCATCGAGGATCGCGCGCTCGTTGGCCAGGCGGGTCTGCGACAGCGCCAGCTCCTGGCTGCGCATGTTGTTGATCTGCTGCTCGACCTCGGTCTGGCGCGCGAGCGTCGAGAGCTGAAGTTCGGCATTGGACAGCATCGCGATCGGCTGGCCGGCGACGACATCGGTGCCGTCCTCGACCAGGACCTTGTCGACCCGGCCGCCCTCAATCGAGTCGATATAGACGGTGAGCAGTGGCGTCACCTTGGCGCGTAGCGGGATGAAGTCCTCGAAGCGACCGGTCTGCACGGTAGAGATCGTCAGCCGGTTCTTGGTCACCGTCTGCGACCCCGCGCCGGGCATGAACCACCAGAACAGCAAGGCGAGCACCAGCACAGCGCCGGCGCCGATCGCGATCTTGACGTTGCGCGACAGGCCGCGGCGCTCGACCACCTTGTCCATCTGGCTGCCGCTGACCGCCCGGTCAGGGGTGGCGGACGCCGCCGCCTTCAACGACGCGATATTCACGAACGCTCGCTCCCGATTTGCAGCAGGAATAAAGAGTGTCCGTTTCCGGACACGGGTGTCCGGAAACGGACAGTGTCACTCTGGAGCGAGAAGGCGATCCGGACCGAGGAAATCTGGATCGCGCCGCTCCAGTGCGACGCCGGCTGAAAGAACAGCACCCAGCTCACGCCGAGTAACACGAGCACCGTGAGGAGTTTGCGGTTGGCTGCCGTGTCTTTCATCGGTTCTGTCCACTTGATTAGGTTGCCAGTACCTCAGCAGGATGCGTGCCAATTGGGTTTGGGTGGTGCTGGCCAAGCCTTCTTTCCCGTCGTCACTCCGGCCTTGCGCCGGGGTCCGCCGCGCCTCCGGGTATGACCGCCGTTGGGCATACCAGCCTCTCCCCGTCATGCCGGGCTAGTCCCGGCATCCACCGTGCCCTGCACCCCTCACCTTGGGATACGCGGCACGGTGGACCCCGGCACAAGGCCGGGGTGACGCTCTTGGGAATCGGGCCACGATTTCCTTTCCCGTTGGCCGCAGGGGATATCCGAACGCTCCCCCAAAACCCTCTGGCACGGAAATTGATTGTCCGTATTCGGACAGTGGCTGTACGGAAGCGGGCAATGGCGGCACCGGAATTCGATCTCTGCATCATCGTCGACGACGACGAGGATATCCTGGTGGCGGCGCGGCTCGCGCTACGCGGGCTGTTTCGCGAGTTGATCACCGTGTCGTCGCCCGAGCGCGCGATCGCCGCCACTGCCGGGCGCCAGCCCGACGTCATCCTGCTCGACGCCAATTTCGCGCGCGGCGCGACCGATGCGCGCGAGGGGCTCGCATTGCTCGATCGGCTGCTGACCAACGATCCCGAGGCGATCGTGGTAATGATCACCGCGCATGCCGGGGTGAATGTCGCGGTCGAGGCGATGAAGCGCGGCGCGACCGATTTCGTGTCGAAGCCCTGGGAGAATGAGCGGCTGGTCCAGACGGTGCGCACCGCCGCCGCGCTGCGCCAATCGCGCGCCGCCGCCGATGCGCCGACGCCGACGCCGGCATCATCGAGCGCGGCGCGCGGGCCGTCGCCGCTGATCGGCAGCGCCCCCTCGATGGCGCGCGTCCATTCGCTGATCGCGCGCGCGGCGCCGACCGAAGCGAACGTCCTGGTGCTCGGCGAAAACGGTACCGGCAAGGAATTGGTCGCGCGTGCGCTGCACCAGCAATCGCACCGCGCCGATCGCGAGATGGTGACCGTAGACCTCGGCGCGATCGCGACCGAGCTGATCGACTCCGAATTGTTCGGCCATATCAAAGGCGCGTTCACCGACGCGCGCACCGATCGCGTCGGCCGCATCCAGGCGGCCGATGGCGGCACCTTGTTCCTCGACGAGATCGGCAATCTGCCGCTCCATCTGCAGCCCAAATTGCTGACCGTGCTCGAACAGCGCAAGGTCACCCCGGTCGGGGCGAACCAGCCGATCCCGGTCGATATCCGGGTGATCGCGGCGACCAATATGACCCCGGCGATGCTACGCGACGAGCGCCAGTTCCGTCAGGACCTGCTGTTCCGGCTCAATACGGTGGAAATCGACCTGCCGCCGCTGCGCGACCGCCGCGAGGACGTGCCGGCGCTGATCGATCATTACCTCACTCTCTACGCCGAGCGGTACAAGCGACCGCGCCCCGAATTGTCGCCACAGGCGCTAGGAGCGCTGGTGGCGCATGACTGGCCCGGCAATGTCCGCGCGTTGCGTCACGCGGTCGAGCGCGCGGTGATCCTGGCCGGCGATGGTCCGCTGGAGACCGACGCCTTCGCCCTCGCCCCAACGGCGATGCCACGGGTCACCGCCGAGCCGGTAATGTCGGACCTCAATCTCGACCGCGTCGAGCGGCGGCTGGTCGAGGAAGCGTTGAAGAAGCACGGCTATAACATCTCGTCCGCCGCGCATGAGCTCGGCCTGTCTCGGGCCGCGCTGTACCGCCGAATGGAGAAGCATGGGCTTTGACCGCCGCTTCGCGCTGATCCTGGTCGGCTGGCTGGTCGCCTGCCTGCTAGCGCTGATCGCGCTGACGGTGGCGATCGCGACCCCGGGTCTGGCCGCGGTCAGGATCGTCGCCGGCCTGCTGGTGCTCGGCATGGTGGGCGGCCTGCTCCACCATATCGACCGCACCAATCGCACCGTCGCACGCTTTGTCGAAGCCTTGCGCTACGGCGATTTCTCGACCCGGTTCGACGGCCGCGGCGGCGCCGGGTTCGACACCTTGGGCGGCGCACTCGACGCGGCGATGCGCGGGCTGCAAGCGCAACGCGACCGAACGGTCGAGGAGTTGCGCTTCCTCGAAGCGCTGACCGACGATGTTCCGGTGGCGCTGCTCACGGTCGATGCCGATCACGGCGTGACCTTGGTCAACAAGGCGGCGCGACGCCTGTTCGCCGCGCACCAGGGTACCCGGCCGGAGGATTTCACCGTTTATGGCGAAACCTTCGCGTCGCGCCTGGCCGATGGCGCCGCGCCCGCGGCCGAATTGCTGTTGCTGCGATCGGCGACCGGACCGCAGCGCGCGATCGTGCGCAATGCCTCGCTCGAGCGGCTGGGGTTGACGACGCGCGCGATCACGGTCGAACCGGTCCAGGGCACGCTCGACGCGATCGAAATGGCGGCGCAGACCGACCTGGTCCGCGTCCTGACGCACGAAATCCTCAATTCGCTGACGCCGGTGACCTCGCTGGCGTCGAGCACGGCAGAGGTGCTGGCCGAGCAGGAGCCCGATCTCGATCTCGCGCGCACCGCCGCCGGAACGCTCGCGCGCCGCGCCGAGGGGCTGGAATATTTCATCCGATCCTACCGCGCGGTCGCGCATGTTCCCGACCCACGCCGCCAGCGGTTCAAGGCGGCATCGTTCGTCCGCGACCTCGAACGCCTGTTCGCCGCTGAATGGCCCGACATCGCGCTCAAGACCGAGGTGACGCCCGATCTCGAACTCGATGCCGATCCCGATCTGCTCGCCCAGGCGCTGATCAACCTGTTGCGCAACGCCGCCCAGGCGACGCGCGAGCGCGACGAGCATCTGCTGGTCGAACTGCGGTTGCTCGGCGACCGCACAGGGACGCGCATCCTGGTGGCGGATCGTGGTCCGGGCGTGCCGGAGGCCATGCGCAACGAGATCTTCCTGCCGTTCTTTACGACAAGGGCCAAGGGCACCGGCGTCGGCCTCAACCTGGTACGCCAGATCGTCATCGCGCATGGCTGGACGATCGAGGTCGGCGAAGGTCCGGAAGGCGGCGCGGAGTTCAGGCTGTTCGTGCGCTGACCGACGCCATCAGGAAATCGTGTCGGGAAGCAGATTCAGCTCCGGCTCCCCTGCCCCCTCTTCTTCCAGCGTCGCCAAGGTCACCCCGACGAGCCTGATCCCCGCCCGCAGCGGAAACAACGTCGCCACCAACCGTTCGGCCACCGCGATCAGATCGGCATGGCTGGCGATAGCAACGCTCAGCGTTTTGCTCCGCGTGACGATGCGGAAATCGGCATAGCGGACCTTCACCACCACGGTCTTGCCCGTCGTCCGGGTTCGCTCGCACCATGCCCAGACCTGATCGGCCATCCGCCGCACCTGCTCGATTACCTGGTCCGGCGTGGTCAGATCCTGTTCGAAGGTGGTTTCCGAGCCCGATGATTTACGCGGCCGGTCGGGGGTGACCTCGCGGTCGTCCTCGCCATGGGCGATCTTGTGGTACCACAGCCCCGATTTGCCGAAATGCGCCTGGAGGAACGCCGGATCGCGTTCGCGCAGATCGGCGCCGGTGACGATCCCCAGCCGATTGAGCTTCTCCGCGGTGCGCGGCCCGATGCCGTGGAAGCGTCCGACCTCCAGGCCGGCGACGAACTCGGCGCCGGTTCCGGGCGGGATGACGAATTGCCCATTGGGCTTGTTGTGGTCCGAGGCGAGCTTGGCGAGGAACTTGTTGTACGAAACCCCCGCCGAAGCGGTCAGCGCGGTCACGTCGAAGATGCGCGCGCGGATCTCCCGCGCGGTGGCGGTCGCCGAAGGCAGCGCGCGCAGATTGGCGGTGACGTCGAGATAGGCCTCGTCGAGCGACAACGGCTCGACCAAAGGGGTATAGTCCTCGAATATCTCGCGAATCTGGCGCGACACGCTGCGATAGACGTCGAACCGGTGCGGCACGAAGATCAGATCGGGGCATCGGCGTATGGCGACGACCGATGGCATCGCCGAGCGCACGCCGAACGTGCGCGCCTCATAGCTCGCCGCCGCGACGACGCCGCGCCCGGTCGCCGATCCCACCGCCACCGGCCGCCCGCGCAACGCCGGATCGTCGCGCTGTTCGACCGAGGCGAAAAAGGCATCCATGTCGATATGGATGATCTTGCGTACCACAATGGACGAAATGACGCCCCCTCATGCCCTTGGCAACCGTCGGCGACCGGCGCAGGATGGTGCCGGGGCTCGCGAGAGGCGCCGGGTTGAGAGGGGTCATATGAGAAATAATCGCTTTGCCAGGGGCTTGAGCGCGATCGCCGCGCTCGCGATGGTTTCGAGTTGCGGCGGTGGCGGATCGGCGAGCGGAACCGGAGGAACCCCGACCCCTACCCCCAGTCCGACGCCGACCGCGACTCCGACACCGACGGCTGCGGGCTGCACATTGCGCGAGCGCCAGGATTGGGCCTTCGCGCAGCTCAAGGAATGGTATCTGTTCCCCGACACGCTGCCGGCAAGCCTGGACCCGACGCCCTATACATCGGTCGAGGATTATATCGACGCGCTGACCGCGACCGCGCGCGCGCAGCACAAGGATCGCTATTTCACCTATCTGACCTCGATCGCCGAAGAGGATGCCTATTACAATTCGGGATCGAGTGCTGGCTTCGGCATCCGGTTGGGGTTGACCAGCAGCAACCGCCTGTTCGTGACCGAAGCATTCGAGGGCGGGCCCGCGCTCGCGGCGGGGATCGATCGCGGGACGGAAATCGTCGCGATCGGCACCAGCAGTGCGAACCTGCGCAACGTCACAGACATCATGGCGACGTCCGGTTCCGCCGGGCTGACCGAGGCGCTGGGTCCCGACACAGCGGGCACGTCGCGCGTATTGCGGATAACGTCGTTGACCGGCGCGACTAGCACCGTCACCGTGACCAAGACCCAATTCGCGCTCGACCCGGTGTCGAGCCGCTATGGCGCCAAGATCATTTCCGATGGCGGGCAGCAATTCGGCTATATCAATCTCAGGACCTTCATCAATCCGGCCGAGCAGCCGCTGAAGGACGCCTTCCTGCGGTTCAGGACCAACGGCATCACCAACATCATCATCGATCTGCGCTACAATGGCGGCGGGTTGATCTCGGTCGCCGACCTGATGGGCGACCTGATGGGGGCCAACCGCGCGCCGACCGACGTCTGGGAATACATGACCTTCCGTCCCGAAAAATCGGCGTATAACAGCAACCACACCTTCACGCCGATGTCGCAGTCGATCGCGCCGACCAAGATCGCGTTCATCGGCGGCGGCGGCACCGCGTCCGCGAGCGAGCTCGTGATCAACGGCATGGTGCCCTATCTCCACGCCAATGCCGCGCTGATCGGCTCGAACACTTATGGCAAGCCGGTCGGCCAGATCGCGCTCGACAAGACCGCGTGCGACGACCGCTTCCGCGTCATCGCCTTCGCGATCCAGAACGCGGCGCATAACGGCGCTTATTATGACGGCCTCGCCAGCTTCATGGAGGCGAGCTGCCAAGCCGGCGACGACATCTCGTACCAGCTCGGTGACCCGAACGAGCAATCGACCCGTCGCGCGCTCGATTATCTGGAAGGCAAGAGCTGCACCCCGGTGACGGCAAGCACCGGCGCACCCGGTACCGCATCGCAATCGAGCAAGACCCAGCTATCGGTGATGGAACAGTCGCGCCAATTGCTGACGCCCGATCGGCCGTCGACCCCGCAGCGCGAAGTGCCGGGGCTGTTCTAGAAGCCGAAGCGAAAGGACGCTATCGGCGAGCGATCGAGCGAGGGGGAGGTCGGCAAGAGGTTGCGACGGACTGGCTACGGCTTAAGTTGGCCGCAATGCCCGAAACCCAGTCCCCCATTCCCGCCGCAACCCTGATCCTCTTGCGCGATCGCGGCGGCATGCCGCCGGAAATCCTGATGGTCGAGCGCGCCAAGGCGATGGTGTTCGCCGGCGGCGCGCTGGTCTTTCCGGGCGGGCGAGTCGATCCCGGCGACCGGGCGCTGGCGGCCGAACTCGGTCGGGATGCCGAGGATGCGCCGGCGCGGATCGCAGCGATCCGCGAAACGATCGAGGAAGCGGGCGTGCCGGTGGGGCTCAGCCCGGCACCCGACGCTGCGACGCTGACCGTGCTGCGCGAGGGTCTTCATGCCGGCGAGGCGTTCGGCCTGTTGCTCGATCGCCATGGTCTGTCGGTCGATCTCGACGCCTTGACCTGGTTCGCGCGCTGGCTGCCCGCGCATGCCCATATGCGGATCTTCGACACACGTTTCTACCTCGCCCGAGCGCCCCAAGACGCCGCCGCAGCGACGGTCGATGCCACCGAGAATGTGCGCCTGTTCTGGGCGAGCGCAGCCGAGGTGCTTGCCGAGTGCGATGCCGGCCGCGCGACGGTGATCTTCCCGACCCGCCGCAACCTCGAACGGCTGGCGCAATATGACAGCTTTAGCGAAGCCGTCGCCGCCGCGCATGCCTTCCCGCCACGCACGATCACGCCGTGGAGCGAAGAGCGGGAGGGCGTGCCGCATCTCTGCATTCCCGACGATCTCGGCTATCCGGTAACGAGCGAAGCCCTGACCAGGGCGATGCGGGGATGACACGCCGCCGCAGGCGTCGCGCGCGCCGGGCGCGCCGTGCCCAACGGCGCGGTTGGACCACGCTCGCCATTTTCGCCGCATTGTTCGTCCTGATGCTCGGCGTACTCCATTTTCGCAATCGGCCGCAGGATCTGCCCTGGACGGCGCTCGATCTCGGCCAGCCGGTAGGGCTGTTCACCGGGAGCAAGCTTGCCGCGCTCGACGGTGATTATCCGCAATGCCGCGCGCTGCTGGAACGTGCCGGCGTGCACTTCGCCGAACTCGAGCCGATCGAGAAAGGACAATGCGGCTATGCCGATGCGGTGCGGCTCGATCCCGGCGGCGCCCGCGCGATCGGGTTCGATCCGACCAAGCCGGGCATGGCATGCCCGGTCGCCGCGGCGCTATCGATGTGGGAATGGAATGTCGTCCAGCCCGCCGCCTTGCGCCATTTCGGCAGCCGCGTCGCGACGTTCGAGCATTTCGGGACGTATAATTGCCGCCCGATCGCGGGCAGCACGCATCTCAGCCAGCATTCCTATGCGCGGGCGATCGACATTGCCGGGTTCGTGCTGGCGGATGGGCGGCGGATCACGGTCGCGCGCGACTGGCAGGGGGATGACGAGAAAGCGGCGTTTCTGCGCGAGGTTCGCGATGGCGCATGCGGGCTGTTCTCGACCACTTTGTCGCCCGACTATAACGCCGCGCATCACGACCATCTGCATCTCGACGAGCAGCCGCGCGGCGGGTGGCGGGCCTGTCGCTGAGGAGCGTCAGGCCCGCCTGAAGGAAGTTCAGTTCGGCAGTGCTGCCGAGGTGTCGACCTTTTCGACCCAGGCCGGGAAGAAGCTCGGCTGACGGTTCGACCAGCCGGACGCGGTCGCCGCGGCCTCGCTGATCGACTGCAGCAGCTTGCGGCGCAAATCGGGGTGAAGGTGCGGCAACGCCGCCGCCGCGCAGAAGGCGCCGGGCAGCCACGGCCGAACCTCGGCACCGATCAGGCGCTCGTAGAGGAAGCGATAGGCCGAGAAAGTGGTCAGCCGGCCCTGCCCCAGGTCGAACGCGCTGACCGTGATCAGCGGCGCCATGAAGATCTCGACCGAGTCGAGCCCGCTATCGTCGGGGACGATCGTGCGAATCTCGTCGAGCCGGTCATAGACCCGCGCCTGGGCGCGAATCGATGCCGCCTCCACGGTATCGCGCGACCAGCGCGACAGCGCGTCCTCACGCTCCAGCCCGACATCCAGGCTGCGGCGCACATAACGCTGCGTCGCTGCTGAAAAGCCCGCGAACTCTTTAATCTCGGCCAATGTCATCGCGCCGTCGGCCGGTCTCTTGCTGGCACTCATCTCGAACACCCCACCCGCTTACCAATGGAAGGGCATCATGCGCTCAGATGGTTAACGCCATGCTTAACGCGTCGTCGCCCTGCGTTAAGCATGGAATCATAGACTGTGTTGCGGCGCAACAAAGTTTGCGACGAAGCGAGCTCTACGCGCAGATCGGTCAAAAAGTGAGGGTTTTGGGCAACGCTTTGTTACGCCGCCGGCGTCCCGGGTGTCCGTCGCGACGTTGGCGGGTCAGCTATCCTGCTGCCGCTCCGCCTCGGCCGCTTCGTCGAAACCGGAGGATTTGGGCGGCTCGCCCTTGTCGCCGGGTTGCGTCGCCGATGGCGGGTCCGAGGCATCCATCGATTCGTCGAGGCCCCGGTCGAGCTGGGCGTCCTGGTTCTCGGGGTCCTTATCGAGCCGCTTCTGGATCGATTGGTCCTGGCCGGCGTCCTGGCGCGGGTCCTGTGCGACATGCTCGGCGCCGTCGGTCTTGCCGTCGCGCTCGATTGCTTGATTGTCGGTCACGTCACCCTCCTACTCGGCCCGAATGGACCTGATGTTACGCAAGCAAAACGTACGGGTGACGGGTGATGTTCCAACGAAAAGGCCCGGCGAATCGCTTCGCCGGGCCAATTTTCGCGTCGCTGTCGCGTCCGGTTAGTTGCGGCTCGAGCCGAACAGGCGGAGGATGAACATGAACATGTTGATGAAGTCGAGATACAGGCTAAGCGCCGCCATGATCTTGGCGCGTCCCTCATCGGCAGTCCCCGCCACATAGCTGTAAATCGCCTTGGTCCGTTGCGTGTGCCACGCGGTGAGGCCGGCGAAAATCAGCACGCCAACGACACTGATGACCATATCCATCGGCCCCGAGTGCAGAAGGAACTGGTTAACCGCCATCGCGACGATGATGCCGATCAGGCCGACGATCATGAACGACCCGACTGCCGTCAAGTCCCGCTTAGTCGTGTAGCCGTACAGGCTGAGCCCGGCAAAACCGGCCGCAGTGGCGAAGAACGCGCCTGCGATCGACGAGGTGGTATAAGCGATAAAAATTGTCGAGAGCGACGCGCCGAGCAGGGTCGCATATGTCCAGAATAACGCCTGAAGCGTGCCCGCCGACATGCGAGACTGCCCAAAGCTCATCGCGAAGACGATCCCCACCGGCGCCAGCGCGACAATCCAGCCGAGCGGCGACAGCCCGCGCGTCTCCATATTGACCAGCACTTGCCACGCGCCCGTATAGGCGACACCCAGCGCAACGACGCCGGTCAGTAGCACGGCCGAGGCCATGTAATTATAGACCGACAGCATGTACGCCCGCAGTCCCTCGTCATACGCGGCGCCGCGCGTGTCGACCGCCGCACCGAAGGGCGCCATGCCGGAACGGGGATCAGACCAATTGGCCATCGAAAACTCCTTTGCCCGGCCACAACGGCCGGATGCGGCCAATATCGTTGGTCCTGGTGCGCTATTCAAGCGAAACACGACATGCAGCAACATTCGGAAACAATCGGCAAATGGGTTAAGGACGTTTGGCCATGCATCGCCTGTTCGTCGCGCTCCGTCCGCCGCCCGACATCCGCCGCCGCCTGACCGAGCCGATGGGCGGCGTTCCCCATGCGCGCTGGCAGGATGACGAGCAGCTTCACCTGACGATCCGCTATATCGGCGAGGTCGACCGCCCGATGGCCGAGGATATCGCGCTGGCGCTGGGTCAGGTCCATGCCGCGTCACCGCGCGTGGCGATCCAGGGTGTCGGCGCGTTCGACAAGAAGGGGCGAGTCGATGCCTTATGGGCAGGCGTCGCGCCGCACGACGGCCTGGCGCGGCTGCACAAAAAGGTCGACCAGGCGCTGGTCCGGCTGGGCCTGGCGCCCGAGGGGCGCGCTTACCTGCCGCATATCACGCTCGCGCGCGTTCCGCGCACCGCGGGGTTCGGGCCGGCGATCGAGCGCTGGATCGCCGATCATGCGGCATTTTCGAGCGAGGTCTTCGAGTTCGGGCATCTGACGCTCTACCAAAGCCACCTGACTGGGGAAGGCGCGCGGTATGAGCCGATCGCGCGCTGGGCGCTGGATTGAGCACTAACGTCATCCCCGCGAAAAACGCCTCCGTTTGAAGATTTAGAAGGGATCGACTTCGCACCCCAATTCGTCATGCCGGGCTCGTCCCGGCATCCACCGGGCAGCTAAGCCTAGCCCTTGAGCCTCGTGTCCCGCGCTTGCGGCACGGTGGACCCCGGCACAAGGCCGGGGTGACGCTGGGAGTTGGGCGCGCTGAACATCGATCCGCCCCAAATACGGGGACGTCGTCTAAGCCCTACCCCTTCGCCAACACCCCGCAAGCGACCCGCGCCCCGCTATTGCCCGAGGGATCGGTCTTCAAATCGTCGCCCGCCGCATGGATGACCATCGCCGCGCCGTCGGCATCCATCAGCGCGTCGAAGCTCCCGCCGGCCAGCCGCGTGGTCAGCGTGCCGCGCCCGTCGGCGCCGATCATCAAATTGGGCATGTCGCCTTCGTGCGGGCCCTGCGGGTTCATCGATCCGTGCTTCATGTTGGTCGGGTTCCAATGCCCGCCCGCGCTGGCGAAATCGGGCGCCTCGCACTTGCCGACGGTATGAAGATGCGCGCCGTGCATCCCGGGCGGCAGATCGCGGGCATCGACCGACACGCTGAGGCCGCCATCGACTTCGCGCACCGTCACCTTGCCGACGTCCTTGCCCGTCGCGGTCATCAGAGTCGCGGTCGCGATCCGACCGGCGGCCACGGACGGGGCTTCCGTGCTCGTCCCGTTGGTCGTGCATCCCGCCAGCATTATCGGTGCGAGCGTCATCATCGCCGCCAGTCCGCGCATCCCGTTTCTCCCTGTGGTCCGATCGCGACAAGTATCGGCGCGGCGCGATTGTTCCGCAAGCGTCGCGCGGCAGCGATTTTGCTCGCGGCCCGCTTGCCCCATGCTATCGGTGAGGGCGACAGGGAGAACCAAATATGCGCGGCAAGTGGTTGCTGTTGCTGACGATCGCGCTGGCGGCATGCGGCCGCGACGAGAACGATCCGCGGCCGCCGCGGGTCGATACCGCGCCGGTGATGCCGAAGCTCGCCTCCACCCTGGTGGTGCCGGTCGACGTGCGGCTCGCCGACCTGGAGAGCGAGCTCAACCGCGCCACGCCGCAGACCTTGTGGTCGATCGACCAGCGCGAGGAGAAATGCGTGCCGGCGCAACGCCTGACCGCCTGCGCGATCAAGCGCAAGGACGGCAGCTGCCGGATCGGCATCAAGAAGCTGAAGGTCACGCCCGATCTGTCGTGCCGCATCGTCGGCCAGGTGACGCGCGGACGCATCGCGTTGGGCGGCAGCGGGGGCGATATCGTCATCACCTTGCCGGTCCGCGCCACGGTCAGCGCGCAAGACGTCGGCGGGATCATCAAACGCGAGACCGCGACTGGCGCCGCCAGCGTCCGCGCGGTGGCGAAATTGGGCATGACTCGCGCCTGGCAACCGACCGCGACGGTGCGCATCGCCTATGACTGGACCAACCCGCCCGGCGTCACGATCCTGGGCAAGCGCATCACCTTCGTCAGCAAGGCCGACGCCAAGCTGGCGGGGGTGATCGCCGGGCTGGAACGCAGCCTGCCGCAGCAACTCGCCAAGGTTCAGGTGCGCGACAAGGTGGCGGCGGCCTGGCGCGGCGCGTTCAGCACCTTGCTGCTCAATCGCGACAAGCCGCCGGTGTGGATGCGCGTCACCCCGCAGCGGCTGGGGGTGCAGGGCTATAGCGTGCAGGGCCGCAACCTGCTGCTGACCATCGCGGCGGAAGCGAATGCGGAGACCTTTGTCGGGATCAAGCCCGACGCGCCGCCCCCCGCGCCGCTGCCCCCGGCGTCCCCGCGCATCGGGCAGCGCGGCCTAAGGTTCAACATCCCGGTGCTCGCCGATTATGGCGAGCTGGAGCCGGTGGTCGAACGCGCGCTGGCCAAACGCGCCGCACGGGGCATCAATTTGCCCAAGCTCGGCGCGGTCGATGTCAAATTCGGCGACGTGACGATCTACGCGACCGAGAATGGTCGGCTCGCGGTCGGCGTGCCGGTCCGCGCGAAGCTGAAGAGCGGCTATCTGGGCGAGCGGCGCGGCGAGGTCTGGCTGACCGGCCTGCCGTTCAACGAGCCCGATTCCGAAGTGATCCGGGTCGACGCCTTGCAGATCAAGACGCGCAGCGACAGCAAGGCGGTCGACCTGATGGTCGCCTTGTTCACCGATCCCGAGACGATCGGCTCGATCCAGGCCGCGCTGACCGAGAATTTCGCCAAGGATTACGATCACGTCCTGACCGCGGCGCGCCGCGCCTTGGCCGAGCGGCGCGAAGGCGATTTCCAGCTCACCGCCAAGATCGACGAGGTCCATCATGGCCGGATCATGGTGACCGGCGGCGGGCTGTTCCTGGCGGTCGAGGCGCGCGGGGCGGCGAGTGTGCTGTATCGGCCGCGGCGGTGAGTGGGCGGGTTAGCTTGGTTGGGGACTCATATTCCCGTCGTCATCCCCGCGGAATCCTGCCGTCACCCCAGCGCAGCCTCCCGTCACCCCAACATACTCCCGTCACCCCAGCGAAAGCTGGGGTCTCTGGCGAAGGCGCGATACTGCTTGAGATCCCAGCTTTCGCTGGGATGACGAAGTAGGTGATGCACCTCCGCGCCTCCGCGCGACCCCTCTTCCCTTCTTAGCGCCTTAGCGTCTTTGCGCGAGAAAACCCCGACCGACCTCAGTCCGCCGGACACGCCCCATCCCGCACCCCACTGACACTCCCCACCCCGAGCACGATCTTGGCCCGCCGCTCGAACGCCAGCGCCTGCCACCGCCCGCTATTCCCAACAGCAGTACGGCTGCGCAGGAAGGTCAGGCTCATCAGCTCGTACTGCTCCGGATCGATCCGCCCGGCATCGATCAGGCAATTCCACGCCGCGACGTTCCATTGCCAGTCGTGCGCTATGCCGTCCGCGTCGATCGTCCGCGCCAGCGCGCCATACCAGTCGACGATCGCGCGCAGCCGCGGCCAGCGCTCGGCCTCGGGCATCACCGCCAGCTTGGCGCGGAGCCGCGCGATATCCTCGTCGGCGGGAAAGCCGCCCTGCTGCACGCGCGTGTCGATCGCCCAGCGCACCTTGCGCATCGTGATCGGCTCGCCAGCGAAGATCCGCAGCACATCGAGCCGCACCTGATCGAGCAAGGCGATATAGGCGTCGCTCTGCACCTGGAGCATCGCGTCATTCTCGAACAACGCGGTCAGCTCGGCGGCGAGCACCGGCGACAGCGTGCCCTTGGCATCCTCCGCTGCCAGGATCGCATCGCGGCATTTCTGCGCGATCGGCACCGCGAGGCAATCCTTCGAGAACAGCAATTTGCCATAGATCGGCGCTAGCGCGTTGCGCGTCCGTTTGAAGTCGCGCCGATGCCGGAACTGCTTGCGCCACGCGGCAAGCACCGGCTGCAGGCTGCCCGTCCCGAAATTCCACTGCGCCATCCCGACCGAGATCAGCTGGCTGTCGAAATTGCCGGTCGGCGTCGCCCAGCAGCCCGAGGTCTCCGGGATCGAGGTCTCGTGCATCCGCGCGAAGATCGCGGCGCGGTCGAGCCCGATCTCGGCGAGCCGCGCGACGGCGGCGGGATCGATGCGGATACTGGGCGTGTCGGCGACGGGGCGGCAGGGAGGCGGTTCCTGCGGCGCGGCCGGTTCAGCTGACTGCGGCACGGGCAACGCAGGCGCAGCGCCCGGCCCGGTCTGCGCCAATGCGGGAGAGCCCAGCGCGACCAGCATCGCTACCGCTGCCGCTGTCAGGTGCCGCATCCTCACCCGCCCCCGCCGGCTTCGGCGCCGGCCGCACCCTGCGCCATCGCCGCGCGCCGCGCCTCACCGCGGCGCCGCGCGCGCTGGCCGTATAGGAAGGTCCACAGCGTCAGCGCGCCCATCGTGGCGTAGCCGACGATCGGCCCGACGATCAAATAGGTGCGGATGCTCAGCGCAAAGACCAACGCCACCGACACCGCGACATTGGCGAGCAGGCCCAGGCCCCATACCAGGGTCATCACCGTCATCGTGCGGCGGAAACCGGCATGGACCTGGAGCGCCTCGAACTCCTGCGCCTCGTCCGCCGACTTGCGCATCATGCTCGCCCGCGCGAGCTGGTAGATCAGCGGCTTGCCGATCAGCGCCGAGCCGAGAAAGACCAGAGCGATCACTCCGGTGACGAGGTTCTCGCGCAGCTGCAGGAACTTGGGCCCGCCGCCGCCGATCATCGCCAGCAGCGACAGCACGATCCCGGCCACCACCAGCACCGACAGCGCATCGACCCGGCGGTGGCGCGCGAACTCGACCAGGCTCCACGCGATCGGCGGCGCCGACGAGAGGAGCAGCGCGCGGACGTCCCCGAGCGAGGCTTCGGCGTAGGAGTAGATCACGAAGGGCAGGATGAAATTGACCAGCGCCTCGACGAGGAGGTGGCCGCCGTTGGTGCGGAGGTAGGTTAGGATGCGGGGAATCACGCCGTCACTCGCGGTCACTCGGGGCTCCTCGTTGGTCTGGCCATGAGAATAAGGCAGCGGGCAGTCACGGCAAGCCGGGCAGCCGGCGTTCGCCAACGGTTCGGTGATATCGGGCGTCAGGTCATCGCCTGAACATCGCGGACTTCCTGGCGGATCTTGGCGACGACCGATGGGTCGAGACCGGATGGCGCATAGGTCACCGACCCCACGTCGCGTCCCGACAAGTCGCCATAAAGGACCAGCGCGAACAAATAGCTGCCGGCCAGGCTCGGATGGTTCCCATCCTCGGTCAGCGCGATCTCGGGATGGTCGCGTTCGACCGCTGACCAGATCTCGGCGACATTCACCAGATGGGCGTCGGCCCGCTCGCCCAGCGCGTCCGTGCTGGCCCGTATCTCGCTTTTGAGCTCCGCCCGTCCGCTGCCGTCGGGATCGCCATCGCCCCAAAGCCGCGACTCATAGGCCCAGTTGACCACCAGGCGCGCATGGCCGCTCGCGGGATGCGCGGCATCGATAAGCTTGGCACCGTAGACCTGAAAGCTATGGGCGAGTTCGTCGGAGGATTGGGCGCGGCTCTCGCCCTGCAGGATGACGTCGTCCCAACGCTGTTTCAGCAGGCGTTGCGTCGCATCGTCGTTCCAGAGGATTTCGAAACTAGCGCCGGCGGGCGCGTCGAGCGTGATCTCCAGTTTCTGCGGATCATGGGCCGAGTCAGCCATGGCCCGGACCATGTCCGGCATGTCGTTGAAAGAAGTGCGGCTGTTGCCGAGGATGAGGATGGCGCGCGCCGGCCGGCTGTCGAAACTGTCCTCGGCGCGCGCGATGAGCGCCTTCGCGGAGAGCGGCTGGCCGAACTGGAACCAACCCAGGCCGCAGATGAGCAGCGCGAGGAACACGGAGGGCAGCAGACGCATGACGCTGTATTTGAGCGATAAAGCCGAAGATTCGGTTGATGAAGGGGGTTCTGCGAGCCTTCGCCGGGATACCCTTTAGGGGTAATTGCACGTGTCGCCGTGACCCCGGAGTTCCTTGCTGTTGGGGTAAGAGGATAGGGCTGCAAGGTCGCTTGGCTCGAGCCTCACCGCAGACAGGTTGGTGTATTTATAGACGATCACCGTAATTCAGTGAAAGTCAGCGCCGTTTTGGCGCCACACCGCCCTTTCGCTTAATCTTAGCAGCAACGCGGTAAATATCTGGTATGTTAATTCGATCGTATGCCCGTCGCTCGGCAATGCCCAATCCAATTAGAGCTTCCATCAATGCGACCTCACCAGCCCAATGATCAAATTCCAAATCTACTATGCTCAATTGAATGGGCGCCGCGGGGCGTTCAGGGTCTGATCGCGATTGAATTTTATCGATTACCTTGTCATGCTCCCAACGGATCAAAATCTCTTCTTCCTCACAGGGCACGGTCAACCCCCCAAGAGGGGCGAGGGCATCCTGTATCCACGGATGATCTTCCTGAATTTCTTCTCGACGAGTTTCAGAAGCCTTAAGGACGCCCTGGTTTATTCCTACATAATCGATAGCCAACATCGTCCGGTCTTGCGCAGCTCCTGCGGCCTCCTTGATCGCGATCAGGAAACTCCGGAGACTGGTATCTCCGTGGCCGTCAGCCAAGTGTTTCGGAACCCAAGTATAGGTAAGTCCTCGCTTCCGATTAGTTCCCATGAACTCTCCAGCAAAAGCCGAAAAGAACTTTTGCTGAATATTTTCATCCCTACGAAGAACCATTGGGAGATCGCCAACCGTCTCCAACCTAAACGACTTAGCAATTTCTTTCGCAGATTTCTCGGAAATGTCTGCCCTCCACAATCTAGTGAAGAGCGCGCCGTAAAGATCCGTCCACTTCCAATCTAACTCTACCGCTCCTGTTCTCAACTTGGAAAAGTCAGAAAACGTTTTGCGACGCATGTCCTCGAACTGATCTGTTCTCATGAACATCTTAATTCTAATGGAGTTACGAGACGACATCTCCAAGGCGACACGGGCAAGCCCAATCGTTAGCTTTCGAATGGTATCCCAATCGTTGGCCAATACATCAAGAGCATCAAATACCAGAAGAAGTTTACGAGATTCTAGGGATGGCCGATCTTTATCGAAGATTATCTCATCGTACGTTTCCGGATCGTTTTGAAGCCACTCCACTCGCTCCGAGAGTCTTCTAGGCCCTTTCTCAGGCGCAAGCGCAGCCAGAACCACACTGCGCCATATCCATGTAGGGTCCTCTACGAGCGCTAAGGCGCGTTTTAAGGAAGCTGGGGATGGAGCAAGTGTTCCAGCCCCTTGGGCACCCTCATGAAAGCCAAGGCGCACATCCCATTTATCAAGCTGCAATTGCGGATAAAGCTCCGCCGCTTTGCTGCGCGCAGTTTCATCAGCCAAAACCGCAGCCCAGAAGCTTTTTCCTACTCCGCGCCCGCCAACAACAAGCGCACGCTCCGGATCCAATGCGTCAGCATGAGACGCCGGAGCATAGAGTTCCTCAAGCGAGGGCGCTTCAGCGGCTTTATGCGCAACCGACGGATGAAGGGATTTCAGCACATCCCTGATTGCCTCCTGATCAGTCGCCACTCACACCCCCAAACGCCAGTTCACTAAATCTGTCCAAAAATGGACCAAAACTTCTTTCGAAGAAATCTTTTCCCAAGAAGGAAGAAGAGGTCCTAGGATCGATCTCAACATATTCCAGATCAAATGGGATAGGCCAAGCATAATGAGGCGCCGAAGGATCATCTATATCGAAATTAAATGCCTCCAAATCATCTCCCTCAGCTTCTTCATAGAGAGTTTCTGCGAACACCTCATATGACTTCTCTCTGAACTTTCTCCAACTATCTTCTCCCCGGCCAGCCTTTGCATGAATCATCCGCAATTTATAGCGCCAGTCAAATTCCCCATCTTCCACAAAATTGGCCAAATGCGAAAATAGATACCGATAGCATTCAAAGGTTTGCGGAGTATCAACTCCAAATAACAGCACACTTCCGCCAAGACCCAATACCGTTGGCGCTGACGCCTCGCTAAGACCTGCCCTAGCGTCTATCAAAATAATAGAACTCCTACCTCTAGCAGCGAGGCGCGATATAACACTTCGAGCTTGCGACAGATACGAAACGGCGCGACCGTCTTCATATCCCTCCAGGAAGGCTCGCCCCAACTTCGGCAGAAAGTTTGCGGGACTATCTCTCCCTCGTACTCCTACAGCTGGCATCACCTCGATTAAGCCCCTACCTGCCGTGAGAGGGGAAGGGGCTATACAGCGCTCAATGAATTGGTGATCTATTGCTTGAATTCTCTCTTCGACCAAGAGATCAATCAAACCAAACTCAGGATAATCCTGATCATTAAGCATTAATGACCCGAGACCAGGAGCCTCAATGTCAAAGTCGACTATAAGAACATTTTTTCCAGCCTGAGATAACGCGCTAGCAGCAATTATTAGCGCCGTTGATCGGCCGACACCACCTTTACAGCTAAAGAATGTTACAACAGGGACATCATTTGATACCGGAACAAAATTTGGTTGATTCCAGTCTTGTCCAATTATTCGGCGGTCGAGCAAGTTGATTTCGATGCGAACTTCGCCGACCAACACAGCCTGCCTGATTACGCCCTCATTCTCCAATAAGGTATCATCGAATAACTGTTCGGGTGTGGCCGATGGGAGTTCGGAATATGGGCCGAGCAGATGTATGACCGAGACATCAAACGCGTCACGCGCACCCGCGGCAACCTCAGATCGGATGATAAAGGTCAAACGACCTTCCGCGTCCCTTAAAATCAGCCCCTTGTCGATCGCATCTGGACCGAGCCTATCTCGAGCAAGAGACACAAATTTGGGCAAGGCATCGTCAAAAAACATCAACATCGCCCTCGTTATCGGCGTAAATTTGCCGCAGCTAAACTACGCTTAGCCATCTTTTCCCAAACCTCGAACTGGGCTTGGCCAACCTGCCCGTCCTGAAAATATCGAAACGACACATTCCAGTCACTGAGGAAGCCGCCCCTCGTTGCCTCCAACAAGTTGCGCATGGGGTTCTGTCGGGCATTTCGCCCTGCGAACCTCCTCCTCGCCGCAGCCGCCAAGTCAGGAAGATGCACGCGAAGCTCGCCGTTCTGAGGTTCCGCAATTCCTAGCGCATGTTTAATCGCGCACTCTGCGGCAAATCCAACGAGGTGGCCCGCCCCATCGTACCTTCCATCGCCCGCCAAGCGAACCGCATCGTCGTAGTGCCTGACGGCAGCTTGCTCATAGCATTCGGGCATTCATTATCGTACCGGTCCTTTTGCCGTTCGTCGATACGGCACGGTCCAAACCTCTTCCCTCACCCCCACCCTTCCCCCACCCCCTCCCCCCTGCTATCGGCCTCGCGACTCACGCATTCGCCCGTCCGGGCGCGCTCGCGCGGGACGCCGGCCTTTTCAGGCCTCAGGCGCCCGCCTCCCCGCCGCGCCCGCGACCGGCCACACAGGGAAAGGACCCTTTGAATGACCGCCATCGGCCAGGACACGCTCAATACCCGCGACACGCTCAGCGCGGGCGGCAAGAGCTACGATTATTTTTCCCTGGCCAAGGCGAGCGCCAAGCTCGGTGATATTTCCCGCCTGCCCTTTTCGATGAAGGTGCTGCTCGAAAATCTGTTGCGGTTCGAGGACGGCGTCACCGTCACGCCGGCGGATTGCCAGGCGATCGTCGACTGGCAGGCGAACCCGGTCGCGCCCGACCGCGAGATCCAATACCGCCCGGCGCGCGTGCTGATGCAGGACTTCACCGGCGTGCCCTGCGTGGTCGATCTGGCCGCGATGCGCGACGCGATCACCAAGCTGGGCGGCGACGCGGCCAAGATAAATCCGCAGGTCCCCGTCCATCTGGTCATCGACCATTCGGTCATGGTCGACGAGTTCGGCACGCCCAAGGCGTTCGGCGATAACGTCGACCTGGAATATGCGCGCAATTTCGAGCGCTACGAATTCCTCAAATGGGGATCGAAGGCGCTCGACAATTTCTCGGTGGTGCCGCCGGGCACCGGCATCTGCCACCAGGTGAACCTCGAATATGTCGCGCAGGCGGTGTGGTCGTCCAAGGAAAAAGGCGAGCGTGCCACCGCGGGCGCGACGATCGCCTATCCCGACACATTGGTCGGCACCGACAGCCACACGACAATGGTCAACGGGCTGGGCGTGCTCGGCTGGGGCGTCGGCGGGATCGAGGCGGAAGCGGCGATGCTCGGCCAGCCCGTGTCGATGCTGATCCCCGAAGTGATCGGCTTCAAGCTGACCGGCGCGCTCAACGAAGGCATCACCGCGACCGACCTGGTGCTGACCGTGACGCAGATGCTGCGGCAAAAGGGCGTGGTCGGGCGGTTCGTCGAATTCTATGGCCCCGGCCTCGACAGCATGACGCTGGCCGACCGCGCGACGATCGCCAACATGGCGCCCGAATATGGCGCGACCTGCGGCTTCTTCCCGATCGACGACAAGACGCTCGATTATATGCGCCTTACCGGCCGCCCGGACGAGACGATCGCGCTGACCGAGGCCTATGCCAAGGCGCAGGGCATGTGGCGCGACGCCGGCGCCGCCGATCCGATCTTCACCGACACGCTCGAGCTCGACATGAACGAGGTGGTCGCCAGCCTGGCCGGGCCGAAGCGCCCGCAGGACCGCGTCAGCCTGAACAAGGTCGATGAAGTGTTCAACGGCGACCTCAGCAAGATCTATCACAAGGAACGCCCGCAGCGCGTCGCGGTCGAGGGCATGTCGCACGATATCGGCGACGGCGACGTCGTCATCGCCGCGATCACCAGCTGCACCAATACCTCCAACCCATCGGTGCTGGTCGCCGCGGGTCTCGTCGCGCGCAAGGCGCACGCCAAGGGGCTGATGCCCAAGCCGTGGGTCAAGACCAGCCTGGCGCCCGGATCGCAGGTGGTGACCGATTATCTGGTCAAGGCGGGGCTGCAGGCCGATCTCGACGCGATCGGGTTCAACCTGGTCGGCTATGGCTGCACCACCTGTATCGGCAATTCGGGGCCGCTGGCCGCGCCGATCTCGGCCGCGATCAACGAGAACGATCTGGTCGCCGCCTCCGTCCTGTCGGGCAACCGCAATTTCGAAGGCCGCGTCAGCCCCGACGTGCGCGCCAACTTCCTCGCTTCTCCGCCGCTGGTGGTCGCTTATGCACTCAAGGGCACGGTGACCGAGGATATGGTCGAAACCCCGATCGGGCAGGACCAGCAGGGCGTCGACGTCTATCTGAAGGACATCTGGCCGACCAATCTGGAGATCGCCGATCTGATGGCGGCGAATATCGACTCCGGCATGTTCAAGCATCGCTATGGCGCGGTCTATGAAGGCGACGAGAAGTGGCGCGCGATCGACGTGCTGGGGTCGGACACCTACACCTGGCGCGCCGGGTCGACCTATATCCACAACCCGCCCTATTTCGACGGCATCACGATGACCCCGGCGCCGGTCGCCGACATCATCGAGGCGCGGCCGCTGGCGATCCTGGGCGATTCGATCACCACCGACCACATCTCCCCGGCCGGATCGATCAAGGCCGACAGCCCGGCGGGCAGCTTCCTGCAGGAGCATCAGGTCAGCCGCAGCGACTTCAACTCGTACGGCGCGCGGCGCGGCAACGACGAAGTGATGGTGCGCGGCACCTTCGCCAATATCCGCATCAAGAACGAGATGGTCCCGGGCGTCGAGGGCGGCATGTCGCGTTACGACGGTCAGGTCCTGCCGATCTATGACGTGGCGATGAAGTTCAAGGCTGACGGCGTGCCGATGGTGATCGTCGCCGGCAAGGAATATGGCACCGGATCGTCGCGTGACTGGGCGGCGAAGGGCACCAATCTGCTCGGCGTCCGCGCGGTCATCACCGAGAGCTTCGAGCGTATCCACCGCTCGAACCTGGTCGGCATGGGCGTGCTGCCGCTGCAGTTCGCGGACGGCGTGACGCGCCAGACGCTGGGGCTGACCGGCGACGAGACCTTCACCATCCGCAACGTCGCCGGCCTGCGCCCGCGCCAGGATGTCGAGGTCGAGCTGACCCGCGCGGATGGTACCCAGACGACGTTCACGACGCGCTGCCGGATCGATACGGTCAACGAGCTGGAATATTTCCTCAACGGCGGGATCCTGCAGTACGTTCTGCGGAACTTGGCGGCGTAAGGGCCTCTGTTCCCCTCCCGCTCGCGAGTTCGAGGTCGGTCATGCCCCCGGCATGACCTGGTCGACGCGGGGCGTCGATCACCTCGAACTGGGTTAGGGGAGGGCATGTCGGTGCGGAGCTGTTCGCTCAAGTTACACCCCGTCATGCCGGACTCGTTCCGGCATCCAACGAGCCGCGGGCGCCGGGCTTGAGGCACAGTGGACCCCGGGACAAGCCCGGGGTGACGGCGGAGGTTGGCTACGCTCGTCCTACCCCGTCATGCCGGGCTCGTCCCGGCATCCACTGGGCCGCAGGCGCGTCAGCCTGAGATACGCCGCACCGCTATCCTACCCCGTCATGCCGGACGTGTTCCGGCACCCAATGGGCCGCAATGGCTTCAGCTTGTGGCGCGTTGGGCCCCGGCACAAGGCCGGGGTGACGATGGGATTTGAGCCAGCTTCGGGGACTCATCGGGCTGCCTGGCTCGCGAGCGCCAACACGCCCTCCCAGCATCAGGTGAAACAGCCCCCGGCTGTTTCAGCTCGTCCGGGGGACGAGCGACCTGCATGCTCCCAACGACACCGCTGCCACCCCCTAACCGATTGACGGCGCACGATGATCCCGGCCATAGGCTCGGCCTCGCCTCGGATGGGAGAAGACGCGGATGGGTGCGATATCGGCGGTCTTCTATTTCCTGGGCCATCATCCCTTCCTGGCGATGCCGCTCTATCCCCTGGTCGCCTTGGCGATCGGCGCGTTGCTCGCCCGGCTGACGCGATGGCGAGGATGGATGTTCCTGGGCGTGCCCGGCCTGATCCTCGCGGCGATGAGTCCGTTCTTCGGCTCGGCGGTGAATGCGATGTTCCTCAATGCGGTCGGGACCACGGGAACGGCGGTGATCGTCCATTCGGAAGAAACCAGCTCGACGCTGAACGACAACAATATCTGGTATTACCAGGTCGTGGTGCGGACGGCGGACGGGCGCAATGTCGAGACCGATTTCGACACCATGACCGCGGCGCTCTATCCGTGGCGCAACGAGATCCAGATCCCGCCGGACGGCGAGCGCTTCGTCGTCAAATACGTCCCCGCCTTCCCCCGCAACATCGCGATCATGGTCGACCAGTCGCCTTATGGCCGACAGCGCCTGATCGCGCAGGACAGGGCGCCGGTCGAGACCGCCACGGCGAAACTCGAGGCCGCGCCCGACGACCCGAAATTCCGCGACGACCTCAGGCAGGCGCTCCGTGAATTTATCGCCCGCCACGCGACGGACGCCGACCCGGCGCTGCTGGCGAGCTATCGCGCGCGGCTGGCGGCCCTGGACGCAACATCGGCGGCCGCGCGGCACAACTGACGGATTTCCCGAAACGCCTGTGGGTCGCGGAGGCCGCTCAGCCCACCGACACCGCGCCGGTATCCCGATCGCGCGCGGCATTGCGGGACCAGGTCAGGAACGCTTCCTCGTCCATCGGCTGGGCGATGACATAGCCCTGGATGACGTCGCAGCCGATCACGCGCAGTACATCGGCCTGGTCGTCCTGTTCGATCCCTTCGGCAACCGCTTCGCAGCCCAGGCCGTGGATCAGGCCGATCACCGATTGCGCGATCAGCCGCGTCTCGCGGCGCGTGGTGACATGTTCGATCAGGCTGCGGTCGAGCTTGATGCGGTCGATCGGCAATTGGCGGAGACGCGACAGGCTGGAATGGCCGGTGCCGTAATCGTCGATCGCGATCGTCGCGCCGTCCATGCGCAACGCCGCGATCGCCTCGATCACGT
This sequence comes from Sphingomonas sp. P4_D12, assembly GCF_056401895.1. NCBI lineage: Bacteria > Pseudomonadati > Pseudomonadota > Alphaproteobacteria > Sphingomonadales > Sphingomonadaceae > Sphingomonas > Sphingomonas sp. P4_D12. Next base: position 126,882 of record NZ_JBFUIL010000010.1, on the reverse strand, counting down.
CCTCCGAACAATGCATCGCCAGCGTCTCGGTGATCTCGAGCTCGAGCAACCGCGCCGGGGCGTTGCTCGCCAGCATCGCCTCGCGCAGGCGGCGGAAGAACATCGCATGGTCGAGCTGACGCTGGCTGATGTTGATCGCCAGCCGCTGTTCGACCCCCAGATCGGCCCAATGGCGGATCGTCGCGGTGACGCGGCCGATCACCCATTCGCCGATCTCGACGATCAAGCCGGTCTCTTCGGCGCGAGGCAGGAAGCTGCCGGGCAGCTTGACGCCCTCGGTCGGGTGCTGCCAGCGCAGCAATGCTTCCGCGGCGACGATACGGCCGTCCTTCAGCGATACCTGGGGCTGATAGACCAACGTGAATTGGTCGCGGTCGATCGCGGTGCGCAGATCGACTTCGAGCTGGGCACGGTCGGCGAGTTCGGCGGCGAGTTCCTCGGAGAAATTCTCGGCGCGGCCACGGCCGGTCGCCTTGGCATGGTACATTGCGGCGTCGGCGGCGCGCATCAGGTCGTGCAGGGTGGTGCCGTGATCGGGGCGGAGCGCGATGCCGATCGAGGCACCGATCTCGATCTCGGCACCGGCGATGTCGAACGGCTCGGTTAGCGCGAACAGCACGCCGCGGCCGATCCGCGACGCTTCGCGCGGATCGTCGAGGCGGGGGAAGAACATGGTGAATTCGTCACCGGCCAGGCGGCCGATCAACGGCTTGTCGGTAACCTCGTCGATCGAGATGCTGTCGGCCACCGCGCGCAGGCGATTGGCGACCATGCCGAGCAGCATGTCGCCGGTGGCGTGGCCCATCGTATCGTTGACCGCCTTGAAGCGATCGAGGTCGATGAACAGCAAGGCGGCGATCTGGCCGATCGGCATCTGGGCGAGCTGGCGCTCGGCCGATCGGCGGAAATGGGTGCGGTTGGGCAAGGCCGTGACGGGATCGAACATCGCCAGCCGGTGGACGCTGTCCAAATTCGCCGCGACTTGCTGGAACAGGCCATGCATCGCCTCCGCCAGATGCGGGACGGCGGCGCCGATATCCTCAGGGATAGGGCTGTCGAGGTCGCCATGCGCCGCCTTGGCGATGCGCGCGATCGCGGAGTCGATCGCCGCCGCGGTCGAGGCGATCGAGCGCTCGGCGGCGGCCCAGGACAGCACCGAACAGACGATCGCCGGGATCAGCGCGCGGCCCATCGTGTCGGCGCTGAGTTCGCCATGCGCGGTCGCCAGCAGCGCGAGGATGAACACCATCGCGCCGGCGCACAGTGCGAATACGATCGCCCGGCCTTTCAGCGATGCTGATTCCATTGCGCCCGAAAAGTCCCCGTCTGGTGGGCTGTCGAAGCGCCCCCGATGAAGACAACAGTGTGACGGGAAAGGGTTAAGAAATTCGTGCCCCGCGGGGTCTGCGCAGCACAATATATAGTGCTCCCGACCCGCCATGGCGCGGGTTGGCGCCTCTGACCGCGGCGATGGAGTCGGCATGACGCGAGGCGTGCAGCCAGTCGCCGACCGCCGCACGGATCGCGCCGCGCGCATGCGGCCGCTCGCTATCGGGCCGCGGCGGCTTGCCGGTGATCAGCAGGATGACGCGGTCGCCGCGCGCGACCGATCGGCCGAGCGCATCGTCGAGCATGGCATAGGCCGAATTGAGCGTGTGGCCGTGCAGATCGACCGTCGCATCGGGCTGGACCATGCCGCGCGACAATCGCTTGTCCCAGCTGCCGTCGAGGGTGGTGCCGGGGGTGGGGGTGGTCGGAGGCGCGACCTTCTTAAGCCCCTCCCCTTTAGGGGAGGGGTTGGGGTGGGGCCTAGCAACTTGGCGACCGGCCTGAGGCACTGCCCCACCCCCAACCCCTCCCCTGAAGGGGAGGGGCTTTTCGGGCTTTTCTGCCTTCCCAGGCTTCACCGCCTCGCGCCCGGGCATCGGCTTCACCGTCGCCATCACCCGCGCCCATAATGCGCGCTCCTCAGCGCTGAGGCGTCGTTCCACCCCCGCCCCCCTGCAGGCGCGCGAGCGTACCGACCGGCACGAACAGGAATGCGGTACCACGGCCGGACATGCCGCCGGCGATCGCCTCGGCCTCCTTGCCCGCGCCCCAGAAAGTATCGACGCGATTGGCACCCTTGATCGCGCCGCCGGTATCCTGCGCGATCCACAAACCGGTCGCGTCGGTGCGGTCCATCGACAGGAAGACCGGCGCGCCCATCGGAATGAACTTGGGATCGCTCGCCACCGTCACGCCGCCAGTCACCGGCAGGCCCATCGCGCCGAGCGGCGGGCCATCGAGCAGGCGGAAGAAGACATAGCTCTTGTTGGCGCGCATCACCTCGCGCCCTTCGTCCGGATGCGCGCGCAGCCAGGCGACGATGTCCTGCATCGTGGCATGCCCCGGCTGGAGCATCCCACGATCGCGCATCAGCGCGCCGATCCCGGTGTAATCGCGGCCGTTCTGGCTGTCGTAACCGATGCGGATGGTCGATCCGTCCGGCTGGCGTAATTCGCCCGAGCCCTGGACCTGGAGGAAGAACAAGGCGACCGGATCCGCCGCCCAGGCAATGATCGGCGCCTGGGTCATCGCGCCATTCTCGATCTGGGTGCGATCGTAATAGGGAATGAAATTCTTGCCCTCGACCCGGCCGCGGATCGACTTGCCCTTGAGCGCGTCGGAGAATTTGCCGAGATCGACATCGATCAGATCGGTTGGGCGGCCGTAGATCGGCACGTCATAGCCTTTGCGGCGGTCGCGCGATCCGGCGATTTCGGGAATGTAATAGCCGGTCGCGAACGCCTTGCCGTCGCCGACCTGGACCGTTTCGAAATTGGTCGCGAAGAAATTCACGGCGTCGCGATCGCTGGCCGATTGCGCCGCGTTGCAGGCCGGTGCCCAGTCGGCGCCGCGAGTCAGGCCCGATTGGTCGGTGCGGCGGACGAGCTCGCGGCAACTCAAGCGGAACGCGGCGAGCGCGCGGGCGGCACGTGATTGGCTAATCCCCAGGCTCGTCACCGAAGGTCCCGCGACGGCACCCGCTCCCGCCGCATTGGCGCCGGCCGCGACGATGGTCGGATTGGCGACCGGCGGCAGCGGCTTGGCGGGAATCGGTTTGCGGACCGGCGCGGGAACCGAGGACGTGGTGGTCGATGGCGGCACGATCCGCCCGCCGCACGCCGACAAGAGCAGCGCGAGGCTCGTCATTACGATCAGCTTGCGCGTGACTGCCATGTGCGAAAACCCCTTTACTCGATTTGGGTATCGCTAATGACCGGTCCCTCCCCCCGAAACAAGGTCGAGGTCAGATTCCCCTCCCTGCAAGGGAGGGGTTAGGGGTGGGTTTAGCGCCGGGCGAGGCTCGATGCCTCGACCGGCGCTGTTTGGCGAAAGGTCGATGAGTCTTTTTTTGGCGCGCAGACGCGCGCACCCACCCCCAGCCCCTCCCTGGAAGGGAGGGGAGTCGATGAAGCCCTCAAGCCTCGTCGGTGTCGGCCAGCTTCCAGTCGGGATCGCCGCTGCGTAGCGGGCGGGTAAAGGTCCAGACGTCATGCGTCTCGACCGCGTCGGTCAGCGACCCGGCGACGACATTGCCGTCGGCATCGCGCGTCACCGCGGCGATATCGGCGTCGAACGCCACCGTCACGCGCGCGATCTTGTTGTCGACCGATGCGTCGGTGATGATCGCGCGTTCGATCGTGACCAGCCGGTTGTCGAGCACGTGCCCGGCCTCCTTGCGCGCCTTGATCGCCTCGACAAAGGCGTCGCGGACATGGTCCTCGGTCAGCCAGCCGAGCGTTTCTTCGTCACCCTTCCAGAACGCTTCGAGCACCATGCGATAGGCGTTCTTGGCGCCATCGAGGAAACCGGCGACGTCGAACGAGGGATCGGCATGGATCACCGCGCGCAATCCAGTTTGCGCCGCGCTCTCGATCGTGCGCGGGCCGGCGTCGCGGAAATCGGGGCGCGGTTCGGCATTGCGGGCCAGCGTCAGCGGCGGGCCGGGGCGTTCCTCGGCGGGATTGCGCAGCACCGGCTCGTGCCCGGTCCGCTTGCCGAGCACGGCATACAGACGCAGGCCCAGGAACAGGGCAACCATGGCAAGGATAACAATATAAACCACCGGGCCTCCAATTTGACCGCTATGCAACATAGGCACAAGAAACGCGCTATTCAAATGTTCCCGTATGCGACCTGCCGTTGAACTGCCACGATCCCCCTGCTAGTCGCCGCTCACTTCGCGCGAGCCCACGGGCCTGACCCACGCGGAATACCCATTCAAGACGAGAAAGCAGCTACTCATGGACGATCAGGACACCTCCGGCGCGATCGACGCCACGCTTCCCAACGGCGCCGATAACGGGCCGGCCATCGGCATGATTTCGCAATATGTGAAGGACCTGTCGTTCGAGAGCCCGACCGCACCGGCGGTCTTCAGCTCGGAGAATCAGCAGCAGGCGCCGCAGATGGACGTCGAATTCGGCATCGGTACCAGCCAGGTGGGCGACGAATTCCACGAAGTCACGCTGAAGATCGAGGTTCGCGCCAAGATGGGCGAGCAGACCGCGTTCATCGTCGAATTGACCTATGCCGGCCTGTTCGGCGCGCGCAACGTGCCCGAGGAGCATCTGCGCCCGTTCCTGCTCGCCCAGGCCCCGACCCTGTTGTTCCCCTTCGCCCGCCGCATCGTCGCCGACGTGACGCGCGACGGCAATTTCACTCCGCTGCTGCTCGACCCGATCGATTTCGGTACTTTGTACCAGCAGCAGCTCGAAGCGCAGGAACAGCAGGCCGAGGGCGTCGTAGGCAACGCCTGACGCTCGCCGGTCCGGCGGGGACTCCGGCGGAGACAGGGCATGAACCTGGCGAAATCACTGGGATCGGTCGGCGGGCTGACGCTCGTCAGCCGCATCCTGGCGCTCGTCCGCGACACGTTGCAGGCGACCTATGTCGGCGCGAGCTTCGCGTCGGACGCCTTTTTTGTCGCGTTCCGCCTGCCCAACATGTTCCGCGCCTTGTTCGCGGAAGGCGCCTTCTCCGCCGCGTTCATCCCGATGTTCAACCGCAAGGTCGGGGAGAAAGGCGAGCTGGCGGCCGGGCTCGCCTTTGCCGAAGCGGCATTGGCGGTCCTGCTCCCGTTGCTCTCGATCTTCACGATCGTGATGCTGGTCGCCGCATGGCCGGTGACCTGGGGCCTGTCGGGCGGGTTCAAGAACCCGACGCATGACCAGTTCGCCTTCGCGGTCGAGCTGTCGCGCTACACCATCCCCTATCTGATGCTGATCTCGCTGGCATCGCTGCTCGGCGGGATTCTCAACTCGCTCAACCGCTTCTGGGTCAACGCCGCGGCACCGATCCTGCTCAACATCTCGATGGTCGGCGCCCTGTGGTTCTTCCACGGCTCGGGCCCGGACGCGGCCTACGAAACCGCGCGCGCCCAGGCGATCTCGGTGTCGGTCGGCGGCGTGCTCCAGCTCGCCTGGCTGCTGTTCGCCTGCCGCCAGGCCGGGGTCAGCCTCAAGTTCCGCAAGCCGGTGATTGACGATGATATGCGTCAACTGCTCAGGCTGATCCTGCCAGCGGCGATCGGGGCGGGTGCGGTGCAAGTCAACCTGGCGATCTCGACCGCACTCGCCGGTCGCCTGCTCGACCAGGGGTCGATCTCGTACATTTATTATGCCGACCGGCTGAACCAGCTCCCGCTCGGCATGATCGGCATCGGGCTCGGCACGATCCTGCTCCCGACCGTCTCGCGTCTGCTGTCGACCGGCAAATATGACGAGGCGATGGACACGCAGAATCGCGGGATAGAACTCGCGCTGTTCCTGACCTTGCCGGCGACCGTCGCGTTCATGGTCGGCGCCGAGCCGATCATCCGCGGGCTGTTCCAGCACGGCGCCTTCACCGCCGCGGCGACTACCGCCAGCGCCGGGGCGCTCGCCGCTTTCTCGGTCGGGCTACCGTCCTATGTGCTGGTCAAGGTGCTGACCCCGGGCTTCTATGCGCGCGAAGACACCAAGACGCCGGTCCGTTACGCCATGATTTCGGTCGCGGTGAATTTGGTCGGCAATCTCATCCTGATCCCCACCCTCCATCATGTCGGCCCGCCTCTCGCCACCGCGATCGCGTCCTCGGTCAATGTCGGCATGCTGTATCTTACGCTCCGCAAGCGCGGGCATTTCGTCACCGATGCCCGATTGCGTCGCCGCATCCCGCGTCTGCTGCTCGCCGCGATCCTGATGGGCCTGGCGCTATGGGGAGCCGAACGCTTCGTCGACCCGTATCTGACCGGCAGCCTGATCCGCCGCGGGCTCGGCCTGACAGCGCTGGTCTCGGCCGGCGGCGCGGTGTACGCGGTCGCCTGCTTCGTCACCGGGGCCTATCGCCTCAGCGACATCAAGGCATTGCTCGGTCGCCGCCGTCCGGCCAAGGCGACCGGCCAGGAACAACTTTAAGGGAATCTCATGCGCGTCGTTTCCGGCATCCAGACCACCGGTCGCCTTCACCTCGGCAATTATCTGGGGGCGATCAAGCAGTGGGTCGCGATGCAGGACGAGGTCGCGGCGGCCGGCGGCGAGTCGATGTACTTCATGGCCGACTTGCACGCGCTGACCGACCGCGTCGCGCCCAAGGAGTTGGCCGACAACACGATCGAGATGACCGCGACGATCCTTGCCGCCGGGCTCGACCCGGAGAAGTCGATCATCTGGAACCAGGCGCGGGTGCCCGCGCATAGCGAGCTCACCTGGTTGCTCAACAATGTCGCGCGCGTCGGCTGGCTCAACCGCATGACCCAGTTCAAGGACAAGGCCGGCAAGGACCGTGAAGGCGCCAGCGTCGGGCTGTACGATTATCCCGTGCTGATGGCGGCGGACATCCTGCTCTACAAGGCGACGCACGTGCCGGTGGGCGAGGACCAGAAGCAGCATCTGGAACTCACCCGCGACATCGCGGCCAAGTTCAACAGCGACTATGGGGTGGAGGTCTTCCCGCTCCCCGAACCGATGATCAGTGTCGCGGCACCGCGCATCATGAGCTTGCGTGATGCGACCGCCAAAATGTCCAAGTCGAACCCGTCGGACATGACCCGGGTCAATCTCAACGATTCGGACGACGAGATCGCGCAGAAATTCCGCAAGGCGAAGACCGATGCGGAGCCGCTTCCCGACGCCGTCGACGGGCTGGAGGAACGCCCCGAGGCGCGCAATCTGGTGACGATCTACGCTGCGCTGGCGGATGTCGCGCCGGCCGACGTGCTGGCGCAATATGGCGGTCAGGGCTTCGGGCAATTCAAGCCGGCGCTCGCCGATCTGGCGGTAGCGAAGCTCGGGCCGATCCGTGACCGCCTGGTGCAACTGCTCGACGATCGCGGCGAAGTCGTGCGCGTGCTGGAGCGCGGCAGCGAGCGCGCGCGAGCGATCGCCGGACCGGTCCTGCGCGAGGCGCAGGATGCGATGGGGCTGCAGCTTTAGAGTCTGGCTTCGACTCTCCTTCTCCCCTTGTGGGAGAAGGAGGGAGGCGCGAAGCGCCGGAAGGATGAGGGGGAATCGGCGAAAGTTGTGAGTCTCCCCCTCATCCTTCCGCGCCTTCGGCGCTCCCTCCCTCTCCCACAAGGAGAGAGGGAGAATTAGCCCCCCTCCTACCCGATCAAACCGTGCTCTTGTCGCCCTGGTACTTGATCTCGAGATACCGCCCGCGCGTCGACAACGCGTCGAGATCGCCTTGCGCGAGTTGCGCCGCCATCTCGTCGATCTCGCGGCCGATCACACCCAGCCCTTCGACCAATTGCTGGTCGGGGCTCTTGCCATTGCGTTCGACGCCGCGCAGCGCCGACGGCACGCGTTCGTAGCCTTTGATGAACTCGGGCAATTGCTCGCCGACCAGCTTGCGGATTTCCGCCGCGGCCGGCTCGTTCTCGTCGAGTCCCGCCAGCTGCGGGGTCAGCGCGTTGAGCTTGATCCCGATCTGATCGACCAGGTTGATCGCCGGTGCCGGCAGTGCGGGCCGCTGCGAATCGAGCCAGCGCCCGGTCTGCGCGGGCAATGCCTTCAGCTCGACCTGGCGCAATTTCTCGAAGGTCGGCGCGCGTTGCGCCGGAGTCGCGAGCAGCACCATCGTCGCCACCACCATCGCGACGATCATCAACAGAAAGCCGAACATGCCGATCGGCCCGACCACCAGGCCGAACGCTACCGCCAGCCCGACGATCGCCGCATCAACGATCGCCGCCCGCGTCACCCGCTGGCCGACATCACTCACCCGCACGCTCCGCCCGGGTCCGGCACGATAGCGCTCGGACGTGCGGTCGAGCGTCTCTCGCGCCCGGGCGATCACATCGTCGGTAGAGGACATTTACACCGCCTCGAGCTTGAAATCGGTCTGCGGACCTTGCAGCGCGGCCTGCGACTGGCCCTCGGCCCGTGCGATATAGCCTTTCGACTTCTCGACTTCGGTCGACAGCGTGTTGACCGTGGTCTTCATCGAATCGAGCGCCTTCATCTTGAAGGCGTCGATCGCGTCCATCGTGTCGTAGATATTCTGGAACGCGCGCTGCAGCGTCTCGACCGGAATGGTCGAGGCGGCCGCCTGCTCATGGATTTGCGCGGTCTGCGACTTGAGCAACTGACCGGTCGAATCGATGATGTTGGCGGTCGTCGTGTTGAGCTGGGTGATCTGCTCAAGCACCAGTTTCTGGCTGGTCAGCGCCTGCGCGACGGTAACCGCGGTGCGCAGTGCCGAGACGGTGGTGGTCGACGCGCGGTCGACGCCCTTGATCAGCTCGACATTGTTCTTCTTGACCAGATCGAGCGCGAGATAGCCCTGCACCGTCACCGCCATCTGGGTGAGCAGGTCCTGGGTGCGCTGACGCGCATAGAACAAGGCACTTTCGCGCAGCGCCTTGGCCTTGGCCGGATCGGTCGCGTCGAGGTCGTTGGCCTTGTCCTCGAGCTTCGCGTCCATCGTCTTGGCGAGATGGATCATCTGTTCGAGCCGGCCCATCGCCGCCCACAGATTGGCGCGTTCGGTCTCGATCGCGGCATTGTCCATCAACAACTCGTCCTTGCCCGAGCCGAGGCTCTTGAGGATCGAGGAGATGTGGGTCTGCGACGATTTGTACTTGTCGAAATAAGTGTTGAGCCCGCCGCCGAAAATCTTGTCGAGCAGTCCGCGGCCGCCTGAGATCAACTTGCCGTTCTTGCCGGGATCGAGCTTTTCGATCGTTTGGCGCAGCTGGATCAGGTCGGCACCGACGCCGGTGTCCTTGTCCATGGCGCGCACCGGACGGTCGAGGAACCGGTTCGACTGCGACGCCGCTTCGCGGATTTCCTTTTGCCCCATGCTGGTGATGGCATCGACGCGCTTGCCGAATTCGGGCGAGTCGACGTCCTGGGCGACCAGGTCTTCGACGAACTGATCGACTCGGCGTTCGAGTTCGCTCCGCTTGGCATCATCGACCGGCACCAGTCCCGCCGCCTTGGTCGCCGACACCGCGGTAACGGGCTCGGGAGGCGTCAGAACCAGATCGGGTTCGGCCGTGACGGTTTCGGTCGGGGTCGTCGCCATTCTCAGTCCCTCTTCGCGATGGTTCGTGGAGTCTGGCCACGAATGGTCGCGCGTTCAAGTGTGTTGTACATGTAACACGCGCTGCCGGAATGGCAAGATGTGCTGCGCTCCGCGACCGACGGCACCACTGACATGGACGATCCGCTATTTGCTGCCGGTATTCGCAGAACTAGGCGGCACGTCTCCCGTCGCCAGCCACCGCACGACGTTGCGGATGAAGCGCTTATTGCCCTCGGCGCCCGGCGCATTGAATCCCATCGGTTTTTTCTTGGACCCGAGCAGTTGCGCCGACCACGCGCCGGCCTCCGCCAACAGGACCACTCGCCCCTTCCCAACCGCCAGCGTCGCCCCGCGCAGGTCGCTCCCCGTCATTGGCCGTGGCGGCTTGTCGGTAACCAGCATCTTCCAGCTCGAATCGAACCGCAGCAGCGGTGTCGCGGCAGCGGGCGCAGTGAAGGCAGCGCCATAAAAGGTCTGGATCGGCGGGAGCCCGCGCGTCAGCGGACCGTCGACAAGGCCGCCATTGGCGAAGCTGAAATATTCCTCCTTGGGAACATGTTGCGCGGCATATATCTCGATATCGAAGCCGAACGACGAGGCCAAAGCACGCAGGCTGCCCGCATAGGGCGGATGATCGGCAATCATCAACAGCGCCCCGCCGCCTTTCACCCAATCGGTGATCGTCGCGATCTCCTGCGGCGTGAAGGCGGAGGTCGATTGGTATTTGGGCGCCTTGGGCGGATCCTTCGGGTTTACCGGATCGACGATCACCAGCACGGCCGATTTGGCGAGACTGGCGGCGGAGATCGGCTCGTCGAAATCGCGGACGACATAGCCGTCATGGGTCAACAGCGCCCCGAACGGCGCATAGTCGGTCGCCAGGGTCTGGCGCTCGTCATGCCCCGAATCGACCATCACGACCGGCCCTTTGCCCGCCGCGAAGGCTGGATCGGCGACCTTGGTGTCGGCATCGGGATCGACGACCTGTTGCGCCAGCGCCGGCATAGCAGGGATCGCAAGCGCCGCGGCCAGCGCGAAATAGATGATCCTCCGCATGTCCGTATCAGTCCCCCCGTCGCGCCGCCTTCAGCGCGCTGCCCCACCATAGCAATTCCTCGAACAATGCCGAGAGGCGCCTGTCCTCTATTTCACCCGCATTGAACCGATCCCCCTCGCGCAGCTTCGCCGCACCCTGGAGATGGACCGCGCTGCTGAGCGGCGCCATCGCCATTGCAACGGTGACCTGTCGCAGCTGCTCGACCGAGCGCGCGCCGCCCATCCCGCCATGCGCGACGAACGCGACCGGCTTGCGGCCCCATTCGGCATAGACGGTATCGAGCGCGTTCTTGAGCACCGCGCTCATGCCGTGATTATATTCGGGCGCGACCAGGATATAGCCGTCGGCGCCGCCGATCCTTTCCGCCCAGGCGCGCTGCTTCTCGCCCGTATAACGTCCGGTCGCGGGCGGATTAGGCTCGGCGAACATCGGCAGATCCCATTCGGCCAGGTCTAGCAGCTCGGTATCGAACTCGGTCCGCGCGGCGATCCGGTCCATTACCCACTTGGCAATCGGCAGCGAGATGCGCCCTTCGCGGACGCTGCCGACAATTACCGAAATCCTGAGTTGCGCCATGATCGCCTTTCCTGTGTCGTCCCGTCATCGCCGGGCGCCGCGAAAGGATCAAGCGTCGGCCTCAGTCAGGCATAGGGCCGATCGTCGCCGAGGTTCTGTTTGCGCAGCAGGCGATCGATCGTCCGTCCGGGCGTTCCGGACGGGCGTTGCCAGGGGGCGAAGGGCAGCAATAGTCCCGCCAATGTTTCAGCCTCGGCGAGCAAGGCAGCGGCATCGTAATCGGGCTCGGCGAGCGCCGCCTTCAGCCATGCGGCGAGCGATTCCTTGGCGATGCATGTTTCCGCGGTGAAGATGCGCAGGCAGACGCCGTAGCCGCCCTGAATCCAGGACGCCCATTCGTCCCGCGCCGCGGCGCGTGCCGCGCCGAGATCGACCGCATCGCCCGAGAAGCAGGTGGCAAAGGCGAGGCGCGCATATCGCTGATGGCCGAGCGCCGATGCGAACCGATCCGCGAAACTATCGAGCAACATGGCAGCGGCCTCCGCCGGCGAACTGCCGCTGCGCGTCGCCAATTCCGCCTGGCGCAATCCCCAGGCGGCGCCGGGGCTGAACCAATGCTCGCCCGCGGGCGCCGCACCGTCCGCGCCGAGCGCGCTCCACCAGCTATCGGCACTCCTGGCGTAGATCGGCCCCGGCGCGCAGTTGGCAGCGATCAATTGCTCGATCCGCGCCGGCGTCACGCCCACCGCCTCGGCGAGATTGTCGAGCGTCCAGAACCAGCGCTCGACATAACGGCGAGCGTCGTCATCAATGTGCATGGCCGTCTTCCTTTGAAACGCCCGACGGATAGCGAGAGCGGACCGTTCGATGCTTCGGCGGTCGCCGAATGATGGCGTAGGTACCCACGCCCCTTCCCGCACCGCACAATTTAAGCTATGCGCGCCCCCGAACCCGCCTTCGGGCGCTCCAATCAGGATATCTCATGAGCCTCCGCAACGTGGCGATCATCGCCCACGTCGACCATGGTAAGACCACGCTCGTCGATCAGCTTTTCCGTCAGTCCGGCACTTTCCGCGACAACCAACGCGTCGAAGAGCGCGCGATGGATTCGAACGATCTCGAAAAAGAGCGCGGCATCACGATCCTCGCCAAGTGCACGAGCGTCGAGTGGGACGATCATGCCGGGCACAAGACTCGCATCAACATCGTCGACACGCCTGGCCACGCCGATTTCGGCGGTGAGGTCGAGCGCATCCTGTCGATGGTCGACGGCGTCATCCTGCTGGTCGACGCGTCCGAAGGCGCGATGCCGCAGACCAAGTTCGTCACCGGCAAGGCGCTCGCGCTGGGTCTCCGCCCGATCGTCGTGGTCAACAAGGTCGATCGCCCCGACGAGCGTATCCAAGAAGTGCTCGACGAAGTGTTCGACCTGTTCGTCAGCCTCGAAGCGACCGACGAACAGCTTGATTTCCCAGTTCTTTATGCCTCTGGCCGCAACGGTTACGCGAACGAGGATCCGAGCTTGCGCGAAGGCACGCTGGCCCCGTTGTTCGAAAAGATCGTCGAGCATGTCCCCGCCCCCTCGGCCGATCCGGACGGGCCGTTCAAGTTCCTCGTCACCCTGCTCGATCGCGACAATTTCCTCGGCCGCATCCTGACCGGCCTGATCTTCTCGGGCTCGGTCAAGACCAACCAGCAGATCCACGCGCTCGATAATGATGGCAACGTCGTCGAGACCGGCCGCGCGTCGAAGATCCTGACCTTTCGCGGGCTCGAGCGCGTGCCGACCGACGAGGCGCAGGCTGGCGACATCATCTCGATCGCGGGCCTGACGCACACCACGGTGTCCAACACGATCTGCGACCCCGAAGTGACCGAGCCGCTCCACGCGCAGCCGATCGATCCGCCCACCTTGTCGATGCGTTTCGCCGTCAACGACAGCCCGATGGCGGGCCGCGAGGGCACCAAGGTGACCAGCCGCATGATCCGCGACCGCCTGTTCCGCGAAGCCGAGAGCAACGTCGCGATCAAGGTGACCGAAGCCGCCGACCGCGACAGCTACGAAGTCGCCGGCCGCGGCGAGCTCCAGCTCGGCGTGCTGATCGAGACGATGCGCCGCGAGGGCTTCGAGCTTGGCATCAGCCGCCCGCGCGTGCTGTTCGGCGAGGATGAGAGTGGCAAGAAGACCGAGCCCTACGAAACCGTCATCATCGACGTGGACGAGGAATATTCGGGCACGGTCGTCGAGAAGATGGCGATCCGCAAGGCCGAGCTGACCGACATGCGCCCGTCGGGCGGCGGCAAGACGCGCATCACCTTCTCGGCGCCCAGCCGCGGCATGATCGGCTATCACGGCGAATTCCTCTCGGACACGCGCGGCACCGGCATCATGAACCGGCTGTTCGAGAAATATGGCCCGCACAAAGGCAATATCGAGGGCCGCAAGAACGGCGTGCTCATCTCCAACGGATCGGGCGAGGCCAATAGCTACGCGCTCGGCCCGCTGGAAGAGCGCGGCATCCTGTTCGTCGGGCACGGCGAGGCGCTCTACGAGGGCATGATCGTCGGCGAGAATGCCAAGCCGGATGACCTCGAGGTCAATCCGATGAAGGCGAAGCAGCTGACCAACTTCCGCGCATCGGGCGGCAAGGACGACGCGATCCGCCTGACCCCGCCGAAGAAGATGACGCTGGAACAGGCGATCGCCTATATCGACGATGACGAAATGGTCGAAGTGACGCCCAAGTCGATCCGGTTGCGCAAGCGCTATCTCGACCCGCATGAGCGGAAGCGGGCCAGCCGGGCGAAGCAGGCAGCGTAAGGCAAACGGGCCGCGAGACACTCGACCGCAAGCGCGCGAAGCGAGTGAGCGAAGCGGCCTGATCGGTCGATCCGACCAACTGGTCAACAAGGCCCCGCGCGGCTAACGTCGCGTGGGGCTTCTGTTTTTTTGGGGGAAATGATGAAACCTTCGATCCGGTCGTGGCGCGATCCTTTCGACTTTAAAGGACGTTCAACGCGAACCGAATATGGCTTGTATCACCTTGCTGCGATCGCCCTGTTCGTCACGCTCGAAATCATATTTATTGGGATCAATATCGGACTCAGCGGGCCTATGGGAGCCTCCCACGACAATCCCGTCGTGATGATAGTTAGCCTACTTGGCGGGCTGACCTTCCTCGTCGGTCTACCGTTGCTCTATATCGCGCATGTCGCGATCAGCATCCGTCGCCTGCACGATCACGGCGAGCCTGGAATCAAGTTCCTGCTGACCTTCATTCCGCTCATCGGAATCATCTTTTGGGTGATGATGGTGTTCACCCGTGGCGACAGTTTTGAGAACGACTACGGACCCGATCCTCGCCAGCCCGAAGCGGGCGGCGGCAACGAACTCGGCGGCGTATTTTCCTGAGTGACTCGCCGGTCGGCGCCGATCACTTCATCCCGGCGAACAATTCCCACACTTTCGCGCGCCCGGTCGGCTTGGGCGTGCCGTCGAGCCGCTGCGCGCGGATGATCGTGACCGGGCGGATCAGCATCTGGCCTTTCATCGCACCTTCCCCGCCGGGGCTGGTCGGCATCGCCAGGATCCGCTTCACCACGTCCATGCCGCCGACGATGCGGCCGAACACGGCATAGCCGGGCGATCCCGGCCGCGCGTCCATATTGGGGCTGGCGCCGACCATCAGCGAAAAGTTGGCCGTCCCCGAATTGGGGCTGTCGTAGCGCGCCATCGAGATTGCGCCGTCGACATGATGCAGGCCCGTCTTGCTGGTCGGCTCGAGCGGCACCGGCTCAAGCCGGCGCCGCGCATCGGTATCGATCCCGCCCTGGACAAAGCCGAGATTGGGCGCGCCCTTGCGCCGCGCCGCGCGATAGAAGCGCGTGCCGTCGAGCCGGCCGTCATCGACATAGGCCAGGAAATTGGCACCGGTCTTCGGCGCGTGCCGGACATCGATCGCGAGCGTGATCACGCCGGCCGATGTGGTCATCCGGACGCGGACGATCGGCGGATCCTTGGGAGCAGCCGTCTTTTGCGGCGCCGCCGCCGAAACCGTCGCGCCGAAGGCCAAAGCCAGAACCGTCAGCTTCGCGAACCGCACGTCATATCTCCCAACTAAGCAGGAGACGCCGATAGCTGATCCCGCGCCCGGAGGAACCCCCGTCCGCCTCTAAACCAGCGCGTTGCGCCTGATCAGCTCGCGATACCAGGCGGCGCTCAGCTTGGGGATGCGCGCCTGCGTCTTGAAGTCGACATAGTGCAGCCCGAACCTCTTGCCGTAGCCATCGGCCCATTCGAAATTATCCATCAGGCTCCATAGGAAATAACCGGCCAGCGGCAACCCCTCCGCGGTCGCGCGCTGCGCCTGGCCGATATAATTACGCAAGTACATCACGCGGTCGGCATCGTCGATCCGCCCGTCGGTCACCGGATCGTCCGCCGAACAGCCGTTTTCGGTGATGTAGATCGCCTTGGGCTTCCACAAATCCGTCGTGTTGCGCACTGCCCAATAAGCGGATTCGGGTCCGACGCGCAGCCAGGGCGACGCCATACGCGGCGACGACGCCAGCATCGGCAGGACCGTATAGCCCTGGGCATTGGCGTCTGCCCGGACGAATTGCGGCGCGTAGACGTTGATCCCGACGAAATCGAGCGGGCTGCCGATCGCCTTCATATCGCCTTCCTCGACCTTGGGCGCGGCCGCGCCCTGCGCCGTCAGGTAGCTGTCGATATAGCGACCCTCCATCACCGCGGTCAGCGCGGCGGCGTTGACCTCGCGCATCGCCTTGCGTGCCGCGTCGATATGCTCGGGGGTCTCGATCACCGGGACGGTTATGGAGGGATTGTCGGCGAGCCCGATTTTCGTCCCCGCTTTCGCGCTTGCGCGGATCGCCTGGACGCCAAGACCATGCGCCAGGACGCCGTGATGGCGCACCTGATTGACCCCGGCGGGATCGAGTTGGAGTCCCGGAGCGTGGATCCCCACCTTGTGGCCAAGATCGGTGAAGCACGCGAATTCGTTGATCGTTATGAAATGCTTCACGCGATCGCTGAGCTTGCCCGCCATGAACCCGGCATAATCGGCGTACGCCTTGGCGGTGTCGCGCGATTGCCATCCGCCGGGCAATGCCGAGGGCAGATCCCAGTGGAACAAGGTGACGTAGGGCGTGATGCCGTTGGCCAGCAGGTCGTCGATCACGCGGCTATAATGGTCGATCCCGGCCTGGTTGGGCTGGCCGCGTCCTTCGGGAAAGATGCGCGACCAGGCGAGCGACATCCGGTAGGTCGAGACGCCGAGAGTCTTGAGCAGCTGGTGATCCGCGCGATAGCGATGATAGCTGTCGCAGGCGACGTCGCCGGTGTCGCCGTTCGCGACCTTGCCCGGCGTGTGCGAGAAGATGTCCCAATTGGTTTCGCCGCGGCCATCTTCCTTGACAGCGCCTTCGACCTGATAGGCGGCGGTCGCGCAGCCCCATTTGAATCCCTTGGGGAAACGACGCTCTTTCACCGCGCCGGCAGCCAGCGCCGGGCTGGTCGCCGCCATTGTTGAGAACGTTCCCAATATCGCGCCGATCTCACGCCGGGAAAACTCTGCCACGCGCCTCTCCTGTTCCTGGAATGGCGCGCAGCGAACGGGCGCCCGTCCGGTTCACACCAGCGCGGGTTGACGATAGCGGTCCGCGACCGCGCGGTTGCTGAGCTTACCGCCCAACGCGACGCGCGATGCCTGCATGGCGTCCCATTGCGGCAAATCGGCATCCGCGAGCGGTGGGATCGTCACGTTCTCGCGACGGTCGAACCCGGTCAGTGCCGCATCGACGAGATCATCGACATCCATCACCCATTCGGGCGGAAACGCATTGACGTCCTTGCCCGATCGTTCCCAGATTTCGGTCCGCGTCGCGCCCGGCAATACCGCCTGCACGTACAGGCCCTTGGCGCCATATTGCGCCGCCAGGCTCTGGCTCAGATTGAGCAGATAGGCCTTCGATCCCGAATAGACGCCGTCGAACATCTCAGTGACCAAGGCGAGAACCGAGGCGAGATTGATGATCGCCCCCTCGCCGCGCGCGACGAATGCCTTGCCCGCGGCGCCCGCCAGCACGGTCGGCGCAGTGATGTTCAACGCAACCAACCGCTCGATCTCGGCCGGCTCGACCGAGATCGCGTCCCCGGTCATCGACAGGCCGGCGTTATTGACGAGCAAGGTGATCGTCGGATCGCTGGCAAACCGTCCCGCCACGCGCGCCAAATCGGCGCGATCGGTGAGGTCGGCGCGGACCACCTCGATCGTACGGCCGGTTTCGCCGCGCAGCCGTTCGGCCAGCGCCTCCATCCGCGCCTGATCGCGCGCCACCAGGATCAGATCATAGCCGCGATGGGCCAGGCGATCGGCATAGACAGCGCCGATGCCGGTCGACCCGCCGGTGATGAGCGCGGTCTGGTTGAGAGCTTGAGTCATCGAATTTCTCCTTCGCGCCCGGCACCGAGTCGAGCGGCTTGCATTTTGATAGTTATGTGACTATCATTTTGCAATGGACACTGAGAAATTATCCTGGGGCGTCTGCCCTGTCGGCCGCGGACTGGCGCGGGCGGGCGATGCGTGGAGCATGCTGATCCTTCGCGATGCCGGGCTTGGCCAGACGCGGTTCGACGATTTTCAAAAGGGCTTGGGGATCGCGCCTAACATCCTGACGAAGCGGCTGGCTGCGTTGGTCGAAGCAGGCCTGCTCGAACGCCGGCGCTATAATGACCGCCCGCCACGCGACGAATATGTCCTGACCGAAGCAGGGCGCGATTATCTGCCGGTGCTGCAAGCGCTCGGCGGATGGGCGCGCAAGCATTTCGGCGAAGGCGCGATGAGCGACCTGATCGAGACGAGCAGTGGGCGGACGATCACCCCGCTGGTAGTCGATGCCGAGACTGGCGTGCCGCTGTCCGAAATTGCGGTGACGCTGCGCCAGCCCGGCGACGCCTGATCCAGAGCTAGCGACGGAGCTGCCGAAATTGGAGGAAGGCAGCCCCGTCTTTGCGTTCAACGCTCGGGCGTGCTCCGCCCTTCGTCGCGTCGATCGTCAGGCAACGGCCGGCCGGACTGCAACCGCATCGCGCGGCGCTGCAGCCACCATAGGCGGCGTGCCTGACGCCGTTCGAACCGCTCCTGCGGCGTGAGTCGATTGGCCATCGCGGCGTCGGGCCCGATCGTGCCGCCGGGAAGCGCGGCGTCCGGCTTGATCGGATCGCCCGCGGACGCGGCCAGCGCCGACCTCGCTTCCAGCCGCCTTTCCACCTGCGCAGCGACGCGCGGGTGGGTCGCGAGATAATCGGCCTTGAGCTTGGCGATCTCTACCTTGCGCTCGGGCGGTGGCAGCGCCTTGATCCGCCGCCATTCGGCAACCGCCGCCTGGCGCTGAGTCGCGGGCATCGCCCGGAAGCGCGCCATCAGCGCCCGGCGCACCAGCGGCCGCCTGACCGGCAGCCCCGCTGCGATGCGCGCCTGGCGCTGCGCGCGCCAGAGCGCCGGGGGCACCGGATCCGGTAGCAAGACCGGCGCCGCGTCGGGGATCGGCGCCAGTGCTTCGGTACGCCCGATCGACGGTTTGGGCTTTTCGACACGCACCAGGTGCTTGGGTTTCTTCACCTCGGGCGGTGCGGCAATGGTCCGCGTGATGCCGGGAATCGCGATCGGCAGCTTGCCAAACCAGCCGGTCGCCGCCGCGGTCGCGCTTGCCAGCAACAGCGCGCCGGCCCCGATCAGCACGCGGCTCTGCGCGCGCCATCCGCTCCGCGGGCCGCGCCGCGGCGGTACCCGAGTCCCTGACGCCGCGGCTGCGACGATATCGGCGGCCAGCCCCGGCCGCATCGCCGGGACCGTCACGCGGTCGAGCGCGGCACGTTCGGTCGCGGTGAAGTCGGCGCTCATGACGCGATCTCCCCCGCCAGCGAGGTCAGCCCTCGCGCCGCCAGCGCGGCACGCATCGCACCACGCGCGCGCAGCAACAGCGACTCGAACGCTTTCAGGTTCAGCTCCAGCGCGTCCGCGGCCATCGAATTGGGTAACTCCTCGTAATAAGTCAGCACGATCGCGGCGCGATGCCGCTCGCTGAGATCGCCCAGCGCGGCCCGCGCCGCGCCGCGCAAACGTTCTTCTTCGACCAGAGCCTCCGCCCCTGGCGCTTCGTCGGCGCGCTCGGGCGGCTCCTCGTCGCTGGCAAAGCGCCGCCGCCTGAGGCGATCGAGGCACTGGTTGACTGCGACTCGCGTCAGCCACGCCGCAATTCCCGCCTGACCCGGCCGCCAGCGTTCGGCCGACGCCCACAACCGCAGCAACGCCTCCTGCGCGACATCCTCGGCCTCTGCCGCGTCGCCGATCATGCGATAGGCGATGCGGTGGAGCATCGCGGCATGGGCATCGACCACGCGGCCAAACGCCACGGCATCGCGCCCGGCGATGCGCGTCATCAACGCATCGTCGTTGTCAGCCGCCGCGGCCTCCCGCGCGGCGCTCGAAAACCGCATCAACACGTATCCAATCTGGTCCTTGCCAGCTTAACGCGCGATAGCGTCGAACCCTTCGCGCAGATTATGCCGGCCCGTGCCGCACGATCGCAAAGCCTTCGTCGGCGTGCGGCGGCACGAAATGCGCGGTGAACTGGTCGAACTCGGCATCGCTCGCCTGATAGGCGTGGGTGCCGGCGGCGTTGCGCGCATGGAGGCGAGCGCGGCAAATCTCATCCGGCAGATCGAGGAAATGTAGCGTCGCGGTAATTCCCGCGTCGTCAGCCAGTCCGCGCATCCACGTCCGGCTGGCGACGGTATTGGCCGGAAAATCGAGGATGATCGTCAAGCCGCGCCGCAACAGGTCAACGATCAGTGGCGCGATTGCGGCACGGAAACGCACGCTCTCGCGCCGATAATCATCGAGCGACGTGATTTGCGCCGGATAGAGCGTCGGCAGCCAATGGTCCTCGGCCAGCACCAGCCCGCCCGTCTCCACCGCCAGCTTAGCGGAGAGCGTCGATTTGCCCGCGGCGATCTTGCCGGTGATCAGATGGAGGACGCCGGCGCTCACCCCTGCGCCATTTCCATCAGCACCGCCCATTCGTCGTCACGCACCGGCGTCACCGACAGCCGCGACTGACGTAGCACCTCGATTTTCGCGAGGCGCGGTTCGGCCTTCATTTCGGCAAGCGTGACATGGTGCTGCAATGGCCTGACGGGCTTGACCGCGACCGAAGCCCAATCGCCCTTCTCGCCGTCCGGTTTCCAGGTGCGTGTGATCTCCATGATCCCGGCACAGGCCTTTTCGGTGTTCGAATGATAAAGGATCGCCTGATCGCCGACCTGCATGTCCTTGAGGAAATTGCGCGCGGTGTAATTGCGGATGCCGTCCCATTCGGTGCCACCGTCGCGGACCAGGTGATCCCAGCCATAGACTTCGGGCTCCGACCGCAGGAACCAGTACGCCATCCGATATCTCCCTACCTAAATCCCAAGTGAACGCCCGTCTCAGCGGCCATTCAGACCGACTCGCATAGAAGGATGCAACAGGCTCGGACAGTCTGCGTTTAGTGTATGGTATCCGAGTGCTTGACGATGGAGTTTCACATGAACAAGTTCCTGACCAAGGCGGTGCTGGGCACCACGCTCGCAGCCACCGCACTGACCGCCGCCGCTCCGGCCGATGCACAGCGTTATCGCCGCTGGCACCGTGGCCATGACGATACCGGTGCGGTGCTCGCGGGCGGCATCGTCGGCCTGGCGCTGGGCGCGGCGATCGCATCCTCGTCGAACGACCGTTACGACCGTGATTATTATTATCGCAGCCGCGGCTATCGCGCTGATTACGATAATTATTATTATCGCGAGCGCGGCTATTATCCGCCGGACGGCTATTACGCCTATCGCTATCGCGACTATCGCCGCTGCTGGGTCGAGCGCCGCTACGACCCCTATTGGGATCGCAGCGTCCGGGTCCGCGTCTGCAACTGATCCTTTTCAGCTCCGCTGATCGGTGCCGGCCCGCTCCCCCACCCGGCCGCCCATAGAATACCCTGCCGGGTGGCCGGGTGGGGGAGCGGGCCGGCACCGCAACCGTTTCAGCTCTGCTGAAACCATAGAAGCCGACGCAGGCATGATTGGAACGGCGCGGGAGGCATCTCCCGCGCCGTTTGCTTTTTGGGTCGGCTCGCGGCAATAGCCCGCGCCATGACCGATACGCCCCCCGATCATTTGTCGAGCAATCCTCGCAGCCCCTTTTTCGACCAGGACGCGCTGCAGCGCGGCGTCGGCATCCGCTTCAAGGGTGCCGAGCGCACCGATGTCGAGGAATATTCGATTTCGGAAGGCTGGGTCCGCGTCGCGCTCGGCAAGAAGGTCGATCGCCACGGCAACCCGCTGACGATCAAACTGTCGGGTCCGGTCGAGGCCTATTTCCATACCGCTGCGGATTCGGACGAGGGCGCGGACGAGGCCGAGTAAGGCCCGTCATCGAAGCGTAGCAACCGCGTCCTATCCGCCCCGGATGAAGGGGAGACGTCAATGAGGATGCGCGCGCTAATCGGACTTGTCGCCGGGCTTGGCGCCGCGGCGTCCGCCCAGCAATTGCCCACCGGCCAGTCGCTCTCCCCACTCGCCGCGCCCGGCGCGGTGTTCCGTCCATTGGTGTCGCGGGTCGGCCCGCATCCCGATTATGTCGCCGACGGCGCCGCCGCGATCGCGGTCAGCCCCGATCGCCGCGAGATGCTGGTGCTGACCAGCGGGTTCAATCGCTTCAACGGCCCCGACGGCAAGATCGTCGCCGCGCAATCCGGCCAATATGTCTTCGCCTATCGCATCGATCGCGCCGGCGCGCGGTTGGAGCAGACATTGGTCGTGCCCAATGCCTATTCGGGCGTGGCCTGGACGCCCGACGGGCGAGGCTTTGCGGTCGGCGGCGGGGTCGACGACGTCGTTCATCTATTCCGCCGCGGCAAGACCGGTTTCGCGCCCGCCGGCAATCCGATCAAGCTCGGCCACGCGACCGGCAATGGCGTCGACGTCAAGCCGCAGGCGGCGGGCGTCGCGGTCAGCCCCGACGGCAAGCGCCTGCTGGTCGCCAATTATTACAACGACTCGGTCACCCTAATCGATCTCGCTACCCACGCGATTATCGCCGAACAGGATTTGCGGCCGGGCAAGATCGATCCCGCCGCCGCCGGCCAGCCCGGCGGGGAATTCCCCTTCGCGATCGTCTGGCGCGACAATAAGCGCGCTTATGTCTCGGCGCCGCGCGACCGCCAGATCGTCGCGCTCGACATCGCCGGTCGCGCCATCCGCGTCGCCAAACGCATCGCGACGACCGGCGAGCCGACCGCGATGCTGATCGCGCCGCGGACGCACCGCCTCTACGCTACCGAGGACAATGCCGATCGCCTGGCGATGGTCGACCTGACGACCGACACGCTCGCCGGCGAGCCACGGCTTGGCCTGCCCGACAGCCTGTCGACGGGCCCGCTCGGCAAGGGGCTGAACCCCAATGGCCTCGCGCTGACGCCGGCGGGGACCTTGCTGGTCACTTATGGCGGGATCAACGCGCTGGCGATAGTCACGCCGAGCGCAGCGACCGCCGAGGTGGTCGGCGTGGTGCCAACCGGCTGGTATCCCAGCGCGGTCGCGACCAGCGCCGATGGCGGACGCGTCTTCGTCGTCAATCGCAAGAGCCCGCCCGGCCCCAATCCCCAGGGCTGCGCACCCAAGATCGCTGTGCAAAAGGCGCAGCCGAGCGCGTGTGGCGCTGCCAATCAGTATATCTTCCAGCTCGAAAAAGCCGGACTGCTGACCTTCGCGATGCCCGACGGCCGCGCGCTGGCCAAGACCACGCTGCAGGTCGCCGACAATATCGGCCTGTCGAACGCCACGGCGCGCCGCGCGGCGGAGGCACGGATGGCCGAGGTCGCCAAGCGCATCAAGCACGTCGTCTTCATCGTTAAGGAAAACCGCACTTATGATCAGGTGCTGGGCGACCTCGAGGTCGGCAATGGCGATCCCCGCCTGGCGATCCTGGGCGAGGCGCTGAGCCCCAACCATCACAATATGGCGCGCAATTTCGTCACGCTCGACAATTTCTACGATTCGGGCGAGCAATCGAGCACCGGTTGGACCTGGACCACCGCCGCGCGCGTTCCCGATCTGCTCGAAAAGACCGCACCGGTGAATTACGCGGCACGCGGCTTGGCTTATGAATCGGAGGAAGCGGATCGCAACGTCGCGACCAGCCTCAGCCTGGCCGAGCGCCGCAAGGTCGATCCCCGCCATCCCGACGATCCCGATCTGATGCCCGGCCCCGCTCTGCTCAACGCGCCCGATGCCGATGACGACAAGCTGCCCGGCCAGGGCTATCTGTGGAACGCGGCGATCCGCGCCGGACTGACCGTGCGCAATTACGGGTTCGCCGACGCCTCGGTCTATGACAGCGAATCGCCCGGTTTCGTCCCGCTGCTGCGCGAGCCGTTCAAGGACAAGCGCACGATCTGGACGCCTGCCGATCGCGACCTCGCCAGCCGCAGCGATCCCTATTTCCGCGGCTTCGACCAGAAATTGCCCGATTATTGGCGTGTGCTCGAATGGCAGCGCGAGTTCGACCAGCAGGACAAGGCGGGAACGATGCCCGCGCTCACCCTGCTGCGCCTCAGCCACGACCATTTCGGCGACTTCAAGGAAGCGGTCGACGGGGTGAATACGGTCGAGGCCGAGATGGCCGACAATGATTATTCGGTCGGCATGGTGCTCGAACGTATCGCCAATAGCTCGTTCAAGGACTCGACCCTGGTGTTCGTGATCGAGGACGACGCTCAGAATGGCGGCGACCATGTCGATGCACGCCGCAGCATCGCCTTCGTCGTCGGGCCGTATGTCAAGCAGCACGCTCTGGTCACGACCCGCTACACCACCGTCAGCATGCTGCGGACGATCGAGGCGGTGCTCGGCCTGCCGCCGCTCGGGCTCAACGATGCGCTGGCGGCGCCGATGGCCGATGTGTTCGACCTCAACCAAAAGGACTGGACCTTCCGCGCGACAGCAGCCGACGTGCTGCGCGGCACCAAGCTGCCGATTCCGGCCGAGCGCTTCGTCGCTGCGAAGACGGCTGCGAATGTCTGCCCGCCGCGCGACGCCGGCTGGTGGGCGGCGGCGATGCAGGGCCAGAACTTCACCAGCGAGGACCGGCTCGACACGCCGCGGTTCAATGCCGCGTTGTGGAAGGGACTCGCCGATGGGCCCGAGCCACAGGCGCGGAGTGGCGCTGATTTGAGGGCCAACCGGGCGAGCTTGCTGCGAACGGCGGCGGCTGGGCGGGTGTGTCCGGGGTCTTAGGGGGCACCGATTTCTCTACGCTTCCCCGGCGAAGGCCGGCGCCCAGTCCCGATGCGCTCTCAGCCGCGGGACGCGATCGCTAATTCGCCTAAGCTTGGCCGCCTACGCCGCCGAGTAACAGCCGTCACCCCAGCGAAAGCTGGGGTCTCGTGCAGTATATCAATCGCATGAGATCCCAGCTTTCGCTGGGATGACGGAATGCCGGCCTTCGCCGGAGAGGCGTTGGGGAAGCGTTCTACTCTTTATTTTCGGGGGCGGTCGGATTGACCAAAAAAGTCACATACCCCTGAAACCACGGATTCTCCTCCAGCCCCGGCGGCGGCTGCCACTCACCCCCCTGCAGCAGGCCGATCCGGAACGGCAACTTCAACCGATCGAGTTTCGCCAGATACGCCTGATACCCAGGAATGACATGATCCCCCTGGTAGATTTGCAGCACCGCCTCATCGACTACACCAGCCAGCGCATCGAGCCCTTTCGGATCCCCGTTCGCACTCCAGTCGAGCAATCCAGTAATCCCCAGGTGACAGTCACCCGGCAACCGCGCGCGCAATCCGCGCAGGAAAGCGGCATAATCCTCCAGATGCCGCGTCCGCGCGTCGAAATCGATCTGGACGCCGACGACGCGACTGCCCGCCGCGCGCCACCGCCTCAGCGCCGCGAGCAATTGGTCATAGATGGCGGGCGACCAGGCGAGCGTCTCGACCCGCACCACCATCCAGACTTCGCGATTGCCCAGCCGCGGAATCGCCGCGCGTTGTGCCGCATAGCGGACCGGATCGGTCGCCTCGATTTGCCCCTGCAACAGATACAGCCGCCTGGCCGTCGCCAGCGCCGGCTGCGCCTTCACCCCGGCCCATAACCAGACCGCGTCATAGGCCGGCGCGACGCGCCCCTCCCGCGCGATCGGGACCGGCAGCAGCGCGATGCCCATAGCCGCGACGGCGATGGCGGCGCGGATCACTGCCTACCAATAATAGCGCAGCTCGCTCGCCCAGCGCGATTTGGGATAATCACTCTTGAGCCGCGTGAACCACGATTTGCGTATATTCTTGTCGACATCGGCCCCGCCGCACGAATTGTTGCCCGACGGCGCATAGCAATTGACCGCGCGGAACAAGGCATAGGCCTTGTCGTCGCCTGGCGCCTTGGGGTCGGCGACGATCGCTTTATAGACCTCCAGCCGCGAATAGACCGGCCCGGCGAACAGGGTCCTGGTCCCGCCGAGATCCTGTTTGGGCGGTTGGGTGTCGAGCACGAACTGGTCGAACCCATTGGCGCGGAAGAAATCGGCCAGGCACAGCCGGGCATGCGCGCTACCCGGCGCCGCGGCGAGATCCGACGCGAGGCGCTTGAGCGCGGGGCAGTCGATATCGCTCGCCTGGGTGGGCTTGAGGAACAGGCCGAGCGGCAATTGCTCTGACCCCAGCAAGTCGTAGAAATTGGTGTCGCTCGCAGCACCCGCCGGCACCAGCGCTAGGTCGGTCCCGAAATCGCGATACGCGCCGCGGCTCAATTCCTTGTAGAGCAAGGTGAACAAGGCGAGCTGACGTTCGTGCGGCGCCTTCGCCCCGGTCGCCTGTTTGCGCAGCAACCCGGCATCGGCGACGTTCATCAGCAGGATGCCGCGCAACGTCGCGTCGTCGACCGGCGAATCGGGCGCGAACACCCGCGCCAGCCCGCCGGTCCGCTCGTCATGCCAGGCAAGCGCGAGTTCGAGCGCCGAATGCTGCGCGTCGAGCTTCGCCCCCGGCAGCATCTCCAGCCAGAAGCCGCGCGCATTGCGATCGCCGACCGCGTCGAGCGCCATGCCGCGCAGCATCTGGCGGCTGAACTGGACCTCGCTGAAGCTCGATTGCCGCGCGGCATCGGGGATCAGCTTGAGCACTTCCGCCGGCTTCCTGCCGATATAGAATTGGTGCGCCGCGACCAGATAGTGGAACAGCGGCTGGTTGCCGGCGAACGCGGCGCGCTGGCCGGTGATCTCGGCGAGCGTGATCGGATTGGTGCAGCAGCCCGCGCTGACCTCGTCATCCGCCATCCGCATCCGCCGCAGATCGAGCACCGCGAGCAGGGTCGGATCGCGCGTGTCGCCGATCGTCAGATCGGGCAGCAGCTTGGTGTCCATCTCCTCGGCGAGATCGACATCGTTCAGTCCGCGCGCCGCCGCCGGCTGCGCGAACAAGGCGACATATTGCTGCGCGAGCAGATCGCGCTTGCTGCCGAACCAATAGACCCGCCGCAACAATCCCCGCGCCGACGCCGCGTAGAGCCCGTTGGGATAGTCCTTTATATAGCCGCGCAAGCCCGTATCGGCCGCGGCGACGGCCTTCTGGTCGACCGTCTTGAGATCCTTGATATTGCCGTATTCGTCGAACAGGCCGACCTGGATGCGGTTCACTTCGACCCGCGCCGCCATGTAGCGTGCGGTCTCGCGCAGCCACGCGTCACGCGCCCCGCCCAGACCGGCGAACCGCGTCCCCGCCGTGTCGAAATCGCCGTCGTAAAAAGCCTGCGCGCCGGCGAGATAGGCCGCGAACGCCTTGCCCGCGGGCGACTTGACCTGCCCATCGAGCACCGCGCTGACGCTCGCGCCGGGCTTGGCGCAATCCGGGCTGAGCGCCCTGCGCGCCGCGATCAACGCAGCGCCCTCGCCACCCGGCAATCTGGCCGCGTTGACGGCAGCCTCGAACGCCGCAGCGCCGCTGCCGTTGGTGCGGCAGCGCGACCCCTCGCCCGACGAATAGTCGCTGTCGCTATTGTCGGGGCGAACCGCCAACCAACCCGACAAGGTGCGCCAGTCGAACAAGGCCCCAAGCGGCTGCGGCGGCGCGCCCTCGCCCGGCTTGGGCAGCGACCCGCGGCGATCGAACAGCAGCATCGTCAAATTGGTCCGCGTGTCGTTGCCCGGCCCGAGCATCGCCATGTCGTCGCAACCGGTCAGATTGGCGTGGCTCAGCCGCCAACTCGGCGAACACCCGAAATCGCCGCTGGCGTCGGCGGGAAGGGGAACAGCGAAACAGGCAGCGAGCGCGGCAAGCGAAACGCAAAGACGACGCATGGTAAAACCCCCGGCGAATGACCAAGCGGCAAAAATGACATGCGGCCAGCGCCTTGCCTAGGCGATTTGCGTCATCGTGCGCACTTTGGGTCAATCCCTGGGAAGTGTCTTTGCTCTTGTCGCCCAAGAGCACAATCTCCATATCTTAGACGCGCGCGCCGCCCCGTCCCGGCAGCGCAGCTTCCCTTTTCGTTCCCCATCCGCTAAGGGCGCGCGTCACGCGGCGCGGCCCGCATACTCATGAGGCATTGTTTGGCTAAAGAAGAACTTCTCGAAATGCGTGGCCAGGTAGTCGAACTGCTGCCCAACGCCATGTTCCGCGTCCGGCTGGAAAACGACCATGAGATCCTGGGTCACACCGCCGGCAAGATGCGCAAGAACCGCATCCGCGTGCTGGTCGGCGACGAAGTTCTCGTCGAACTCACGCCTTACGACCTGACCAAGGGTCGCATCACCTATCGCTTCATGCCGGGCCGCGGCGGACCGGGGCCGCAATAATGCCCCGTCACCCCAGCGAACGCTGGGGTTCCTGCGGCACGAGATGCCAGCTTTCGCTGGCATGACGCCCTAAAAATGAAGCTCGTTCTCGCCTCGACCAGTCCTCGCCGCCGCGAATTGCTCGCGCGGATCGGGATCGTGCCCGCGCGCCTCGCCGCGCCCGACATCGACGAGACGCCACTCAAGGCCGAACCGCCGCGTGCCTATGTCGCGCGGCTTGCCGAGGCCAAGGCACTGGCGGTCGAGCGCGCGGCAGACGAGATCGTGCTGGCCGGCGACACGACCGTCGCGGTCGGACGCCGCATCCTGGAAAAACCGGCCGACGAGGCGGATCTGCGTCGCATGCTCGGGCAGTTGTCGGGCCGGCGGCATCATGTCTATTCGGGCGTGTGCGTGATCGGGCCGGACGGCCGTCCGCGCGTCCGCGTCGCCGACACGATCGTCGCGTTCAAGGCCCTCTCCCCCGCCGAGATCGACTGGTACGTCGCCAGCGGCGAAGGCATGGGCAAGGCCGGCGGCTACGCCATCCAGGGCAAGGCGGAAGCGTTTGTCCGCTATCTGGCCGGCAGCCATTCCAACGTGGTCGGGCTGCCGATCTTCGAGACGCGCTCGTTGCTGACCTCGGCAGGCCTGCCGCTTGGCTGAGTGGCTCTATGAGGCCGGGATCGGCGAAGCGCGCGCCGCTTTGGTCGAGGATGGCCGGATCATCGAAGCACGGATCGAGCGGCCGGGCGGGCTGAAGCTCGGCGCGGTGATCGAGGGTCAGCTGATCGAGCGCGTCGCCGCCGGGCTGAGCAGGATCGAAACGCCGTACGGCGGCGCGGTGATCGAGCGCTTGCCGTCCGGTATCACCTTGGGTGCGCGACTGAATGTCGAGGTCGTGCGTGAAGCCATTCCCGAACCGGGCCGCCCAAAGCTCGCCAAGGTAACGGCAAGCGAGGCCGCGCCGCGCGACGCCGACGACCTGTTGGCGCGGTGCCGGGCAAGCGACTTTCCGGTCCGCCTGTTGCGCGCCCATGAGCCGGACTCGCTCGAGGCCGCGGGCTGGTCCGAAGTGCTCGACGAAGCGGAGACTGGCGAGATCGCCTTTGCCGGCGGCGCACTGCGGATGTCGCCGACTCCGGCGATGACCTTGTTCGACGTCGACGGCCCCGGTGCCCCTGCCGCGCTCGCGCTCCAGGCGGCGCGCGCCGCGGCGATGGCGATCGTCCGACTCGATATCGGCGGATCGATCGGGATCGATTTCCCGACTCTGGGCAATAAGGCGGAACGCCAGGCAGCGGCAGAGGCGATCGATGCCGTCCTGCCCCAGCCATTCGAGCGCACCGCGATCAACGGCTTCGGGTTTCTCCAGATCGTCCGTCCACGCCGCCGCGCCGCGCTCCCCGAGTTGCTCCGCGCCGACCCCGTCGCGGCCGCGGCATTGGCCCTGCTGCGCACGATCGAACGCACGCCACCGCCGGTGCCGCCGGTACAGTCGGCCGGGCCGCGCGTCGCCGCCTGGTTGGCAGCGCATCCCGATTTGGTCGCCGAGTTGTCACGGCGGACCGGCGCCCCCATCTCGTTCGTGTCATGACCAAGGCCAATAGCTGCCCGCTTTGCGGCAACATCACCGATCCCGCGCACAAGCCGTTCTGCAGCCGCCGCTGCAAGGATCGCGACCTGCTGCAATGGCTGGGCGAAGGTTATCGCATCCCGGCGGGACCCGCCGACCCGGAAGCACTGGACAGCGGTGTTTCGAGCGATTAGAGGCCGCGTCTTCCGCGCTTAGCCGGATATGCCCAAGTAGCTCAGTTGGTAGAGCATGCGACTGAAAATCGCAGTGTCGGTGGTTCGATTCCGCCCTTGGGCACCATTTCTTACAGCCTCCGGAACGCAATAATCGTCCAGGCGCAATAGATTCGGGCGGACTTCGGCAGCTTTATTAGACGGCCGTGGTTGTAGAGAGCCTGATCCTAATCCATGTTAGTTGTATAGATCGTAAAACTAATCTAGATTAGGATTATCGCTTGCCATCGAAATAAGGCGCCAGCGACTGAGAGACGCCGAGCTCCCGCCTTAGGCCTGGAGCGAGTCATGCCACGCTATTTCTTCGACATCGTGGACGGCGATGATTTTACCGATCACCAGGGTTCTGAATGGCCCGATCTCGCGGCGGCGCGAATTGAGGCAGTGCGCTATGCGGCAGAAGTGCTCAAGGAGATGCCGGAGCGCTTCTGGAATACCGAGGAATGGGTAATGACCGTTCGGGATGCGCTGCGCAGGCCGATTCTCACCCTCGCATTTACCGCCGTCAACTTGGCACCCTAGCTTTTCACCGGCCGCCTTTCACCGGCGATCTCGACCGGGTTGAACGCGATTGCGGAGAATTGCCGGGGGAAAGCTGGCGTCAAGAATCGGGGGCGCAAGCGCGGGGCGGTACAATTTATCAAGCCGTTGAAGCATCGCGGCAAAATACTTAGGACACCAGTACCGGCCCAGTAACCGGGGGTGGACGAAGATAGCGGGGAACAGTTTCCGCTACGTAAGTTTCCCGAGCCGACGGTCTCAATGCGGCTCGCTAGCCTTTCGCAGCACCCTTCTATCTGGACGTTGCCGTGCCTCTGGATCTTGTTGTCCTGCAAATCTCCGAAGATGACCTGCGCAGCGCCCTGACGGCCAAGCTGACGATGCTGGGCTTCAATGTGATCACGCTGAGGCCTGGTCAGTTGACCGGCGGGCTGTCCGGCACGACGATCGAACAAGCAGTGCTGATCACCGACGACGACGCTTTGGCGGCCTGCACCCCGGCCCGGGCGTGTTCGCTGGCAAGGAGCGGTGTGCAGCGCGTAGCGGCGCTACGCGCAAGGACCGCGACGCAGACCAGCGGGCGCGCCCGGGCAATCACGACGCGGCGGGCGCCTTTTGGCGCATTGCAGCGCCTCTCGTCGGTCACGATGCATTTTGCATCGCTCCGCTCCTCGTTCCTCGCCCTGCGCCAAAATCCGCTCCGTCACGGCGGGGCAAACTCACGTCATCACGCTCTAGCCCGGCGAAATAAGGCCGGCGGCGAACGCCACGCGCAGCGCCTCTGACAGACTGCGCACACCCATCTTGGTCATCAGGTTCGCGCGATAGATCTCGACGGTACGAGGACTGATCGCGAGGTTGTAGGCGATGACCTTGTTCGACCGACCCTCGATCAGCCCGGTCAGCACATCGCGCTCTCGGGGCGAAAGGACGTCTACTTTGGCGCGCGCGCTTTCGATCTGCGCCGATCCCGCGCTGTCATGCTCCATCCGGTCGAACGCCTTGTTGATCGTTTCGAGCAGCGCGTCCGCTTTGTACGGCTTTTCGAGGAAATCCAACGCGCCGGCCTTCATCGCTTGCACCGCGACGTCGATATTGCCTTCGCCGGTCAGGATGATGGCCGGGAACCGCGCATGTGAAAACGAGCCGAGCTGCTCCAGAACCTCAAGCCCGTTCTTCCCGGGCATGTGATAATCGAGCAGCAGCACCCCCGATTCGAGGTCGGGGGCCCGCTCCAGAAACTGATCGCCCGAGCGAAAATTGCGCACGACGAGATCGGAGCGCAGCGACAGCAGACCGTGCAGCGACGCCCGCACGGCATCATCGTCATCAATCAGATAGATGTTCCGGATCATCTTCCAGCTCCTCGAACACCGGCAGGGTAAAGCAAAACGCTGCCCCTCCCCCCGGTTGGTTCTCCGCCGTCAGGACGCCGCCATGCGCCTCGACGATACGTCTCGAAATGGACAGGCCGATCCCCATCGCCGTGCCCGACTTGGTGGTTGAGAAACGCGCATAGAGCTGTTCGCCCAACGCGTCGGGGATGCCCGGTCCTGTGTCCTTGATCGAGAGCATGACCATGTCGTCGTCGCCGCGTTGCGACTTGATCATGATCCGCTGGGGCTGGCCCGCGTCGAGCGACCGCAGAGCCTCGACGGCATTGCGCAATAGATTGACCAGTACCTGCTGGATTTGCACGCGATCGGCGAAGATCGTGTCGCAGGTCGGATCGAGCTCGTAGCTGAGGTCCATCTCCTCGCGCCCGCTGCCGAAAAATACCAGTGCGACCGCGCCCCTGGTCACATCCTCGAGCGATTCGGGGCGCATTTCGATATCGCGCTTGGCCAGGAAGTCGCGCAATCGCCGAATGATGTCGCCCGATCGCTGGGTCTGCTCTTCCGCCATGTGGAGCAGATCGGCGACGCGCTCGCCGCTTGCGCCCTGTTCGATCAGCATCCGCGCCGCGGCGATGAAATTGGACGTCGCGCTGAGCGGCTGATTGAGTTCGTGCGCCAGATCGGCGGCGAGCTCGCTCATCGCACGCTGGCGGGAGATATGCGCCAGTTCCGCGCTGAGTTCGGATAGACGCTGCTCCTCGAACAGCCGCTTGGAGACGTCGCGAATGATTCCGGTAAAGATCCGCTCCTCACCGATCCGGGCCTCTCCGACATTGAGTTCGATCGGAAACTGCGTGCCGTCGGCGCGGCGCGCGGTCAGTTCGCGGGTCATGCCGATCACCTTGCGCTCCCCGGTGCGGAGATAATCGGCGATCGCCGCGTCGTGGCGCAACGCAAGCATGTCGGGCATCAGGATTTTGACGTTGCGCCCGATCACCGACGCGGCGGAATAACCGAACATCGCTTCGGCGGCCGGGCTGTAGCTCTTGATGATCGCGTGCTCGTCGATAACGATCGTCGCGTCGGGTACCGTCTCTATCATCGAATTGAGCCGCATTTCCGCTTCGCGGCGGTTACGCTGCGTGACATCAATGACCGAGCCGACCGATCGCACGAAATTGCCCTGCTCGTCATACAGGCAACGCGCGTTTCCTTCGAGCGTGCGCGGCGACCCCGCGTCGGGAAGGAAGCGATATTGGAAGGCGAAGCGATCGCGCCGATCTGCGACCGCGCTGTCGATCGACGCCATCACATCGAAAACATCCGCGGCCTCGACATGATCGCGCCACATATCGAACGTGTCGATCGCACCGGCGGGCAGCCCCAGCCGCTGCTCCGATCCGGGCGACCAGCTGATGCGCCCGCTCGCGACGTCCCAATCGAACACGCCGATCTCATTGACCTCTGCCGCGATCGCTAGGCGATTCTCACTGACGCGAAGTTCCTCCTCGGCCTGGACGCGCGACGTCAGGTCGAGCATCTTGAGCACGACCACGTCGTCGGGGCCCGAGCGCTGCAAGTATCGCCGCCGCTCCATCACGTTGAGGTCGATCCCGTCGCGGGTGCGCTCGAGGAATTCGGCCTCGCCGTCGGCGGACAATGGTGGCGGATCGGCGCCTCCGGTCGCGCGCGATTGCAACAATTCATGCTTGTTGCGTCCCACCGCTTCGGTGTCGGTCCAGCCGTAAAGCTCGGTGCATCCTCGCGTCCAGTGGAGGATCGTCCCGTCCGGTCGGACCAGTGCAATGGCGGCGCTGTCGAGCGCGTCGCTGAGGTCGCCCAGCGCCGTCCGCTGGCGGGTCAGGCGATCGGATACCAGCAACAGGATCGTGCCCATGATCAGCATATTGACCAGGATCGCGATCAAGGCGGCGCCTTCCGGCGGGACGCCGCTGGCCCTTATCGACCATTGTTCGAACACAATGGGGATTGCCGGAAGAACGAACAATATGGGGAAGACCAGCCAGCGCAGGGGTTGTCCCATCTGATCGGCGGACAGCAGCCCGGTCCATCCCGCCTCATGCTTCCACCACAGAAAAGAGCAGGAGAGCGCCAGCGATGCGACGCCGGCCGGCAACGGCGCGATGAAAAATTGGTTGAGCGGGGCTCCGGCGCCGATCCACATCAATGCTATCGTTGAATAGAGACCGAGACACAGTGCCAGCGCGGCAAGCACGTTCCCCGCCTGATCCAGCCAAGTCGACCGTCGCTGGGCGAACAGGATCGCCGCCGCGAGAAACACGAACGACAGCAGCGAATTGAATCCCGGTCGCCCGGGATTCGGCGCCGTCGTGCGTGCGAGTTGATCGGAAAAGAGCAACTGATCGATGCCCGGACGAATGCCCGATACGCTTTCGCCAATCACCAGCGCGGCCAGGACCAGGACCGCGATCGCCGCCACCGTCGCGACCCGCTGCCCAAGGATGACCGCGATCATCGCAAAGGACAGCAGCAAATAGCCGGTAGTCGTGAGCGGCCAGGCCGGCGCGTAACTCGCGCCAAATGAGGCGAGTGCCGGCATTCTTAACAGCCAGCCAAATAACGACGCAGATGCAGCAAGGGCGGCAATTCCAGCCAACACCAATGCAACTTTGTCACGCCTCGATGCGTCGCTGCCTCGACGCATTCGACCAGGCATTTTCCCCCGTCCTTATGTTACCAGCCATGCGGGACAGCCGCATTTTACTAACCGATTGGTAGCATCAGGGAATATTTTCAGAAATTCAATAACCTCGCGGTGTTTATCGGGATAAAAAGAATCCATTTCGGACGGAATTACGTCGCCAACGACGCCTTGCCGCCGCGATAGGCGATCATCGAATGACGCCCGAAGCCCAGCCGGAAGGTCATCGAGCGAAATAAGCCCTTCACTGCGTTGGATATCTGCTCGACCAGACTTGCGCGCCTGGGATCCTCCAATTGGAAATCGCCGAGCCAGAGTTCGTCCATCGTGCAGGTCTTGAGGTTGACCGCCGCGGGCGCCTCGGCGCGCGGTTGCACAGGCGTTTGCTGCTCCGCCGGCCGCGGTAGCCGCTCGATCAGGTCGAGCAACGGCGCGTCGCTCGCCGGTTCGACGAGCGCCGCGGTGAGATCGCCCGGGCTACTCGCTTGCGTCGCGCCGAGTGGCGCCGGGGCTGCGACAAAGGGGGTAGAGATGTCGGTCGCCGGCGCGACGACCATCGGCTCCGCTATCGCGACCGCGGCCGCGATCGCCGGCCTTGCTGCTACCGGTGGCTCGGCGGCAATGGTCATGCCCGGCGTGATGGTGGCCGGCTCCGGCGCGGCAACCGACGAGAAGATGGTCGCCATGGAGGCCGGTGCGGCGCGAACGACTGCCGCCTGCGGGCGCACTTGGGGCCGATGGCCCTGCGCGATGAGGGCGACGCGAACGACGCCGTCGAGCGCCTCCGACACCGACGCTCCCCAGGCGAGCTCGACGTCCGGCGCGGCCTGGTCGGCGATCGTCGCGACGATCGCGTCGAGTTCCATCAGCGACATGTCGGTGCCGCCGCTGATCGAGATCATCAACTTGCCCGCACCCGCGATTTCGTCGTCGATCAGCGGACAGGCCATTGCGCGTTCCGCTGCGAGCACCGCGCGGTCCGTGCGCTCGGTGGCCTCGCCGAACCCGATCACTGCCCGACCCATCTCGGCGATCACGTTGCGCATCTCGGCGAAACCGATCTGCTTGAGCCCCGGGGTTACCAGCAGATGGGCGATCCCCCCGACCGCATCGGCCAGTACCGCGTTAGATTCCAACATGGCGGATTTGAACGTCATCTCGAGATCGCCGATGCCGAGCAGCCTTTGGTTGGGAACGACGATCAAGGCGTCGACCAGCGGCTCGAGCGTGGCGATGCCCTGATCCGCCCTGCCCGCCCGCCGCAACCCTTCGAACTCGAATGGGCGGGTCACCACCGCGATGGTCGGAATGCCGCGTAGCCGGGCGCGCTCGGCGAAGATCGGCGCTGCGCCGGTCCCGGTGCCGCCGCCCATCCCGGCGGCGATGAAGCAGAAATCGACATTCTCGAGCGCTGCATCGATTTCATCCATGACTTCCTGCGCGGCGGCGCGACCGACTTCCGGCCAGGCGCCCGCCCCCAGCCCCTGGGTCGCCATCCGCCCGAGTTGCAGTTGCTGGCGAACGCCCAACATGCGCAGCGCCTGGGCGTCGGTATTGGCGACGATCAATTCGACGTTGGGCAGATTCTCATCGACCAGACCGGCAACACCGTTCCCGCCCGCACCGCCGACTCCGAAAACGGCGATCCGCGGCATCACCGCCTCGATAGTGCCCATAAAGCTCATGACCGTTCCCCCGACTCGCTGCATCCTGGGGACTCCTATCGCGGCAATGATGGTTAACGCGCCACGCTGGGAAACTACTATCGTAGAATCCCGGCAACTCTCCCCTCCCGCTTGCGGGAGGGGCTGGGGGAGGGCCTGTTTTTAGGCGCCATCGCTGACAGACACGCCCTCCCCTAACCCCTCCCGCAAGCGGGAGGGGGACAGCGACATTGCCGGGACGAACCCGCCACCTTAGGTTGGGCCGGGGGCCGAAAGGATCGCATGCGCAAGGGCTGGATCATCGCAATCGGCGCCGCGTTCGCGTTGTTCGCGCTGGCTTATGGTGCGTCGCCTTATGTCGCGGTGCGCGATTTCGTCGCCGCGGCGAAACAGGGTGACGCGGAGAAGCTGCGTGGCTCGGTCGATTTTCCCGCGGTGCGCGCCGACCTGAAACCGCAGCTGACGGCGGCGGTGACCACGCGAATGGAACGGGACCCAGCGATGCGGGGTAATCCGCTCGCCGGGCTCGGCGCGATGCTGATGCCGTCGATCCTCGACCGGATGATCGACAGCGTCGTGACGCCGGAAGGGATCGCGGCGTTGGTTCGGGCGGGCAGGGTCGGTAGCGGCGACACGGCTTCCGCGACGCCCCGGCGGGTTGATTATGGCTTTCACTATGTGGCGCTCAACCGTTTCGACGTCACCTTGCGACGCCAGGGCGCGGCTGACGACCCTGTGAACCTAGTGTTCCAACGGCGCGGCCTGTTCGCGTGGAAGCTCGTGCGTATCGCGCTGCCGCAGAGCAGCCTGGCCGGTCCCGCGGACGACAGCGCGCCAGATCCCGACGCGAACGCAGCCTGAGGTTATTCGCCCGGGCGGTAGCGCCGCTCGACATGTCCCGTGAGTTCGTCCGGATAGAAATAGACCGGACGCAGCCGTCCCTCGGCATAGCGGCCGATCTGGTCGGCGAAATGGCGCGAGGCCAGATCGCCGCTCTGCCCGCCGGCCATCACCGCCATCGCCTTCACCCTTGGCCCAAACTCCACCACCGCGACGAAGCTGTTGCCGCTGGTGCCGTAATAACGCTTGGTCCCCGGCCAGGTCTTGGCGCCGAATGACGCGAGGCTGCCCCACTGCGCCGAGGTGAAGGGTATTGGGGTCGAATCTCGGGCATCGTCGAAATGCGGCGCGATCGCGTCGTCGAGCCGCTGGAAACGGTTGATATTGGCCCACGGCACACGCCAGTCGCCGAAGTCGCGCTTGAGCCGGTCGGTGGCCGCCGCCAATGCGTCGAGCTTGTCGCCCGGTTTGACTCGCGTCGCGATATAATCGGGGACGTTCATCCGCTCGGCCTGGGCGAAACCGCCGACCTCGCGCCACAATTGGTCGCCCCAGAACACCGCCAGGCTGGTCGCGGTGGACTCATAGCCCCAGCGGCGATCCCAGTTGCGCAACAACGCGATCGGCTCGGCCAGTCGGGCGCGGCGCGGATCGTCGGCGGGGAGCCCATCCCAAGCCTTGACCAATCCGGGGATCAGCTCAGCGAAGGCGGGCAAATAGCTGTCGAACGCCGCGACACGCAGCTTTTCCGGCGTCCAGCCGCTCTTGCCCTTGAGCAGCAGGTCGGCATGCGCACCGCGCGCATTGGGACCGATCTGATCCATGTAGCGCGGATAGTTCGCCGCCTTGGGACTATCCGGGCCCGCCGCATCCCACGGCCAGTCATTGGTATTGTGCACCCAGCCGACGCGAGGGTTGAGCACGCTGGGCAGGCTGGGCAGCGTGTGCAGTCCTTTCCAGTCGGTCGCCGGATCGGCGCCGTCGACCGGCCGGGTATAGTCGAAGCGGTTGTCGCGCAGCGGCATGAATTGCGGCATCAGGAACGCGATTTCGCCCTTGCTGTCGGCGAACAAGGTGTCGTTCGACGAATTGGCTCGGCGCGATGCGACCTGAAGGAAGCTCTTGAGGTCGCTGGTCTTGGTCCTGAGCCAGCTCTGCTCGAGCGCGGGCACCGGCTTCCACATCAGGGCCTCAGCGATCCAGCGCCCGTTCTTCGCCGCGACGATCGGGCCGTGATGCGTGCGCCAGGTGGTGAAGCGGCGTTCGCCTAGCGACCCGTCGGATTTGCGATAGAGCAAGGTCACTGCCACGCTCGTCACCGTCCGCTCCGCACTGCCGTAGCGATAGACGTAGCCGCCGCCGCGCTTCGTCACGCGCTCGGCGAACTCGTCGACATTGTCGACGGTGGATGAGGTGTGCATCCACCCCGCTTTGGCGTTGAACCCCTGGTAGATGAAGAACTGC
Source organism: Sphingomonas sp. P4_D12 (assembly GCF_056401895.1). Lineage (NCBI taxonomy): Bacteria > Pseudomonadati > Pseudomonadota > Alphaproteobacteria > Sphingomonadales > Sphingomonadaceae > Sphingomonas > Sphingomonas sp. P4_D12. Next base: position 88,567 of record NZ_JBFUIL010000010.1, on the reverse strand, counting down.
CCCCAGGTGGACGCGCCATAGACGTCGAGCCCTTGCGCGCTCGACATCTGCGCCTCGGAGCGGAAGTAGAAACTGGTGTGCGGGTTGATCAGCAGCAGTGCCTTGCCGCCCGAGGTCAGTTTGGGCGCGATCGCGATGCCGTTCGAGCCGGACGGCTCGCGCGGCACCATGCCGAGTTCCTCGGGCGTCGGCGGCGTCGGCTTGCCGTAGAAAGTCTTGAGATCGCTGAGCGAAATCCGCTCGATATCGCCGCCGATACTGCCCTCGGTGAAGCTCAGCGCCATCCACGGTTCGAAATGCGTGAGCACCTTGGGCTTGGTGCCGGGATGCCTCGCCAGGTAGAAATTGAGCCCGTCGGCCCAGGCATTCATCAGCGATTTCAGCCATGGCGCGCTGGCGGCATAGTGCGCCTTGAGCTCGGCGGGATCGACATAGAGGCGTTGGCGCAGATCGCCCCAGATCGCGTCCTCGCCCTCGGCCTCGGCGGTGCGGCCGAGCGCGGTCAGGTAATTCGCCTCGACGCGCGAGAAATCGTCCTCGGCCTGGGCATAGATCAGCCCGAACACCGCATCGGCATCGCTCTGCCCGCGGACGTGCGGGATGCCCCAATCGTCGCGCGTGATCGTGACGCGCGCCGCCTGCGCTCGCCAGCGCGCCATGTCAGCGGCAGCGGGGTCGGGCGCGGTCGGCGCCATGGTCAGTACGGCAAGGGCTAGGAGCGGGAGGCGGAGGGCTCTATCCATATCGGGAGCGTAACGCGACACCGGGGAGAAAACCATGCGCTGGGTGGCACTTGTACTGGCGATGTTGCTCGGGCCGGCGGCCGCCCTTCCCGCCGCCGAAGTGCCGAAACAAGTCGTGCTGCTGAAGCCCGCGCGCGTTTTCGACGGCTTGGACGGCAAGACGCATGCCGGCTGGCAAGTATTGGTCGAGGGCGATCGCATCGCCGCGGTCGGACCCAATTTGTCGGCGCCGGCCGACGCCAAGGTGATCGACTTGCCCGGCGAGACGCTGATGCCCGGGATGATCGAGGGGCACGGTCATCTGTTCCTCCACCCCTATAACGAGACCAGCTGGGACGATCAGGTGCTCCACGAGCCGCTCGCGCTGAGGACCGCGCGCGCGGTGGCGAGTGCCCGCGCGACCCTGCTCGCCGGGTTCACCAGCGAGCGCGACCTCGGCACCGAAGGCGCGGGCTATGCCGATGTCGGGCTGAAGGCGGCGATCGATCAGGGCATCGTCCCCGGTCCGCGGCTCAACGTCGCGACGCGCGCGATCGTCGCGCTGGGCGCTTACGGTCCCAAGGGGTTCGAACCCGGCGTCGCCATCCCGCAAGGCGCCGAGGAAGTGTCGGGAGTCGAGTCGATCGTCGCCGCGGTACGCCGCCAGATCGCCGGCGGCGCCGATTGGGTGAAGCTCTACGCCGATTATCGCTGGCGCCCCGGCGAGGACAGCCGCCCGACGCTCAGCCTGGAGGAGATGAAAGCCGCCGTCGCCGCCGCGCACGATGCCGGCCGCCCGGTCGCAGTCCATTCCGCCACCGCCGAAGGAATGCGCCGCGCGATCGCCGCGGGAGTCGATACGATCGAGCATGGCTATGGCGGCACGCCCGAGATATTCGCCGAGATGGCAAAGAAGGGCATCGCGCTCTGCCCGACGCTCGCCGCGTCGGACGCGACGTCGCGCTATCGCGGCTGGACCGGAACCGAGCCGGCGCCCGAAGCCGTCCAGATCAACCGCAGGAGTTTCCAGATGGCGATGAAGGCCGGCGTCCATCTCTGCATGGGCGGTGATGTCGGCGTGTTCGCGCATGGCCAGAACGCGCGGGAGATGGAGCTGATGGTCGCCGGCGGGATGACCCCGACCGACGTGCTGATCGCCGCGACTTGGGGCAATGCGCGTTGGTTCCACCTCGACAACAAGCTCGGCGCGGTGAAACCCGACCTGCTCGCCGATTTGATCGCGGTCGAGGGCGACCCCACGGCCGACATTGCCGCGGTCCGCCAGGTGCGGATGGTGATGAAGGGTGGCATGGTGATCGCGGGCTGATTAGGGACAGGACCAATGGATATGTCGAAACCGGTCCGCGTCCGCGACGAAGCGCTCGATGCGCTGCGCGGCTTTGCCATTTTCGGAATGGTGCTCGCCAACCTCCAGGGGTCGGAAGAGCACGCTTTCTGGTGGATCAACCATGCGCCGTGGAACGGGCTGACCTTCGCCGATCTGGTGTTTCCGATGTTCCTGCTCGCGGTCGGCCTCGCGCTGCCGCTGACGATGGACGGGAAGATGCCGCGGCCGTCGATCGCGAAGATCGTGCGACGCTCGGCGTTGCTGTGGTTCATCGGTTTCGCGATCGGCTTCATCGTCCATTTCAGTCTCAAGCTGGAGGAGATCCGCTTCACCGGCGTGCTCGAGCGGATCGGCATCGTCTATCTGGTCTGCGCGATCGCGTGCCGCCAGACGACGACGTGGAAAGCGCCGGCCATCGCCGCCGGCGTGCTGATGCTGGTTCATGGCGTGCTGCTTCATCTGCCAGCGCCGGGCGACCTGATCGCCAGCATGGCGCCGGGCGAAGGGATGAGCGGCTGGCTCGATCATGTCATCCTCGGCGGCACGCGGCTCTATGGCCAGCCCGATAACGGCCCGCCATTCGATCCCGAAGGGCCGCTATCGACGCTATCGGCGATCGCCACGACGATGATCGGGATCGCGGTCCAGCGCATGTCGGTGCGCCGCAAGAAGCCGGTAATCATGATCGCCGCGGTCGCCGTTCTGTGCCTCGGCCTGACGCTCGGCGCCGCCTGGTTCTGGCCGATCAACAAGAATTTGTGGACGCCGACCTTCACCCTGATCAACGCGGCGATCGGGCTCGGCCTGCTGGCGTTGCTCAAGATCGTCTGGCCGCGGATCGGTGCGTCGCGCCTCGCCCAGACGATCGCCGCGCTCGGCGCGGTGTCGCTGACGCTCTATGTCGTCCACGATGCGGTGGCGATCGTGCTGATGATGGTGCCGGTCGGCGGCGAGCATCTGGGCGAAAAGCTGCTGGCGGGGATCGCCGCGACGGGATTGCCGCTGGATTGGACGTCGATGCTGTATGCGGTGATTGCGGGGGGGATTTCGATCGCGATTACGCTGTTCCTGCGGGCGCGGGGTTGGGTGTTGAAGGTTTAGGTGAGGCAAATAAAGCCCCTCCCCTTCAGGGGAGGGGTTGGGGTGGGGCAGTCACAGGCGATGTGCTCTGCGAGGCATCCCCCACCCCCTACCCCTCCCCTGAAGGGGAGGGGCTTAAGCTACCCACTCACCCCACCCGCTCGACCGTAACACTCTGCGACAGGCATTCCGCCTCGCCGAAGATGGTCATGAAGCTGATATCGGTGGCATCGCGCCCAACCCCGATCCGCACCAACCCTTCTACCGGCGCCAGCCCGGTAGGGTCGATCAGCCGCCACGCGCCGTCCAGCCACACTTCCACCACCGCATGGAAATCGGGCGGATCGAGCCGCCAGGCATAGGCGGCGACCATCCGCGCGGGGATATCGGCGGCGCGGACGAAGGCGATCAGCAGATGCGCGAAATCGCGGCACACGCCGCGATGCGCGATATAGGTGTCGGCGGCGGTGGTGGTCGCGTCGCTCGACCCGACGACATAATCGAGATGCCCGCGGATCCACGCCGCCATCGCCTCGACCCGATCGCCGCCCGACAGCGCGCCGAACTCGCGCCGGACGAGCGCATCGAACCGGTCGGATTCGCAATAGCGGCTAGGGAACAGGAACGGCACCACGTCGGCCGGCAGCTGCTTGATGTCGTCGGCGGCGAGGCCGTGAAGCGTCGCGTCGGTCCGGTCGATCTCGACCGTCGCGGTATAATGCGCGGTCACCCGCCCCTCTCCCCGCGTCCAGGTGCGCCGCCCCAGCCCGTTATCCGCCGGGATCGGGCGCAATGCCTCCACCCCGCCGATGCGCAACAGGTCGGTGACCAGATGCTGATCGGGCGTCTGCGCCACTTCCAGCGCGAACAGCAGGTCGGCCGGCGCGGCAAGCCAATAGTCGAGCCGGGCGTCGATGGAGAGGCGCATGGAGTCTTTCTGGAACGGAGTCGCATCGATCCTATCCGATAACCGCCCTGCTCCGCTATGCTCGGGATCAGGAGAAGGGGAGCAGGCGAGCATGCCGTCCGACGACCCGACGCCGGCCCCGATGACGGCCGGCACGCGGTTCAGCTATCGCTGCACGCGCTGCAACAGTTGCTGCGTCGACAAGCGCATCCAGGTCAATCCGTATGAGATCGCGCGGCTGGCGCGCAATCGCGGCGTCTCCACTGCCCAGGCGCGCGACGATTTCACCATCGACGGCGCCTTGCGCCAGCAGGAGGACGGGCGCTGCATCTTCCTGGGCGATCAGGGCTGTACCGTCCATGCCGACCGCCCGCTGGTCTGCCGGTTGTTCCCGCTCGGCCGCGTGATCGATGCCGCGGGCAAGGTGCATTTCGTGCCCTATCCCGATCCCCTGGCCGCGCACGGCGAGTTCGGCAAGGCGGGCGTGGTCGCCGATTATCTGGAAGCGCAGGGCGCGACCGCGTTCATCGCCGCGGCCGACGCCTATTTCGCCTTTTTCTGCCGCGCCAATGCGCAGATGAGCGCAGGCACGCCGGTCGTCGCCGACCCCGACCGCGACCTGCTCGACATCGACAGCGAGCTCGCCGCGGCGTGCGCGGCCAGCGGCATCGCGGAGCCCGAGGATCTGCTCGAAATCCCATCGGATCGCGCGGCCTGTTGTTCCGGTGGCGGGTCGCCCCGCCGCCGCGCCGATTACTCGGCGACGTTGCTGGCGTTGGCCGTGACGTCGCTGACGTTCTCGTCGGTGATGTTGGTGGTGTCGGTCAGGTTCACGTCGTCGGTGTTGGTGACGACGACGGCGTTGTCGGCCGCCTTGTTGCCGCCGCAAGCCGCGAGGCCGAGCACGACAGGAGCAATCACCGAGAGAACTACGAGCTTCTTCATGGACAAATCTCCGTAAAATCCAGGCCGCGCCCCCGCTCGGCACAGCGCCTCGCGAATTGGTCCTGGGTCAGTCCGGCGGTGCGTATGGCGCAATTCCCATCGGATTGGTAGGGGAAAATGCACCGTTCGTCGCAAGGAGGGGGGAGCCGGTGGAGCGCAGTCCCTCGCGATACCGCTCGCAAGCAGGCTTAGCCGCTTTCGGACTCCCGGTGAATTTCCGCTCGAATTCGTTCGTAGACCTCGCGAGCAATATGCTCCTGCGCCGCGCCTCGAAACTGGTTGTCGCTCATCACGCGGCGGAAAATCTCCTCATTGCCGTCCATCCGATCGATAAACAGGTCTTCGAGTACCCGGCCGAAATAGGCAGCGAAGTTTGGGAAATTATTGGCCTGTGCGGCTTCCACTACCTTCTCGTCCCGCTCGGCGGTAGCCCGGACCTGATCGAAAAAGAGCTGATCCGCCTCGGTGAAGTCGGTTCCGAAACGCTCGTTGAGTTTGGCCACCAGCGTTGAGAGCGCGACATCCACGTCCCGCACTCTCGCGCTGCCAACGTCCGTCGGACCTTTGAGCGGGTAAGCCTCCCCTTGGGAAAGATCGATGATGCCGTCGCTGACCTGCTGGAGGCGAAAGAACTTCAGCGCCACGTCGTCATCCAGCGTGAACTTTGATCCATCGCCAGGGCGCGGCAGCTTCGGGGACAGGTTGCGCAGGAACGCGTAGAGCCGTTCGAGACCCTCATCGAAGTACGGCATGATCTGCGACAAGAAAGAATAGAGATTGTTGAAGGCGGTCATCTGACCGCGAAACTCCTCCTGCACCACCTCATCCAGATCATTGAAACGATCGACAGATCGGTCGAGCACAGCATTCATCAGCCGGTGATCCTGCCCACTATGATCGCGCCGAAGCTTGAACCAGACTTCGGCAAACTCATCTACGTCGACCGGCGTAAACACAGCCGGCTGCAATAGCTTGTGATGAAGTTCGTTGAGCTTTTGCGGGTCGGCATTTTCGCCGACCGGCGTGGCTTCGTAATATGGCTTGAACGCCTTGTAGATGTCCGCTTCCTCGTTCCTGAAATCCAGAACGAAAGTTCGAGTCTTGCCTGGGGCGGTGCGATTGAGGCGCGAAAGGGTCTGTACCGCCTGTACACCCGCAAGCTTCTTGACCACGTACATGGTCTGTAACAACGGCTGGTCGAAGCCTGTCTGGTACTTCTCGGCGACGATCAACACGCGATAATCGTCGCCGCCGAACCGTTCGGGAAGTTCGCGTTCGGGCAGGCCGTCGTTCATGCCGACTTCGGTGAACGATGATCCGGGATCGTCAGGATCTTCGACCGTTCCCGAAAAGGCGACCAGTGCGCGGATACCCTGATAGCCACGATCCTGAATGTACCGGTCGAACGCCCGCTTGTACTTGACCGCCGACAGACGCGATCCGGTCACAACCATCGCCTTCGCCCGGCCGCCGAGTTCGTGCATCACCCGCAGGCGGAAGTGCTCGATGATGACCGCGATCACCTGCTCGATGTTGACCGGGTGAAGCTCGAGATACTGGCCCAGAGCGTTGGCGGCCCTCTGCTTCGGCACGTCCGGGTCATGCTCGACCTGCTTCACCAACCCGAAGAAGCGCTTGTAGGTTACATAATTCTGCAGGACGTCGAGGATGAAGCCTTCTTCGATCGCCTGGCGCATCGAATATTCGTGGAATGGCGCGGCGCCGGTCGGTCCTGGTTCGTCAAACACCAGCTTGGTCTTGAACTTGGGTGTCGCAGTGAAGGCGAAAAAGCTCAGGTTAGGCTGGCGCGCGCGCTGCAACATCTGCTGGCGGATCGCGCCCTTGGCCTCCTCGGACAGATCGTCATCCTCCTCATCGCCTGCCTGCGCGGCGATGGCGTCGGCGATGCCGTCCTTGTTGAGGATGCCCTTGAGCGCGGCGACCGTATCGCCCGATTGCGAGCTATGCGCTTCGTCCACGATCACCGCGAAACGCCGGTTGCGGGTGTCGATGGCGACGCTTTCGCCCTTGGCCTCCAGCGTCCTGATCGCCTGAGAAATGAAGGGAAATTTCTGGATCGTCGAAATGATGATCGGAGTACCGTTCGACAGCGCCTTGGCAAGCTGCTGCGTGTTCTCGTCGATCTTTTCGACCACGCCGGTCTTATGCTCGAATTGGTAGATGGTGTTCTGCAATTGCTGGTCGAGCACGCGCCGGTCGGTGATGACGACCACCGAATGAAACACTTTATCGTCGGCTGCATCGTGGAGCGTTGCCAGCCGGTGCGCGAGCCACGCGATGCTGTTCGACTTGCCCGAACCGGCCGAGTGCTGAATCAGGTAATTGTGGCCGGACCCGTGCGCCTCGGCATGGGAAACCAGCTGCCGCACCGAGTCTAGCTGATGATAGCGAGGGAAGATCATCGCTTCCTTACGGATCGTGCGAAAGCCGGTCGAAGTCTCGATCGTCCGCTCGCTCACCTCCAGATGCATGAACCGCTGGAGAATATCGAGCAGGCTGTCGGCGCACAGCGCCTCGTCCCACAGATAGTGCGTTTTCCAATTGCCCTCGACCGGTGGGTTGCCCGCACCGTAATTGTGGCCGCGGTTGAACGGCAGGAAATAGGTATCCTCCCCCTTCAACTGCGTTGCCATCCATACTTCGTCGGGATCGACGGCAAAATGCACCAGCGCCCGCTCCTTGAAGCGAAACAATAGGTCGCGCCCATCGCGGTCCCGCATATATTGTTTGCAGGCATCTTCGGCGCGCTGGTGGGTGAGCGGGTTTTTGAGTTCCGCCGTTACGACCGGCAGCCCGTTGACCGACAGCACCACGTCGATGACGCATTTGCGCTTGCCGCCATCCGGACGCTTGAGCACGTCAGAGACGAACTCGACTTGCCGGGTGATGGTCAATCGGTTGGCGGCGTATCGCGCTGCGCTTTCCGGGTTCAGCCCGGAGTTGGGCCGGAAATAGGCGAGGCGCAGCGTCTTACCGTAACATTTGAAGCCGTGGCGCAGCACGCCCAGACTGCCCTTGCTCGCCAGTTCCTTGGTCAGGCTGTCGATAATCGTCGCCGCGGTGCGATCTTTGAGCATCGCCTCTAGCTGATCCCAGCGCGCGGACTGGCTGGCGCGGATGAAGCCGATCACCTCGCCGGGAAACAGCGCCGTTGCCGGATCGAAGGTTTTGGGATCACCCTTGGCGTAGCCACCGCCGGCGATCAGGCCGTATTCGATGGCGTATTCGAAGTCGGCTTCGGTGTGACCTGCCATATTAAAGCTTGGCCACGTCGATGTTATAGCCCTGCGCTGCCATTTCCTTCGCTAAGGCTGGTCCCGCCTCTCTCTGCAGGTCGTCTTTGAATGGTATGTAGATTAGACCCTGGATGTCGGAGGGACGCTCCATCTCGACTTGATTGCCGAGCATAATGGCGACCTTCGGCCGTCCCAGTTTGACAAGCAACATGCCTAGTTCAAGCACGACATTTTGGCGCGCGCGATAGGCTTTCTGGTCCTCATGATCCTTAGGAAAACCAAGATCGTCAGGCGTCGCTAGCACAACGCCAAAACCCACATCTTCGGTATAGTCTTCAAGTTTCTCAATAATGGTCTGCCCTTTGGACGGAAGCTGATCGAGAATGATCGGTTCAAGCCCCCAGCGTCGCAACATCGCATCGAGCTGCGTTCGGGCGCGCTCGTCGTGCCCGTAAACGACAAACACCTTTTTGTTGGGATCGGCGGGGGCGGCCGCTGCGACGGGGCCCGCTTGACCGTCGTCTATTGCCGAAAAAAGAGCTTCTAGGTCTTCTTTGCCCGGGGATCTTCCCTGTATCGAAACTGTGTTCGTGCTGGGCCAGTAACTCATCACTCCGCCCCGCAGAGACCGATACTGCAGGGAACCGTTTAGCTCTGACCAGTTGCCTTTCACTCCAGAGCCGTCCACCAGCGCCCTAAAGGCCTCCGGTCCATCGAAGAACTTTATGGCCATCCTAAATCTCCATTCGTCCGGTAACGGCGGACGTGACCAGTGCGGAACGGTGTTCGACAAGCAAGGAGATACTATCGAAAATCGCCCGCTCAACAACTTCGGCCTTTGCTACTGCGGCGCGAACGAATGTCGAAATGGCAACTTGTTCATCTTTTGGCGGCATTGGAAGTGAGTACTTCTTTATGACGTCTACGTTGACTCGTTTGAAGGTAGCCCCAACGAGGTAGCTTCCCAGTTGCGTCAAGCAGGCCGTTGAGTTCAGGAAATACTCAAGAAAGCTGGGTAAAACGGCCGAAGGCCGAACGAGACATAAATCCTGTCCAAGGCATATTGCGCGATTGTCCCGGACGAGAGCGGCAGAGCCAACGGACGCATTTCGACTATAGATGATGTCGTCCGTCCGGGGACGCCTACCACCCTCGGACATCACTGCCAACTCATCTTCACTGACCTGCCGTTTCGTTTGGTAATCGATCTTATAAGGCGATATTTCCGTGGTGCTAACCAACGGGATGCCATCATCGATGTATTCCGGCGTACGGTGTTTGCAATCAAGCACTTGTGAAACGAAGGAAAGCCGTTTCACTTCCCAATGCGCGGGGATTTGGCCGAGCCAGTTTATGCCGCTATCTTTCAAGGGCGCGCCGGGGTTCAGGCCTTTGGTAACGGCTTGAGTGATGATCGCCTGCCGTTTTTCAGCGAGGCGCTCCAGCAGCACTTGCTTGCGGGCAATCAGCGTGTCAATTCGAGTCGTCTTTTCATCCAGAACGGCGGCAATGCGCTTCTGGGTCTCGAGAGATGGCCATTTCCACGGTAGCTTGAGAATGTCTGCGGGATTGACCCGCTGATGGCTGCGTGTGGCCGACTGGACAATTGCCGACAGGCGATCCGTGACTTTCTCGCTTAGCCACACATAATAGCCATAACGTTGATGAAAGTGGTCCGATTGGATCGGTACAAACTCGCCCGACGCCAGCGTGACCATATCGCCCTGCGGCTCTGCAATGCAGATTGTCCGCTTGCGCGGGTTGAGCTTGGAAACCAAAAGTGTTGATTTTGAGATCAGCAGCTTGGTGCTGTCGATGTCATCGGCTGGCTCAATCAGCGGCCCGCCGGTCTCCTGCACCTGCGGGATGGAGTAGTGGGCGACCATATTCCCTTCAAATCGTTCGGGCGACACTGTTACGCGATAGGGGTTGCACAGAAAGTCAGCACGCAATTCCGACCACTCGGGCGGAAACTCCGCAAGCCAGTCCGCTTCGATCACGAGACCAACCCCTTGAGCAAGCCGGAAATCTCGCTCTCCAGCTTGTTGATGTCCGCCTCAATCTCGCCCAACGACCGCGGCGGTTTGTAAACGTAGAAATGCCGGTTGATCGGGATTTCATAGCCGACTTTGGTCTTGGAATAGTCCACCCAGGCATCGGGCACGTGGGGCAGCACTTCGGCGGCGATATAGGCTTGGATGGCGGGCTTCATCGCCGCGACCAGATCGTCATTGGGCATGTCCGGCCCGAACTTCATCGGCAGCTGTAGGGCGGTGCCGGGCGGCAGCGGAATATTCTCGGTATCGCGCAATTCGCTGTCCGGCTCCGGCCGGCCCTTGGTATCGCGGCAGATCTCCGCCGTGGCATCACGCTCGCCTAGAGCTGCGAAGATTGCTTTCTTGATCGGCGCGGGGAGCTTGAGCTTCGCGCGCTTAGCGGCAGCCTCCAGCGCGACCTCGAAGCGATCCCGGTCCTTATGCAGACCGCCGTCTGCGAACGTACCGAGCATGGACCGTATCGCCTCTTGCACGCCCCTGCCTTCGGCCTCTTCGGCTTCCGCCGCATTGGCGTCCTTGCGCTTTTTCGATACGGCGAGCGCGATAAAGGCCGATTGATCGTCCAGCCGCGCGATCCGCTCGGGCGTCGCCTCGAAATTGAGGCGCAAGGGCCGCTCGACAGTGACTTTCAGAAAGCCAAATTCGCGGTTCTCGAAGATGCGACTGACAACGCGCTCTTCCCACGTTCCAGCCTTTTCGTCAGCGCAGATCCGCGCCATCTCGCCATCGATGAAATTGTCATAGAGCCGGGTGAGGTCGGCGATATGCGCGTCGCTCAATTCGTTGCGCTTGTTATTGAGACTCTTTTTCATCTTGGCAAAAAAGCGAGTGCCGTCGATGAGCTGGACCTTGCCGCGCCGCTCTGGCTGCTTTCGGTTAGTGACGAGCCAGATATAAGTAAAAATGCCAGTGTTGTAAAAGAGTTGATCGGGCAGCGCGACGATAGCGTCGAGCCAGTCGTTCTCGATGATCCAGCGACGGATATTGGACGGACCGGACCCGGCATCGCCACTGAACAAAGGCGATCCGTTGAAGATGATCGCTATCTTCGATCCTGACCGATCAGGATCCCCCGCGGCATAGGGATGCATCTTGGCGATCATGTGCTGGAGGAACAGCAGCGAACCATCGTTGATCGCCGGCAGTCCCGCGCCGAATCGGCCGCCAAAGCCCAGTTCCTCTGCCTCCTTGGCGACGACTTTCTGCTGATCTTTCCACTCTACGCCGAAAGGCGGGTTGGCGAGCATGTAATCGAACTTCTTTTCTGGGAAGCCGTCGTGCGTCTTGCCATCACCCAGCGTGTCGCCAAGGATCAAGTTGTTGGTTTCCTCATCTTTGATGAGCATGTCCGAGCAGCAGATCGCCCAGCTTTCGTCGTTATATTCCTGCCCATATAGGCCGAGCTCGGCCTTGGGGTTTCCGGCGCGGATCGTTTCTTCGGAAACGGATAGCATGCCGCCGGTTCCGCAAGCCGGGTCATAGATTTCGCGATAAACGCGCGGTTTGTAGACATCTTCCTCGCCCGTATAGACGAGATGCGTCATTAGACGGATGACTTCGCGCGGGGTGAAATGATCCCCAGCCTCTTCGTTCGCCTGCTCGTTGAACTTCATCACGAGGTGTTCGAACAGATAGCCCATCTGCAAATTGTCGATGTCGTTGTCCGGGTGAAGATCCACCTCGGCCATCGCCTTGACGATCGTGTAGAGCCGGTTGCTCGCATCGAGTTTCTCGATCTGCTCGCCGAATTTGAACTTATCGAAGATCGCTCGAGCGGTTTCTGAGAACCCGTTGATGTAGGAGACGAGGTTCGGAGCGATGTTTTCGCTGTCCCCGAGCAGCTTCTGAAAGGTGAAGGGGCTGGTGTTGTAGAGCGGTTGCTTACGATCCTTGTCGACCACCCGGGTCAGCAGCCTGGGGATCGCGTTCTCCGGCGTGCCCGCCGCAACCAGCCGCTGATACTCCGCAACGACGGCCTCTTTGGTCGGCTCCAGCACACAGTCGAGCCGGCGCAACACAACCATGGGAAGCATGACTAAGCGATATTGTGGCGGCCGATACGGCCCTCTCAGGCGATTAGCGACTTCCCAGATTTTGCCGGCAATGAGCTTGTGGCGTTCAGTAAGCAAAATGACCCTCCCGTTCGGCTGGGGTCGTGCCAAACGGTGAACGAGATGTCACCGGAAACTTGGGTCGAGGTGATTGGATTTGAACCGCTTTGGGCGGGATTCGGGCTGCCACCCCTCCGCTCACGCCGTCTCCAACGCCCGATCAGTTTGCTCCACGCGGAGTTCGCCGACGCCGTCGTGTCGACCGGTGGCGATAGTGATGACCACGTCATGCCCTAGCTGTTGCAGACAATCCTCCAGACGCTCGCGCGAGATGTCCTTCAGTTTCCCCCGACAAATCTCCGAGATTCTGGCCTGTGGAATGCCGGTGCGCTGCTGGACCTGCCGCTGGCTGAGCCCAAGCTCCTGGATGGTCTTGGTGATGATGATCGCGAGCTTGGCCTTGGCGGCAAAGGATGGGCTGCGGCCGAGATGGTCAAGAACGCTCTCACCGGCGGGTACGGTGTATCCGATGTCGATGGTCATTTGCCTCGGTCCTTCTTCATCTGCTCAATCTTGATCCTGGCTGCCGCCAACCTGGCATCGATCGTCGCCTTGTCAGCCGCCGGGATCTCCCCGCCCTTCTTCGACTTCTTCTTGAAACAGTGGAGGACGAACACGACGTCCTCATGCTTCAAATAATAGACCGCCCGATAGGCATCGCCATCGTGGCTGTCCCTCAATTCCCACACGCCGTTTTCGAACGTCTTCGTAAGGTGCTTGGCGCCCTCTGGTGTTACGTCATTCTGGACAAGGCCGAGTTCGTAACCGAACTGATCGATGACCTCCTCCGGCATATCCAGGAGATCCTTGTAGGAGGATCCCAGGAAATCGACTCTCTTGTTGTCCATCTTGACGTGGCTCCCTAGTGAGTGTTGATATCAATACTGGTATCAATTGTCAATGGGCGAGCGCTCTCCATCCGCCCTACCACCCCAAAATCACCCCACCCCAACACCCTTTACGCTTCGTTTACCACGCCCGGCGCAAAACACGCTCTGTGCAGGGCGATGTGCGCTCAGGGGACGCTTATGGATTCGCAGCGCGGCTACGAAGAGGACCGGTCGGATGCCGATCGCGTCGTCGCGGATGATGGGATCGACGACACGGTGGCGGCGGCGATCGGCAACGATGAGCGGCGCATGCACGTGCGCGCGTACAACCATTGGGTGTCGTTGCTGCGTGGGCGCGCTTATCCGTCGATCGAGGATCTCGACCCCGCCAATATCGCCGATTTCGGCCCGCATTCGGTGCTGCTCGATTTCACCGCCGGGATCGAGGATCCGGCGATCGCCTATCTCGGCCGCGCGCTGCGCGACGAGACCGCGCTCGATCAGTCGATCACCCATATCTCGCAAGTGCCCAGCCGGTCGCTGCTGTCGCGGCTGACCGACCATTATCTTCAGATCATCGCCAACCGCGCCCCGATCGGGTTCGAGGCCGAGTTCGTCGGCACGCGCGGCTATAACACCATGTATCGCGGCATCCTGATGCCCTTCTCCTCGAACGACGACACGATCGATTTCATCTATGGCGTGATCAACTGGAAGGAACTGGTCGACGCCGAGACGCAAAAGAAGCTCGACGCCGAGGTCGATACCGCGCTGCGCGCCGCGCCCAAGCCTCAGGCGGCCGCCCCGGTCTGGGCCGATGGTCCCGCCGCCGACGTGTCGCCGGTCGCCGAGCCAGACGATCTGGCCGGCAAGCTGGAACAGGCGCGGCAAACCGCGCAGGCGGCGACCAATGCCGATACGCGCAGCCGCGCCGCGCTCTATCGCGCGCTGGGCCGCGCGCACGATTTCGGGCTCGCCGCCGAACAGGATAGCGACACTTACGACCGGTTGCTCGCCGATGCCGGGGTGACCGTGCAGGAGCGCGCGCCGATGACCGCGGTGGCGAAATTGGTGTTCGGCGCCGATTACGACAAAGCGCGGCTGACCGAATTCGCCGCGGTGCTGGCCCATGCCCGCCGCCACGCCATCCCCGTGGGGCAGCTGACGCCGTTGCTGGAAACCGTCAACGGCGGGATCAAGGCAGTGGTCGCGGCTGAGCGGGCGGCGCGTAATCCTGCGAAGGAAGAGGGGCGCGATCCGCTTGCGGATATTGCCGAGCGGCTGGTGCTGGCGAGTGTCGAGTTTGCTACCGGGCTGGAGCCTGGGGAGCTGGTCGTGCTGCTGGGGCGGGCGACGGGTGAAGGGACGGTGGATATCGTTGCTTCGGTGGCGAATGACCGGTCGCTCGCGGCTCGGACGTTGAAGGCGGCGAAGTAGTTCCAAAGCTCGGCGCATCTCCCGCGCTGTCTTACACTCCTGCGTCATCCCGGCCTTGTGCCGGGATCCACGGTGCCGCAAGCGCGGAACCCTGAGCCTCTTGCTTCTCAGCCAGCCTCCCGGTGGATCCCGGCACAAGGCCGGGATGACGGTTGGAATAGGCCGCACCCGCCCGTCTTATTACCCCCACAAACCAAGTTACACCCGAAACTATCCTTGAGCCCGCCGGTCCGCGGGGGCATAGGACGGCGATGGCCAAGACCACGCTGAAATCGCTGTCGGACGCGCTTGCGGACCGGCTGACCAAGGGCGCCTTGCCGGGAGAGCTGCAGGGGTTTGGAAAGGCGGAGCGCGCGGAAGCCGCGAACTTCGTCGCCACCGCCGCGTACAACCGCCCGCCGGGCGGGCCGACCATGGCGATCGAGCCGATCGCGGCCAACGATCCGCGCCGCCGCATGCGCGTGGCGATCGTTAATGACGACATGCCGTTCCTGGTCGATTCGGTCGCGGCGACCATCGCGGCGCAGGGCATTGCGGTGGATCGCATCATCCACCCGGTCATCCCGGTCACGCGCGACCCCTCGGGCGGGCTGATGGGCGTCGGCGACGGCAATCCCGAATCGATGATCTATATCGAGATGGAGCGGGCCGATGCGCGCGAGCGCCGGGCGCTGGTCACCGCGCTCGAAGACAATCTGAAGGACGTGCGCGCCGCGGTGTACGACTGGGTGCCGTTGCAGGAGGCGATGGCGACCGATGCCGCGACGCTGACCGGCACGGGCGCGGAATTGCTCCGCTGGTTCCTCGACCGCCATTTCACGCTGCTCGGTCACGGCAAGTTCGGCCGCGAAGGCGGCGCGCGCGATCCGCTCGGCATCTGCCGCAACAAGCACGAGACCCCGATCCTGGCCGAAGCCTCGCGCGCGCTGGCGATCGAATGGTTCGAAAAGGGCAATGAAGCGCCGTTGCTGCTCAAGTCGAACTTCATCTCCAGCGTGCATCGCCACATCCCGCTCGACCTGATCGTGGTGCCGATCCGCGATGGCAAGAAGGTTTCCGGCCTGTCGATCCATGCCGGCCTGTGGACCTCTTCCGCGCTCAACTCACCGCCCGACGACGTGCCCGGGCTGCGCACGCGGCTGGGCGATTTGCAGAAGAAATTCGGGTTCGATCCCAAGGGCCATGCCGGCAAGGCGCTCGAACACGCACTGACCACCCTGCCCCACGATCTGCTGATCGCCTTCACGCCCGAGGCGCTGGAGGACGTCGCGCTGACCGCGATGAGCCTGGCCGACCGGCCGCGGCCCAAATTGGTGTTGGCGCGGTCGATCCTGGGCCGGCATCTATTCTGTTTCGTGTGGCTGCCGCGCGACGAATTCACCACCGCGCGCCGCATCGCGATCGGCGACATGCTGGCCGAGGCGGCCGGCGGCGCCGTGCTCAACTGGGCGATCGCGATGGACGATCTGGTCGCGCTGATCCGCTATACGGTCGATCTGCGCGGCGAGAGCCGGATGCCCGACGTCGCCGCGCTCGATACCCGCCTGGCGCGGATGATGCGCGGCTGGGCGCCGGCGGTCGAAGCGGCGCTGGCCGAAACCGATGTGGCGCGGTCGACGCGATTGGCGCTGCGCTGGGCGAATTGCTTCCCGCAAGGCTATCGCACGGTCAACAGCGCCGACGAAGCGGCGCGCGACATCCTCAGCCTGTCGACGCTCGAAACGCCGGAGCAGCGCGCGGTCCGCCTCTATCGCGACGCGCGCGGCGAAGCGCGGCTGAAACTCTATCGCCTCGGCGGCTCGATCGCGCTGTCGGATGCGGTGCCGGTGCTGGAGAATTTCGGCTTCCGCGTGATCGAGGAAGTGCCGACCGCGCTGACCGACGAGGGTCAGGGCTACATCCACGAATTCCTGATCGAGGCGGCGGGCGGCGTCGGCGCGGTGTTCGACGGCAATACCAGCGTGCTGGAAAATGCGGTCGCCGCGGTGCTGGAAGGCAATGCGGAGAACGATGCGTTCAACCGCCTGATCGTCGACCTCAATATGGCGCCAAGCTCGGCGGTGCTGTTCCGCGCCTGGTTCCGCTATCTGCGCCAGGGCGGACTGAACTATGGCCTGACCACGGTGGTCGACGCGCTGCGCCGGGCGCCGGTGGTCACCGCCGCGCTGATCGACCGGTTCGACGCCGCGCACGGGCCGGGCGGCAAAAGCGAAGCCGGGGTGATCGCCGCCGATGAGGCGATCAAGGCCGGGCTCAACAATGTCTCAGCGATCGACGACGACCGCATCCTGCGCGCGATCCATGGCGTGATCGCCGCGACGTTGCGCACCAACGCTTTCACCCCCGCGGCGGACGAAGCGCTGGCGTTCAAGCTCGACAGCCACAAGGTGCCGGGCCTGCCCGCGCCGCTGCCTTGGCGCGAGATCTGGGTGTACAGCCCGCGGGTCGAGGGCATCCATCTGCGCGCCGGCCCGGTCGCGCGCGGCGGGCTGCGCTGGTCCGACCGGCGCGACGACTTCCGCACCGAGATTCTCGGCCTGATGAAGGCGCAGCGCGTCAAGAACGCGGTGATCGTGCCGACCGGCGCGAAGGGCGGCTTCTATCCCAAGCAGCTCCCCAGCCCCGCGGTCGATCGCGATGCCTGGTTCGCCGAAGGGACCGAGAGCTACCGCATCTTCATCCGCACTTTGCTGTCCGTCACCGACAATATCGTCGAGGGCAAGGTCGTCCATCCCAGGGGCGTGACGATCCTGGACGGCGACGATCCCTATTTCGTCGTCGCCGCCGACAAGGGCACCGCGACCTTCTCCGACGTCGCCAATGCGATCGCGATCGAGCGCGGCTTCTGGCTGGGCGACGCTTTCGCCTCGGGCGGCAGCTACGGCTATGACCACAAGGCGATGGCGATCACTGCCAAGGGCGCCTGGATCTCGGTCCAGCGCCATTTCGCCGAGCGCGGGGTCGACGTTCAGACGCAATCGATCCGCGTCGTCGGCTGCGGCGACATGTCGGGCGACGTGTTCGGCAATGGCATGTTGTTGAGCCAGGCGATCAAGCTGGTCGCGGCGTTCGACCACCGCCACATCTTCCTCGACCCCGATCCCGATCCGGCCGCGAGCTGGGCGGAGCGCGAGCGCATGTTCAACCTGCCGCGGTCGAGCTGGGCGGATTACAATCCCAAGCTGATCTCGAAAGGCGGCGGCGTGTTCCCGCGCAGCGCCAAGACGATCCCGCTGTCGAAACAGGTCAAGGCCGCGCTCGACATTCAGGCCGACGAGCTCGAGCCCGCCGCGTTGATCTCGGCGATCCTCAAATCGCCGGCCGACCTGATCTGGTTCGGCGGCATCGGCACCTATGTGAAGGCCGCGAGCGAGAACCATATCGAAGTCGGCGACCCGGCCAATGACCGCCTGCGCGTCAATGCCGAGGATCTGCGCGCGACCGCGATCGGCGAAGGCGCCAATCTGGGCGTGACCCAGGCGGGACGCATCGCCTTCGCGTCGAAGGGCGGCCGGATCAATACCGACTTCATCGACAATTCGGCCGGCGTCGATTGCTCGGATAACGAGGTCAATATCAAGATCGCGCTCAACCGCGAGATGATCGAAGGCCGGCTGCAATTCGAGGCGCGCAACAAATTGCTCGTCCAGATGACCGACGACGTCGCGCACCTGGTGCTCGAGGACAACCGCCTGCAGACGCTGGCGCTGTCGATCATGGAGCAAGACGGCGCCCAAGCCTTGCCGAGCTTCGTCCGCCTGATCGAGATTTTCGAAAGCGCTGGTCGGCTCGACCGCGTGGTCGAGGGCCTGGCCGATAACGGCACCTTGCTCCGTCGCGCGCCCGAAGGCCGCGGCCTGACCCGTCCCGAACTCGCGGTGCTGCTCGCCACCGCCAAGCTCGCGCTGCAGGACGCGATCGAGCATTCCAACCTAGGCGGCGATGACCAATTGCTCACCGATCTCCACGCCGCTTTCCCGCCGGCGATGCGCAAGAAATTCGGCGAGGCGATCGACCACCACCGCCTGCGCGGCGAGATCATCGCGACCAAGCTCGCCAATCGCGTCGTCAACCGCTTGGGCGTACTCCACCCGTTCGAGCTGGCGGAGGAAGAAGGTGCTGCGATGGCTGACATCGCGGCGATGTTCGTCGTGGTCGAGCGGCTCTACGATCTCGACAAATTATGGGCGGAGATCGAGCGTGCGCCGATGCCCGAAACGGGCCGCCTGGCGCTGTTCGACGAAGTGGCGGTCGCGGTGCGTAGCCAGATCGCCGATCTGTTGCGGGTGACCGCGCCCGGCGCCACGCCGTCGGTCGTGATCGCGCGGCTGGCCAAGGGCGTCGCCGCGCTCGACCGCAAGACCAAGGAATTGCTGCTCGAGGAAGCGAGCGCGCAATCGGTCCGCATCTCGACCAGCCTGGAAGCGGCTGGCGCACCGGCGGCGCTGGCGAAGAAGGTCGTGCGGCTGTTCGAGCTCGACGGCGCGGTCGGCCTTGCCGATCTTGGCGCCGAGCTCGGCATGGACGAGACCGTCCTGACCCGCGCCTTCACCCATCTCGGCCAGGCGCTCGGGCTGGACTGGGCACAGGCGACCGCGGCGCGCATCCTGTCGAGCGACCCGTGGGAACGCCTGCTGATCGCCGGGCTCGCGCGCGACTTCCAACAGCTCCGCCTCGAATTCCTCGAACGGCATGCCGGCAAGGATCCCGAGGCCGCGGTCGAGATGTGGCTGGGCGCCAATGCTGGCCGCGTCGCGCAATTCAAGGGCGTGGTCGACCGCGCCCGGACGGCAGCGACGCCGAATGCCGCGATGCTGGCGCAGATCGCGGGGCAAGCGCGAGTGTTGCTGGGGCGGTAATCGCTAACCCTCTCCCGCGTGCGGGAGAGGGAGGGGCCCGCCGCCGAAGGCGGTGGGAGGGTGAGGGTCTTCTTACTTCTTCTGTCCCGGCACCCGCGCCTCGAAGAAGAAAGAAGACCCTCACCCAACCTGCACCGGGTGAACAGCGCCCCGCGCTGTTCAGGTCATGCCGGGGGCATGACCGACCCGGTGCACCCGCGTGCGGGAGAGGGCTTGAGCGCAGCTGCCGTCTACGACTGCAGGTTCAAACTTTAACCTCAATCTTCGCCCTCTGCCGCGCCTTCAACTCACCCTTCCATCCCCGCGCGCGCCACCACATGATCACCCCGGTGACTGCCAGTACGGCCGGCAGCAACCCGCCGAGGAAAATCACCACCTGCCACAGCAAACCCATCCGCGTGCCGTCATGGATGCGGCGCATCAGGCGGGCAGTGTCTTCCCTGGGCGGCGGCGAGGCCTTCGCCGTTCCGGTCGCATCGTCGACCTTGACCTGACGCCCGGCCCCTTCGCCGATCGTCACGGTCCATTCGGGCTTGAGGTCGGTCGGCCAGGCGATCATCGCAACGTCGCCGGGCAATGCCGCCCGGGCGCTGGCGATCGCGGTATCGAGGCTGGTCTTCGGCGCCTCCAAAGGCTTGGCGCGCGCCATCGCGGCGCGGTCGGGGCCCTTTTGCGGCTGCGCGCCCGACATCGCGCCGAAGAATTGCGGAAAGCTGATCCACGCGCCGGTCAGCGACAGTGCGAATAACGGCAAGGCGATCCAGAAGCCGAACAGATGATGCAGATTGGTATCGAGATGGCGATGCCGCCGCCACCTGAGCCCGCGCACCCATTTGCCGACGGTCGGCCACCACAGCCAGATGCCGGTAAAGCACGAGAACAGCATCGCGACGCCCAGCCAGCCGACGATCGAGCGCCCCCAGACCGGGACCATCAAACTGCCATGGATCATGTGCATCGCGCGGATCAGGCCGGAATTGCTGTTCGCGTGATCGAGCACCCGCGCGGTGGGCGGATCGAGCCAGACGTTGGTGCGCGTCGGTGGTCCCGCTTGCGATCGGGCGCCACCCGGTATGGCCGCGACGATCACCGGGCCATCGCGCTGGGGCAAGGTGATCGACTGGATACGGTCGTCGGGCTTGAGCACCGATTTCGCCGCCGCGACATAGAGCTGGGAATCGAGCGTCTGCGCGCCGCTTACCGTATAACGCTGCGGGTTAAGGCCATGGTCGAGCGCTTCGTCCCATACCAGCGCAGCGCCGGTCACGCACAAGGGGATGATCAGGATCGCCAGAATCAGCCCGATCCACTTGTGCACCTGGAACCAGAAATTGCGCAGCCCGATCTTGGTCATCGTCATCCTTATGCCTCGGCCCAGCGCCGCAGCAGGTTGTGATAGGTTCCGGTCAGCCGAACCACCGCCGGGTCGTCCTGGCCGAGCCGCGCCGCGACGTCCTGCACCGCCTGGTCGAGCTCGAACAGGATGCGGCGCGCGCCATCGTCGCGAACCATCGACTGGATCCAGAAGAAGGAGGCGATACGCTCGCCGCGGGTGACCGGTTCGACGCGATGCACGCTCGACGCCGGATAGAGCACCATGTGCCCGGCGGGCAGCTTGACGCGCTGCTCGCCGAACTGGTCCTCGATCACCAATTCGCCGCCGTCATAGCTGTCGGGGTCGGACAGGAAGAGCGTCGCCGACAAATCACTGCGCACGCGAAAGTCGCTGCCGCGGCGGATACGGATCGCGCTGTCGACATGCGCGCCGAACGTGTCGCCGCCGGCATAGCGATTGAACAGGGGCGGATAGACTTTGAGCGGCAAAGCGGCGGCGACGAACAATGCCGTGCCCGACAAGGCATCCAGCGCCACCGTCCCCGCCTCGCGCGCCGCTGCCGACTCCTCGGGCAGTTGCGCATTCTGTTTGGCGAGCGCCGATTGATGGCCGGAGGTCGCATTGCCATCGATCCATTCGGCCGCGTCGATCATCGCGCGCAACCTGGCGACGCCCGTCGCGTCGAGCACATCGGGGATCGCGATCAGCATCGCGCGGCTCCGCGCTCGATGGCGGCGCGGCCGCGCGCGCGAAAGGCGGGCACCGGCGAGGCGTCGAGAAACGCCGCTGCTTTGGCGACAAAAGCCGGCGTTGCCCGCTCCCCTGCCCGTTCGATCCAGCGAAGCGCTTCCTCCCCGCGTCCCTTGGCGCCGAGCATGCGCGCGTGGTTGAACATGCCGCGGAAATCGCCGCCCTCGGCCGCGCGTTCGTAGAGCCGCGCCGCCTTGGTCAGGTTGCGGGCGACTACCCAGCCATCTTCATGGAAGCTGCCGACGAAGTTGATCGCTTTGGCATTACCCAGCTTGGCCGCCTTCTCGAACCAGGCGAACGCCGCCGCCTTGTCCTCGGCGACACCGTGCCCGAGCGCGAGCAAGGTTGCATAATTGTACATCGCCCAGTCGAGTCCGCGCTCAGCGGCGATGCGATAACAATCCGCCGCACGCGCCTTGTCGACCGCGACGCCCCAGCCGAGATCGTAACAGCGCCCGACCATGTTGAGCGCCATCAAATGGCCCTGCGCCGCGGCGCGATTGAACCAGGCGAAGCCGGCGGCTTCGTCCTTGGCCACGCCGTTTCCGTCGAGCAGCACTTGGCCGTAAAGTGCCTGCGCCTCGGCCTCTCCGCTCTCGGCGAGCCGGCGAAGAAACGCCGCGCGCTCGCCCGGGTCATCGGGCAAGCGCGCGGCACTGACGACGGTGGAGGGGGGTACCGTCGTCAGAACTTGAACTCCACCGACCCGAACACCGTCCGCCCGGTGGCGATCGACGCGTAATGGCTGGTATAGACCTGGTTGAAATAGACCTTGTCGGTCAGGTTCTGCGCGTTGACGCTGAGCTGAATGTTCTTGGTCAGCTTGTACGAGGCGCGCGCATCGAACCGCCAATAAGACGGGATCATGCGATAGAGCACCTTGGTCGCAGGCGTGACCGTCACGACACCGCCGTCGGTCTGCGTCGCCGCACGGTTATCGGCATAGCCGCCGAACTGCTTGTCCATATAGAGCGCCCCGCCACTGACCGAGAAGCGCTTGGTCACGTCGACGGTGGTCCAGGCGGTGAACGAGTTCTTCGCGGTTTGCGGCACCTGCTTGCCGGTGTTGACCGACACCACCTGCACCGTCGTCGCCTTGGCAGCGCCGTTGGCCGGTACGGTCAGCGCGGTGAAGCCGCCATCGGTGATCTTGGGATCGAGATAGGTATAGCCGCCGAACACCGTCCAGCCGGGCAGGATCGTGCCGTTGACGGTGAGCTCCAGCCCGCGAATGCGCGTCTTGCCCAGGAAGGACGGCAGGCCATCGTTACCCGTCACGCGCGCATTGTCGATATCGGTCTGGAAAATCGCGAGACCCAACCCTAGCCGCTCCTTGAACAGGCTCGCCTTGGCGCCGACTTCGTACGACTTGGTCTTCTGCACCTTCAGCGCGTCGAGGATCGCCAGATTCTGATTAGTGACGGTGGTCGGCAGCGCATTGTCCTCGCGACCCTCCCCCAGCAAAGTGTTGGGCGGCGTCGCGGCGGTCGCGTAGCTTGCATAGAGGCTGGTCTCGGGGGTCGGTTTGAACACCAGGCCCGCCTGCCAGTTGAACAATTCGTCGGTCCGGCCGAGCCTGAACGATTGGGTCGCCGCATAAGTCTGACCAGGCGTGGTCACGGACTTGAAGCGGTCGAACCGTGCGCCGAGGTTGAGGATCAGTTGCGGCGTCAAGGTGATCGAGTCGAAACCGTAGATGCTGACGGTGTTGGCGTCGTTCTGCGTCTCTTCGAGCGGCAGGGATTTCACGATCGGCGACGGCGCGGCCGAGGCGTCGCTCGCGTAATTGACCCAGTGATCATAGGGATTCGGGTTGAACAGGCTGGTGCAATAATAACGCGACACCGTCGCCGTGTTGCAGCGCGGGCTGATGGTCGAGCCGGTCGACAATGTTTCGACGCCGGAGGAATTGAGAAAGCCGCGCGTCACGAACGTGCCGCGGCGTGCCTTTTCCCAGGAGAATTCCGCGCCGACCGCGATGCTGTGCTTGATCCCGCCGGTATCGAACGTGCCGTAGAGATCGATCTGATCGGTCAGCGCGTCCGAATAACTGTACCGCGTATTGGCGCGACGCCAGACATAACCGCCGCTAACGAGGTCGCCGCGCGTTCCCGCCGCTCCGGTCGTCGGATTGGTTGACGCGGTGCCGTAGACGTTGCCGGTGCTGTCGTCGGGCAGCAGGAAGATATAGGCCTGCGTCGAATGCGACCAGCGCGCGGTGTTGCGGATGGTGAGCGTCGGCGACAGATCGTGTTCGAAGCGGATCGTCGCCTGATCGGTGGTCGCGTCGCGGAAATCGCGGTCGACCAGTCCGTAGAAATTGCTGCGATCGACATAGCCGGTCTGGCCGCCAGCGGTGGTGATCCGGCCGAGCGCCGGTTGGGTATAGATGTTGCCCGTGCCCGGCGCGTTGGCGATCGTGTAAAGATACGGAATACCGCTATCAGGCAGTTCGTGGCTTTCCAGCCGATAGTAACTCGCGGTTAATCGCGTGGCCGTGCCGAGACCGATCGTCAGCGATGGCGCGAAACCCCAGCGCCTGGCCCAGATCGCGTCGCGGCCGGAAAAGTCTTGATCGTGCCACAGGCCCTGCACGCGGAACGCCACGGTCGGCGTGATCGCGATGTTGAGATCGGCGGTGACGCGCTTGTAATCGGCCTCGCCATAGCTCGCGGTGACACTGCCGAACGTGCCGGCCTTGGGCAATTTGGAGATGATGTTGATCGTTCCGCCGGCCGAGCCGCGCCCGCCCAGGGTCGAGTCCGAACCGCGGACGATCTGCACCGAATCGATCGCGAAGGTCTCGCGCGTCTGCGACGACAAATCGCGGACGCCATCGACATAGATCGACCCCTGGCTGTCGAAGCCGCGAATGAACGGACGGTCGCCGATCGGATTGCCACCCTCGGCCGCGCCGAAGGTGATGCCCGGTACGGTGCGCAACGCGTCCTGGAGCGAGGCCGATCCGGTTTCCTCGATCACCTTGCTGGGGATGACGACGATCGATTTGGGCGTGTCGACGACGCGCGCCACATCCTTGGGCCCGCTCGGCTCCGCCTCGGCTTTGATCAGCTGACCATTGATGATGATGTCGTGGCGACGATCCTGATCGTCGCCGTCGTCATTGGCGGGCGTCGGATCGGGGCCATCGGCGGCCAGCGCCGGATGCGTGGCGAAAGCGCCGACGCAGGACAGAGCCAGGAAAGCAGGCTGCGCGACGCGACGCGCGGCATTGTTGCGATTCACTCTTATCTCCCTTGTTGGGAGATCCGCTATTGAGAGTCGTTCGCAGTGTCAACGCTATTGAGAAATATTCTCAACTACTCTGGTCATTCGCCTCGCTAAACGCCCAGGTCCGCAGCGCGCTGGCGAGATTGGGCGGATCGTCGGCGAGGATGCGCAGCGCGTCGATCTCTGCGACCAGCGCAGAGAGCGGCAAGCCGCGGATCTGCGCCGCGTGTTCGAGCGCTCGCCAGAATATGGGTTCGAGCGTGATCGAGGTTTCGTGCCCGGCGATGGTGATCGAGCGTTTGACGGGGCCGGCGAAACCGCCCGGAGGAGGAGATATTTCCCTCGTCGTCATGCCGGGCTTGTCCCGGCATCCACCGCGCAACAACGCCTCAGCTCGGTTGTGGAGGAGTGGACCCCGGCACAAGGCCGGGGTGACGGCTGTTGATTCAGGCTGCTCTCACTCAAGGCTTGTCGAACAATGCCGCGAGTTGCTCGATGATCGCGCCGCCCAATTGCTCGGCGTCCATGATCGTCACCGCGCGCTCGTAATAGCGCGTCACGTCGTGGCCAATGCCGATCGCGACCAGTTCAACCGGCGAGCGGTTCTCGATCCAGTGGATCACCTGACGCAAATGGCGTTCGAGATACGATCCGCTGTTCACCGACAAGGTGGAGTCGTCGACCGGCGCGCCGTCGGAGATCACCATCATGATCTTGCGCTCTTCTGACCGCCCGATCAGCCGCGCATGCGCCCAGAGCAGCGCCTCGCCGTCGATATTCTCCTTGAGCAGCCCTTCGCGCATCATCAGCCCCAGGCTGGGCTTGGCGCGGCGCCACGGCTCGTCGGCCTGTTTGTAGACGATGTGGCGGACGTCGTTGAGGCGGCCGGGCTGCGGCGGGCGCCCCGCGGCTAGCCAGCTCTCGCGCGCCTGCCCGCCTTTCCACGCGCGTGTGGTGAAGCCCAATATCTCGGTCTTGACCCCGCAGCGTTCGAGCGTGCGTGCCAGGATGTCGGCGCTGATCGCGGCGATCGAGATCGGCCGCCCGCGCATCGACCCCGAATTGTCGATCAACAAGGTGACGACGGTGTCCTTGAATTCGGTGTCGCGCTCGATCTTGTAGCTGAGCGACTGCATCGGGTTGATCACCACGCGCGCCAGCCGCGCAGCGTCGAGCAGCCCTTCTTCCTGGTCGAAATCCCACGACCGGTTCTGCTGCGCCATCAGCCGGCGCTGCAGCCGGTTGGCGAGCTTGGTCACCGCACCCTGCAGATGGACCAATTGCTGGTCGAGATACGAGCGCAGCCGCGTCAGCTCCTCGGCGTCGCACAGCTCGGTCGCGGCGATCACCTCATCGAACTGGGTGGTCCACGCTTTGTAATCGAATTGCGACGAGGGATCGGCGAACGGGCGATTGGGGCGGACGGGGAGCATCCCCTCCTCGCCTTCGTCGCCGGCCTCGCCATCGGCATCCTCGAAGGATTCGTCGCCGGCCTCCGAGCCCTCGCCATCGTCGCTGTCGGCCTCGGACTGCTCGCCACGCGCTTCGACTTCGCCCTGGCCCTGCTCGCCCTGGTCGTCGCCTTCCTCGCCCTGATCCTGCTCCTCGTCAGTCCCTTCGTCGTCCGAGCCGCCGTCATCGCTGTCCTCGGGGATCTGGTCGCCTTCGACCAGTTCGAGATCCTCGAGCAATTTGGTCGCCAGGCTGGCGAACGCACGCTGATCGTCGAGCGCGAGGCGGAGCGCGTCGAGATCGCCGCCCGCTTTCTCCTCGATCCACTCGCGGACCAAATCGAGCCCTTGCCGCGCCACGTCGGGCGCCGCCTGGCCGGTCAGCCGCTCGCGCACCAGCAACTGGATCGCGGTCGATAGCGGAACTTCGTCACGGCTGCGCGCCCGCGTGATCGGGTCCGAGCGCAAGCGCATGTCGAGCGCATGGTTCAGATTGTCCGAAATCCCGGCATAGCCGCGCGACCCCAACGCCTCGACCCGCGCCGTCTCCGCCGCATCGAACACCGCGCGCGCGACGGCATCGTGCGGCGCATTCTTGAGGTGGAGCGACGGGTTGTGGAGTTTCAGCCGCAGCGCGAATGAATCGGCAAAGCCGCGCGCCTCAGCGACCTGGTCGGCCGGGAGCGTCCGCGCCGGCATCGGCACCTTGATATGCTTGCCCGACTGCGCCGGCGCGTCGGCGGTGAACGCAAGTTCGACCTCGGCCTCGTCGGCAAGCGCGCGCGACGCGCCGCCGAGCACGGCCTTGAAGCGATCGAGGGGTGTATCCTGCGCCACGCGCTCGCTGTTACGCCTTCGCCACTACGCTCTCGGGCAAATCTTTCCCGAACACGCGCTGATAATATTCCGCCACCAGCGCCCGCTCCGCTTCGTCGCACTTGTTGAGGAACGACAAGCGGAACGCGAAGCCGACATCGCCGAAGATCAGCGCGTTCTGCGCCCAGGTGATCACGGTACGCGGGCTCATCACGGTCGAGATGTCGCCGTTGATGAAGCCCTTGCGAGTCAGATCTGCGACGCGGACCATGTTGTCGACGACCTGCTTGCCGTCGGGCTTGTCATATTCGCCCGACTTGGCGAGCACGATCTGCGCCTCGACCGCGGCGGGCAGATAGTTGAGCGTCACGACGATGTTCCAACGGTCCATCTGACCCTGGTTGATCTGTTGCGTGCCGTGATAAAGGCCGCTGGTGTCGCCCAGGCCGACCGTGTTCGCGGTCGCGAACAACCGGAAATAGGGGTTGGGGCGGATCACGCGGTTCTGGTCGAGCAGAGTCAGCTTGCCCTCGGTCTCGAGCACGCGCTGGATCACGAACATCACGTCGGGGCGGCCGGCATCATATTCGTCGAACACCAAAGCGGTCGGCGTCTGCAGCGCCCAGGGCAGCAGGCCTTCGCGGAATTCGGTGACCTGCTGGCCGTCCTTGAGCACGATCGCGTCGCGGCCAATCAGGTCGATACGGCTGATATGCGCGTCGAGGTTGATGCGGATGCACGGCCAGTTGAGGCGCGCCGCGACCTGTTCGATATGCGTCGACTTACCGGTGCCGTGATAGCCCTGGACCATCACGCGGCGATTGTGCGCGAAGCCCGCCAGGATCGCCAGCGTGGTGTCGGGATCGAACACATAAGCGGGGTCGAGATCCGGCACGCGCTCGTCGGCCTCGCTGAACGCGGGCACTTCCATGTCGCTGTCGATGCCGAACAGGTCACGGACCTTCCTGATCTGGTCGGGCGCGTCGAGCAATGTCGTCTGGCGGCTGTCGGGCTGGATGTTGGGGATATCGGTCATCAACTATTCCTTCGCGGCGCCCTCCCTAGACGCGGCGGTACGGCGAAGTCGAGACGTGATTGCGGACCCGATGTTCGAAAATCCGCCTTCGTCAGATGCGCGCGCTTGCCTCTATTCAAGGAAGTCTGCGAGGTTGGAGAGGGTTGAGGCGAGCCCCCGAGCATGATCCTCGGCCGAGATGCCGGGCGGTACATCGGACGCGGTAATCATGACCACCGTTCCTTCTGGGACGGCGCGA
Organism: Sphingomonas sp. P4_D12; assembly: GCF_056401895.1. NCBI lineage: Bacteria > Pseudomonadati > Pseudomonadota > Alphaproteobacteria > Sphingomonadales > Sphingomonadaceae > Sphingomonas > Sphingomonas sp. P4_D12. The sequence continues at coordinate 60,156 of NZ_JBFUIL010000010.1, read as the reverse complement.
AGCAACCAGGTCATCGTTATCGTGCCGGCGTAAGCGGGGTCGTCCGACTCGAAATCAGCGGTCTGGACGATGCGTTCGCCGGGGATCAGTTCGACCAGCCGCCCGTCCACAGTATCGGCATCGGCCGAACTCTTGCCGGCGGTGGCGTGCTCGCCGGTAAAGGTCAGCGTCAGGCGATAATGCCCGCCAGGCCATGGCTCGAACCGATCGAATTTCCCCGTCATGCCCTCAGGCGGTAACCAACGCGTCTGCGCTTCGGGATCGATGAAGGCGTCGTAAATCGCCTCGGGCGTCGCTCGGATGATCCGGCTGGCGCTGTCGGTCCGCCCAGTCACGATCAATCCTCGGTCCATTTGGGCGGCAGCGGGAACAGCGTGACGAACCGCTCGGCGAGCGCACGGTCCCCTTCGACCGTGACCAAGCCTAATTTCTCGCCTTCCGCGATGGGCACGCCGCCATAGGTCAGCGCGGCAAATCCGCGTGGGGTCGAGGTGAAGACGAGATCGGCATCCACTGGTTCGGTCCGCGCCACTTGAAAGCTGCTATTGGCGAGTTCGGTGGTGAACACCTCATCGCCCAGCCGAAAACCGATCCTCGCGACCATGCCCGCCGAACGTTCGGCCGACAACATGGTGCGGAACGACAGCATCAGCGACGCCGCCGACAAGGGCAAGGACGGATCATGCGCGGGCGATCGCGTCGCCCAGCGGCCGAGCTCCTGGATCGCGGTTTCGCTTTCATAACCCCAGCGAGTCAGCTCATAGATCTGGACTGAGGCGGGCGGCGGCAGTTTGCGCTTCTGGAGAATGCCGGCGGCCTCCATCCCTTCGAGCCGCTGGGTCAGCACATTGGCGCTGATGCCGTTGAGCGCGCCTTTGAGCTCGCCGAAGCGCCGGCCGCCGAACATCAGCTCGCGAACGATCAACAGCGACCAGCGTTCGCCCACCAATTCGAGCGCCATCGCGGTGCCGCAGGCATCGTCATACCACCGTTTTTCCACCATTTTTTCCAGCTTAGTCACTTTTTATAACTTCATGGTTGCTTTTTGTAACTTGAGTCGGCATAAAAGTCAAGTCAGCCGATTCGCCAGCCCCCTTGGCGGTCCCCGGCTCTAGGGAGAGAACAGATGACCAAGATGATTTTCGTGAACCTGCCGGTCGCCGATGTCGCCAAGTCGACTGCCTTCTACGAAGCGATCGGGTTCGAGAAGAATCCGCAGTTCAGCAACGAACAGGCGTCGTGCATGGTCTGGTCCGACGCGATCCACGTGATGTTGCTCGACCATGGCTTCTACCGGACCTTCACGACCAAAGAGATCGCCGACACGCACAAGACCAGCGCCACGCTGATCGCCTTGTCGCGCGACAGCCGTACGGAGGTCGACGCGATCACCGATGCCGCGATCGCCGCCGGCGGCCGCCAGACGCGCGCCACGGAGGACGGGGGCTTCATGTACAGTCGCCCGTTCGAGGATCTCGACGGTCATACGTTCGAGCCGATCTACATGGACATGGAAGCGTTCCCCGCCGCGACGACCGATCAGCTTGAGGGCGCCGCGGCCTAAGCGCCGCGCCCCTCCCCCCAAAGGAGATTTCCGATGCCCGAACGTTTCCGCCCCTGGATTGCCGGCCTTTTCTGGTTCGCCGTGACCGGCATCGTCATCCTCGACTATCCGGCGCTCGCCGGCATGCCGATCGTCGCGTGAGCAACCACCAGCTTTAGGAGAGAAGCCATGGCTACTACCTATCAAGCCGCTTCGGCGGCGCCGACCCCGCGCGCCCTCCAGCTATGGACTGGCCGCATCCTGACTGCGCTGGTCATCCTGTGCTTCGGTGCCGATGCCGCGGGCAAACTGATCGCCCCGATGACGATGATCGCGCACAGTCCGCCGCTGGGGCTACCCGCCACGTCCGGCTTCTACCGGCTGCTGGGAGCAATCCTGGGCGTCGCGACCGCGCTTTATGCCTGGCAGCGCACGGCATTCCTCGGCGCGGTCCTGCTGACCGGCTATCTGGGCGGCGCCGTGGCGACCCATTTGCGGGTCGGAAGCCCGCTGTTCGGCTACACGTTGTTCGGCGTCTATGTCGGGATCATGCTATGGGGTGGATTGTGGCTGCGCGACTCCCGCATCCGCGCATTGCTGCCCCTGAATCGTTGACCAAAACAACAAGAGGAGAGGCATCATGACCTATGTGCAGGGCTTCATCATTCCCGTGAAGGAAGGTGACAAACAGGCCTATCTCGACTTGGCGACAAAGGCAGCGCCGGTGTTCGCCGAATATGGCGCGACGGCGACGGTCGAATGCTGGGGCGAGGAGGTACCCGACGGCAAGCGCACCGACATGAAGCGCGCGGTCCAGGCCGAGCCTGGCGAACATATCGTATTCTCCTGGGTCTGGTGGCCCGACAAGGCGACGTGCGACAATGCCGCCGAGAAACTGATGGCCGATGAGCGCATGCAGCCCGATGGCGAGATGCCGTTCAATCCGCAGCGCATGATCTATGGCGGCTATGAAGCGGTGTATGATGGCGGCGATGGCGGCAGCTTCGGCTATGTCGACGGCGTCGTCGCGCCGACATCGGTCGATAAGCAGGCCTTTGCCGACCATGCCGCGCGCATTTCCGCTTATTTCCTGAAGAGCGGCGCGACCCGCATCGTCGATGGTTGGGGGACTGACGTCCCCGATGGCAAGGTCACCGACTTCAAGCGCGCGGTCGCGGCGGAGGATGGCGAGACGGTGATTTTCGGCTGGGTCGAATGGCCCGACAAGCCGACCCGCGATGCCGCCTTTGCCGGGATGATGGACGATCCCGACGTCCGGGCCGCGCCGCCTGCGTTCGACATGCAGCGCGCGATCTTCGGCGGCTTCGTGCCGATGCTGGATACCGATCACCAATAACGACCATCAACAGGAGAGAGATGATGGCTACCCGAACCGGAATGCCGATCTGGTATGAATTGATCACCACCGATGTCGAGGCCGCCAAGCGATTCTATGGCGACATCGTCGGCTGGACCACGACCACCTTTCCTTCCCCCGCGGGCGGCACGCCCTACAACATCCTGAATTATGGCGAGACCGGGGTCGGCGGGCTGATGACGTTGCCCGACGGCGCGCCGACCGGCCCCGGCTGGTTCGCCTATTTCCACGTCGCGGATGTCGATGCCGGTGTGGCGCAGACCGAACAGGCAGGCGGCAAGACGCATATGCCGGCGACGGACCTGCCCGGCGTCGGGCGGATCGCGATGATCGCCGATCCGCAAGGCGTGGTCTTCTATTTGATGACTCCCGATCCATCGATGGGCGACCAGGAAAGCACCAGCTTCTCGGCCACATTGCCCGGACGGTGCAGCTGGAACGAACTTGTCACCAGCGACCAGAAAGCAGCTTTACCCTTCTATTCGTCGCTGCTCGGCTGGACCTCGACCGAGGCGATGCCGATGGGCGAAATGGGGGACTATACCTTCGTCGATTGCGGCGACGTGCGACTGGGTGCGATGATGGATCGTGCCAGTCCTGAGCAGCCGCTCAAATGGACCTTCTACTTCGCTATCCCCGATGTCGACGCTGCGGTCGACAAGGTGAAGGCAGGCGGTGGCACCGTCATCATGGGACCGATGGACGTCCCCGGCGGCCAGCGCATCATCGTCGCGGTCGACCCGCAAGGCGCGTCGGTCGGTTTCGTTTCAGGAGAACGGCAATGAACAAGATCACCACCTGTCTGTGGTTCGACCACGGCAAAGCCCGCGAAGCGGCTGAATTCTATGCCGCGACCTTTCCCGACAGCCATGTCGGAAGCCCGCATAAAGCAGCGTCCGATTTTCCGGGCGGCAAGCAAGGCGACGAGCTGACCGTCGAATTCACGGTGCTCGGCCAATCGTTCGTCGGGCTGAACGGCGGCCCGACCTTCACCCCCAACGAGGCGGTGAGCTTTCAGGTCTTCACCGACGACCAGGAGGAGACCGATCGCTATTGGAACGCGATCGTCGACAATGGCGGCGCGGAAAGCGCGTGCAGCTGGTGCAAGGACCGCTGGGGCTTTTCGTGGCAGATCGTGCCGCGTGCGTTGATCGCTGGCATGAGCGATCCCGATCCCGCCGTCGCCAAGCGCGTGATGGACGCGATGATGACGATGAAGAAGATCGACATCGCCACGATCGAGCGCGCCCGCGCCGGGGAGGTGGTGGCATGAGCGGCGCCGAATACGAACTGTCGATCGAACGCCTGATCGACGCGCCGGTCGAGGCGGCGTGGAGGGCCTATACCGACCATCTGTCCGACTGGTTCTGCCCCAAGCCCTGGCGTGCCGAAGTGGTAGCGATGGACTTGCGCGCCGGCGGCCGTGCCGCGACCACGATGCACGGCCCAAACGGCGAAGTGATGCCCAATGAAGGCGTCTATCTCGAGGTCGAGCCGATGCGGAAGATCGTCTTCACCGACGCTTTTCGCGAAGGCTGGATCCCGCAGGGACCGTTCATGGTCGGGTTCTTCGAATACACGCCCGAAGGCGACAAGACACGCTTTCGCGCCGGTGCGCGCCACTGGACCAAGGAAGCGTTCGAGCAGCATCGGGCGATGGGCTTCGAGCAAGGCTGGTCGGTCATGGCCGAGCAACTCGAGGAAGTCGCCAAGCGACTGACGGAGACGGCCGATGCGTAAGATCGTCGGCACCGTCTTCGTCTCGCTCGATGGTGTGATGCAGGCACCAGGCGGGGTGAACGAGGATATCACCGGCGGCTTCGCGCATGGCGGTTGGCAGTTCAAATTCCCCGACCCCGCGGCCGACGCAACGCTGGGCGCCACGTTCGATGGTTATGATCTGCTGCTCGGGCGAAGGACCTACGACATCTTCGCCGCTTACTGGCCCTATGTCGAAGGTGAGGAAGCCACATTGGGCGAGACCTTCACCAACGCCGGCAAATATGTCCTGACGCGCGGCGATCAGCCGCTCGAATGGGAAAACAGCCACCGGTTGAAGGGCATGGACGATGTCGCGGCGTTGAAGCAGGGCGACGGCCCCGATCTGATGATCTGGGGGTCGAGCGAAGTCTATCCCGGCCTGTTGTCAGCCGGACTGCTCGATCGGCTGACGGTGATGATCTACCCCCTGACCCTGGGCGACGGCAAAAGGCTGTTTGGCGACGGCACGCCCGCCGGTGCACTGAAGATGGTCGATCACCAGGTCACGCCGTCCGGTACGATCATCGCGACCTACCAACCCGCTGGCCCGATCCCCGAAGGCGCGTCGGTGCCGCCGATCGCTACCGCGCGCGAGGCGGAGCGGCAGCGTCGGATGCAGGAAGGGACGTGGTGATCCCCACCTGATCGGACGTAAATTGCCGTCGCCGAAGCGCGAACGGCACGCTAAGCGGGCGGGGATGCATGGTCGTCCCCGCCCGTTTCTCGTCGCGATCCTGATCGGGCTGGCTGCGGAAGCCTTGTTCCTGTGGGGCGTCACGATCCCGTCGAAGATCGTGTTCGACGAGATCCATTACGTGCCCGCCGCCCGGGCGTTGCTTTCCCTGTCGGGGCCGGTCAACACCGAACACCCCCTGCTCGCCAAGGAGTTCATCGCCGCGGGGATCGCATTGTTCGGCGACAACAGCCTAGGCTGGCGCTTCTTCTCGACGATCGCCGGCGCGGCGACGGTGATGGCGGTGTTCGCGATCCTGTGGCTGCTCTACCGCCGCATGCGCCCGGCAGTGATGGGCGCGATCTTCGCGCTGCTCAACTTCACCATTTATGTCGAAGCGCGGATCGCGATGATCGATCCGTTCCTGGCCGCCTTCACCCTCTGGGGAATCGCGACGATGCTGTGGGCGATGCGTGCGCCCGCCGGAAAGGCCTGGCCGCGCTGGATCCTGTCGGCCGTGCTGTTCGGCCTGGCCGTTGGTACAAAATGGGCGGCCGTCCCTTATGTCGCTTGGGCAGGGATCGGCTTCCTGGCGGTACGCTGGCGCGACACGGCGAGAGCGAAACGGCCGCTCGCGACTTTGTGGTCGGGCCGCGATCAGCCGCACTGGCCGGGACTTCCCGCGATCCCGGCGCTCGCCGTCTTCGGACTGGTATCGATCGCGATCTATTTCCTGACCTTCGCGCCGGCCTTTTTCTACCACGACCAGCCGCAGACGCTCGCCGATCTGCTACCCTTCCAGGACATGATGTACCGCGAGCAGACCCAGGTCCTGCCGCACCACACCTACCAGTCAGCGTGGTGGAGCTGGCCGCTGATGATCCGGCCGATCTGGTATTTCTACGAGCCGTCGGACGGGGCGATGCGCGGCGTGCTGATGATCGGCAATCCGGTGATCCTATGGGGCGGATTGCTGGCAGTGCTCGCTTGCCTATGGGGTTGGCTGCGGTCTCACGATCCCCGGCTGTTGTTCGCCGCCGGGCTGTGGCTGGCGAGCTATCTGATCTGGGCGATCATCCCCAAGTCGCTGGGGTTCTTCTATTATTACTATCTGCCCTCGATCTTCCTGTGCATCGCGCTGGCGGCCGCGTTCGAGCATTTCGGCAAGGGCAAGCTGCAGCATTGGGTTGAGGGGTTCGCGATCCTGGCGTTCGGCATCGCGGTCTATTTCTTCCCGATCATCTCCGCCGCGGCGCTGCCGGGAGAGCAGGCATTCATGCACTGGATGTGGTTTTCCACTTGGCCCTAGCGGAATAGCGGATGCTATTCCGCGCCCGAGGGCCAAGTCGGCCGGCGGCGCGCAGCGCCGACCGACGGCGCGGATTAACTCCGCGCCGTCCCACGGCCTTCCCACTACTTCACCATATTCGCCTGCGTGAACACCACTCGCCAGCGCCCGTCCCGCTTCGCCCAGACGTCGACGAACCGAGCGTGCGCCGTGATCGGCTTGCCGCGATCGAACCCCTTGGCATCGACCGTCCCGCCGAGCACGGCGCCGTCCGACCACACACGACGGACCGTCAGCGAGAGCGCGACATAGGTCGTCCTGCTGCCCGGCGCGGTTGCTTCGGCGATATATTGCGCCTTGGTCTGATTCTTCCCGTTCGACCCCGCGAGGATGTAATCGTCGGCGAGCAGCCGGTCGAGCTCGGCGCGGTTGGCCTTGAATTGCGCGAGATCGTAAGCGGTCGCCGCGGCAGCGAGATCGCGCGGCAACCCGCGATAATCGGCGCCTTGGAGACCCGTCTGCGCCGAAGCTCCGGTCAAGGCCATAAGCATGCCGATGACCCAGATTGCCGACCGCATGATGTGACTCCCCTGCAATGTACGGGCAAGAGTAGCCGGACGGCTCGCCGCGGCAATGACCCGCGAGGTCATGGCCAACGATGCACCACTAAGCCTCCATCGCGCTCGCCGGACGAGTGAGTACCTCGAGAAAATGCGTGCATGGCAGCGTCAGGTCGGCGGCGTGATGGACCAGCCACAGCATCATCGTCACGCCGGTCAGCGGGCGATAGGCCAATGCCGCCGATTGCAGATTGCACAAGGATTCCGCCAGTACCATCACGCCGATCCCAGCCGCGGTCAGCCCGAACAGGGTCGACACGTCGCTCACCACCTGCGCGACGTTGGGCTCGACGCCGCGTTCACGCATCAACGCCATCAACTCGCCGGTGAACAGGCTGCGTTCGGTCGAGTAGAAGACCATCGGTTCGTCCGTCAGATCGACGAGGTCGACCGTTTCCTGCGCTGCCAGCCGATGATCGGGCGGCACCCCGACGAACAGACGCTCGCGGAGGAAAGGCTGCGCGATCAGGCCGCGCGGCAGGACGGGTTTCTCGCGGCTGCGCATGAAGCCGATGTCGAGCAGCCGGTCGTCGATATCCTCGACCTGGGCGCGTCCCGACGCCTCGCGCAGCACCAGCTTCACATCGGGATAGAGCCGGCGGAATTCGGCGATTGCGCGCGCGATCTCGGGAATGAAGGGGGCCGAGGCGTTGAACCCGATCGCCAGTTCGCCAAGCTCGCCGCGCGCCGCGCCGCGCGCGACCGCCATGGCGTGCTCAGCCTGGCGCAACGTCGCCCGCGCGGCGTCGAGGAACAGTTTGCCGGCAGGAGTCAGCGCGACGCTGCGGCTGGTACGGTCGAGCAAGCGCACCTGCAGTTCGTCTTCCAATGCGCGGATTTGCTGGCTGAGCGGCGGCTGCGAAATGCCGAGATGCTTCGCCGCGCGTGCGAAGTGCAGATCCTCCGCAACCCGGACGAAATAGCGCAGATGACGTAACTCCATGATTGATACGTAATAAATATCAATCATGCCGTAAACAATATTGGACAGGCGCGATTGTCGCGCCCACTTCGCCGCAACGCAGCATCGGCTTGCCACCGGTGCCATCACCAGATCGCCGACGGTGCCCCCCGCCCCGCCGCCGGCAATCGAGCATGGGAATCGTCGATGATCGGAATCGTCCGCATAGCGCTGACGCGACCGCTGACCTTCGTGGTCATGGCCATTCTGATCGCACTCATCGGCGTACTGACCGCGATCCGGACCCCGGTCGACATCTTCCCCAATATCCGCGTGCCGGTGATCGCGGTCGCCTGGCAATATAGCGGCCTGCCGCCCGACCAGATGTCGGGACGCATCATCACGCCGTTCGAACGCGTGCTGACGACCACGGTCAACGATATCGACCATATCGAGAGCCAGTCGATGCCCGGCATCGGCGTGACCAAGATCTATTTCCAGCCGGGCGCCGATATCCGCACCGCCACCGCGCAGGTGACCAGCGTGTCGCAGACCGTGCTCAAGCAGCTGCCGCCGGGCGTCACCCCGCCGCTGATCCTGAACTACAACGCCTCGACCGTGCCGATCCTGCAGCTCGCTTTGTCGGGCAAGGGTCTGTCCGAAGGCAAGATGTTCGACCTGGCACAGAACCAGGTCCGCCCCGGCCTGGTGACGGTACCGGGCGCGGCGATCCCCTATCCTTCGGGCGGGCGTCAGCGCCAGATTCAGGTCGATCTCGATCCCGCCGCGCTGCAGTCCAAGGGCCTGTCGGCGCAGGATGTCGGCAACGCGATCGCCGCGCAGAACCAGATCAACCCGGTCGGTTTCGCCAAGATCGGCAGCTTCCAATATAGCGTCGCGCTCAACAACGCGCCGGGTTCGGTCGAGGAACTCAACAACCTCCCGGTCAAGGTGGTGAACGGCGCCACCATCTATATGCGCGACGTCGCGCACGTCCGCGACGGATCCGCGCCGCAGACCAATGTCGTCCATGTCGACGGGTCGCGCTCGGTGCTGATCACGGTGCTCAAGAACGGTGCCACCTCGACGCTGGCGATCGTCCAGGGGATCAAGGACGCACTGCCCAACATCCAGGCGACCTTGCCCGGCGCGCTCAAGATCGTGCCGATCGGGGACCAGTCGCTGTTCGTCAAGGCGGCGGTCGAAGGCGTCATCAAGGAAGGTGCGATCGCCGCCGCGCTCACCTCGGTGATGATCCTGCTGTTCCTGGGTTCGTGGCGGTCGACGGTGATCATCGCGATCTCGATTCCGCTCGCGATCCTGGGCGCGATCATCGCGTTGGCGGCGACCGGCAATACGCTCAACATCATGACCTTAGGCGGCCTGAGCCTCGCGGTCGGCATCCTGGTCGACGACGCCACGGTGACGATCGAGAATATCAACTGGCACCTCGAACAGGGCAAACCGGTGTTCGCCTCGATCATGGACGGCGCGGCGCAGATCGTGACACCGGCGTTCGTCTCGTTGCTGTGCATCTGCATCGTGTTCGTGCCGATGTTCTTCCTGCCCGGCGTCGCCGGTTTCCTGTTCGTGCCGATGGCGCTCGCCGTGGTGTTCGCGATGATCATGTCGTTCATCCTGTCGCGCACGTTGGTGCCGACCATGGCGAATTATCTGCTGAAGCCACATGCCGGCGACATGCACGCGGCCGGGACGCCCGCCTCGCGCAACCCGCTGGTCCGCTTCCAACGCGGATTCGAACAGCGCTTCGAACGGTTTCGCAAAAGCTATGGCGCCTTGCTCGAACGCGCGCTGGCCAAGCCGCGCCCGTTCGTCATCGGCTTCCTGGCGTGCGTCGCGCTGTCTTTCCTGCTGGTGCCGTTCCTCGGCGAGAATTTCTTCCCGTCGGTCGATGCCGGGCAGATGGCGCTCCATGTCCGTGCCCCGGTCGGATCGCGGATCGAGGATACGTCGGCGCAATTCGACCGGATCGAGCAGCGCATCCGTCAGATCATCCCGGCGGACGAATTGGTGTCGGTAGTCGACAATATCGGCCTGCCGGTCAGCTCGATCAACACGACCTATAACAATTCGGGCACGGTGGGCCCGCAGGACGGCGACATCCTGATCCAGCTGACCAAGGATCATAAGCCGACCGACGATTATGTCCGCATGCTGCGCGAGCAATTGCCGCACGATTTCCCCGGTTCGACCTTCTCGTTCCTGCCCGCCGACATCACCAGCCAGATCCTGAACTTCGGCGCCCCCGCCCCGATCGATATCGCGATCTCCGGCAAGGACGGCGACGGCAATGCCGCCTTCGCACGCGAGGTGCTGCGCCGGATCACCGCGATCCCCGGCGTCGCCGACGCCCGCATCCAGCAATCGGCGCGCTATCCGCAGCTCGACGTGAACGTCGACCGTAGCCGGATCGGCCAATATGGCCTGACCGAGCGCGACGTGACCAATAGCCTGGGTAGCTCACTCGCGGGCACATCCCAGACCGCACCGGTCTATTTCCTCGATCCGGCAAGCGGCGTGTCCTACCCGGTGGTGGCGCAGACGCCCGAATATCAGGTCGGGTCGATCAGCGACCTCGCCAATGTGCCGGTATCGGCCGCGGGTGCGAGCAGCCAGATCGTCGGCGGCATTGCCACGATCGGCCGCTCCTACGCGCCGACGGTCGTATCGCACTATAATATCGCACCGGTGGTCAACGTGTTCGCGACCACCAACGGGCGCGATCTCGGCGCGGTGGCCGGCGATATCAATCGCGTGCTCAAGGATATGAAGGCGAAGGCGCCCAAGGGCACGACCGTCACCCTGCGCGGCCAATATGCGACGATGAATGCGGCATTCTCCGGCTTGGCCTTCGGCCTGCTCGGCGCGATCGTGCTGATCTACCTGCTGATCGTGGTGAACTTCCAGTCGTGGCTCGACCCGTTCGTGATCGTCACCGCGTTGCCCGGCGCGCTTGCCGGGATCGTCTGGATGCTGTTCGCGACCGGGACGACGTTGTCGGTCCCCGCTCTCACCGGCGCGATCATGTGCATGGGTGTCGCCACCGCGAACTCGATCCTGGTGGTCAGCTTCGCGCGCGAACGCCTAGCCGAGCTGGGCGACGCGACCGCGGCGGCGCTCGATGCCGGCCTGGTCCGCTTCCGCCCGGTGCTGATGACCGCGCTGGCGATGATCATCGGCATGCTGCCGATGGCGCTGGGCCTGGGCGAAGGTGGCGAGCAGAACGCCCCGCTCGGCCGCGCGGTGATCGGCGGCCTGATGGTCGCGACTTTCGCTACCCTGATGTTCGTCCCCGTAATCTTCAGCCTCGTCCATCGGCGCCACGCCGAAAAGGCGGACGCGGCTCCCAAGCTGGAGGAAGCCTATGCCTGACGGCGACGGCCCCAATCTGAAACGCACCGGCATCATCGCCGCGGTCGCCGCGATCGCGGTGGTCGGGATCGGGATCGGCACGCGCGTCCATTCGCAGGCGCAGCTCGCGACCTGGACGCACGACCAGTCGACCCCGACGGTCAATGTGATCCACGCCAGGCCGAGCGCCGCGACGACTGCGCTGACGCTGCCGGCGACGCTGCAGGCGTTGCAGAGCGCACCGATCTACGCCCGGACCAGCGGCTATGTTCGCAAATGGTTCGTCGATATCGGCGATCCCGTGCGTCCGGGTCAGTTACTCGCGGTGATCGACGCGCCAGAGGTCGACCAGCAACTCGCCGCCGCGCGCGCCGATCTACAGACCGCCCGCGCCAACCAGCAGCTCGCCGCGACCACCGCGACGCGCTGGCAGACGATGCTCGGCAAGGATGCGGTATCGAAACAGGAGACCGACGAAAAGGTCGGCGACCTCGCCGCCAAGTCGGCCGTCGCCAACGCCGCGCGCGCCAATGTCAGCCGGCTGCAATATCAGCAGGGTTTCACCCGGCTGACCGCGCCGTTCGCGGGTATAGTGACGACACGGTCGACCGACATCGGCGCGCTCGTGACCGCGGGCAGCGCCGCCAGCGCGCCGCTGTTCACTGTAGCCGACGTCAGCAAGATCCGCGCCTTCGTGAAAGTGCCCCAGGCCTATTCCGCACAGGTCCATCCCGGCATGGAAATTCAGCTGAGCCTGCCGGAATATCCCGGCCGTCCGTTCAAAGCGGTGATGACGCGATCGGCTGGCGCCGTCGACACCAGTTCGGGCACCGTGCTGGTCGAATTGCTCGCCGACAATGGCGACCGCGCTTTGAAACCTGGCGCCTATTCGCAGGCGACCTTCCCGATCGGCGGCGCGGGCAATGCCGTCGAGCTCCCCGCCAGCGCGATGATCATCGGCAAGAACGGCACCCAGGTCGCGGTGCTCGATACCGGCGGCAAGGTGCAACTCAAGACGGTGACGATCGGACGCGATCTAGGCGATCGCGTCCAGATCAGCGCCGGCCTGACCCCCGCCGACCAGGTAATCGACAACCCGCCCGATTCGATCCAGTCGGGCGACAAGGTGCAGGTCGCGCGCGGTGGTAATTAGGCGTCTCCTCGCGCTGTCGCTGGCGTTGCTTGGCGGGTGCTCGCTGGCGCCCGATTATCAGCGCCCGGCGATCAGCACGCCCGCTGCGTTCAAGGAAGCGCCGTGGCAGCCCGCCGGCAGCGATGTCGCCCCGTCCGGCAAATGGTGGGAAGCGTTCGGCGACCCCGCGCTGACGGCGCTCGAGGAACGGATCGACAAGGGCAATTTCGACCTCGCCGCCGCGTCCGCGCGCTATCAGCAGGCCTTGGGCGCCGCACGTCAGGCCCGTGGCGACCTGCTTCCCCAGGTCGGCGCATCGACCAGCATCGAGCGCCAGCGCCAGTCGGCGAACCGGCCCAACAGCCCGGGCAGGTCCAGCATCTTCACCGACAAGGCGATCGGCGCCTCGCTCTCCTACGAACTCGACCTGTTCGGCCAGGTACGAAACCGCGTCGCCGCGGGTGACGCGTCGGCCAAGGCCGCGGCGTTCGATGTCGATGGCATCCGGCTGGGCCTCCAGGCCCAACTCGCCTCGACCTATTTCGATTTGCGCGGGCTCGATGCGCGGATCACGCTGCTCAAACAGACCGTCGCGTCCTACCAGCGCGCCTTCGACCTCACCGATACGCGCCATTCGGGCGGGATCGCCTCGGGGATCGACGTCAGCCGGGCGCAGACGCAGCTGTCGAGCGCCAAGTCCGAATTGTCGACGGTCGAGATCGACCGCGCGCAGGACGAGCACGCCATCGCCGTGCTGGTTGGCGAAGCGCCAGAGACCTTCTCTATCCCGGTGGCCGATCAACAGACGAAGCCGCCCACGATCGCCGCGGGCATTCCCTCGACCCTGCTCGAGCGGCGCCCCGATATCGCCGCCGCCGAACGCCGCGTCGCCGCGGCCAACGCCGAGATCGGTGTGGCGCGCGCCGCGCTGTTTCCCAACATCACCCTGGGCGGCGCGGCCGGTTACGAGGCAGCCGGCGGCAGCTGGCTGAGTGCGCCAAGCACCTTCTGGGCGCTCGGCCCACTCCAGGCCGTCCTGTCGATCTTCGACGGCGGCAAGCGCCGCGCTGGCGTAAAGATCGCACGAGCACAATATGACGAAGCCGCCGCCAATTACCGCCAGACCGTCCTCACGGCATTCCGCGAGGTCGAGGACGATCTCGCGGCGCAGCGCTTGTTGATCGCGAGCGAAGCCGATCAGGCAGAGGCGACGCGAGCGGCCGAGCGTACGCGCGACCTGGCGTTGACCCGGTATCATGACGGGGCGTCGGATTATCTTGAGGTGGTACTCGCTCAGACCGCGGCATTGGATGCGGAACGTAGTTTGCTGCAGCTGCGCGCACGGCAATTGCAGGTGGCTAGCGATACGTTCCGGGCGTTGGGTGGGGGATTAGGGGCCAGCGCGTCGCAGTGATCCGCCGGCGAGCCGGCGCGAAGTGAATTCGCGCCGTCGGTCGGCGCTTTGCGCCGCCGGCCGGGCTCGGCGCCGAGGCACGGAATAGCATCCGCTATTCCGCTGCGCCGAGCCTAATACCTCCCCCAAACAAACTTCGACGACAGCGCGTAATTCCACACCGCGCCGATCAACACGCCGACCATCGCCGACGCCGCCCAGCCGCTGTCGCGGAAATCGTGCAGGAACCCTGCAACGCCGATATTGGCGACTAGACCCACCGCGCAGACCGCGCAGAACGAAATCCAGCCGTCGATCAGTTGACGCACGCCTTTCAGCCGGCGGTCGCGATAAGTCAGCGCGTTGTTGAGGAAGAAGTTGCCGGTCATCGCCGCGACCGCGGCGATGATCTGGCTGGTCAGGAAATGCACGTTCAGTACGAACATCGCGAAGGTCAGCACCGCCATGTGCACGCCGACGCCGATCGCGCCGATCGCCGAAAACATCGCGAAGCGCACCGGGATGACGTTCCCGAACATGCGGTCGTAGAGCGCGATCAGATATTCCATCGCGACGACGTGATCGAGCTTGCTTTCGCCCTCGGTGCGGACGCGGAATGTGTACGGCAGTTCGCGGAAATGGAGCGGGCGCGGCGACCCGGTCATGATGTCGAGCAGGATCTTGAACCCGATCGCGGCCAGGCGCGGCGCGAGTTTGCGCACGATCTCTGTGCGGATCATGAAGAAGCCGCTCATCGGATCGCTGAGATCGGCTTCGAGCACATGCCGGGCCAGCCTGGTCGCCAGCGCCGATTTGGCGACGCGGTCCTTGTCCCATTCGCCTGTCCCGCCGCCATCGACGAAGCGCGACCCGATCACCACGTCGAGCGTGGCATCCCCATGCAGCGCTTTGACCATGGCCGGCAGGATCGTCTCGTCATGCTGCAGATCGCCGTCGATCACCGCGACCAGGGGCGCGGCGGTCGCCAGCATTCCTTCGATACACGCCGAGGACAGCCCGCGCCGCCCGATCCGCTGGATCACTCGCACGCGGCGATCGACCCTCGCTAGTTCGCGCGCCGCATCCGCGGTGCCGTCGGGACTGTCGTCATCGACGAAGATCGCTTCCCAGGCGATGTCCTTCAGCGCCTCGTCGAGCTTGGCGACCAGCACGGGCACGTTGCGACGCTCGTTGAACGTCGGAATGACGACCGCGAGGTCGAGCAGGTCGCTCACAGGCCGGCGAGGATCGCGTCGCCCATCGCCGAGGTCGACAGCGTACCGCCCAGATCCGCGGTGCGCGCGCCGCTCGCAATCGCCTTGCCCACCGCCGCGTCGATCCGGTCCGCCGCCGCCGCCATGTCGAGCGAATGCCTGAGCATCATCGCCGCCGACAGAACGGTCGCGCAGGGATTGGCCTTCCCCTGGCCGGCAATGTCGGGCGCCGATCCATGGATCGGTTCGTACATACCGAGGCTCGACCGCCAGCTCGACAGCGAGGCCGACGGCAGCATCCCGATCGACCCTGCGCACATGCTCGCCTGATCCGACAGGATGTCGCCGAACAGATTGCCGGTGACGATGACGTCGAACTGACCCGGATTGCGGACCAGCTGCATCGCGGCATTGTCGACATACATGTGGGTCAGCTCGATATCGTCATAATCCTCGGAGACCTCGTTGACGATGTCGCGCCACAATTGCGAGGTTTCGAGGACATTGGCCTTGTCGACCGAGCACAATTTGCCGCGGCGGCGGCGCGCGGTTTCGAACCCGACGCGCGCGATACGTTCGACCTCGGTCTCGTCATAGCGCATCAGGTCATGGCCCTCGCGCACCCCGCCGAGCCCGACGCGGCGGCCCTTCTCACCGAAATAGACGTCGCCGGTCAGCTCGCGGACGATCACCATGTCGATCGCGCGGGCGATCTCGGGCTTGAGCGGCGAGGCATCCTCCAGCCCAGGAGTCAGCTTGGCCGGGCGCAGATTGGCGAACAGGCCGAGTTCGCGGCGCAGCCCCAGGATCGCAGCTTCGGGGCGCAACCGGCGTTCGAGCGCGTCGAATTGCGGATCGCCGACCGCGCCGAACAGGATCGCATCGGCGCGTTTGGCGAGCTCAAGCGTCGATGCCGGAAGCGGGTTGCCCGCTTGCAGATAGGCTTGGCCGCCGACCGGCGCCTGCTCGAACGTCAAGTCGAGCGCCAACGCGTCGAGCACGCGGCGCGCTTCGGCAATGACTTCGGGTCCGATCCCGTCTCCGGGCAGCAAGACGATCAACGGCACGCGACTTCCTTTCATTCGACGCGGTCGCCTTTGCCGGGACGAACGCCGTCACGCAACCGCGCGCTTGAGCCTTTCGACCAGGCGCGCGCGCGCAGCCAATGCCTCGGCGCGGCGATCGGTCAACAGATGGGTCTCAATCTCGCGGCCCGTCAGCGCCAGCGCGGCGATGATTTCGGGCCAGCCGGACTCGCCGCTCACCGTCTGCGACTGGCCGAGGCCATAGCCAAGCTCGGCCAGCAGCAGATCCTCATACCGCACCAATGCCACCGCCCAGCCGCGCGCGGCGGGCGCCGCCTCGATCGCCCCGATCATGCCGTCGAGTGCACCATAAAGCCGTGGGTAAGCCTGGTTTTCGGGCAGCGCGATCGCGGTCAACGCGGTCACCCATTCCAGCGCGGCACTTGCCAATGGCTCGGAATAAAGTGGGGCGCGGCTGTGGATCAGTTCGACGGTCAGCCCGGCAAGCTGATCCTCGGTCCGCGCCCGCCACTCCCCCACCACGAGATTGGCCGGCTGCAACACCGGCCGCAGCGCCCGCGACCGCCCGCCACGAACATAGCCCGCGATCATCCCCGCCTCGCGCGTCAGGCAGCGCACCACGGCATTGTGCTCGCCATGCTGGCGGACCGACAGGACCAGGGCTTGCGCGCGAAGGTGCATGAGGCCGGGGTAGAGCGCGCGGCGGCGCTATGCCACCCCGAGCCTCAGGCAGTCCACGTTATTCCGCCGCCGGCCGCAGCACCGGCCCGGTCGCACGGCGACCGATTTCGTTCACATCATCCAGCGCCTGGACCAAGTCGCGATAGCGCGGCCTGGTGCGGCTTTGCTGCATCAAGGTCACGGTGTGGACGCGGCCGTTGACACGGCGCGTCAGCGCGCAGTCGATGCCGTCCATCACATAAGGCTTTTCCGGCGGCACTGTGCGTTGCTCGAAGCGCGCGAAGTCGAGTTCGCGCCAGATCTTGCTCACCTCGGCCTTGGTCGCCCGCGCCCGCAACACGCCATCCGACCGGCGAGTCACTTTCATCACCTGGCCATTGGCCAGAATCCGCGTCTGCTCATAGCGCCCGTCGAATCCACCGGTGCAGACGCTTTCGACATAATCGATTCCGCGCGGCGCGAACGGGAGAACGGGTTGCACGCGCTGCGCCGTCGCGGGGACGGCAAGTGGAACGATCAGGGCGGCAATCAACAAGCGACGCATCATCATCTCCTTAGAGTCCCTTGCAGCTACGCTGAGACGGTGCCGGGCCGGTGCCGCAACCGTTTCAGTTCCGCTGAAACAGAGCCGTCGCGGTTAATCAGGACTCCCTGAACCGAAGCTTGCGACAAAACGAATCGGAGCAGCGACGAGCCGCCTTGCGCCCGCGAGTCGCGAGGCCGTATTCTGTATCCGCAAGGCGGTTCGTCTCATTCTGGTGAATCATTAACCACCTTTCTTGGTAAAGCCGCTTTTCATCACGCCCCACTCGATTCATAGTGCGTTCCAGAGGCCGGATGGACCGGCGTCTGAGGGGACATATTCGTCGGTGACCGCGCCATTTCGTTTTCCGCGCTTTTTCGTGACATCGCCGTCGCCATGTCCCTATTTGCCGGGCCGGCAGGAGCGGAAGGTCTTCACCGAACTCAACGGCCCGCACGCCAGCGAACTTAACGACGCGCTCGGCCGGATCGGCTTCCGCCGCAGCCAGTCGGTCGCCTATCGCCCGAGTTGCGCGGGATGCTCGGCCTGCGTCTCGGTCCGCGTCGTCGCGCCCGAGTTCAAACCCAATGCGAGCCAGCGCAAATTGCTGCGCCGCCATGCCGATCTCGAAATCACCGCCTGCAATCCCTGGGCGACCGACGAGCAGTTCCAATTGCTTCGCCGCTACCTCAGCGCGCGGCACCCGGGCGGCGGGATGACGATGATGGACGACAGCGATTATGCCGACATGGTCGAGCAATCGCCGGTCAATTCGGTGGTCGTCGAATATCGCGAGCCAAGCCTGCATGGCGAACGCGGCCGGTTGATCGGCGCGTGCCTGACCGACCAGCAGGCCGACGGCCTGTCGATGATCTACAGCTTCTTCCTGGCCGATGAGGAAAGCCGCCCGGGCTTGGGCAATTTCATCATCATGGACCACATATTGCGCGCCCGCGCCGCCGGCCTGCCCTATGTCTATCTCGGCTATTGGGTGAAGGGATCGGCACGCATGGCGTACAAGACGCGCTATCGCCCGATCGAGGTGCTCGGTCCGTCGGGGTGGTCGTTGCTCGAAGACGAAGAGGCGAATTACGCTCCGCCAATCCACCCTGCCGAACAGGCGTTGGCGATTACCAGCGAGTTCGTCTGAAACCCTCCCTTTCGGGGGAAGAGCTAAAGCCTAATACGGCCCCCAATCACTGTCGCCACGCCGCTGAGATCGATCGCGCTGGCGACCCGTGCATGATCCTCGCCCGCGGACAGGCCAATCGCGGGATCGAAGCCAACCCAACCAACATCGGCGACATAGGCTTCGGCCCAGAAATGCGGCGTCGCGCCGCCATCGCGCGCGAAATAGCCCGACACGCATCGCGCCGGATAGTTCAAGCGCCGCGCCGCCGCGACGAACATCGCAGCCAGAACGTCCGCACCGGACTCCTCCGCACGGCGATGGAGCGCCACGTTGAGCAGATGCAGGCGATCGATATCGCCCTCCGCTTCGTCGATCGCGTCGATCGCGAGGGCGGCAAGGTCGGGCGCCTCCGCATTGCCGGACGATTGGCGCAGGAACAGCGACGGCGGCAAGGGTTCGGGGTGCGCCGCGCTGAGGATGCCGCTCGATGGACCGGTGAACACTTCGCCGCCGACATGGATCTCGATCCGGTTGAGCGGACCGTCGGCGTAGAGCATCGTCAGGATATTGCCATAACCGTCGCGCCCGACGTTGAGGCGGGCGTCGCAATCGGGACCGATCCGCCAGCCGGCGACGGTCTGGTCGTGATTGTCCTCCGGGGTAACGCGCAGCGCCAAGGTGACGCGCGGCAACGAAACGGGGAAGTCGACGATGATGGTGTGATCGACGACGATCCGCATCAGGCGAACTTGAACTGCCGCCCGATCGCGAAGTGCAGATCGGCATTTTCGGCAATGAAGGTCTCGAGATATTGGTGCAGCCCGCCCAGGATCACGTCGGCCGACCGCGTCTTCATCATCCGCGCGTGCCGCCCCCGCGCCATGCGATCGGCCTCGCCATGGTGCCCGGTGCGCTTGGCGAGGAGCGACAGCAATTCGACCGATTCCTCGACCGAGGCGGCCAGGCTGCGCGGCAGCTCGTGGCGCGCGATCAGCAAGTCGATGACGTTGGCCGGCGACAGGCCGTCCGAATAGAGCCAGCGATAGGCGGTCACTGCCGACACGGTTTGCAGGATGGTGGTCCATTGGTCGCGATCGACCACGCCGCCGACCGTCTCATCCTCGGGCAGCAGGATATGGTATTTGACGTCGAGCAGGCGCGCGGTGTTGTCGGCGCGCTCGATTGCCTGACCCAGCCGGATGAACCAGGTCGTCTGGTTGCGCAGCATACGGTGGATCGCGCCTTCGAACCCGCGCGTCTCCGCCTTGACCGCCTCTGCCAGGTTGAGGGTCGCGGTGGCGCCGCCGGGCGACGAGCGGCTGTCGAACAACAGCCAGGCGCGATTGATTCCGGTCCAGGCGTCGCGGGTCAGTGCGGTTCGCACTGCGCGCGCATTGGTCCGCGCCTTGTCGAGGCATCGCACGATCGACCCGGGATGGCTGGCGTCGAGCGTCAGGAAGCGCGCCACCGACTGCTGCCCGATCGTCGCCCCCGAGGCCTCGAACGCTTCCTGCGCGTCGATCACCGCGAGCGCGCTGGCCCACGCTATATCGCCAGCGGGCCGGGGGGAGAGGACGTCGAGGCGGACTGTTGCCTCGACCAGACGCGCGATGAAGTCTGCGCGCTCGACGTAACGGCCGAGCCAGTAGAGCGAGGATGCCGTGCGGGAGAGCATCAAAAATCCTCCCCATTTACGGGGAGGAGGACCGCGACGCGCAGCGGCGTGGTGGAGGGGGTAGGCCACAAGCGATGTAGACGTGGAGGGCCCCCTCCACCATTCGCTGCGCGAATGGTCCCCCTCCCCGTCCCGGGGAGGATTTGAGGATCGCCCCTCACGACTGCACCTGGAAATGCGCTGGCCCGTTGTCGAGCAACACGAAACTATCCTTGGTCCCGCCGCCTTGCGACGAATTGACCACCAGCGATCCCTCTCGCAATGCCACGCGCGTCAGCCCCCCTGGCACCACTTGCACGCCCTTCGATCCGGTCAGCACGAACGGTCGGAAATCGACGTGGCGCGGGGCGAGGCCTTGCTCGACCAATGTCGGCACGGTGGACAAAGCCAAGGTCGGCTGCGCGATGTAGCGATGCGGTTCGGCGATCAACGCCGCGCGGAACCGTTCGATCTCATCCCTCGACGCGGTCGGCCCGACCAGCATGCCGTAACCGCCCGATCCGTCGACCAGCTTCACCACCAGTTCGTCGAGATGCTCGAGAACATATTTCAGCGCATCGGGTTCGCGGCAGCGGAAGGTCTGAACGTTGGGCAGCTTGGCCTCGGCGCCCGTATAATAACGCACGATCTCCGGCATGTAGGAATAGATCGCCTTGTCGTCGGCGATGCCGTTGCCCGGTGCGTTGAGCAGCGCGACATTCCCCGCCGCATAGGCCGCGATCAGGCCCGGTACGCCCAGCATCGAGTCGGGGCGGAACACCAGGGGATCGAGATAATCGTCGTCGATCCGGCGATAGATCACGTCGACCTTCACCCGCCCGGCGATCGTCCGCATCCAGACGATATCGTCGTCGACCACCAGATCCGCCGCCTCGACCAGCTCGACCCCCATCGAATCCGCGAGAAAGCTGTGTTCGTAATAGGCCGAATTGAAATGGCCCGGCGTCAGCACGACACAGACCGGGTTGCTCCCCGTTCCCTGCGGCGCGACCGATTTCATCGTCTGGAGCAAACGGTCGGGATAGGAATCGACCGCGGCGACGCGGAACTGGCGGAACAATTCCGGGCACAGCCGCAACATCGCCTCGCGATTTTCGAGCATGTAGCTGACACCCGACGGCGTCCGCGCATTGTCCTCCAGCACGAAGAAATCGTCGGGCCCGGTGCGCACCAGGTCGATCCCGCAAATGTGCGCCCAGATGCCGTGCGGCGGCCGCATCCCGGCGATCTCGGGCCGGAATTGCGGATTGCCGAAGATGAGGTCCTCGGGGAGGACGCCGTCCTTCATGATCCGACGGGCGCCGTAGATATCATCGAGGAACGCGTTGATCGCCTCGACCCGCTGCACCAGCCCCGCGGACAGCCGCGACCATTCGTCGGCGAGGAACACGCGCGGTACGATGTCGAACGGGATGATCCGCTCGCTGGCATCCTCATCGCCATAGACGGCGAAGGTAATGCCGAGTTGGCGGAACGTGACTTCGGCCGATTGCTGGCGGCGCTTGAGCTCGGCGGCGTCGGTGGTGTCGAGCCATTCGCCGAGCGCGGTCAGTTCGGGACGAACGAGCGCAGCACCCGAAGTGCCCATGATCTCGTCAAACGCCGGCCCGATTCCCACCAAATGTCAAAGCCCCGCCAGGTGTCAGAGTTCCATGCTGCAATGGAATGCTGCGGCGCACAAGCATCACCGATAAGAAATCTGCGCGGGGCGCAGATTTCCGGTGATGCTCGGTGAACGAAGAGAGCCGCAGGGAAGCTACATCACTTAGCGATCGCCTGCTGCTTGAGCAGTTCCTTGTCGAACGCCGCCTTGGACTCCGCGACCATTTTCGGGAGCAGGCCCGGGGTCAGCCACTTCCCGCTCACCTTGCGTCCCATCACGTCCGACAGTTCGGGGTGTGCGGTCAGCACGATATCCGCCTTCATCGCGCCGAGCCGTTTGAAGCTCGCGCGGTAATCGGCAACGATGCCGGGATAGGTCTTGTTGCCGTAGAGCTTGTTGCCGGCAACCGACAGGCTGCACGGGAACACTACACTCTTTACGCCCACCTTCAGCTTCACCGTCGTGGTCCAGGTCGTGCATCCGCGTGTATGCCCGGCGGTCACCAATGCGGTCATGGTCACCCCGCCCAGCGCCACTTTGTCGCCGTCCTTGAGGTGACGATCGACCTTAACCGGCGCGAAGGTGCCGACATAATTCTGATCGCCGAAATGCTTGCCGTTCTCCAGCGCCCAGACGTCGCCTTCCATCGCGTCGAGCTTGGCGCCGGTATCGCGCTTCATCGCCGCGAGCCCGCCGGCATGGTCGAAATGCGCATGGCTGTTGAGCAGGATCTTGATGTCGGACAGCTTGAAGCCGAGCGCTTTGATGTTCGCCTCGATCGCCGGGACATTCTCCTCCATCGTCGCGTCGAGCAGGATCAGTCCCTTGGGCGTGGCGATTAGATAGGATGCGAGGCCTGCGGTCCCGACATAATAGATGTTGCTGGCGATGCGGAACGGCGCCGTCGGCTGAGTCCAGGCCGGCGGATCGTTCGCTGGCGCTGCCGCGACGAGCGCGAGCGCGGCGATGGTCACGCCCAGCATTCTGACGATCATCACAACTCCTCCAGCAGCGACTGGCTCAACACCTGTGGCAGGATACGCGGTTCGCCGCCGCCCGCGGGATAATAAAGATAGAGCGGCACGCCGGCGCGATTATGCGCTTCGATGAAGCGGCCGAGCACCGGATCGCCATTGGTCCAGTCTCCGACCAGGACCGCGACATTCTTCGCCTTGAACGAGGCATGGACGGCATCGGTGTCGATCGCGACACGCTCGTTGACCTTGCAGGTCAGACACCAATCAGCGGTGAAATAAGCGAAGACCGGGCGCCCTTCCGCGCGCAACTGGGCAAGCCGCGCCTCGCTGAACTTCTCCTCACCCGAGCCGACGACCGCCGCTTGGCTGGGATGATCGCGCACCAGCCAGACGCCCACCGCCGCGACCAAGGCCAGGATCACCAAGGCTACCGCGCCAAAGCCCAGGCCCTTCGCCTGCCGCCGCCCCGCCGCCCACAAAACGATCCCGGCGCCCAGCGAGACGAGCAGCGCCAGCGCCATGCCGTCGACGCCAGCCTGCTTGCCCAGCACCCAGGCAAGCGCGACCGCGGTCAACCACATCGGAATCGACAGGATGCGGCGTAGCGTATCCATCCACGCACCCGGCCTTGGCAGGCGCTTGCGCAGCGCCGGTGCGAACCCGAGCAGCAAGAAGGGCAGCGCAAGGCCCAGCCCCAAGCCTCCGAACACAGCGAGTGCGGCGGGCCAGGGCAAGATCAACGCAGCGCCAAGCGACGCCGCCATGAACGGTCCGGTGCACGGCGTCGCCACGAACGCGGCGAGCGCACCGGTGACGAATGCGCCGCTCGCGCTACCGGTTCGGTTGACGAAGCCAGGCACGGGCACCTCGAACACGCCGGCGAGATTGAGCGCGATCGCGACGGTTAGCAGCAACAGCAGCATGACGACGCGCGGGTCCTGCAACTGGAACGCCCAGCCCACCGCGCTCCCACCGGCTCGCAGCGCCAGGATCGCCGCACCAAGCGCCAGGCACACCGCGATCGCGCCGCCGGCATAAGCCAGCGCCTCGTGCCGCGCCGCGCGCTCGTCGCCGCCGGAACGCGCCAGACTCAATGCCTTGAGGCTCAGGATCGGGAACACGCAGGGCATGACATTGAGGATCAGCCCGCCCAGCACGGCGCCGAGAAACGCGAGCAAGGCTGTCGACCAATCGCTCCCACCGGCAGTCGCAGTCGGCGCCGGAACGACGCCGGGGGCCGCCGTCAGTGCCAGTGCATGACCGTCGATGCTCAGCACGCCCTCGATCGGGCCCGGCGCGCCCTTGCCCTTGGTCGTGACGATCAGCCGATCGCCGTCGCGCACCACTTTTTGCGGTTCGGCATAGTCGATCGCATTGGCAGTAATCGGATAGAAATAGGCCCCTGCCCCGGCGGCGCCCGCCGGATAGGGGATCGCGATCCGCACCGCGCCGCCTTGCGCCTGATAGGTCGCGCGCGATCCCAGCGGCTGCGGCAATGCGCGCCTCCATTGCGCGAATTGCGGCGCCAGCGCCTGGTCGGGCTGCCCGTCGCCGACGGCCAGCTCCGTCGCGAGATCGGCCTGTTCGGGAACGCACAAGGTTTTGGTACAAACGAGATATTGGAGGTGCAGCTTGATCGGCAGCCGGGTTCCCGTCGCCAATCCCTGGGGCACGGTCAGCGGTACGATCACCGCATAAGGCTGCTCGAACACATAGTTCATCAACCCGGCGACGATCAGTTGCTGCGGCGCCGGATAGCGCGGATCGGCCGCGGTCACATTGCTTGGTAGCGTCCAGGCGAATTTCGCCGGAAATCCGGCGTCGCCCGGATTCTGCCAGTATCCATGCCAACCCTGCTGCGGCCGGCTATCGAGCGCGAGGTTGATCGTGCTGCCCGCTTTGGGCGTGCTTGTCTCCGCGACGAGCTGGATTTTCAGATGCGGCGGCGGATCGTTCGCCGGATCGCCTTGCGCGGACGCCGGAGCGGCCCAGGCGAAGATCGCCAGCATCATCGTCAGCATCATTGTCACGGGGACGAAACCGAACGCGCGCATGCGACCTCTTGTACCTGACACGTCCGCCCCTTAGCGGTCCTTCATCGCCTCGCCCAGCCCGCCAGCGGAGTTTCCCCCGATGCGCCTTGCCAAATTCGTCCCGCTCGCCCTCGCGCTCGTCGCCGCGCCGCTCGCCGCACAGGACGCCCCGCCGGCCGCCGCACCCGCCAAGGCGCCACCGCCGAAGCTCGTCGTGGTGATCTCGGTCGACCAATTCTCCGCCGATCTGTTCGCCGAATATCGCAATCGGTTCACTGGCGGGTTCAAGCGCCTGCTCGACGGCGCGGTTTTCCCCGCCGGATTCCAGAGCCATGCCGCAACCGAAACCTGTCCCGGCCATTCGACGATCATGACCGGCGATCGCCCGACGCGGACCGGGATCATCGCCAACGAGTGGTACGAATGGACCGGCCCGCGCCCCGGATCGATCTATTGCGCCGAGGATCCGTCGAAAGGCTCGGCCAAGGACTATGTCGCCTCCGACATTCACCTGCGCGTGCCCACGCTCGGCGAACGAATGAAGGATGCCGACCCCGACGTCCGGACGGTGTCGATCGCGGGCAAGGATCGCGCCGCGATCATGATGGGCGGGCACAGGGTCGACCAGCTCTGGTTCTGGCGCGACGGCAAGGGCTTCATTTCCTATGCCGGCCGCGCCGAGCCTGCCGCGGTGACCGCCGCCAACGCCGCGACGAAGGCCGAGATCGCCAAGCCCGGCGCCGCGTTCGCCGAGCCCGATTGGTGCAAGCCGGTCGACCGCGCAATGGTCGCCAACGGCCAGACCGTCGGCGCCGGCCGGTTCGAACGGGCCGCCAATGTCGAACCTAAATGGAAAGCCTCGCCCGCCTTCGACAGCGCGATCGTCGGGCTCGCCACCACCATGGTCCGCGACATGAAGCTCGGGCACGGCAAGTCGACCGACATACTGACGATCGGCGCTTCGGCGACCGATTATGTCGGGCACACCTACGGCACCGAAGGGTCGGAGATGTGCATCCAGCTCGCCAATCTCGACCAGACACTGGGCAAATTGTTCGCCGCGCTGGACAAGACCGGCGTCGACTATGTCGTCGCGCTGACCGCCGATCATGGCGGCAACGACATTCCCGAACGTGAACGTGAACGTGCGATGCCGATGGCCGACCGTGTCGCGCTCGCACTGACGCCCAAGACCGTTGGAGAGGTGATCGCCAAGGACATGGGGCTGACCGGTCGCATCCTGTACGGCGTCACCAATGGCGACGTCTGGATCGACCCCAAGCTGACCGGCGACCAGCGCGCCAAGGTGCTCGCCGCCGCCGTCGCGCATTACCGCGCCGATCCGCAGGTTGCCGCGGTCTATACCCAGGCGGAGATCGCCGCCGCGCCGCTGCCCGAAGGCCCGCCCGAGGGCTGGACGTTGCTCCAGCGCGAGCGCGCCTCGTTCGATCCTTCGCGGTCGGGCGATTTCGTCGTGTTCCTGAAGCCGCGCATCACCGCGATCCCGCCCGGCGATTATCCCGGCGCGGTGGCGACGCACGGATCGCCCTGGGATTATGACCGCCGCGTGCCGATCCTGTTCTGGCGCAAGGGGATGAAGGGGTTCGAGCAGCCGCTGTCGATCGAAACGGTCGACATCATGCCCAGCCTGGCCGGCGTACTCGGCTTCGCGCTCAAGCCGGGCGATGTCGACGGCCGCTGCCTCGATCTCGACGGCGGCACGGGGAGCACCTGCCCATGAGCTACGCGATGCGCCGCGTGATCATCTTCACGCACAATTTCGCCGCGATGCGCGACTTCTATCGCGACATGTTCGGGCTGGAGGTCGTCGAGGGGGACGATGGCTGGGCCGATCTGGCCGCAGGCGGCTGCAACATCGCGATCCATGCCGCAGGCAAAGGCGTCAAGATCGGTCCCGATTTCGAGGGCCCGCACAAGATCGTCTTTCACGCCGACGATGTCGCCAAGGCACGCGAGGATCTGGTGTCGCGTGGAGCCAAGATGGGGCCGGTCAAGGTGTTCGGCGATCTCCATCTGTGCGACGGCGACGATCCCGACAAGAACCGGTTTCAGCTGTCTAATCGGCCTTAAAACGATCCGCTTTCAGTGCTCCTGCGAAAGCAGGAGCCTAGGGTCGCAAGCGATTCCCTCTGTAACCCTGGGCTCCTGCTTTCGCAGGAGCACTTAGAGTAACGACCTTCAGCGCTCCTCGTATTTCCGGATGCCCGCCGCCAATTGGTTCTCGCCCACCTCCAACCGATCACGTCCGACATTGGCGACGAACGCCGGGCTCTTGGCGAAATTGGGCGCGAGGGTCGCGACATTGTCGACGACTTTCAGCCCGGTGGACGGATAGGTCCGCCCTTCCGCCGCGACGACGATGAAGCCGGTCCAATTCTCCTTGTTCGGTCCGTCGGCGAAGGTGTTGCGCGCGATCAGTCCGGTGCCGCCTTCCGACAAGTCGATCATGTAATTGGTCTTGCGGCCCTGGCTGTCGTCGAAGCTGTTGTCGGTGATCGACAGATTGGGCACCCGCAATTTGACGTAATGCCCGCCGGTGCCGCGCTCGAAGCGCGAGCGCGTGATCGTCACCGATCCCTTGTTCGCGAGATAGATCGAATGCGAACAATCGACCGTCTCGTCGCACTGGCCGAGCCCGGAAAAGGTCGAGCGGTCGATGACGATCTGCTGGCCCGCGGGCTGGCCGCCGAGAATGCCTTCCTGACTGTCGAGGAACATCGAGTTGCGCACGGTCAGGTTGCCCATCTCGGTGCGGATGCCGGCGCCGTTGCCGTCCGACACGCGCATGTTGCGGAAAACGATGCCGTCGACGACCGACGACAGTCCGCGCAGCACGAACGCCGCTTTGCCTTCGCACGCCTCGCCGTCGAAGATCACCTTGCCCGGTTCGGCCGCCTTGAAGGTGATGTTGCCGCCCGCCTGGACGGTGCATTGGTGATAGACACCGGGCGCGATCACGATCGTCGCGGTGCCCATCCGGATCGACTGCACCGCATCGTCGAGATTGGCGAAGCCTTGCCCGGTTTCCTGCACGGTGAACGGCGCGGCACCCGGCTCGGCCTGGAGGGGTGTTGCGGCGAGTAACGGGAGCAGGGCGAACAGGGCAGGGCGCATTGGGAGACTCCTTCGCGCGTGGCTATTCTACGCTCGGCGTGCCGACAGAAGGGCGAATGACGGTTAATTCCGCCTTTCCGCTGCGCGTGATCGCCTCAGATGTGAATCACGTCGAGCGATGACCCAATGGGAGACAAATTCCTTCTCCCCTTGTGGGAGAAGGAGGGAGCGCCGAAGGCGCGGAAGGATGAGGGGGGGTCTGCGAGGTGGCTGAGAGTCCCCCTCACCCTTCCGCCGACTACGTCGGCTCCCTCCCTCTCCCACAAGGGGAGAGGGAAAGAGTTGCGCAATCCCCGCGCACTACCCAGCCGCCATCGCACTCGCGGCCATCTGCGCCATCGTCGCGGTATCGGCGAACTCGACCAGCGACACCGCCTTCAAGTCGTCGTCCAGCGTCCAGATGTCGCATATTTCGGTGACGTCTCGCTCACCGCCGCGTGCGGAGACATCGATACGCCAGTGCATGAAGACGGTATGATCATTCACCGCGACGTGCAGCCGCTCCATCTCGTGGAAAGTGAAGAGGTCGATCAACTCGTTGATCGCGCCCAGCGCGTCGACCGGCCCCACATCGAATCCCATGACATCGCTTCGGCCGACGAGCCGAAAGGTGGCGCCCGGCGCAAAACGCGTGGCGAGCGCTTCCTTGTCGCCCCGTTTGCGCGCGGCATAAGCGGCGTCGATTGCTGCGAGCACGGCATCACGATCGGCCATTAGTCCCTCCCCATTTCTATCGGGGGAAGGTTACCAGCCGAGGACCTCCGCATCCACGCGAGATGCCTCCGTTTCGGACGCGATCTCAGTCGAGATTGGGCCGCAGCCACCGCTCGGTCGTCGGCAGGTCCGTCCCGCGCCGCGCGCCATAATCCTCGACCTGGTCCCGGCCGATCCGCGCGACGCCGAAATACTCCGCCTGCGGGTGACCGAAATAGAAGCCGCTGACCGCCGCGGTCGGCAGCATCGCGAAGCTTTCGGTCAGGCTGATACCCGTCGCATGATGCGCGTCGAGCAGCTTGAACAATATCGGTTTCAGGCTGTGGTCGGGGCACGCGGGATAGCCCGGCGCTGGACGGATACCGCGATATTGCTCGCGGATCAGCGCCTCGTTGGTCAGCTGCTCGCCTTCGGCATAGCCCCAGAGCGTGGTGCGGACATGCTGGTGGAGCCGCTCCGCCAGCGCCTCGGCGAAGCGGTCGGCAAGCGCCTTCAGCAGGATATCGGAATAATCGTCGATCGCCGCCTTGAACCGCGCGAGATGCGGTTCGATGCCGTGAATCGACACCGCGAAACCGCCGAGCCAGTCGCCCGCCGGGTCGACGAAATCGGCGAGGCACATATTGGGCCGGCCTTCGCGCTTGGCGATCTGCTGGCGCAGGAACGGCAGACGGACATGGCTCTCGTCGTCGGCCATGTTGAGGAAATCGAAGCTGCGCAACTGCTCGGCGGTCCAGTCGCCCTCGGGTGCGACCACGACATCGTCCTCATAACGCGCGCACGGCCACAGTCCGACCACAGCTCGCGCGGTCAGCCACTTTTCCGCGACGATCTTGTCGAGCATCTTGTTGGCATCGGCAAACAACGACCGCGCGCTTTCGCCGACGATCTCGTCATCGAGGATCTTGGGATAAGTGCCGGCAAGTTCCCAGGCGCGGAAGAACGGCGTCCAGTCGATGCATTCGCGCAGGTCGCTCAGATCCCAATCGGCGAAGACATGGCGGCCGGGTTGTTTCGGCGCCGACGGTTTCAGCGCCATGTCGGCCTTGAAGCCATTGGCACGCGCCTGCGCCAGCGGCAGCAGCTCATTCTGCCCCTTATTCTCGCGCGACTTGCGCACGGCGGCATAATCGTCGGCGATCTTGATGACATAATCGTCGCGTTGGGTGTCGGACACCAGCGTGGTCGCGACGCCGACCGCGCGACTGGCGTCGAGCACATGGACGACCGGACCGTCATAGGCGGGCGCGATGCGCAGCGCGGTGTGCACCTTCGACGTCGTCGCGCCGCCGATCAGCAGCGGCATCGTCATCTTGGCGCGTTTCATTTCCTCGGCGACGGTGACCATCTCGTCGAGGCTCGGCGTGATCAGGCCCGACAGGCCGATCATGTCGGCATCGTTCTCGTTCGCCGCCTCGAGGATCTTCGACCACGGCACCATCACGCCCAGATCGACCACGTCGAAGCCGTTGCACTGGAGCACCACGCCGACGATGTTCTTGCCGATATCATGGACGTCGCCCTTGACGGTCGCCATGATGATCTTGCCCTTGCCCTTGGCGCCCGGCTCCTTCTGCGCCTCGATGAAGGGCAGCAGATGCGCCACCGCTTTCTTCATCACGCGCGCCGACTTCACCACCTGGGGCAGGAACATCTTGCCCGATCCGAACAGGTCCCCGACGACGTTCATCCCGTCCATCAACGGACCTTCGATCACTTCGATCGGGCGCGCGGTCTGTAGCCGCGCTTCCTCGGTATCCTCGACGACATATTGGTCGAGGCCCTTGACCAAAGCGTGTTCGAGCCGCTTGTCGACGGTCCAGCTACGCCATTCCTCGGCCGCCTTTTCGGCCGCCACATCGGTACCGCGGAACTTCTCGGCAAGCGCGACCAGCCGTTCGCCGGCATCGGGATCCTTGTTGAGGATGACGTCCTCGCACGCCTGGCGCAACTCGGGATCGATCGTGTCGTAAACGTCGAGCTGGCCGGCGTTGACGATCGCCATGTCCATGCCCGCGGGGATCGCATAATAGAGGAATACCGAGTGCATCGCGCGGCGTACCGGCTCGTTGCCGCGGAACGAGAAGCTCAGGTTCGACAGGCCGCCCGAGATATGGACGTGCGGGCAGCGCTGCTTGATCTCGCGCGTCGCCTCGATGAAATCGACACCGTAATTGTTATGCTCCTCGATCCCGGTCGCGATCGCGAAGACGTTGGGGTCGAAGATGATGTCCTCGGGGGGAAAGCCGATCCCGGTGAGCAATTTGTACGCCCGCTCGCAAATCTCGACCTTGCGCTCTTTGGTATCGGCCTGGCCGACCTCGTCGAAGGCCATGACCACGGCCGCGGCGCCATAGGCCATGCACTTGCGGGCATGTTCGAGGAACTGTTCCTCGCCTTCCTTCATGCTGATCGAATTGACGATCGGCTTGCCCGACACGCATTTCAGCCCCGCCTCGATCACCGACCATTTCGAGCTGTCGATCATCACCGGCACGCGCGCGATATCGGGCTCGGCGGCGATCAGCTTGAGGAAGGTGGTCATCGCATGGACCGCGTCGAGCAGGCCTTCGTCCATGTTGACGTCGACCACTTGTGCGCCATTCTCGACCTGCTGGCGCGCGACCTCGACCGCCTTGGCATAGTCGCCGGCCATGACCAGTTTCTTGAACGCCGCGGAGCCGGTGACGTTGGTGCGTTCACCGACATTGACGAAATTGGCGGAGGAAGGCGTGGTGGTCGTCATTATTTTCCCAATTCGTCATCCCAGCGAAAGCTGGGATCTCACGCAGCAGACGCGCGCTATCAATCAAAGACCCCAGCTTTCGCTGGGGTGACGGTTGCGCTCAGGCGGCCATGATCATCGGTTCGAGGCCCGCGAGCCGCGTCCGTACCTCGGGCGTGACGATCTTGCGCGGGGTCAGTCCCTTCACCCCATCCGCGATCGCCTTGATGTGCGCCGGCGTCGAGCCACAGCAGCCGCCGAGGATGTTGACCTGTCCGGCTTCGGCCCATTCGCCGACCAGCCCGGCAGTGGTCGCCGGCTCCTCGTCATAGGCACCGAGTTCGTTGGGCAGGCCGGCATTGGGATAGACCATGATCAGCGTGTCGGCGATCCCGCTCAACGTCTTGACGTGCGGCCGAAGCTGCTCGGCGCCGAACGAGCAATTGAGCCCGATCGTCACCGGCTTGGCATGGCGCACCGCATGCCAGAACGCCTCGACCGTGTGCCCCGACAGGTTGCGGCCCGACAGATCGGTCAAGGTCATCGACAGCATGATCGGCAAGTCGCGGCCAAGCGCCTCGCCCGCCTCGATCGCTGCCATCACGCCGGCCTTGGCGTTAAGCGTGTCGAACACCGTCTCGATCAGCACGAAATCGATCCCGCCTTCGACCAAAGCGTCGATCTGTTCGCGATAAACGTCCTTGAGATAATCGAAGTCGATCTCGCGATAGCCGGGATCGTTGACGTCGGGCGACAGCGACAATGTCTTGTTGGTCGGCCCGATCGCGCCGGCGACGAAGCGTGGACGGCCGTCCTTGGCCTCGAACTCGTCGGCGATGGCGCGCGCCATCTTGGCGCTTTCGAGGTTGATCTCGCGGACCAGATGCTCGGCGCCGTAATCGGCCTGGCTGATGCGGTTGGCCGAGAAAGTATTGGTCTCGGCGATATCCGCGCCCGCCTCGAAATAAGCGCGATGAATCGAGGCGCGGCCGAGTTGACGGGCGCGAGATAACTTGACGGCCCCGGCCTYCGCCGGGGCGACGACCTAAGCCGCTTCCGCTTTCGCCGCGTCCTTGGGCCGGATCCCCAGCAAATGGCAGATCGCGTAGCTGAGCTCGGCGCGGTTGAGCGTGTAGAAATGGAAATTGCGCACGCCGCCCGCATAGAGTCGCCGGCACAATTCCGCGGCGATCGTCGCCGCCACCAATTGGCGCGCCGCCGGATGATCGTCGAGCCCATCGAACAGCCGTCCCATCCAGCTCGGCACCGCGGTGCCGCACATCGCCGACATGCGCTGGACGCTGGCGAAATTCATCACCGGCATGATGCCCGGAACGATCTCCGCGTCGATGCCCGCCGCGGCGAGCGCATCGCGATAGCGGAAGAAGGTCTCCGCCTCGTGGAAGAACTGGGTGATCGCACGGCTGGCGCCGGCATCGAGCTTGCGCTTGAGATTGTCGATGTCCGCCGCCGCATCGGGCGAGTCCGGATGGCATTCGGGATAGGCCGCGACCGAAATCTCGAACGGATGGAGCTTGCGCAGCCCCGCGACGAGATCGGCGGCATTCGCATACCCGCCAGGATGCGTGGCATATTTCTCGCCCGCGCGCGGCGGGTCGCCACGCAGCGCGACGATGTGCCGCACGCCGGCGTTCCAATAATCATCAGCAACCTGATCGATCTCTTCCCGGGTCGCCTCGACGCAGGTCAGATGCGCGGCGGCCGGGATATTGGTCTCGCGCGCGATCCGGGCGACGGTCGCATGCGTGCGCTCGCGGGTCGAGCCGCCGGCGCCATAGGTTACCGAGACGAAGCGCGGGGCAAGCGGGCTCAGTGTCTGCAGCGACTCCCACAACGTCTCTTCCATCTTCTCGGTCTTGGGCGGGAAGAATTCGAAGCTGACCTGGGCATCGCCCGCGACATCCGCGAACAACGGACTCGCCAGCGCCAGCCGCGCCTCCGCCATCTGCTTGACCGAAACCATTACGCTGCCTCCGCTATACGCGCCGGCGCGCCTGCCTTGCGCGCCAGCCACAATTTCACCGTCAGTTCGCCGCCCTCGAGCGTCTCGGTCCGCACCGGCGCGAGCCCCGCCTGCTCGAACCAGCCGAGCATCTGTTCGTCCGAAAAACCGAGACGCGCATGCGCGTCGCGAATCCGCAATTCCTCGCGTCCGTGCGGCGCGAAATCGACGATCAGCAACCGGCCGCCGGCATTGAGCACGCGCGCCGCCTCGGCGATCGCCGCGTCGGGCGTCTGCGCGAAGTGAAGAACGTGGTGCAGGATCGCGAGGTCCGCCGTGCCGCTATCGAGCGGCAGCGCGTAGAGATCGGCCTGGCGCAATTCGGTATTGTCGAGCCCGCGCTCGGTCAGTTTGGCGCGCGCCAGCCGGAGCATTTCGGAGCTGCGGTCGATGCCGAGCGCATGATCGGCCTGACCGGCGAACAATTCGAGCATGCGGCCGGTGCCGGTGCCGATATCGACCAGCCGCTCGACCCGGGCATCGCCGAGCACCGCGGCCATCGCCGCTTCGACCTGTTCCTCGGCGATGTGCAGCGAGCGGATCGCGTCCCACTCGCCGGCATTACTCTCGAACCAGCCCGCCGCGTGCGCCGCACGGTCGGCGCGCACCGCCGCCAGCCGTGCCGCATCGGCTTCGGCGCGGGCATGCGCGCGGTCGCCTTCCCAGGCATCGAGCGCGATGCAGAGCGGTGCGGCGACATCGCGCGCGCCCATCGCGACGAACACCCAGCTGCCTTCCTTGCGGCGCTCGACGATGCCCGCATCGGACAATATCTTCACATGCCGGCTGACTCGTGGCTGGCTTTGTCCCAGCACTTGCGCGAGTTCGCCGACTGACAGCTCCATCGAGCGCACCAGCGCAACGATCCGCAGCCGCGTCGAATCGGCAAGCGCGCGGAAGATGTCGAGAGCGTTCGGCATGTCAGATAGAGATATAAAGATATCTTTATATGCCGTCAACGCGTTGCGCGCGGAACGGGGCGGCGGTAGCGGTGTTTTCGATCAATTCCGCAGGAGAGTATAGATGACCAAGGCTCCCAAGACACTCGCCGTGTCGCTCGCGATCGTCGCCATGCTCGGCATCGCCGCGTGCAGCCAAAAGGCGCAGAACGAAGCGGCGCAAGCGGCCAACACCATGGCCGGTGACGCCAATGCGACGATGGCGCGTGCGGTCAACACCACCGACGCCGCGGTCGATTCGGCGCTGGGCGCCGCCGAGAACCACATGGATGCCGCATCGAACAAGATGGACAAGGCGACCAAGGACGCGAAGAAGGATGCCGGTCAGGCGCTGAAGGATGCCGGCAACGAGATCGAGGATTGATGCGCGCTCGCGTCGCTTTCGCCGGCCTCGCCCTCATGATGGGCATGGTGGCGTGCTCGAGCCGTGACGATACCGGCGGCGTATCGGCCGACGACCAGCGCGCGTTGAATGACGCCGCGGCGATGCTCGACGCCAACACTGCCGTGCCGGCCCAGCCATCCGATCCAACGCCGTCCGACCAAGGAAACGCGCAATGACCGATCTTCGCCGTCTCGGCGCCAGCCATCTGCATACGCCCAAGCTCTGCCTCGGCGGTAACGTGTTCGGCTGGACCGCGGACAAGGCGACCAGCTTCGCCGTGCTCGACGCCTTCGTCGATGCCGGCGGCACGCTGGTCGACACAGCGGACGTCTATTCGGCTTGGGTGCCGGGCCACAAAGGCGGCGAATCGGAAAACGTGATCGGCGAGTGGATCAAGTCGAGCGGCAAGAAGATCGGCGTCGCCACCAAGGTCGGCATGTTGCCGAGCGCGGCGGGCGAGAAGCTCGCGCCGGCGCGGATCGCGGAGGCGTGCGACGCGTCGCTTCAGCGGCTCGGAGTCGAGCAGATCGCGCTCTATTATGCCCACCAGGACGACGAAGCGACGCCGCAGGAAGCGTATATGGAGGCGTTCGCCAAGCTGGTCGCGGCGGGCAAGGTGGCGGTACTGGGCGCGTCCAATTTCCACGCCGCGCGGCTCAAGTCGGCCAACGACGTCGCGCGCGCCGCCGGTCTGCCGCATTTTCAGGTGCTGCAGCCCGAATACAATCTGGTCAGCCGGCACAAGTTCGAAGGCGAACTGCAGGATTATTGCGTCGAATATAATATCGGCCTGCTGCCTTATTACGGCCTCGCCTCGGGCTTCCTGACCGGCAAATATCGCTCGGCCGACGATCTCGGCAAGAGCGTGCGCGGCGGGCGGATGACCGCCTATCTCGAGGGCAAGGGCCCCGCGGTTCTGAAGGCGATGGATGAGGTGGCGGCGGAAACCGGCGCGACATTGGCGCAGATCGCGTTGGCCTGGCTCGCCGCGCAACCCGGCGTCACCGCGCCGATCGCCAGCGCGACCAGCGTGAAGCAACTCGAGGAATTGCTCCCGGCGATGGACCTGACGCTCAGCGCGGACCAACTCGACAAGCTCGACGCCGCCGGCGCCTGACTCCTCCAAAGCGAAGCGGCGAGCATGCATCTCGACCTGATCCAGTCGCTGTCGATCGCCGGCGATTCCTCCAAGGCGAATGACGACCGCGCCGGCGCGGGCCACGCTTGTGCCTGGGTGATCGACGGCGCGACCGATCTCGGCGAACCGGGGCTGCTCGGCAATCGCGGCGGCGCGGCGTGGATCGCGGCAGAGGCGGACCGCGCCTTCGCCGCCGCCCCGGAGGACGGATCGATCGAGCAAACGTGCCGCACCGTGTTCGAGCGCGTCGCCGCGGCTTTTGCCGAGCAACGCACCCGCACACCTGAAAGCTGGGAGCTGCCTTCAGCCTCGTTCCTCGCGGTTTCGATTGGAGAGAATGTGATCGATTGCGCCTGGCTCGGCGATTGCGCGGCCCTGCTGATCCGCGATGGCCAGGCAACCCGGATCGGGCCGCAGCGCGATATCCGCGACGACGAAACCGATCTCGCCCGTAGCGTCGCGCATCACGGCCTGGGATCGGTCAAGCGCGCAGCGCCGGTGCTCGACGTACTGCGGACGGCGCGCAGCCGACCCGATCGCCTGGTGCTCGGGGTCGATCCGGCGGGTGCCGAGCACATCTATTATTCGAGCCAGCCTTGTGTAGCCGGTGACGAATTGCTGCTGATGAGCGACGGCTTTGCTGCCGTCACCGATCTCTATCGCCTGATCGAACAAACGGCGCTGCCCGACCTGCTCGCCGATGGCGGGCTATCCGGCATTGCCGCGCAACTCCGCGCCGCAGAGGCCGAGGACTCCGAATGCATGCGCTGGCCGCGCTTCAAGCAAGGCGACGACGCAACCGCGATTTGGCTGCGCGTCGCGGCGTAATTCTTGGTCAGACCGAACCCGTCGTCGCCCGGACCACACGGGCCTTGCTGGCGCGCGAATAAAGATCACAGGTGGGACGTAACGGCCGGCGGTTCCCACCAGGCATTGTCGCGCCCGTTGGCGAAATTGACTGGCGCCTCCGCCAGGTCCTGATCGCTGACGTCGTCGAGGCAATTGACGTTGACCGATACGTAATCGCCGCCGATCGCCTCGACATAACCATCGCCGAACGACGCGACGCCGCAGGTCTTGCAGAAGCGGTGATGGCCGGATTTCGTCCCGAACTGATAGTCGGACAGATTGTCGGCGCCCGACAGCAGCCGGAACTGGTCGGGCTTGAGCAATGCACCCCAGGAGCGGCGCTTGGTGCAGATCGAGCAATTGCATTTCCCGGTGCCCGCGGCGAGATCGATATCCGCCTCGAAACGCACCGCGCCGCAATGGCAACTACCGTGATAGGTCTTCAACATCCCTGATCTCCTGTCGTTCACAGGAATCGACTTACTGCCACCCTGCTGCCACCATGCTGTCAGCATCGTGCAGCTAAAGAGCGGAAATGCGACGCGCCGACCGCCTGTTCCAGATCGTCCAGATCCTCCGCCGCGAGCGGCGGCCGATCACTGCCGAGGCGATCGCCATCGAGCTCGAGACCTCGAAACGCTCGGTCTATCGCGATATCGCCGCGTTGATGGGCCAGCGCGTGCCGGTGCGCGGGGAAGCCGGGATCGGCTATGTACTCGACGACGGCTATGACCTTCCGCCGCTGATGCTGACATCCGAAGAGGCAGAGGCTGCCGCGCTGGGCGCGCAATGGGTCGAAGGGCATGGCGATCCCGCCTTGGCGCGCGCCGCCCGCGACCTGCTCGCCAAGATAGCCGCGGTCGTGCCGAACGACATGGTCCCGCTGATCACCGATGCCGTGGCGCGCACCGCGCCGGGCTGGCGGATCGCGCCGGACAGCGTCGATGCCAGCCGATTGCGCACCGCCATCCGCAGCGGCAGCAAGATCCGCCTCACCTATCGCGACGAGCAGGACCGGGTCAGCGAGCGTATCGTCTGGCCAGTCGCGATCGGCTATCTCGACGCCGCGCGGCTGCTTGCCGCCTGGTGCGAGCTGCGCGAGGATTTTCGATCTTTCCGGCTCGACCGTATCGTCGCGGCGGATGTCCTGGAGGAACGTTATCCGGTGCGGCCGGCTGCGCTCAGGGCGCAATGGCTCGATCGCTTCCGCGACGGCGCGGCGTAAGTCGGCGCGGTGTCGCCTTGCCCTTCCGGTCTCTCTTTAAAAAACGAAACGGCCCGGAGGGGCTACTTCCTCCGGGCCGTCCCTGGTTCGCCGCATGCGGGGGCTGACGCGGCGAACGTCGCGGCCAGGCCGCGATTATATTGTTGCCGGTAACGCCGCGGCAAAGCCGCGTCGTCAGTCGGGGCTGTGGCCCCGCCGGCCGGGCGCGAGCGCTAGCGCGGGATAGCCTGCGCTATCCCGCTCGATCACGCCGCGAATTGGTTCATCGTATTGTGCGCGCCGCCCGCCTTGAGCGCCGCCTCTCCTGCGAAATACTCCTTGTGATCGTCGCCCAGGTCGCTGCCCGACATGTTCTGGTGCTTCACCGCGGCGATGCCCTGACGGATTTCCTGGCGCTGGACGTACTTGACGTAGCCCAGCATGCCGGCCTCGCCGAAATATTCCCTGGCCAGATTGTCGGTCGACAGAGCAGCGGTGTGATAGGTCGGCAAGGTGATCAGGTGGTGGAAAATCCCCGCTCGCTTCGCGGCATCCGCCTGGAAGGTGCGGATCCGCTCATCGGCCTCGGCTGCCAGATCGGTCGCGTCGTAATCCACGCTCATCAGCTTCGCGCGATCATAGGCCGAGACGTCGCGGCCCGCTTCGACCCAGGCGTCATAGACTTGCTGGCGGAAATTGAGCGTCCAGTTGAAGCTGGGTGAATTGTTGTAGACCAGCTTGGCGTTGGGCACGACTTCGCGGATGCGGTCGACCATCGAGGCGATCTGCTCGATATGCGGCTTCTCGGTTTCGATCCACAACAGGTCGGCACCGTTCTGCAGCGAAGCGATGCAGTCCATCACGCAGCGATCGGCACCGGTCCCATCGCGGAACTGATATAGGTTCGACTTCAGCCGCTTGGGACGGACCAGCTTCCCGTCGCGCTCGATCACGACGTCGCCAGCCTTGAGGTCGCCGATCGCAATCTCCTCGCAATCGAGGAACGAATTGTATTGGTCGCCGAGATCGCCCGGCGTGTGGCTGATCGCGATCTGCTTGGTCAGCCCCGCCCCCAATGAGTCGGTGCGCGTGACGATGATCCCGTCCTCGACACCGAGCTCCAGGAAGGCGTAGCGGCAGGCGCGGACCTTCGCGAGGAAGTCCTCATGCGGCACGGTGACCTTGCCGTCCTGATGCCCGCATTGCTTTTCGTCTGAGACCTGATTCTCGATCTGCAACGCGCAAGCACCGGCCTCGATCATCTTCTTGGCGAGCAGATAGGTCGCCTCGGCATTGCCGAAGCCGGCATCGATATCGGCGATGATCGGCACGACGTGCGTCTGGTGATTGTCGATCGCGTGGATCAGCCGCTGTTCGGCAACTTCGTCGCCCGCCTCACGCGCCTTGTCCAACTCACGGAACATCATCCCCAGCTCGCGCGCATCGGCCTGACGCAGGAAGGTGTAGAGCTCCTCGATCAGCGCGGGAACGCTGGTCTTTTCGTGCATCGACTGGTCGGGCAGCGGTCCGAAATCCGAACGCAATGCGGCTACCATCCAGCCCGACAGATAGAGATAGCGGCGCTCGGTCGAGCCGAAATGCTTCTTGATGCTGATCATCTTCTGCTGGCCGATGAATCCGTGCCAGCAGCCGAGCGACTGGGTATAGTTGGCCGGGTCGGCGTCGTACGCCGCCATGTCGCGGCGCATGATCGCCGCAGTGTAGCGGGCGATGTCGAGCCCGGTGCGGAACCGGTTCTGGATCTGCATCCGCGCTACTGCCTCGGCGCCGATTCCGTCCCAGGTGCCGTTGTGGCTCGTGATGAGCTGGCCGGTCGCAGCGATCGAATCTTGGTAGGTCACGGTACGTCCTCGCTTGTAGTGATGCGAGGTTATGTACAGCTATTTACATGATTCGCCGTCAGCGTCTCGAGGACGATAGTGGTCATGATGTGACTGCGAGCGCAGAATCGTCCGATAATATGTAATCTAATTTACAATCTAATCGACCTTCCGCCAGACCGAGATCGGGATGTCGCCA
Source organism: Sphingomonas sp. P4_D12 (assembly GCF_056401895.1). NCBI lineage: Bacteria > Pseudomonadati > Pseudomonadota > Alphaproteobacteria > Sphingomonadales > Sphingomonadaceae > Sphingomonas > Sphingomonas sp. P4_D12. The sequence continues at coordinate 20,039 of NZ_JBFUIL010000010.1, read as the reverse complement.
TTGGGGCGCGCGGCAACGGTGTAGCGCAATACCTTGCCCTGCAACTCGTACTGCCTGACCTGCCTCGTCCCGTTCCAATTGGCGAAGCTCGCTTGCTCGATCGCGAAAGTCAGCGTGTGCGCCTTCACGTCCGCGCTCAACGTCCCGTAATGCACGCTCATCCCCAACGCAGTCTCGCGATATTCTTCCGGCGTGCCGGTGGCTCGGTCGCCCGAGGCGAAGCGGGGTCGTTCGCTCTTGTAGATCATCAGCGTGTAGCGCCCGGCAGCATCCACCATCATGCTGCCGCGCGGCGCCGCCCCATAGTCACGGCCGATACTGCCGTCGGGATGCCGGACGTCCGCGGCGACCAGCGACCAGGTACCGACCAGCGCGCGGGGCAGCGCCGGGCGCTCATCCGCGGCGGATGCCGTGGCGAGTGACCCGCCAATCAGGACGGCAGCGACAGCCACTTCGATCGTGCGCGGCGGCGGCAACAGCCTGAACATCTTTAGTCTCCTTCCTCATCGTCGCTACCCGAGCCCTCCAATCCACAAAAACGAATAGTTTTTATGCCTCACTTCAGTTATTCTGAAGTATGCAATTGCCCAATCTCGACATGGACGTGCTCCGGACGCTGGTGCTCGCCGAGCAATTGGGCGGTTTCGGCCGCGCTGCGGAACGCGTCGGGCGGTCGCAATCGGCGGTCAGCCAGCAAGTCCGCAAGATCGAGGATCAAGTCGGCGAGCCGCTGTTCGCGAAACAGGGCCGTGGCCTGGCGCCGACGCCGGCCGGTGAAATCCTGCTCGCTTATGCGCGTCGCATCCTCGACCTCAACGACGAGGCGCTGATCGCGGTCCGGGGCACGGCGGCGCAGGGACAGGTGCGCTTCGGCCTGCCGCCCGATCTCGCCGAAACCTGGCTTCCCGACGTGCTCGGGCGATTCAATCGCGCGCATCCGGGCGTGCGCCTGGAAACGATCGTCGATCGCAATCGTGCGCTGATCGACCGACTGGACCGCGGCGAGCTCGATGTCGCGCTCGCCATGAACCAGACCGAGCGCGCCGATGCCCGACCACTGGCCGCGCTGAAGGCAATCTGGATCGGGCCATCGCCCCGCCGTTTGCATTGGGATCCGGCGGGCAGCGAGCCGTTGCCGCTCATCCTGACCGAAGCGCCCTGCTTCTTCCGTCAGCGCGCACTTGCCTTGCTGGAAGCCGCCGGCATCCCGTGGCGCGTCGTGCTGACCAGCGCGAGCGCGCGCGGCCTGTGGGCCGCGGTCGAAGCCGGGCTCGGCGTGACCTTGCGCATTCCGGTCGGCGTCCCGGCCGATCTGCACGTCCTTGGCATCGAGCAGGGACTTCCCGATCCGACCGGCGAGCCGTTCGTCCTGTCGATCCATGATGGCGGCCGCATCCTCGAGCCCGCCGCTCGGCAACTCTACGATATTCTTGCCGCCGCGATGACCGACCGGCCCGGCGGCTAAGCTTCAGTCGAGATCGATATCGAAGTGCAACACGTCCTCGCGCCTGCCCAGTCCCGAGTAGAGGGCAATCGCGGGATCGTCGCCCAGGTCGGCCTGGACGAAGATGACATAAGCGCCGCGCGCTTTCACTTCGCGCCTCAATTCCCCAATCAACGCGGTCGCGATGCCGCACCGGCGCCAGGGTTCGGCCACCGCCAGATCGTAGAGATAGACTTCGCGTCGCGCCTGTTCGAACTTGTCGAGGACATAGGCCGCCATCCCGCCGACGACTTGGCCTTCGGCAATCGCGGCGAGGGCGACGAACGTCTCTCCGCCGAGCAGGCGCGCGAGCCAGGCGTCGTCGGGCCGCGCGTCGTCATAGGCGGCCGGATCCTCGAACGCCGCGCCGAACATGCCGAGCACCTGGCGCATCAGCGGCAAGTCGGCGGGCCCGAGCAATCTGATCTCAGCCGCGGCCATCTCAATCGCCGCCAAAGGTGAACGGACTGACCCCGCGCTCGCGCTCGTTGACCAGCAACGCACGACCCGCCGGCGCGGCGCTGCGTTGCGGGCAGGATGGGCGCGCGCAGGCGCGGCATCCCAGACCGATCGGGGTCGCCTCGCCTTTCAGGTCGATTCCCCGTGCCGCCGCCATGCCGCCCGCCACGTCCGCCGCGACGCCGAGTCCGACCGCGAATTCCGCCTGCACCGCGCCGTAACGGCGGCCCTGCGGCGTCACGGTGCGCGAGAGCGTCAGCCAGCGCGCGCCGTCCTCGAGTTCGACCAGCTGGACCGCAAGGTCGCCCGGCCGATCGAACGCCGAATGCACCCGCCAGAGCGGGCAACGCCGGTCGCTCTCGACCAACGGCGAACCGCTCGCGCCCGAAAAGCGCTTCGAGACCTGACCGGCGCGGTCGATCCGCACCATGAAGAAGGGCAGCCCGCGCGCGCCCACGCGCTGGAGCGTGGTCAGCCGGTGCGCGACCTGCTCGAAGCCCGCGCCGAAGCGCCGCTGCAGCAGTTCGAGATCGTAGCCGGTCGCCTCGCAGGCGCGCAGGAAACGGGCATAAGGCATCATCACGGCCGCGGCGAAATAGCTGGTGAGATAGCGGCGATAGAGTCGCTCGCCCGCCCGGTCGGCGAACGCTGCGCCCTGAACCAGCGCCTCGACCATCGATCGCGCCTCGATCTGGCCGAGTTGATAGGCCGCGGCGAAAGTACGGCTGGCGGCATCGAGCGTCTCGGACACTTGCAGCTGGCGGGCATGGAGATCGGTCCGCCGCAGCAGATCGGGCATCACGTCGACCGGCAGGATTCGGATGGTGAGCTGGTGCTTGACGCGCAGCCGTTCGGCGATCGCGCCGTAAAGGTCGCCGGCGCCCATGCGCAACTCGTCGGCCAGCGCCTCTGCCGCCGCGTCGAGATCGGCATAATGGCCGCGCCAGCGCTCGATCTCCTTGCGCAATTCGGCGATCACGTCGGTCGAGCCGCCCGCCTCTCCCGTCGCCGCGCCTTGTCCCAGCCGATCGAATACGCGCGCGAAGGCTTCGGCGCCGCCCGGCGCGCCTGCCAACCACTCCTCCACTTCGTTACGGTCGATCTCGAGGTCGGCGAACATCGGATCGGCCAGCCGCCGCCGGATCGCCGCCGCGCCGCCGCCAGGCTCGCCCGCCGCCAGCGCGCGCGGATCGAAATCGAATGTCTCGGCAAGCTTGACGAGCAACGCCGCCGATAGCGGGCGCTGATTCTTCTCGACGAGATTGAGATAGCTCGGCGAGATGACGAGCATCTCGGCCATCGCCGCCTGAGTCAGTCCAGCGCGCCGACGCAACCGTCGAACCGCATGTCCCGCCAGCAATTTGCGATCGGCCATGCCAGTCCCCGAATAGAATTGCCCGGCGGCAGCGATCCGGCGGCGGCGGCCAATTGTCAATACTTTACATACCGACCGACGATGTCGCCCGATCGGTCGACAGCCAGACCTCGGCACGGACCGATGCGATATCGCCCAACGCACGAAATTCGGCCAGTTGCCCGCTCAGAGACGAGCGTCTGCGCTTCAGTCTTGTAAGGTTTCCGACTTTCCTGGGGAGGAAAGGATGCCCGCCGGGTCGATCTCGGCGGGCATTTTCTTTGTCAAAATCCTGCAGCGGCGGGTGCGGAGGGCTGACCCGTGCCGCGGCACGCCGAGGATCAGTCGATCGGCACCAATTCGACCACGTCGAGCAAAGATTCGAAATGCGGATAGGGCAGCACCAGCCGCCAACGCCGCGGCCCGATCCGCTGGACGATCCCCGCCATGTCGCGATTGGCATCGCGGCCATAATCCATCGGATTCTCTTCGTCGCCGAGCGATAATGTGCCGAGAAATATCTGGCGATAGCGGTCGTCGTCGAACACCAGCCCCGCGGGGCGCTGCGACCCGCCGATCTTGTAGAAACTCAGCATCTCGCCTTCGGGATCGATGCGGCAGCGGAAGGCGGGATAGGCAGTGAAGTCGCGATTGCCCGGCCGCTGTCCGCCGAGCTTGAAGACGCGGCAGCGATAATCGCCGGCGGGTGGCTTGGCACCTACCAGAGCTCGATCAGGATCGAACAACACGCCTTGCGCGGCGATCGCCTTACCCTGGCCCGCCGCGCGTGCTTTGGCGAGCGCATCCAGCCACGCTTGACGCGTATTGCGCAACCGCACGCGGTCGTCCGCCGTCGCCACGCGCCGCCAGTCCGCCGGTATGTCGTCTTTCGCCATCGCCGGAGCGACCGCGACCACGAACAGGGCACCTATCAGCGCCCCGAAATGCGCCCTTTTCATGCCGAGACAACCAACCACCGAAGGGATGGTTGCGCAGGCGATACGTTAGAGTCGGTTTCAGCAAGCTGAAAAGACGTCAGGCCGCGGTCCAGCCGCCGTCGACGGTCATATTGGCACCGGTGATCGACTTGGCTTCGTCGCGGCACAGGAACAGCGCGAGCGCCGCGACTTGCTCGGGCGTGACGAATTCCTTGGTCGGCTGAGCGGCGAGCAGGACGTCGTTCATCACCTGCTCGCGCGTCAGACCGCGCGCCTTCATCGTATCGGGGATCTGGTTCTCGACCAACGGCGTCCAGACATAACCGGGCGAGATCGCATTGACGGTGATCCCGTCGGTCGCAACCTCGAGCGCCGCAGTCTTGGTCAGGCCGGCGATGCCGTGCTTGGCGGCGACATAGGCCGATTTGTTGGGGCTGGCGACCAAGCTGTGCGCCGAGGCGGTCGAGATGATCCGCCCCCATTTCGCCGCCTTCATGTACGGGATCGACGCGTGCATCATGTGGAACGCGCTGGTCAGATTGATGGCGATGATCGCGTCCCATTTGTCGGTCGGGAATTCGTCGATCGGCGCGACATGCTGGATGCCGGCATTGTTGACGATGATGTCAGGTCCGCCGAGCTCGTCATGGCAGCGCTTGACCATCGCCTCGATCGCCTCGGCCTTGGTCATGTCGGCGGCATCGTACAGCGCCTTCGTCCCGCTCGTCGCTTCCAGCGCGGCGCGTTCTTTCTCGATCGCGGCAGCGTCACCAAAGCCGTTGATCATCACGCTCGCGCCCTCGGCAGCGAACGCCTTGGCATAGGCCAGTCCGATGCCCGAGGTCGAACCGGTGACGATGGCGCTCTTACCCTTGAGGAACATGCGGGTCTTCTCCTTAGCGGGGGGTGAGGTCGAAGGCGGCGGTCTTGCCGTCGATGATGTTCTCGGCGACCAGTTCGGCATTGGCCATCGTCGCGGCGACGTCTTCGCTGCCCGCCTGCCAATGTTCGCGCATCGTCCGCGCCGAGAATTCGAAATCGCGCGCGCCGCCTTCCCAGGCATTGGCGCGATAGATCAGATGGACCAGATTGACCGGATATTCGGCCGATCGCTCGGCCAGCGCGCGAACGTCGGGGTCGTTGCCCATTTCGGGCGGCAGTTTGGCGAGCACGCGCCGCGCGATCTCGCGATCCTTGCGCAGCCGCATCAATTGCGTCGAGATTTCGCGCGAGCGGCTCGAGAAGCGGATTTCCTTTTCGCGCGCCATTACGTCCATGATCGTTCGCGGCCGCACCGCGATCGACGGGAACAGGTCGACCTGGAACACCAGCAGGGCTTCGGCCTGGTGATCGAGCACATGGCTGAGCGGGGTATTGGAGACGAGCCCGCCGTCCCACCACAGCCGACCCTCGATCTCGACCGGAGGAAGCCCCGGCGGCAGCGCGCCCGAGGCCATGATGTGGCGCGCGTCGATCCGATCGAGGCGATTGTCGAAATAACGGAAATTGCCGCTTTCGACATCGACCGCGCCGACCGACAGCCTGACCGGCCCGTCGTTGAGCAAATCCCAGTCGACCAGCTCGTTGAGCGTGTCGCGGAGCGGCGCGCTGTCGTAGAAGCTGAGCGCGGCGTCGGTCCCAGGCGCCGCCATCACCGGCGCCAGGCCGCGCGGCGAGAAAAAGCCTGGGACGCCGGCCAGCATCACAAAGCCCGCCGACCATTCGTGCAACGCCTCGCGCACCATGTCGTCGGGGAAGATCGGGAAGCTCGGCAGCGAACTCGTCACCTTGTCCCAGAATGCGGTCAGCCGTTCGACTCGCCGCTCGGGCGGGTTGCCCGCGACGATCGCGGCATTGACCGCGCCGATCGAAATGCCCGCGACCCAGTCGAGCTCGATGCCATTGGACTCCAGCCCTTCGATGACGCCGGCTTGATAGCTGCCGAGCGCACCACCGCCCTGAAGCACCAATGCCACCTGTTCGGGCAAGGGGAGCGCCTTGGCGCGGCGGCGGGCTTTAATATCGGCCATCGCGAGCCCGCATGGGCCAAGAGCCCGAGTCGATCAATCGGGCGATTGCAACCATGGCCGTTGGAGCGCATTTTGATACGCGACGAAAACGACAAAAGGGGCAGCCGATGCGGCTCGACGACTTCGATCCCAACATCAATGTCGAGGATCAGCGTGGCCAGGGCGGCAGCGGTTTCGGCGGATTCGGCGGCGGTGGAGGGGGCGGTGGACTGCTGTTCGCCTTCCTGCCCTTCATCTTCAACCGGTTCGGCTGCCTCGGCGTCGCGGTCGTCATCGGGCTGTTCTTCGTGTTCAGCGGCGGCCTGCAATTCGCCGACACCGGCAGCACCGGCGGCAGTCGCGCACCGACCGAAGCGAGCCGCACCGCCGGCGGCAGCGACGTCCGGTCGAGCTGCACCCTCGACGCGTCGTCCAAGGTCGCGTGCAATGCCTTCAGTTCGGCGGACAAGACTTGGGCGGCGATCTTCCAGCAACAGGGTCAGCGCTTCGTCGCCCCCAAGCTGGTATTCTATTCGGGCAACGGCCAGTCGGGCTGCGGCGCCGCGCAATCGGCGATGGGGCCATTCTATTGCCCCGGCGACCAGGGCATCTATCTCGACACCAGCTTCTTCCAGGAATTGTCGCAGCGCTTCGGCGCGCCCGGCGACTTCGCGCAGGATTACGTCATCGCGCACGAATTCGGCCATCATATCCAGAGTTTGTTGGGCATTTCCGATCGCGTAACGCGGCTGCAACGCAGCTCGAGCGAGGCCCAAGGCAACCGCTTATCGGTGATGCTCGAGCTCCAGGCCGATTGCTTCGCCGGCGTGTGGGCGGCGCAGAACCGCAATCGCATGGATCCCGACGATCTCCAGGAAGGCATGACCGCGGCCAAGGCGATCGGCGACGACACGCTGCAAAAGGAAACGCAGGGTCGCGTAGTCCCCGACAGCTTCACACACGGCACCTCGCAGCAGCGGATGACATGGCTGAAGCGCGGCCTCGACAGCGGAGACTACCATCAGTGCGATACCTTCGCGGGGGCGATCTAGACTTAGCCCTCGACCGTCACCCCGGCCTTGTGCCGGGGTCCACTGAGTAACGCCCGGCGTGACGTTGATGTGGAGGATGTCACCCCTCCACCCGCGCCACGCCGTCATCGACGCGGATCAGCGTGTCGCACAGCCGCAAGCTCGAATCGCGATGCGCGACGATCAGGATAGTCGGGCGCGGGTCGAGTGCGGCCAGACGCTTTAGCAAATCGCCCTCGCTGCCCTGGTCGATCGCGTTGGTCGCCTCGTCGAGCACCAGCAGGCGCGGCTTGCGCAGCAGCGCGCGGGCGATGGCGAAGCGCTGGCGTTCACCGCCCGACAGCAGCGCACCCCGTTCGCCGACGATGCTATCGATCCCCCTGGGCATCCGCGCCACGATTGCGGTCGCGCCGACCATCTCGATTGCTGCGTGCATCATCTCCTCGCTGATCGTCTCGTCGCCCCAATCGAGATTGCGGCGCACGCTGTCATGGAACAGGAAGCCGTCCTGCGGAACATAAGCAATCGCCCCGCCCCAGCCGCTGCCAAGCGCGCGGCCGCCGACGCTGATCGTGCCCTGTTGCGGTTCGAGCAGGCCGGTGATGATGTCGACCAAGGTGGTCTTGCCGCCCCCGCTCGCGCCGGTCAGCCCGGTGATCGATCCTTCGGCGATGGTCAGCGTCGCGTCGCCCACGCCACCGCCGCCGTGATGGCGATAGGTCACGAGCGACAGCTCGATCGGTCCGCGGGGTGGCACGTCGGCCTCGGCCTGCGCGAACGCGCCGAAATGCCGTTCCGCCTCGCGCACCGCTTCGAACGCGGGGACGCCATAAGCGACTTGCTGGATCGATTGCTGGATCGCCTGGGCCGGCCCCACCATCCGCCCGAACACCAGGACGACGATGATCAGCCGCGCCGGCGGCACGCCCAGAAGGTTGACGCCCGCGAGCACCACGCCCGCCAACGCCACCGCCGATCCCAAGGTAAACCACAAGCGCGCCCGCGCCTGGTCGCGCTGGAACCACAATTGCCGACGCCGCGCGACCGATTGCGATGCGGCAAATTCGTCGACGAAACGATCGCGCATCTGCTGCGCGGCGGCGATCTTGAGCCCGCCCAGAAAGCTGCTGGCGTTGCTCATCATGTTCTGGCCCGCGCGCATCGCCAGTTCGCCGCTACTGTGGTTGCGCGCCTGGTTGAGCGCGATCAGCACCGCCCCGATCACCATCGCCACGCCCGCGATCAGCGCCAGTACGGGCGCGAGCGCGGCGACGACGGCAAGCTGCACCAGCGTGGAGATCAAGGCGACAGTCATCTGGATCAGCTGCTGTGCCGTGACGCCAATCCGCATCACGTCGATTCCGATCAACGTCGTCGTCCGCGAATGGTCGAGTGCGGCGATTTCCCGCCACGGCGCGACCGCCAGCGCGCGCAGGACGCGCAGGCGCTGGGCATCGACGAAGCGCGCCTGGAGCGCCTGCATCGAAAGATCGCGCGCATAGAGCACCAACCCGCGCACGACCATCATCGCCATGAAGGCGATCATCATCCACGCGATCAGGTGTGGGGTGCCGGCAATGCCCCATTTCGCGGCATAGCGATGCACCCAGCCGGGGCCACCGCCCGTCACCACAGTCAGGATAGGCACGAGCAGCAACAGGCCTGCACCTTCGACCGCGGCGCCGCTAAGCGCGAGGCCCAAGGCGGTCGCCGTCCGTCGCGGGCTCATCGCGGCCAGGGCACGCGTGATCGCCAGCATCATTCGCAGCGTTCTTGTGGCGTCGCCCCCGGTCACCGCGCCTTGTTAGGGGCGAAGCGCGCCGCTGTCACCGCTGCGTGATGGGTATCGCAAGACATGTTTTGAGCTTGGCAATCCAGTGCGGGGCGACGTTCAAATTTTCCCTCCCTGCTTGCAGGGAGGGGATCAAGGGGTGGTTTAGCGTCGGGCGAGGCTCGATGCCTCGTCCGACGCTGTTTTGCCGGTAGGTCGATGAGTCTTTTTGGGCGCGCAGACGCGCGCACCCACCCCCAACCCCTCCCTTGCAGGGAGGGGAGTCTGAAAGCCGGACTATCGTTACCCTAATCGACCAGCGAGAGCAGTCGTTCCTGTTCGATGGGCGCCGGCGCCGGACTCGTAAAAGCATCGCCGCCAAGCGTCGCGAGCAAGTCGACCAGCCTTTGCTCGGCATGGGTGCCGGTCGCGCTGCGATTGCTCGGGTGACCGGGCATGAGACTGCTGGCGTCGACGAAGCGGCTTCCCCAGCTGTCGGCCAGCGCCAGCACCTGTTCGACCGCGGGCGACGGATCGCAGGCGACGATCGACGGGAACGGCAGCTTGGTAGCAGGACTCAGGCGGACATTGCGCGCGATCGCCGACTGGCCGAAGCCATAGCTTAGCGGCGACAATAGCACCGCGCCGCGGATGTTGCGCAGGTAGGAGCGCGGCGAGAGCTGCGCCCACCACGCCACCGCCAGGCACGCCACGCCCTGCGCCAGGATGACGGCGGGCTCGGCGCGATTGGCCATCACTGCGTCGAGCTGCAATGCCCAACGTCCGCTGTGGAAGCGGGAAAGGTCGAGTTCGGCGCGCTGCAATCGCGCCGCGATCTGGGTATCGCCCTTGACCGAGACGATGATCGGAACAGGCTTGTCGAACGACGTATCGAAGTCGCGATCCATGACAGCTCTCCCAAGCGGGCGCGTCGCCTCTGTTCTTGTTAGCGCCTCCGACTCGGGGGCGCCTGACCCAAAGCTATTCCGATCGGTTTGATGTACAATCGGCCTTGCGACGAAATGAGGTGCGGCAGAGCCGGGCCGGAAAAAAACCGGTTACACGGCGAAGGCGAGCGAGAATTCGGCGCCGCCATCGGGATGATTGCGCGCGGCGATGCCGACCTGCATCGCTTCGGCAAAGCCCTTGGCGATGGCGAGGCCCAGACCGCTGCCGCCGCTGCGGTCGCTGCCGCGCCCCTGCGCGAAGGTATCGAAAACGCGTTTTTCCGAGCCCGCCTCTAGGCCGGGACCGTGATCGCGTACCGCCAGCAAGACGGCATCGGGCATCCGCTTGCCGATGATCGCGACGCGTCCGTCGCCGCCATGGATCGCCGCATTGGCGAGCAGGTTGATCAGCACATGGTGAAGCAGGGTCGGGTCGGCACGGACCAGCGGCAAGTCCACCGGCACCTGCAAATCGATATGCACGCCGCGCAGCAAGTCTTTGAGATCGTGGACCGCACTCGCCACCGCGTCGGTCAGGTCGATCGCCTCTGGGGAGATCACCAGCGCCCCCGTATCGAGCCGCACCATGTCGAGCAGATTGTCGAGGAAGCGCCGCAGCCGCGCGATATCGGCGCGCGCCAGCGGCACCGCAGCAGCGTCGGGATATTGCCGCGCCAGCGCATCGACCGACGCGGCGACCGAGGTCAGCGGGGTGCGCAGATCGTGTCCGATCGACGACAGCAATGCCGCGCGCAACCGGTCACGCTCGCGCAGCACCGAGACGTCGCGCAATTGATCCTCGAGCTTCAGCCGCTCCTGCGCCAACGCAGCCTGGCCGAGCAACGTGGTCAGCAGCACCGCGCGATCCGCACCGACCGGGTTGCCCCCATCCTCGGCGAGCAGGCCCACGACACCGAGCACGCCGAGTGATGTCTTGAGCGGCTGGAACTGCCAATCGGCGGAGACCAAGGTTGCGGTGCCGACTCCGGTCGCCTCGCCCCTGCTCCATGCCCAGTCGGCGGCGGCGCGATCGACCGTGCCGAGTTCCGGGGTCGGGCCGGGTGCCGAAGCGATGCACTCGAGCTCGCCGTCGCGCTGGTCGAGCAGGATCACGGTCACGCCGAGCAACCGCGCCGCTTCGCTGCAGATCGTCTCGCTTGTCGTCCGCCAATCCGACGCGCGGGCCAGCGCCTGGCCGAAACCCGCCACCGCGGCGTTCTCGTGCGCGCTGCGTGCACCGATCGTCGCGCGCACTCGGAGCCGGCCGGTCAGATTGGCGGTGAAGGTGGCGATGCCGATCAGGACGAACATCGTCAGCACGCTCTGCGGATCGGCGATGGTGAAGGTGTAGAGCGGCGGCAGGAAGAAGAAATTATAGGCCAGTCCCGCCAAGATGCCGGTGCCCACGCCAGGCCACAGTCCGAGGCGCGCCGACGCCACGATCACCGGCAACAGATAGATGAGGTCGATCCCGCCGGGTCCGATCCACGGCTCGGCCGCCCGGGCCAGGATCGTCGTCATGGCCACCAACAACAGCGGCACGAACGCGTCGATCGCGAGGCTCCAGTCGCCGCGTGGAACGCTGGTCCTGATCCGCTGCGGCGCATCGCCGGCCGGAATGACATGGACTGCCAGGCCCTCGCCTGTCGCCAGCATCGCTTCGACCACCGAGCGATGGCGCAAGGCGAACCACCAGCTGCGGCTCGATTTGCCGATCACCAATTGCGTGATCCGTGCCTCGGCGATCTGGTCGCGCAGGCCGGCGGTGACGCTTTCGGCCGGTACGGTGGCGATCGTCGCGCCCAGGCTGGAGGCGAGCCCCAACATGTCCGCGATCTGGCGCCGCTGCTCCTCGCCGAACCCGGCGGCGCGCGGCGTTTCGATGAACACCGCTTGCCATGGCGCCTTCAACGCATCGGCCAAACGCTTGGCGGCGCGAACCAATGTGTCCGCGCCCGGCAGCTCGCTGACCGCCACCAGCACGCGCTCGCCGCCGGCATAGGTTCCCGTCACGGCATGGGTATCGAGATGCTCGGTCAGTGCCTGATCGACGCTCTGCGCCGCGCGGCGCAGCGCCATTTCGCGCAACGCCGACAGATTGGCCTTGGAGAAGAAGCGGTCGAGCGCGCGGGTCGCCTCGGCCGGAATGTAAACCTTGCCTGCTTTCAACCGCTCGATCAGCTCGTCGGGCGGCAGATCGACCACCTCGACCTCGGCGCCGTCGAACACGCTGTCGGGGACGGTTTCGCGCACCCGCACGCGGGTGAAGCTCGCAACGACGTCGTTGAGGCTATCGACGTGCTGGACGTTGAGCGTGGTATAGACGTCCATCCCCGCATCGAGCAGCTCCATCACGTCCTGCCAGCGCTTGGGGTGACGGCTGCCCGGTGCATTGGTGTGGGCGAATTCGTCGACGAGGACGAGCTGCGGCCGGCGCTCCAGCACGGCGTCCAGGTCCATTTCCTCGAGTTGGTGCCCTTGATAGTCGATCGGCCGGCGCGCGATAATCTCGAGCGGTTCGACCAGCGCCTGGGTCTCGGCGCGGCCGTGCGTCTCGACCACCGCGACCACCACGTCGATTCCGGCGCGCTGGCGCTCGGCGCCTTCGCGCAGCATCTCGAACGTTTTGCCGACCCCGGGCGCGGCGCCGAGGAAGATCTTCAGCCGCCCGCGCTCTTCGGCTTTCGCGGCGCGGAGCAGCGCGTCGGGGGAAGGGCGATTATCGTCGGGCAAGTGCGCAAAACTCCAGTGTCGAAAGCAGAGCACGGGATCGGCATGAACCGCGGATAAGGCAAGTCACGACGGCTCGATTCTAATGGCTTCTTAATGCCGCGGCCACGCTTTCGCCCGCGCACCTTAATGCCCTACCCTCCTATCTCGCCGGCCGACCAATAGGAGGCCGATCATGCCCGACATCATCTGGCTCGCCATACTCGGCGGGCTGTTCCTGGCGACGCTCGCCTTCGTGCGCCTGTGCGACAACGCCTGAAATGAACCTGCACCTCGCGCTCGCTGGGCTGACCGCATTCGGCCTGCTGATCTACCTCGTCGCCGTTCTCGTGCGGCCCGAACGCTTCTGAGGATATTTCCATGACGCTTCAGGGATGGGCGCTGATCGCGCTCTTCGTCGCCGTGCTGGCGGCATTGGCCAAGCCGATCGGGCTGTGGCTGTTCGCGCTTTACGAGGGGCGGCGCACGCCGCTTCACGTCGTGCTCGGCCCGGTCGAGCGCGGATTCTACCGACTGTCGGGGATCAATCCCGACACCGACCAGAGCTGGCGTCGCTACGCCGTTCATATGCTGGTCTTCCAGCTGATCACGGTGTTGCTGACCTATCTGATCCTGCGCGCGCAGGGCTTCCTGCCGTTCAACCAGGGCAAGCTGCCCGGGGTCGGCGCGGATGGCTCGATGAACACCGCCATCGCCTTCGTCACCAACACCAATTGGCAATGGTATGTCGGTGAATCGACCATGTCGAACCTCAGCCAGATGATGGCGCTGACGATCCACAATTTCCTCAGCGCGGCGACCGGCATCGCCATCGCCTTCGCGCTGTTCCGCGGGTTCGCCCGGCGCCCCTCCCCCAACCCGGCGCCGGGCGGCACCGCGTCGCCCGGTATCGGCAATTTCTGGGCCGATATCACCCGGATCACGCTCTATCTGCTGCTGCCGATCTGCGTCGTCTATGCGCTCTATTTCGTGCTGAGCGGCGTGCCGCAGACCTTCGCCATGTCGGTCGACGCGACCACGCTGGAAGGCGTCAAGCAGACGATCACGATGGGTCCGGTCGCCAGCCAGGAAGCAATCAAGATGCTCGGCACCAATGGTGGCGGCTTCTTCAACGCCAATTCGGCGCATCCGTTCGAGAATCCCTCGGCGCTGACCAATTTGGTGCAGATGCTGTCGATCTTCGCGATCGGCGTCGGCCTCACGTACACGTTCGGCAAGGCGGTCGGCGACACGCGCCAGGGCTGGGCGATCCTCGGCGCGATGACCATCCTGTTCCTCGCCGGCACAATCGTCGTCTATTGGCAGGAAGCCGCGGGTAACCCGGTCCTCCATCATCTCGGCCTCGCGGGCGCGAACATGGAAGGCAAGGAAGTCCGCTTCGGTACCCCCGCCAGCGCCTTGTTCACCGCGGTCACCACTGCCGCCTCGTGCGGCGCGGTGAACGCGATGCATGACAGCCTGACCGCGTTGGGCGGCCTGATCCCGCTGTTCAACATGCAGTTGGGCGAGATCGTCGTCGGCGGGGTCGGCTCGGGGATGTACGGCTTCCTGCTGTTCGCGATCCTGGCGGTGTTCGTCGCCGGGCTGATGGTCGGCCGCACGCCCGAATATGTCGGCAAGAAGATCGAAGCGCGCGAGGTCAAGCTCGCGGTGCTGGCGATTGCCGTGCTGCCGTTGTCGATCCTGGGGTTCACCGCATTGTCGGCGGTGATGCCCGACGGCCTCGCGGGCCCGCTCAACAAGGGACCGCACGGCTTCACCGAGATCCTCTACGCGTTCAGTTCGGCGACCGGGAACAATGGCTCCGCCTTCGCCGGCCTGACGGCGGGCACGCCCTGGTATAACGGCCTGCTCGGGGTCGCGATGTGGGTCGGACGGTTCTTCGTGATCGTCCCCGTGCTCGCCATTGCCGGCAGCCTGGCGGCCAAGAAATACACGCCGGCCGGCGCGGGATCGTTCCCGACCACCGGCGGCCTGTGGGTCGGGCTGCTCGTCGGGATCATCCTGATCCTGGGCGGTCTCACCTTCCTGCCGAGCCTCGCGCTCGGACCGATCGCCGATCATCTCGCGATGATCCACGGCCAGCTCTTCTGAGAGTAACCCAAGATGACAACCGCTACCTCGATGTTCTCAGCGAATCTGGTCGTCCCGGCGATCGGCGACTCCTTCAAGAAGCTCGATCCGCGCCAGCTGATCAAGAACCCGGTGCTGTTCACCACCGCGGTGATCGCGCTGCTGCTGACCGTCCTGCTCGCGCTTGGCGGTGAGCAGCTGCCCGTCGGCTTCCAGCTTCAGCTGATCGTCTGGCTGTGGCTGACGGTGCTGTTCGGCACCTTCGCCGAAGCGCTGGCCGAAGGTCGGGGTCGCGCCCAGGCCGCATCCTTGCGCGCCACCAAGTCGGAGCTCCAGGCCAAGCGCCTGACCGGCGTTGGCGACACCTGGGGCATGGTCGAGGCCTGGCGCCTCCAGAAGGGCGAGATGGTTCTGGTCGAGACCGGCGATCTGATCCCGGCCGACGGCGAAGTGGTCGAGGGCGTCGCCAGCGTCAACGAAGCCGCGATCACTGGCGAATCCGCTCCCGTCATCCGCGAGGCGGGCGGTGATCGCTCGGCGGTGACCGCGGGTACCCGCGTCATCTCCGACCGGATCAAGGTCCGGGTGACGCAGGAGCCCGGCCAGGGCTTCCTCGACCGCATGATCGCTTTGGTCGAAGGCGCAGAGCGGCAGAAGACGCCGAACGAGATCGCGCTCACCATCCTGCTCGTCGGCCTGACGATCATCTTCCTGATCGCGGTCGGCACGATCCCCGGTTTCGCCAGCTATGCCGGTGGCAGCGTGCCCGTCGCGATCCTCGCGGCGCTGCTGATCACGCTGATCCCGACCACCATCGCCGCCTTGCTGTCGGCGATCGGTATCGCGGGGATGGACCGCCTGATCCGCTTCAACGTGCTCGCCAAATCGGGCCGCGCGGTCGAAGCGGCGGGCGACGTCGATACCCTGCTGCTCGACAAGACCGGCACGATCACGATCGGCGACCGCCAGGCGAGCGAATTCCGCCCGCTGACCGGCGTCGATGTAAAGACGCTGGCCGAGGCGGCGATGGTCGCCAGCCTGGCCGACGAGACGCCCGAAGGCCGCTCGATCGTCACGCTCGCTCGCGAGAAGTTCGCGCTCGCCACCACCTTGCCGGCAGACGCCGAGATCATCCCCTTCACCGCGCAGACGCGCAGCTCCGGCGTCAAGGTCGGCGACGACAAGGTGTTGAAGGGCGCGGTCGATTCGATCCTCAGGATGCTCGGCGCCGACACTGCGGGTGCGGTCGAGATCAAGCGTACCACCGACGAGATTGCGCGCGGTGGCATGACCCCGCTCGCCGTGGTCCGCAACGGCCGGCTGCTGGGTGCGGTGGCGCTCAAGGACGTGGTCAAGGCGGGCGTCCGCGACCGTTTCGCCGAGCTGCGCCGCATGGGGATCCGCACGGTGATGATCACCGGCGACAACCCGCTGACCGCCGCCGCGATCGCCGCCGAAGCTGGCGTCGACGACTTCCTCGCCGAGGCGACACCCGAGGACAAATTGGCGCTGATCCGCACCGAACAGACCGGCGGCAAGCTGGTCGCAATGTGCGGCGATGGCACCAACGACGCCCCTGCTCTGGCGCAGGCCGATGTCGGGGTGGCGATGAACACCGGCACGCAGGCGGCACGAGAAGCCGGCAACATGGTCGACCTCGACAGCGACCCGACCAAGCTGATCGAGATCGTCGGGCTGGGAAAACAGCTGCTGATGACTCGGGGCGCACTGACCACTTTCTCGGTCGCCAACGATGTCGCCAAATATTTCGCGATCATTCCGGCGATGTTCGTCGTGCTCTATCCGGGGCTCGGCGTGCTCAACGTGATGGGGCTCGGCAGCCCGCGCTCGGCGATCCTGTCGGCGATCATCTTCAACGCGCTGATCATCCCGTGTTTAGTCCCGCTGGCGCTGAAGGGCGTCAAATATCGAGCGATCGGCGCCGGGCCGCTGCTCGCGCGCAACCTTGCCGTCTACGGCCTCGGCGGCCTGCTCGCGCCGTTCGTCGGGATCAAGCTGATCGACCTGGCGGTGGGCGGGCTGGGGCTAGCCTAGCCGCAACAAAGCCCCTCCCCTTCAGGGGAGGGGTTGGGGGTGGGGGATGCCTCGCAGAGCACATTGCCCGCGGCACTGCCCCACCCCAACCCCTCCCCTGAAGGGGAGGGGCTAGAAAGGAAGAAAGACATGCTCAAGGATTTCACCACCGCCCTCCGCCCAGCCCTCGTGCTGACCTTGCTGTTCGCCGCCCTGCTCGGCCTCGCCTATCCCGCCGCGATCACCGGAGTCGGTCAGCTGATCGCCCCCGGCGCCGCAAACGGCAGCCTGATCCGCGATGCCAAGGGCACTATCATCGGCTCGTCGCTGATCGGCCAGGGCTTCACCTCGGACCGCTATTTCCACGGCCGCCCCTCGGCCGCGGGCAAGAATGGCTATGACGCCACCGCCTCGTCCGGCTCCAATCTCGGCCCGACCAGCCAGGCGCTCGTCGACCGCGTCAAAGCCGACATCGCGTCGGCCAAGGCATCCGCTCCCGCACCAGGTTCCAATGTACCCGCCGATCTGGTGACGGCCTCCGCCTCGGGGCTCGATCCCGATATCAGCCCCGAGGCGGCTTTGTTCCAGGTGTCGCGCGTCGCCAAGGCGCGCGGGATCGACCCCGCCAAGCTGCGCCAGGTCGTCGCCGACAACACTGCCTATCCCTTGCTCGGATTCCTCGGCGAGCCACGCGTCAACGTCCTTGCCCTCAATCTTGCCCTCGA
This sequence comes from Sphingomonas sp. P4_D12, assembly GCF_056401895.1. Classification (NCBI taxonomy): domain Bacteria; kingdom Pseudomonadati; phylum Pseudomonadota; class Alphaproteobacteria; order Sphingomonadales; family Sphingomonadaceae; genus Sphingomonas; species Sphingomonas sp. P4_D12. Next base: position 2,485 of record NZ_JBFUIL010000010.1, on the reverse strand, counting down.
CCGGATCGCGCCGCGCCCGTAACGTTGCTAGGGTGCAGACCGATTACCAATGAGGATCGAGACAGCCATGTCCGGGATGCTGTGGGAGGAGGAGTGCGAAGAACGGGGGTTTTCCCCCGTTCGAGCGCTCCGACGCGCCACAGCGCCCGGACATGGCTGCCGCGAAGCGGTGGGACGAAAAAGGCCGCTGGAGCGGTCGGACGCTTGCCAGATAGACACCGCTATCTGGCTGCGCGTCCTCTCTCCCAGCAGCCTTTTTCGTCTCCATCTCGACCTCATTGGTAACCGGTCTGCACCCTAAATGGCCGCCCAGCCCCGGATCCTGATCGTCGAGGACGACGCGCATATCCGCCGCCTCCTGCGCGTCGCGATCGAGCGTTCAGGCTATGCGGTGACCGAAGCGGCGACCGCGCGTGAAGCGCTGACGGCCGCCGATATCGACAAGCCCGAGGTCGTGTTGCTCGACCTCGGGCTACCCGATCGCGACGGGCTCGAACTGATCCAGCTTTTCCGGGCTCGCATCGGCGCCACAGTCATCGTCGTCTCCGCACGCGGCGAAACGGCGGAAAAGGTCGCCGCGCTCGACCTCGGCGCGGACGACTATCTGACCAAGCCGTTCGATACCGAGGAATTGCTCGCGCGAGTCCGCACGGCGCTGCGCCACCGCGTTGCCGGCGAGACGGGGCAGACGACAGTGACCACCGGCGACGTCGAAATCGACCTCGAGCGCCGCCGTGTCCGCCGAGCGAGCGAGGAGGTCCATCTCTCCCCCAAGGAATATGACGTTCTCGCCGAACTCGCCAGGCGGCCCGACCGCGTGATCGGACATCGCCAGCTGCTGCGCACGGTCTGGGGCCCGGCGCATGAGGACCATGTCGATTATCTGCGCATCGTCGTGCGCAACCTGCGCCAGAAACTGGAAGCCGACCCCGCGCGACCGCGGCTGATCACCAATGAGCCCGGCGTGGGCTATCGGCTGACCGGCGTCCGCTAGCGGACGCGGCATACTGGCGCTCCCCCTCGCCACCATTGCTTGCGCTTCTGATCGCGCGAGGTCGAATTTTAGAGACAGGTCCGCCGGCAACGTCGATAATTGCATCCCGATGCAAACCGAATTCGACGAGGAGAGGACCAGCGAGCGGGCGCATCGCCCTACCTCGTTCGACGTCGCATCGCTTGCCCAGGTGTCGCAATCGACCGTGTCGCGCGCCTTGCGCGGTGACGCCTCGATCACGGCCGAGACGCGCGACCGCGTCGCCCGCGCGGCGGCAGAGCTCGGCTATCGCCCCGACAGCCGGGCGGTCAGGCTCCGCGGCGGTGCGGTCGGGACGGTGGCGGTGGTTCTGTTGACGTCATCGGAACTCGAGCGGCGCGCGCTCAATCCCTTCTATTTCGACATATTGGGCGCGGTCGAGGCGGCGGCGGCGCGGCGCGGCATGGGTATCCTGCTATCGTATCAGAGCACGTCGGACTCGCTGCGCAGCGACTTCGAACAACGGCGCGAAGCCGACGGCCTGATCGTGATTGGCACCGCCGCGAACCGCTCGGCCTGGGACTATTTCGCCCGCGCGCGGCAGGCCGGCAGCAACCTCGTCGCCTGGGGCGCGCCGGATGACTCTCTACCGATCGTCCGCGCCGACAATCATGCGGCGGGCGTGCTGGCGGTCGAGCATTTGATAGGTGCCGGCCGCCGGCGGATCGCGTTCGTTGGACCCGGCTGGGAGGCACATCAGGCGTTTCGCTTGCGGCGGCAGGGGTATCTCGATGTGCTGGCGAAACACGGCCTGACCCCGATCGAGGCGACGGCACCGCCGATCGACGACCGCCACGCGCAGGGAGAAGCGGCGGCCGCGCAATTGCTGGCAATAACCTCCCCGATCGACGCCGTGTTCGCGGCGTCGGATACGCTTGCCTCGGGCATCATGCGCGGCTTGCAGGAAGCGGGCATCCGCATTCCCGCGGACGTCGCGATTGTCGGCTTCGACGGTGGTTTCGGCGCGCGCCAATCCACGCCAGCGCTGACGACGATCGAACAGGACGTGGCAAGCGCGGGCGAGATGTTGGTCGAGGCGCTGTTCGGACCGACAGAACCGGCGGGCGGAACCGGAAAGGCGTTCGTTCCCGTGCAATTGGCGGTTCGGGGAAGCAGTTAGAGTCTGAGCCGGCGGGTGATACCGCGCCCGTCGCAAGATTTAAGCGGTGCGTCAGAAACTCCAGCCCGCGCTCGCCGTCAGCGCGGCTTCCCCGCGAGCCGGTGGTCGATCGCGCACGAGCAATCACAGGCCGGCGATGTCCCGACCAGGGTCGCGCAGGCGTCGATCGCGCCGCCCGCCATACGGTTCAGCGCGATCCGTGTCGCGCGACCGCTGGACTGGCGCACCAGCGCGATCAGCCCGCTGACATGCGCGACCGCATAGGAACTGCCATTGACGAGGTACCATTTACCCCCCGGTTGTGTCGTCGGCACGTCGCGGCCGGGCGCAAT
>NZ_JBFUIL010000009.1:0-171636 GCF_056401895.1 Sphingomonas sp. P4_D12 | reverse complement strand
CTGACCCTGACCGGCGGTCTGGCGATCGACGGCACCGGCAATGCCGGCGCCAATGTCATTCACGGCAATAGCGCTGCGAACACGCTCAACGGTGCTGGCGGGGCCGACACGCTCTATGGCGGTGGCGGCGACGACACCTACATCGTCGACAATGCCGGCGTGCAGATCGTCGAGAATGCCAATGAAGGCACCGACACGGTACGGTCGTCGCTGAGCTACACGCTCGGCGCCAATGTCGAGACCCTGGTGCTCACCGGCACCGCCAACATCAACGGCTATGGCAATGCCGGCCAGAACGTGATCACCGGCAATGCCGGCAGCAACCAGCTCGATGGCGGCGGCGGCGGCGACACGCTCCAGGGTGGTGCCGGCAATGACGTCTATTATGTGCGCAACGCCGGCGATGTGATCGTCGAGAATGCCAATGAAGGCACCGCCGATACCGTGCTGGCGACGGTCAGCTACACGCTGACGGCGGCAGCCCAGGTCGAGCGGCTGTCGGCATCGGACGCCAATGCGACCGTCGCGCTTAATCTCACCGGCAATGCGTTCTCGCATCTGATCCAGGGCAATGCCGGGGTGAACACGCTGACCGGCGGCAGCGGCAATGACAATCTCTATGGCTATGCCGGCGACGACCGGCTCGATGGCGGGCAGGGGACCGACACGCTGTACGGCGGCGTGGGCAACGACACTTATGTCGTCGACAGCCTGAGCGATGTGATCGTCGAGAATGCCAATGAAGGCACCGACACGGTCGAGACGGCGATCACTTACTCGCTGGCGGCTCTCGCCAATGTCGAGAACCTGACCCTGGCCGGCAATGCGGCGATCGACGGCACCGGCAATGCGCTCGACAACATAATCCGCGGCAACTCGGCGGCGAACACGCTCAACGGCGGCGGCGGTACCGACATGCTCTACGGTGGCGCGGGCGACGATATTTATGTGATCGGCGATGCCCATGCCAAGGTGGTCGAGCTCGTGGGCGAAGGCAATGACAGTGTCCAGGCGTCGGTCAGCTACTCGCTGGCGGGCATGAGCAACATCGAGACGCTTCAGCTGACGGGCACGGCGAACATCAACGCGACCGGCAATGGCGAGCACAACATCCTGATCGGCAATGCCGGCAGCAACGTGCTCGATGGCGCGGGTGGCGGCGACGCGCTCCAGGGCGGGGCGGGCAACGATGTCTATTATGTGCGCAACGCCGGCGATGCGATCGTCGAGAATGCCAATGAAGGCACCGCCGATACCGTGCTGGCGACGGTCAGCTACACGCTGACGGCGGCAGCCCAGGTCGAGCGGCTGGCGGCATCGGACGCCAATGCGACGACGGCGATCAACCTGACCGGCAATGCCTGGTCGCACCTGATCCAGGGCAATAACGGCGCCAACATCCTGACCGGCGGCAGCGGTGCCGAAACGCTGATGGGCTATGGCGGCAACGACACGCTGTTCGGCGGCGGTGGCGCCGACAAGTTCGTGTTCGCGCACGGCACCGGCCAGGACACGATCGGCGACTTCGTGGCAGGGACCGACAAGATCGACCTCACCGCTATCGGCTTTGCCAGCTACCAGGACGTGATCAACGCCACCCACGATGTCGGCGGCAATGCGGTGATCGACCTCGGCAATGGCGACCAGCTGACCTTGACCGGGGTCACTACCGCGCAACTCCACTCAGGCGACTTCATCGGGGTCGGCAACAGCGCCGCCGCGGTGCAGATGCAGCCGTTCATGGCCGACCTCGGCACCGACGGCACCTGGCATGGTGGGATCGCCGCAATCTCGGTCCTGCATGGCTGAGCGGTAACCCGCTGTAGCGATGGGTTGGCGCAAACCAACTCCATCGCCTCGCGGGACGTTGCTGCGGTGCAACTGCGTGAGGTGGAATTGCATCTTGTGACCGCGGCAGCGTAACGATCGCATTGGATTCATTCGAGTATGCGTCTATCGATCGAGGTCGATCAGTAGAAAGCGTACAATGGCGCGCCCCGGGGGCCATAAGGAATCCGAAATTCGCGCCGCGCTGGCCAAGCTGCGCGGTGGGTTCGGCGCGATCGTCGCGCTCAGTGCGTTCATCAACCTGCTGACGATTACCGGGTCGCTGTACCTGATGCTGGTCTATGACCGCGTGTTGCCGGCGCAGAGCCTGCCGACCTTGTTCAGCGTCTTCGCGATGATCCTGATCGCTTATGCCTTTTACGGCGTGTTCGACGTGATGCGGTCGAAAATGCTGGCGGACGTCGCCGCGTCGCTCGACCGCTCGCTGTCGGGGCGCGTCCAGGCGATCGAGGCACGGATCGCGCTCGAACGGCCCGAGGCCAAGGAACAGGTCAGCCCGGTGCGCGACCTCGACCAATTGCGCGCGTTCATCGCCAGCGCGGGGCCGCCGGCGCTGATCGACCTGCCCTGGATCCTGCTGTTCCTGATCATCCTGACCGCGGTGCATTACTGGCTCGGCGTGGTGACCCTGGTCGGCATGCTGGGCCTGGCCGCGCTGACCATGGTCGCCGAGCGCGTCAGCGGGCGCCATGTCGCGGCGGTCGCGCAAGCGGCGGCGAAGCGGCGGTTGCTCGCCGATCGGCAATGGCGCCATGCCGAGATCATTACCGCGCTCGGCATGCGCGACCGGTTGATGCTGCAATGGCGGCGGATCCATCACGAGTATCTCGACCAGCAGGCGACCTTGACCGACACCACCGCGACCTTGTCGGGGGTCAGCAAGGTGGCGCGGATGGTGCTGCAATCGGTCGTGCTGACCGTTGGTGCGATGCTGGTGATCGACGGCAAGGCGACCGCGGGGATCATCTTCGCCAGCTCGATCCTGTCGGGCCGCGCGCTGGCGCCGGTCGATGCCGCGATCGCCAATTGGAAGCATTTCGTCGGTGCCCGTCAGGCCTGGGCGCGGCTCGACAAATTGTTCGGGCAAGTGCCGCCGCCGGTCGGCGAGCGCACCGAATTGCCGCCGCCCGCCAAGTCGCTGATCGTCGACACTCTCTCGTTGACCCCGCCGGGCAGCCAGCTGACCACCGTCGCCGGGGTCAGTTTCCAGGCGCAGGCGGGGCAGGTTGTCGGGATCATCGGCCCCAGCGCGTCGGGCAAGTCGTCGCTGGTGCGCGGCGTGCTCGGCGTGTGGAAAGCGGCCAAGGGTGCGGTCCGGCTCGACGCCGCGGCGATCCAGCAATGGGATAGCGAGACGCTCGGCCGCTCGATCGGCTATGTCCCGCAATCGGTCGAATTGTTCGCCGGCACGATCGCCGAGAATATCGCGCGGTTCGAGGTCGGTGCGCCGTCCGACGTGGTGATCGCCGCGGCCAAGGCGGCGGGCGTGCACGAACTGATCGTGCAATTGCCGGGCGGCTACGACCTCCAGGTCGGCGAGGACGGTCAGCAATTGTCCGCCGGCCAGCGTCAGCGGATCGCGCTTGCCCGCGCGCTCTATCGCGACCCGTTCCTGGTCGTGCTCGATGAACCCAATTCGAACCTCGACCCCGATGGCGAGGTGGCACTGGCGCGTGCGGTCGCCGGGGTGAAGGCGCGCGGCGGCATCGTCCTGCTGGTCGCGCATCGCCGCGAGATATTGAGCGTGGTCGATCTGTTGCTGGTGATGCGCGGCGGCACCGCGCAAGCCTTCGGTCCGCGCGACGAGGTGTTGGCCAAGCTCGCGCCGCCACCGCAGCAAGCACCCCGGTCCGATCCGGTGGCGCGCGGCGGGAATGGCGGCAAGGGACCCGGCGGACTGGTCGTCAGCAAGAAGGCCGGGCAATGACCGCGCAAGTCCCCCTCCACGCTTTCTGGCCCGATGCCGAGCCCGATCCCGGTGCCGAGCGGCTGCGTCTCCGTACGCGGCGCGCTTATGTGCTGATCGCCGCTTTGGTGCTCGGCTTTTTCGGTCTGTCGGCGATCCTCCAGGTCGGCGGCGCGGTGGTCGGGTCGGGCGAGGTCGCGGTCGAATCGAACGTGAAGACGCTGATCCATCCGACCGGCGGCATCCTCAAGGCGCTGATGGTCCGCGACGGCGATCATGTCGCCAAGGGGCAGCTGCTGATGCGGCTCGACCAGGGCGTGTCGTCGGTCGGCGCCGAGTCCGCCGCGTTGGGCCTTGAGCAATTGCTCGCGCGGCGCGCGCGGCTCGAAGCGGAACGTGACGGCGCCTCCTCGATCCTGTTCCCGCCCGACCTCACCGCCAAGGCCGACGCGCGTGCCAGCGAAGCGATGGCACGCGAGCGGCAATTGTTCGCGCTGCGCCGGCGCGAGCGCGACGGATCGATCGCATTGCTCAATCAGCGCGTGCGCCAATATGATGAGCAGATCGCCAGCTATCAGGCGCAGATCGCGGCGATCGAAAGCCAGATGACCCTGATCGAGCCCGAGCTCGCCGGGCTGCGCAAACTCCACGACCGCCAGCTGGTGACGATCAACCGCCTCAACGAGATGGAGCGCACCGCGGTCCAGATGAAGGGCAGCAAGGCGGCGCTCGAATCGAACATCGCCGAGGCGCGTGCGCATATTTCCGAGGCGAACGAGCAGATCCTCAACGTCGACAAGCAGATCCGCAGCGACGCCGGCACCCAGCTGGCCGAGGTGGTCGGCCAGCTCAACGACCAGCAGGTGCGTGTCGCCACCACCAGCGACACGGTCGACCGCAGCGAAATCCGCGCGCCGCAATCGGGCGTGGTCGACAAGATCGCCTATACCACGATCGGCAGCGCGGTGCCGCCGGCGCAGCCGCTGCTCCAGATCGTGCCCGATCGCGACACTATGATCGTCGAGGCGCGGATTCGCCCGCAGGATGTCGACCAGGTTCGCGTCGGTCAGGCCGCGCGAGTCACCTTTTCGGGCTTCAACCGTCAGACCACGCCGGACATTTCCGGCAAGCTGATCTTCGTCTCGCCCGACCTGACCTCCGACCAGCGCACCGGCCAGAGCTATTATCGGATCAAGGTGCGGCTAGACGCCGGCACGCTGGCGAGGGCGCCGCAGATCGCGCTCAAGGCAGGCATGCCGGCCGAGACCTTCGTCGAGACCGGCGACCGCTCGATCCTGTCGTTCCTGGTCAAGCCGCTGCTCGACCAATTGCGCTATTCGATGCGCAGCGAGGGTTAGGGTGCAGACCCGCCGCTGATGGAACCGTTTACCGGGGCGGGGTGGCTGGTCTAAGGTTCGGGCAAGGCGCCGCGCACTTCGTCGATCGAACGCCGTCCGAGGGGATCATCGCATGACCGCGCCCAACGCGCCGCTCAAGACCATTACCATTGTCGGCGGCGGCACTGCGGGGTGGATGACTGCCGGGCTGCTTTCGCACCTGTTCAAGAGCTACGAGATCCGGCTGATCGAGTCGGACGAGATCGGCATCATCGGGGTGGGCGAAGCGACGATCCCGGCGATCCGCGACTATATGACCATCGCCGAGATCGATCAGGTTGAGATGATCCGCGCGACCCAGGCGACCTTCAAGCTGGGGATCGATTTCGTCGACTGGAAGAACGGCCAGGATCGTTATTTCCACGGCTTCGGGCGGATCGGCCAGGACTTCATGTGGCTGCACACGCACCAATTGTGGTTGCTCGAGCGCGCAGCGGGCAAGGGGCGACATTTCGACGATTACGCGCTCAATAGCACGGCCGGGATGGCGAACAAATTCGCCTTTCCGGATTCGCGCAACCCGGCGTCGCCACTGGCCGGCCTGGACTTCGCCTATCAGTTCGATGCGTCGCTGCTCGCGCGCTATCTGCGCGTGCGCTCGGAAGCGGCGGGGGTCGAGCGGATCGAGGGCAAGGTCGTCGACGTCAAGCTCGATGGCGAGACCGGCTATGTCGACCACCTCGTGATGGAAGACGGGCGAACGGTCGGTGGCGACCTGTTCGTCGATTGCTCGGGGATGCGCGCGCTGTTGATCGGCCAGGCGCTCGGCATCGACTATGAGGACTGGAACCACTGGCTGCTCAACGACCGCGCACTGGCGGTGCCGTGCGAGCGCGTGTCGCCGCTCACGCCTTATACTCGGGTGACCGCGCGCGATCACGGCTGGCAGTGGCGGATCCCGCTCCAGCACCGCACCGGCAACGGTCACGTCTATTCGAGCAACCACATCTCGGACGATGAAGCGGCGTCGGTGCTGCTCGCCAATCTCGATGGCAAGCCGCTCGCCGATCCGCGGCCGGTGCGGTTTCGGCCGGGCAAAAGGCGCAAGGCGTGGGAGAAGAATGTCGTCGCGATCGGCCTGTCGTCGGGGTTTCTCGAGCCGCTCGAATCGACCAGCATCCACCTCATCCAGACCGGGATCATCAAGCTGCTCGGCCTGTTCCCGCACCGCGGGTTCGCCGCCGCCGATGTTGCAGAATATAACCGCCAGCACGATTTCGAATTCACCGACGTCGACTTCATCGTCGCGCACTACAAGGTGACCGAGCGCGAGGGAACGCCTTACTGGCGCTATCTCAAGCACATGGCGGTCCCGGACAGCCTGACCGAGCGGCTTGAGCTGTTCGCGTCGTCGGGCCGCTTCTACAAGCGCGCGGCGGCCGAACTGTTCCGTGTCGAAAGCTGGGTCCAGGTGTTGCTGGGGCAGGGGTTCGCGATGGGACACGATCCCCATGCGGCGATCATGCCGGCCGAGGTCCGCAGGTCGTTCCTGGCGGATATCGAGGAAGTGATTGCCGATGCCGCGGGACGGATGCCCGATCACGCCGCCTTCATCGATCGTTATTGCAAGGCGCCGGCGATCGCCGCCTGAACGAAGAAGGGCGGATCGATAGCTCGACCCGCCCCCTTTTCGTCTGCGAAACCGACGGTGTCAGAACTTGTAGCGGGCGCCGACCTTGAAGTTGCGGCCTTGGCTCGCCACGCCGCCCAGATCGTACCGGCCGCTCGCGCCGGCGTCGCCGACGTTACGGAAGCCGCCGCCCCACATCGAGTAGTTGCGGTTGACCATGTCGAACGCGTTGAGTGCCTGGAAATAGACGGTCAGCTCATGCGACTTCGCCCACGGCATCTTGAACGTCTTGGAGAAATTGAAGTCGATGTTCGCGTAGCCGATGCCGCCCGGCTTGTAGATGCCGAAATTGGTCGTGTAGCAGCCGTCGACGGCGGGAGCGGGAATGCCGCACAGGACGCCGCCATAATATGGCCCCGACGACAGGGTCAGGAAGGTCGTTGCGCGGATATCCAGCGGTAACCGGACAGTACCCGTGCCGACGAACCGCCACCGCTCGAGCCCGCTCGACCTGCCCCAGCCCTGGGCGCCGATCGTTGGCGCATCGAAGTTGAAGGGATCGCCGATATTGGCGCCATTGCGTGAGTCGTTGGACCGGGCGCTGGAAATGGTCAGCGTCGTGCTGAAGCCCCAGCCAGATTCCTCAGTGTAGGGCTTGTCGGCCTGCAGGTACAACGCGGCATAGGTGGCCTTGCCGTCGCTGTTGCCGATGAAGATGCTGCCGTAGCCAGGCAACGGCGCGGTGCTGAGGGCGCCTGACGGGAAGAAGATGCCGCCTGCATAGACGTTGCCGTCGTAGGTGAAGACCGGGTTGCCGCCCGGATTGTAGCTCCCGTCCGGATTCCGGTTGCCGACGACTTCCTGATAGATGTTGTGCGACTTGATGTACGAGAAGGAAATCGAGGTATTGATCTTGCCGAGCCGCTTCCGGATCCCGAAACTGAACTGGTCAGAATAGGGCACCTTGGTGTTGTTGTTCATCAGGTGCACTTCGCCGCCCCGCATCGCGGCCAGCGCACGCAGTGCGGTGACGTCGGTCGGGATCGTCGTGACGCAGCCTAGGGTGCCCAGGGTACAATTGGGCGGCGTGTTGATGGTCACGACCGATTCGTAAACGTCCTTGATAGTCTCCAGCGCGGAATCGATGAACAACGACCGGTTGTAGTAACGGCCGCCGCCGATCGTGAAGACCAGGTCGCGATCGCCCTTCACATCGTAGGAGATGCCCAGACGGGGCTGGAACGCGCCCGTGAACGGCTTACGATTGCTGCCGGTCGAGATGTAGTCCTCAGGGTTGATTCCCGCTGCCTTCCAGCCAGGATAGGCGCGGATCGCGGCCGCAATGTTGGCCGGCGTCACGAACTTTTCGTTGCGCGAATTGGACTCATAGTCCCAACGCAGGCCAGCGCTGACCTGCCAATGGTCGTCGGGTTTCCAGTCGTCCTGGATGAACAGGCCCACCTCGGTGTTCTTCGCGGTGACCGGCTGGACCGCGGCAGTGTTGATCGACGCTGCGAAGGGCGTCGACGAACCGATTCCGGTGAAAGTATTGCCGTTATAGAAGAATGTGCCCTGGCTATTGTTATCCTCAAGGCGCTGCAGTTTGGTGAAATTGACCTTCACACCGGCCTTGACCGTATGCGCGCCACCGAAAAACGTCACATTGTCCTTGAATAGCGTCTGATACTGATGGTCATCCTGCGTAAAATTCGTCCCGCCAAGGGCGATAACTCTCGCACTGCCCACGTTCGGTGTGTTTCCCGGACCACCATCGACGACGACATAGGATGAACCAGGAGTATTGGGTATCGCCCCGTTGGCTGCGGCATCGCGCGCGAAGATGAACTCATTGAGCCAATTTTCACCGCGGTGAGCCCAAGTGAGCTGATACCGGTGCTCGTCGTTTCGGTTCCTCGTCGATGCGTCGGTCGTCGTCACACCTCCGTTGATCTGGAGATTGGACTCGTTACGAATGAACGCGCTGACATTGATGGTATCTTGCGACGTCGCGAAAAATGTCAACTTGCCGAAATACAGCTTCTCATTGAAGTCTGCCGCGAAACTGCCGTTATATTGCGACCGGGCGCTTTGAGCATAGGCTGCCGCTGCAGGAGTGGGAGCGCTTAATCCGGTGGGAAATTGTGTTGATGTCGGATAGACGCCGATATCATTCGAGCCGAAGGTCTTCTTGGTCCCTTCGAAATCGACGAAGAACGTCAGCTTGTCCTTGATGATCGGGCCGCCGAGATTGCCGCCATAATATTTGGTGTCGAAATCGGGCTTCTGCTTGTACGGGCGCGTCGCGTTGTTGCGGCCACCCGGCCGGTCGTCGAAATTCTCGCTGATGAACGCCTTGGGCTGCCATTCGCCAAAGAGCTCGCCGTGGAATTCGTTGCCGCCCGTTTTCGTCACGGACGAGATCACGGCCGATCCCGATTGCTCGAACTCTGCCTTGAAGTTCTGCGTCTGGACGTCGAACTGGTCGACCGCCGATGCCGGGAACGGGTTGCCCGAGGATAGGTTCTGCCCGAGCGTGCCGCCGTGGTTGACCAGGTTCTTGATGCTGATGCCGTCAATGAACGTGTTGGTATTGTCCGAATTGACGCCGCCCGCCTGAACCCGACGCGCCCTGCCGCCGAGCGTGGGCGCTTCGACGGTGACTCCGGGCGCCAGCGCGGCGAAGTTCAGGAAGTTGCGGTCGCCGTTCGGCAGATTCTCGAGCTGGAAGCGCGAGATGTTGGTGCTGATGGTCGGCGTCTTGACGTCGCGGGCGCGCGAACCAGTCACGACGATGTCCTTGGTGTTCTCCGGCGCCGCGATCAGATCAGCGGTGACTGCCTGGCCCAGCGGCACGACGACGATGACGGACTTGTCGCCCGAGGCTACGCGATAGGTGCTCGGCGGGACCCCCACCAACACGTAATTGCCATTGGCGTCGACCTTGACGGTATCCTGATGGCCGGTGTTCGTATCCGTGAGCACCACGGTCGCGCCAGCGGCGGCACCATCGACATGTCCTTGAATGGTCGAGGTCGTCTGCGCGGAAGCCGGCATGGCCAGCGCGAGCGCGCCGCCGGCCAGGATGGTGGTCGCGAGTGCGGTCCGCAGGCTGGCCCTCATCAGGTTCGTCATCTCAATTCCCCTTGCACGCGGGCGCGAGCGCCCTTTGTCCAGTTGTTTGTCGGTTATGATGTCACAATGCTTCGCGCGCGCCGCGCATGGCGGTCGCCGGCGCCGTCCGGGCGCCTTTCGGCTATCGCTGGATGTGATTGGCTTGCAGCCATCGCCTTGATCTGAATCCTCTCCTCCGCCGGCAAGCTCTGCCGGGTGGACGGGGTCGACTCTCACGGCCGCGTAACCGGTTCCACAGTTGCACCGTAACCGGTTTCATGCGCATTCGCCAAGCAGAAATCGACTGCCGCGAATCGCGCGGGGCCGGATTTGCCGGGCCTGTTGCGGGACGGCATCACAAGCGGAGTAAAAGCCATGACCGATCTGTCCCGCCGAGCTCTCCTGAAGGGCGCGTCAGCGGTCGCCATGGTATCGTCGGCGCTGCCAGCGCTCGCCAAAGCGGTGCCGGCGACCGACCCGTTCATCGAGCGGCTGATCACCAAGATGAGCATCCAGGACAAAGCGGGTCAGCTGTCGATCTATTCCGACCCGCTGGCGGCACGGACCGAGGGACCGGTGCTCAACCCAGGCCTCGCCAAGCAAGGGATCGACGAGCTCAAGGCGCGCATCCGGCGTGGCGAGATCGTCGGGCTGTTCAACGGCATCGGCACCACGATCGGCCGCGAGTTGCAGCGCGTGGCGATCGAGGAATCGCCGCACAAAATCCCGTTGATCTTCGCGGGCGACGTCATCCACGGGATGAAGACCAGCTTCCCGGTGCCGCTGGGCGAATCCGCCAGCTTCGATCCCGGCCTGGCCGAGCGTACCGCGCGCGCCGCGGCGGTCGAGGCGTCGGCCAAGGGCATCCAATGGACCTTCGCGCCGATGGTCGATGTCGCGCGCGATCAGCGCTGGGGGCGTGTGGTCGAAGGATCGGGCGAAGACACCTGGCTCGGCGTGCAATTGGCCCGCGCGCGCGTCCGCGGTTTCCAGGGGCCGGATATCCGTCGCGACGATTCGATGCTCGCCTGCCCGAAGCATTTCGCGGCCTATGGCGCGGTGCAGGGCGGGATGGAGTATAACACCGCTGACATCCCCGAGACGACCTTGCGCGAAGTGCATTTGCCGGGATTCAAGGCGGCGTTCGATGCCGGCGCGATCACCACCATGTCGAGCTTCAACGACATTGCCGGGGTGCCGTCGACCGCCAACCATTATCTGCTGACCGACATCCTGCGCGGCGAATGGGGATTCAAGGGCCTCGTCGTCAGCGACTATACCTCGGAAGAGGAACTGATCCTGCACGGTTACGCCGCCGACGGCCCCGATGCGGTGGTCAAGGCACTGACCGCGGGGTGCGATATCTCGATGCAGTCGGGCCTCTATTGGAAGCACTTGCCAGACCTCGTGAAGAGCGGGCGGATTCCGATGTCGGTGGTCGATACCGCGGTGCGGCGGGTGCTCTACGTCAAGAAGGCGATGGGATTGTTCGCCAACCCCTACCGCTCGCTCGACCCGGTGCGCGAGGCGCGCGACGTGCGCCGCCCGGACGCGATCGCACTGGCACGCGAGGCGGGGCGCAAGTCGATGGTGCTGCTCAGGAACGAGGGCAATCTGCTGCCGCTGAAGAAGCAGGGAAAGATCGCGCTGATCGGGCCGGCCGTGAGCCAGAAGGGCGATTATCCGGGGCCTTGGGCCAACTTTCCCGATTACGAGAGCTGCGTGACGGTCGAGCAGGGCTTTCGCGCCGCGCTGGACGGCAAAGCCAAGTTGAGTGTGACGCGTGGGTCGGACTATGAGGCAGTGATCGATGGCGAACTCGACAAGGCGGTGCGCCTGGCGAAGGACGCCGACGTCGTCGTGCTGCTGATCGGCGAAAGCGCCAGCATGTCGGGCGAGGCGCAAGCGCGCGTCGATATCGGTATCCCGGCGCCGCAGCTTGCCTTGGCCGAGGCAGTCGCCGCGACCGGCAAGCCGATTGTCGTGCTGCTCCGCCATGGTCGCGCGCTGGCGCTGACCGGCGCGGTGCGGAACGCGCCGGCGATCGTGGCGACATGGTTCCTCGGCTCGGAAACGGGCAATTCGATCGCCGACCTGGTGTTCGGCGATTACGCCCCCCAGGGGCGCTTGCCGGTCAGTTTCCCGCAAGCCTCGGGCCAGGAGCCGTTCTATTACAATCACCGTCGTACCGGGCGCCCGCAGCTGACCGAGGACAAGGCCTATAAGGCGCGCTATCGCGAAGTGACCGACGAGCCGCTCTATCCGTTCGGCCATGGCCTGACCTATTCGAGCGCGAGCTATTCGGCGACGAGCGTCAGTGCGGCGAGCATTCCCTGGGCGGGATCGGTCACCGTCACCGCGACCGTCACCAATACCGGCACTCGGGCGATGCACGAGGTCGCGCAGCTCTATATCAACGATAAGGTGGCGAGCCTGACCCAGCCGGTCCGCTCGCTCAAGGGCATCAAGCATCTCGATCTCGAGCCGGGGCAGAGCGCGACCGTGAGCTTCACGCTGAGCCGCGCCGATCTCGGTTTCGTCCATCCCGACAAGAAGAGCTATGCCGAGGCCGGCGCGTTCGATGTATGGATCGCGCCCAACGCGATGGCGGGAACTTCCGCCACGTTCGTCCTCAAGGCTGGAGCATAACCTTGCGCCTCAGGCACCTGATCCTCGCCACCGCCGCGCTCACCCTGCCGGGGTTCGCGGCGGCGAAGCCGGTCGACCATTACACCGCCTCCGCCAACGGCATCAAAATCGAGATCAGCGCGCCGCGCGCCGACATCATCCGCGTCCGCGCGGGCGAAGGATCGCTGCCCGAGGATGCGTCCTGGGCGGTCCTGCCGCAATCGCGCGAAACCCGCGTTCCGCTGGAGGTGAGCGACAAGGGAGACGTCACCGAGATCCGCACCTCGCAACTGATCGTCCGCGTCGACGACAAGTCGCTGGCGATCACCATCACCGACCTTGCCGGCAAAACGATCCTGGCCGACGCCCCCGGTACCCCGATCCGCTTCGACAATGGCGGTTTCCGCGTCCGCAAGGCGATGCCCAATGACGAGCATTTCTTCGGCCTGGGCGACAAGACCGGCCCGCTCGATCGCCGTGGCGCTGCCTATACTTTCTGGAACACCGACCAGTTCGGCTACACGCCGGCGACCGATCCGATCTACAAGTCGATCCCCTTCGTTATCGGCCTGAACGAGGCGGGCGGCACGTACGGCCTGTTCATGGACAACACATGGCGCGGCTTCATGGACCTCGGCAAGTCCGAGCGCGCGGCCTTTTCGTTCGGCGCGGAAGGGGGGGGCGTCGACTATTACGTGATGACCGGGGCGACGCCCAAGGACGTGGTCCAGGATTATGCGTACCTGACCGGCCCGGCGCCGCTGACGCCGAAATGGGCGCTCGGCTTCCAGCAGTCGCGCTGGAGTTACATGACCCAGGTCCAGGCGCAGGGCATCGCCGACCGCCTGCGCAACGACAAGATCCCGGCCGACGTGCTGTGGCTCGACATCGACTACCAGGACAGGAACCGGCCGTTCACCGTCGACAAGAAAGCCTATCCGGACCTGCCCGGGCTGGTCAGCAAGCTCGACGCGATGAAGATGAAACTGGTCGTCATCACCGACCTCCATATCGCCAGCCTGCCGAACCAGGGCTACGCGCCCTATGACAGCGGCATGGCGGCGGATGTGTTCATGAAGAACCCCGACGGCACCCCATTCGTCGGTCCGGTCTGGCCGGGCGCCGCAGTGTTCCCCGATTTCACCCAGGCCAAGGCGCGCGACTGGTGGGGGCGCAATTATGCAGAGTTTGTCGGCATGGGCGTCGCCGGCTTCTGGAACGACATGAACGAGCCGGCGGTGTTCAACTCGCCGACCAAGACGATGCCGATCGAAATCGTCAACACGATCGACTCGCCCGGCTTCAGGACGCGCAAGACGACCCAGGCCGAGACGCACAACATCACCGGCATGCTCAATTCGTGCGCGACCTACGAAGGCGTGGAAAAGCTCGCGCCCGATCGCCGGCCGTTCGTGATGACCCGCGCCTCCTATGCGGGCGGTCAGCGCTGTTCGGCGACCTGGACGGGCGACAACACGTCGAGCTGGGCGCATCTGTCGCTGTCGACCACGCAGCTATCGAGCTTGGGCCTGTCGGGCTTCGCGTACTCGGGCGCGGATATTGGCGGATTCGCGGGCAACGCGCCGTCGCCCGAATTGCTCACCCGCTGGATCGAAATCGGCGCGTTCAACCCGATCATGCGCGACCATTACCAGAAAGGGAAACCCGAACAGGAAGTGTGGGTGCACGGCGCGCAGCAGGAGAATATCCGCCGCCGCTATATCGAGGAACGCTATCGGCTGATGCCCTATCTCTACGGTCTGGCCGAGGAGAATAGCCGCACCGGTCTGCCGCTGATGCGTCCGGTGGTGCTCGAATATCCCGCGGTGGTGAAGGGTGGCGACCGCGTCGGCGGCACCGAGGATCAGTTCATGCTCGGCCGCGACTTGCTGATCGCGCCACCGCAAACCTGGGAATCGCCCGCGCCATACGATATCGGCCTGCCCGGCGTCGGCTGGTACGATTATTGGACCGGCGAGCAGGTGCAGGGCGCCTCGGTGAAGGAAACGCCGCGGCTCGACCGCTTACCGGTGTTCGTCCGTCCCGGCGCGATCATTCCGCGCCAGCCGCTCGTCCAGTCGACCGGCGAGACGCCCAAGGGCGCGCTGGAGATCAACGTCTATCCGGGCAATGACTGCACCGGCTCACTCTATCTCGATGACGGGGTCAGCTTCGCCTATCAGCGCGGCGGCTTCATGCGTCAGGCGATCCGGTGCGACGCGGGGTCGCTTAGTTTCGAGCCGCGCACCGGCAGTTACAAACCGTGGTGGAGCGGATTCGACGTGGCGATCCACGGTTGGAAAGGCGGCGTGCCCAAGGTGACGATGGGATCGAAGCGGATTGCCGTCCGGGTCGCCGATGGCGCGCTGCGCTTCTCGCTTCCCGATCTGCCCAGAGGAGCACGGATCGCGATCCAGCCATGACCCCCGAACTGCGTCATGTCGGCGAGGCGCAGAGCCCGGTGGTCGTCATCGACGATTTCACCGGCGCCGTGGACGAGTTGGTCGAATTGGCCGCGGCGATGGCACCGTTCCCGTCAAGTTCGGGCAGCTATTACCCCGGACTGCGCCGGCCGATTGAGACGGGCGACGATGCTTATGGCTATGTCGAGCGGCTGCTCAGGGCCGCCGCGCCGTTCATTGGCGGCGGGTTCGATGTCGACACGTTCGACCTGATCGAGGCGAGCTTCTCGATGGTGACGAGCGCGCCTGCGACCCTCGACCCGGCGCAACGCGCCCCGCATTTCGATTCGACCGACTCCAATTATCTCGCACTGCTTCATTATCTCAGCGACACAACCGGCACCGCCTTCTTTCGCCAGCGCGCGACGGGCATCGAACTGGTCGACGACCGCAATGTCGAGCGCTTCGTTACGACTGCACGTCGCGTGAACGGCGATCTGTCGGGATACACTCACGGTTCCAACCAGCATTACGAGCAGATCGGGCAGATCGAAGGCGTGCGCGATCGGCTGGCGATCTATCGCGGGGCGATGCTCCATTCAGGGATTATTCCGCCCGACATGGCGTTCAGCGCCGATCCGCGCCTGGGGCGGCTGACCGCCAACATCTTCATCAAGGGGCACAGAGGATGATCGTTTCCGCTTAGCGTCATCCCAGCGAAAGCTGGGATCTCAAGCCGGATTGCGCTTTCGCCCGAGACCCCAGCTTTCGCTGGGGTGACGGAACGGGGGACGACGAAACTAGCCTAGCCGCGGTTCGCGGCGATCCAGCGGGCGATCGTGTCGAGCGGAATCGGGGTATTGAACGCGAGCCCGGCATTGCTCGAATCGTGCCAGCGCGCAGTGCCTTCGATCGGCGGCAGGCCAGTCACGGTCAGCACGATCGGCCCGTCGATCTTTTCCCAGACATTGGGATCGGCGGACGTGATGCGCGCGCCACCTTGCGAGATGTCGCGCAGATCGACGGCATAATAATGCGCGCCGCAACGCAGGCGGCCGCGCGCCGCGATGTTGATGCGCGGCGCGCGCGCGTGGAAACCCGGCGCGGGATCCTCGTCGCCGCCCAGCACAATGGGCACATCGATATCCTGGTCGAATTGCATGCCGATGCGATTCTCGCGCCGCCATACGACATGGCCCGAGGCGCGGTGCCCGGACTTGAACTCGGCGGTCAGCAGGTCGCCGATTGCCAAGTCCGACCAGATATTCGCCATCAATCCGCCGGGCGAGATATTGCGGACCAGGCAGAGTTCCTCGCCGTGCCGCGTGTGCAGCTTCGCGACGCGCATGACTGCGATATGGCGCGCGCCGTGGCGGCGTTCCGCATCGAGCGGGGCTGCGCTCGATAGCGCACTGCTCCGGGGCGCATCGTCGCGCGATTCGAACATGCGGCCCTCCACTTCGAAAATGTCACTCCAACGGTGCCAACGCTCGCCATGATAGCGGCGCCGGCTCCAGCTTCATCCTACGCGATACACTTCCCGCTGAACGGCGTCTTCTCCGGGAAAGTCCGATCGGCCGCAGTCCACCGGTGTCCACTGTGACGGAGGTTTGTTAATGAAGTGCTGACGAGCGGCCCCAAGTAACGGCGATCATGATGAAAAACCCCCGCATGAGCGATTTCAGCGCACGATTGTTACGCTTGCCCCTCAACGGCGGATCGTCGAAAGTCGCGTCCGAACAATAAAGGGATCGTTGATGAACAAGCTCGGACTGGCCGCGATGGCGGCGGCATTGGTGGCCACGGCGGGCGCGGCGGCGCCCAAGACGACGACGCATCCCCAGGCCGAAACCGAGGCGCTCGACCTCGCCAAAAAGGCGATCGCATTGCGCTCGGTGACAGGTCCGAACAACCAGACGCCGCAGGTCGCGGCACTCTACAAAGCGGCGCTGGTCGCCGGCGGGTTCGCCGACAAGGATATCGAGATCACTCCGGTCGACGACACCGCCTATCTCATCGCGACCTGGCCGGGCAGCGATCCCAAGCTCAAGCCGCTGGTCATTTCGGGCCATATGGATGTGGTCGAGGCCAAGCCGTCCGACTGGCAGCGCGATCCGTTCACGCCGGTGGTCGAGAATGGCTATCTGTTCGGCCGCGGCGCCACCGACATGAAGCTCGACGGCACGATGGCGATCGCCGCGCTCAACGAATTGCGCCGGGAGGGCTATAAACCCAAACGGACGATCATCATCGAATTTTCGGGCGACGAAGAGACGCGGATGAAGACCTCGGCGATCATCGCCGAGAAACTCAAGAATGCCGACCTCGTGCTCAACATCGATGGCGGCGGCGGCATTCTCGACGAAGCGACCGCCAAGCCCAAATATTGGACCTGGCAAGGCGCGGAAAAGACCTATGCCGATTTCGAGCTGACCGTGACCAATCCCGGCGGCCATTCCTCGGCGCCGCGCCCGGTCAATGCGATCGTCGAACTGTCGAGCGCGCTCGAGAAGATCGGCGCTTATCACTTCAAGCCCGAAATGAGCGACCTGACGCGCGAGGCGCTGAGCAAGGCCGCGCCTTATGAAGAGCCGGAAGTCGGCGCCGCGCTCAAGGCGTTCGTCGCCAATCCCAGCGACGAAAAAGCGCTGGCGGTGCTGCGCAACAACCCGAGCACGGTCGGACGGATCGGCACGACTTGCGTGCCGACCATGGTCAATGGCGGCCATGCCATCAACGCACTGCCGCAAAAGGCGACCGCCAATATCAATTGCCGCATCTTTCCCGGCCACAAGCCCGCCGACATCATGGCTGAGTTGCAACAGGTCGCGGGCGACCCCGCCATCGCCTTCAAGGACGTGACCGAAGGCTCGGTCGCCAATGACGCCTCGCCGATGCGCCCTGACTTCATTGCCGCGGTCAACCGCGCGATGGGCAAGGTCTATCCCGGCGTTCCGGTCTTCCCGGCAATGTCGTCGGGCGCGTCGGACAGCATGTGGTTCCGTTATCACAACGTGCCGAGCTATGGCGCCAGCCCGACCTTCATCAAGGAATCGGAGGATTTCAGCCACGGGCTGAACGAGCGCACGCCGATCAGCAACATCGCCCCGGGGATCACTTATTATCTGTCGCTGTTCGCCGATCTGACGAGATAGCTCGCCAATTGCCGCTCGGCGAGGCTCCGTGCCTCGTCGGCAGTGAAGCTGTCGGGCGACAGGCAGAGTTCGAGCCATAGGCCGTCGACCAATGCGGTGATCGCGATCGCGGTCAGGCGGCGGTCGGCGGCGGCTATCCCGCATTCGGCCAGCAACGCCTCGAGGTCCTCGCGATAGCGCGCGTAGATCGCATCGTGGCGTTCGGCGATCTGCGGCTTGCCGGTCAGGCTCCAGAAAGCGATCCAGGTCGCGAGCAATGCGCGATCGGCAATCGGCGGGGCAAAGCTCGCGGTGACATAGGCAGTGAGGCGCGCGCGCGGATCGTCCCCCGCGGCGGCGACCGCGGCGGCCAACGCGTTGCTGACCTGCTCGCCGACGGCCGAATAGGTCGCGGCGATCAGCGTCTCGATCCCGGCGAAATAATGATTGATCAATCCCGGCGAGACGCCCGCCTCGACCGCGATCGGGCGGACCGAGGCACCGGTCGCGCCGTCACGTGCCAGCACCCGCGCGGTGGCCTCGATCAGGCTCTGGCGGCGCGCATCGGGTTCGGCGCGCCTAATGAGCCCTCTCCCGTTTACGGGAGAGGGTTGGGTGAGGGTCTTCTTTCTTCTTTCAGCCAAAAGACCCTCACCGCTGCGACTAGGCAGCAAGCTGCCAAGTCTCGCTCCTCTCCCACAAGCGGGAGAGGGCTATTGCTCATTGCCAAACCTTATTATACGATCGTACAACAAGCAACCGGAGCCTGCGCATGGCGCATCGATACGCGGACATTGAGGAGCACGATCCCGACGCCGACTGGAGCCTGCCCGGCTGGCTCTATACCGATCCCGAATATTTCGAGGTCGAGATGGCGCGCGTGCTGCGGCCGTCGTGGCAGATCGTCTGTCACCAGAGCGACATCGCCAAACCCGGCGATTTCCACACGATCGACTATCTCGGCGAAAGTGTGATCGCGATCCGTGGCCAGGACGGCCAGGTTCGCGCCTTCTCGAACGTCTGCCGCCATCGTGCGATGCGGCTGGTCGAGGGGCCTGCGGGCTGCGCGAAGAAGCTGGTCTGTCCCTACCATGCCTGGGCCTATGAGACCGATGGGCGGCTGTCGGGCGTACCGATGAAGAGCGATTATCCCGCGTTGCGGCTGGAAGATAATGGCTTGGCGCCGGTCGAGGTCGAGATCTGGCGCGGCTTCGTCTTCGTCCGGCTCGAGGATAATGGCGGTCCCTCGGTCGCGGCGATGATGGCGCCGTACGACCATGAGATCGCGCCTTATCGCTTCGAGGACATGCGCTGCATCAGCCCGATCCGGCTGCGCGAGCGCCAGGTCAATTGGAAGAATGTCGGCGACAATTATTCGGACAATCTCCACATCCCGGTCGCGCATGACGGGCTGACCCGCTTGTTCGGCAAGAGCTATGCGATCGAGGCGCAGCCCTGGGTCGACAAAATGTCGGGCGGGATCGTCGATCGCGTGTCGGACAATGTCTGGGAGCGCTTCTACCAGAAGCATCTGCCGCGCGCGGAGCATTTGCCCGAGGCGAACCAGCGGCTGTGGCTCTATTACAAGCTCTGGCCGAACATGGCGTTCGACATCTACGCCGACCAGATCGACTTCATGCAATGGCTGCCGTTGACGCCGACCACCAGCGTGCTGCGCGAAATGGCGTTCGCGCTGCCCGATGCCTTTACACCTGAAAATAAGCGCCGCGAGATGAAGCTGGTGCGCTACGCCAATTGGCGGATCAACCGCGTGGTCAATGCCGAGGATACCTGGCTGATCGAACGCGTCCAGCAGGGCATGGCGTCGCAAAGCTACACCGCCGGTCCGATCGGCGCGAGCGAGGTGTGCCTGCGCAGCTTCGCCAGGAAGATCCGTCACCTCATCCCGGAGGCTCGCCAGCACCGTGCGCCGGCGCCAGGATGGTCGCGGCGGCCGAGGGCGGTCTAATCCCCTCTCCCGCTTGCGGGAGAGGGAGGGGCCCGCGAAGCGGGAGGGTGAGGGTCTTCTTCCTTCTTCGGGCGACTTGAAAAAAGAAGAAGACCCTCACCCAACCCTCTCCCGCAAGCGGGAGAGGGCTAGAAGAGCAAGGTGAGCGAATGACCAAGAAATACGACGCGATCATCATCGGCGGTGGCCATAACGGCCTGGTCTGCGCCTTCTATCTCGCGCGCGCCGGGCTCAAGGTCCGCGTGCTCGAACGCCGCGATATCGTCGGTGGTGCGGCGGTGACCGAGGAATTCCATCCCGGTTTCCGCAACTCGACCGCGAGCTATACGGTCAGCCTGCTCCGCCCCAAGGTGATCAAGGATATGCGCCTCCACGAGCGCGGCTGGCGGATCATCGAGCGCACGATCAGCAACTTCTTTCCGCACGAGAATGGCTATCTCAAGCTCGGCGGCGGCGAAGACCGCACGCGCGCCGAATTCGCGCGCTACAGCCAGAAGGACGCCGATACCTTCCCCAAATATGAGGAAGCGCTCGAACGCGTCGCCGACGTATTGCGCGATCTCTCGCTCAAGACGCCGCCCAATGCCGGCGGAGGTTTGCGCGCGCTGATTGCCGCCGCCGTGCAGGGCAAGAAGCTCGCCGGCATGCATATCGAGGCGCAGCGCGACGTGATGGACCTGTTCGTCAAGTCGGCGCGCGACTTCCTCGATGGCTGGTACGAGAACGAATATATCAAGGCCGCGTTCGGCTTCGACGCGGTGGTCGGCAATTACGCCAGTCCGGACACGCCGGGCTCGGCCTATGTCCTGCTCCACCACGTGTTCGGCGAGATCAACGGCAAGAAGGGTATGTGGGGCCATTCGGTCGGCGGCATGGGTGCGATCACCCAATATATGGCCGAGGCGTGCGAAGAGGCTGGTGTCGAGATCAGCCTTGAGGCGCCGGTCGCCCGGGTGCTGGTCGATGGCGGCAAGGTCGCGGGCGTCGTGCTGGAAAGCGGAGAGGAAATCGCGGCATCGATCGTCGCGTCGAACGCCGGGCCAGCATTGCTCTTCCGTCAATTGGTCGACCGCGCCGATCTACCCGCCGAATTCGCGCACCGCATGGACCGCTTCAAGGTCGGGTCGGGCACGTTCCGGATGAATGTGGCGCTGAGCGAATTACCCGATTTCACCGTGCTGCCGGGCAAGGAAAAGGCCGAGCACCACACTTGCGGCATCATCATCTCGCCGACGCTCGATTATATGGACCAGGCGTTCACCGACGCGAAGGCGTTCGGCTGGTCGAAAAAACCGATCGTCGAGATGAAGCTGCCGACCTCGGTCGATGACAGCCTGGCGCCGCCGGGGATGCACATCGCCAGCCTGTTCTGCCAGCAATTCGCTCCCACGCTTCCCGATGGGCGGTCATGGGACGACGAGCGCGAGGCGGCGGCCGATTTGATCATCGATACGGTCAACGAGCACGCGCCCAATTTCAAGGCGGCGATCATCGCGCGCCAGATCCACTCGCCACTCGATCTCGAGCGCAAGTTCGGGCTGATCGGCGGCGACATCATGCATGGCAACATGTCGCTCGATCAGCTCTGGGCGGCGCGCCCGGTGCTCGGCCACGGCGATTACCGCAGCCCGATCAAGGGTCTCTACATGTGCGGTGCGGGTACGCATCCGGGCGGCGGTGTGACCGGTGCGCCGGGCCACAATGCCGCGCACGAGATTCTGCGCGACCGTTCGGTGCTAGGCCGGCTGTTCGGCTAGAATTGCTTTGGGGCGCAGGAAGTAGAGCGGGATCGCGCTCAGCATCAGTACGACGCTGAGGCCGGCGGCCTGCCAACCCGCGCCCCAGAAGGCGAACAGCGAGAAGACCAGACCGATCGCCGCGGCGGGGATCGCGATCCGGCGAACGAGGGCGGCCACGCACACCGCGAGGTAGAGCCACAAGGTTGCGCAAGACGCCAGGATCGCCATGAACTGGAACACGCCGCCCAGGGTCGGGCTGGTGGTGCAGAGGATCAGCACGGTCGCGAGTGCCGACGAAACGACCAGCACGCGGATCGGGACATCGCGGCTCGATACGCGCGCGAACCAGGCAGGCAGCAATCCCGCGCGCGCCATGCCGAGCGGGACTTCGCCCTGGATCAACACCCAGCCGTTGAGCGCCCCAATCGCGGCGATGGCGGCGAACAGCGCGACCAGCAGCGAGGCGCCGCTTCCCCAGAATTGGCCGACGAACAAGGCGAACGGCGCCGAGGATTTGGCGACCGCGTCGGCCGAGAGGATCAGCACGATCGCCGAGCAGACCAGGATATAGAGCAATCCGGTGACGACGGTGCCTGCCATGCTGGCGCGCATGATGTTGCGCGCGGGGTCGCGCACGCGCTCGGCGGCGACACCGGCGGATTCGAAACCGACCAGCGGGAACAGAGTCAGTGTCACTGCGGTGGCCATGCTCGCCATCACCGCCTGCCCGGTCGGCAAGACCGGCAGATGGACGTCGCCGCCCGCGCCCAGCGACACCGCGATCACGACGACGGCGATCAGCGGCGCCAGCTTCAGGATGGTCGTGACCACCTGGAATCGCCCGGCGGCGCGCGCGCCGGCAAGATTGAGCAAGGTCAGCAGCCACAGCAAGGCGATCGATGTCAGCGCGCCGAGCCAGGGAGTCGCATTGAGCGGCGGGAAGATCGCCGCCAGATAGCTCGCCGCCGCGGTGGCGATCGCGGCATTCGCCGTCCATACCGACACCCAATAGCTCCAGCCGACCAGCACGCCCGGCAATTCGCCGAGCGCCGCGCCGGTGATCGCCACCGCGCCGCTCGCCTCGGGCATCGCCTGCGCCAGCCGGCCGATCGTATAGGCGATCGCCAGCGCGCCGGCGATGCTGACGATCCAGGCGAGCGAACCGATCCAGCCGAACGGCGCCAGCGCGGCGGGCATCATGAAGATGCCCGATCCTATCATTCCGCCGACGACCAGCGCGGTCGCGGTCCAGAATCCGAAAGGCCTTTTGTCGCTGGTATCCATCGCCCGGCTCCCTCGGCGCGCAGCAAAGCACGTCATCCGACGCGGCGCCACTGGTCCTTTTCCCGCGACCTGGGCTAGGACACTCAACATGGCGAGCGGAGCAGCAGGCGGGACGGGCGGGATGGCGATGGGCGGCCGCTATCATCCGCGCCTCGTCGAGGCGGCGATGGCGCTCAACGACAATGCGCTCCATATCGCCGAGCCGCTGCTCAAACAGCATCTCAAGGACGACCCGTTCGACGTCGCGGCGATGCGCATGCTGGCCGAACTCGCCGGGCGGATCGGGCGTTATCGCGATTCCGAGGCGTTGCTGCGCCGCGCGATCGAGCTGTCGCCGGCCTTCACCGCCGCGCGCGCCAATCTCGCGCTGGTCCTGTATCGCCTCAATCGCCCGGCCGAGGCGATCGACGAACTTCAGCAGGTGGTCGCCGAGGATCCCGACAATCCCGGCCATGCCAATCTCCAGGCGGCGGCGTTCGGCCGGGTCGGCGATTTCGACGGCGCGATCGCGCTCTATGACCGCGTGCTCAAGGACGCGCCTAACCAGCCGCGCATCTGGATGACCTATGGCCATATCCTCAAGACCGTCGGACGCCAGCAGGACGGGATCGCCGCCTATCGCCGCGCGCTCGCGCTGATGCCGGCCTTGGGCGAGGCGTGGTGGAGTCTCGCCAACCTCAAGACGGTCAAGTTCGACGACGCGGATATCGCCGCGATGGAAGGCGCGCTCGCCGACTCCGCGATCTCGGACGAGGACCGCTTCCACCTCGATTTCGCGCTGGGCAAGGCGTTCGAGGACCGTCGCCAGGCCGAGGCCGCGTTCCGCCATTACGACGCCGGCAATGCGCTGCGGCGCACGAAGCTGGTCTACGACCCCGACGAGACGCGGCGCTTCGTCGATCGCTCGATCGCGCTGTTCACCCCCGATTTCCTGGCAGAGCGCGCCGACCAGGGATGCGGCGCGCCCGACCCGATCTTCATCCTCGGCATGCCGCGCGCAGGCTCGACCTTGATCGAACAGATATTGTCGAGCCACAGCTCGGTCGAGGGCACGTCGGAACTGCCCGACATCCCGACCCTGGCGCGGCGCGATCAGAATTATCCCGAAGGTCTCGCCGATTTCGCGCCCGAAAAGCTGCGCGCGCTGGGCGAGGAATATCTCAAGCGCACGCGCATCCAGCGCCGCACCGACCGACCGTTCTTCATCGATAAATTGCCCAATAACTGGGCGCATCTGCCGTTCATCCACCTGATCCTGCCCAACGCGAAGATCATCGATGCGCGGCGCCATCCGCTCGGCTGCTGCTTCTCCAACTACAAACAGCATTTCGCGCGCGGCCAGGCGTTCAGCTACGCGCTGGAGGACATGGGGCGTTATTATCGCGACTATGTGCGGCTGATGGCGCATGTCGACCGCGTGCTGCCGGGGCGCGTCCATCGCGTGATCTACGAGGACATGGTCGAGCATACCGAGCGCGAAGTGCGCAGCCTGCTCGACTATTGCGGGCTGGAGTTCGAGCCCGCCTGTTTGGCCTTTCACGAGACAGAGCGCGCGGTGCGCACGGCCAGTTCGGAACAGGTTCGCCAGCCGATTTTCCGTGAAGGGACAGAGGCCTGGAAGCCGTTCGAGCCGTGGCTGGATCCGCTCAAAACCGCGTTGGGCGACGTGCTCGATGCCTATCCGGCCGCTCCGGCCGCGTTGTAAAAACGCAACGCGTCGGCACGTAAATATCGTGCTGTCCCGTCTGCGCTTGACGAATGCTGCGCCTGCTAACACGCTGCCGTAACAAAAACGCAAAAGGGGCTTTCCATGTCACTCCTTCGCCGCCGTCTTGCCGTCAGCGGGTTGCTCGCTTCGGCAGCACTCGCCGCTACTCCGGCCCTGGCACAGGACGCCCCGCCGGCGCCCGACAGCCAGGCCAATAACCAGCCCGACAATGGCGACATCATCATCACCGCGCTGAAGCGGTCGGACAGCCTGCAGAATGTGCCGATCAGCGTCCAGGCGCTGAGCACCAAGAAGCTCGACGAGCTCAATATCTCGAATTTCCAGGATTATGTCGCGTCGCTGCCGTCGGTGTCGTTCCAGGCACTGGGCGGCACGCCGGGCACCAACGTCGTCTATATGCGCGGCGTCGCCTCGGGCGGCGACGGCAACCATTCGGGCTCGCTGCCCTCGGTCGGCGTCTATCTCGACGAACAGCCGGTGACGACGATCGGCGGCAATCTCGACGTCCATATCTACGACATCGCCCGTATCGAGAGCCTGTCGGGGCCGCAGGGCACGCTCTACGGCGCCTCGTCCGAAGCCGGCACGATCCGCATCATCACCAACAAGCCCGATACGTCGAAGACCTATGGCCGGATCGATGTCGAAGGCAACAAGGTCAGCAAGGGCGGCTGGGGCGGCAAGGCGGAAGGGATGATCAACCTGCCGCTGTCGCCCAACATCGCGTTTCGCGCGGTCGGGTATTACGAGAAGGATGCCGGCTTCATCGACAATGTGCCGGGCACGCGCGACTTCATTTCGCCCGCAGTTGCCGGCGGGCCGCCCGCGGTCGCGACCTATCCCAACAATACCATCCGCCCGGATGGCGGGATCAGCGTCAACAATGCACCCTTCGTCAAGAAGGACTATAACGACACCGAAATCTGGGGCGGCCGTGCCGCACTCAAGGTCGACCTCGACAGCAATTGGACGATCACGCCGAGCTTCCTCTACCAGGACACGCGCAGCCACGGTTCCTACGGCTTCGACCCCAAAGTGGGCGACCTGGAAGTGCAGCATTTCTTCCCGGAATATCGCCGCGACCGATTCTGGCAGGCGGGGCTGACGATCGAGGGCAAGGTCGGCAATTGGGATGTGACCTACGCCGCCGCCTATCTCGATCGCAAAGATCTGCAGTCGAGCGACTATACCGATTATGCCGAGGCCTATGACAATCTCTACTCGTCGGTCGGCGGCCTGGCCTATTATTTCGCCTATTGGGACAAGAACGGCAACAATATCGACCCGCGCCAGCGCGTCGTCGGCACCGATCATTTCAAGAAGATGAGCCAGGAATTCCGCGTCGCGTCGCCGTCGACCGACCGGTTCCGCATCGTCGCCGGCGCCTTCTACCAGCGTCAGAGCAATGACATCCACCAGGATTACCAGATCACCGGGCTTGCCCCCGAACTGTCGGTCAATGGTTGGCCGGGCACCTTGTGGCTGACCCAGCAGCATCGCGTCGACAAGGATTACGCGATGTTCGGCGAGGCCAGCTACGACATCACGCCGACGGTGACCTTCACCGCAGGCGGCCGCGCGTTCATCTACGACAATACGCTGATCGGCTTCTTCGGGTTCGGGCGTAATCCGGGCGGCGGCTATACAGACTCGCCGCCGAACGGTGCGTTCAGTTCGAGGACTGGCTTCATCCAGTGCTTCACGACGGGCGGGCAGCGGTTACGCGATGCCTTGGCCAGCGGCGGGTCGACGACCTTGCTGCCGCCCGCGGTCGCGGGGGCGCCGTGCACCAACCTGGGCGTTTATACCAATGGGGGCGTCATCCCGGTCGAGGCATCGGGTCAAGGCGTGACCTATCGCTTCAACCTCAGCTGGAAGCCACGGCCGGGCCTGTTGATGTATGGCACGGTGTCGCGCGGATTCCGGCCGGGCGGCATCAATCGCCGCGCCGACGTGTCGCCTTATGCCGCCGACTTCCTGACCAATTACGAGGTCGGTGCGAAGACGACCTGGCTGGGCGGCAAGTTGCGCTTCAACGCCGCTTTCTATCGTCAGGATTGGGACAAATTCCAGTTCTCGTTCCTTGGCCAGAACAGCTTCACCGAAATCCATAACGGCCCCAACGCTCGTATCTGGGGCGCGGAATTCGACAGCTCGTTGACGCTCGGCGGGCTCAGCCTGACCGCATCGGGATCGTATACCGATGCCAAGACGACCAAGAATCTGTGCCTGTTCGACGATCCGACCTTTACCTGCGCCGATACCGGCAACGGTAACATGATCTCGGCGCCCAAGGGCACGCGACTGCCGATCACCCCGAAGGTCAAGCTCAACGGCACCGCGCGCTACACCGTGCCGATGGGGGATGCCAAAATCTATGGTCAGGGGGTCGTGTCGTATCAGAGCTCGGCGTCGTCCGACATCCGTACGGCGATTTACGAGACGTTCAGCGGCAACGTCATCAGTCCCGCAGCGCAATTGGGCGAGTTGAAGGCGTTCACCACCGCGAACTTCGCGCTGGGGGCCGAATTCAAGAACTTCGACATCGAGCTGTTCATCGAAAACGCCTTCGACACGCGCGGCCAGCTCTCCCGGTTCCAGGAGTGCGGAAGCTGCGGACAGCGGCCCTATATCGTCCCGAACCGGCCGCAGACCGTCGGTGTCAGGCTGGGGTCGAAATTCTAGGAATGGCGGGCGCGGCCGTCGGGTGACGGTCGCGCCCTCAATAGTTTCGCTAGGGCGACCTTCACTTCGCCATGCTGGCGCGCCCCGGACTTTGTGCGTATCGCGACCGCGATGGAGCACTATGACGTCCTAATCGTCGGCGCGGGCCATGGCGGCGCGCAGGCGGCGATCGCCCTGAGACAGGGCAAGTTCGACGGATCGATCGCGATTCTCGGCGACGAGCCCGAACTGCCTTACGAGCGCCCACCGCTGAGCAAGGAATATCTCGCCGGCGACAAGAGCTTCGACCGTATCCTGATCCGCCAGCCGGCCTTCTGGGCAGAGCGCCAGGTGACGATGCTGCCGGGCCGGCGCGTCGTCGCGGTCGATCCGGAGGCGCATCGCGTCACCACCGCCGACGGCGCCGAGATCGCTTATGGCAAGCTGATCTGGGCGACAGGCGGCCACGCCCGGCGGTTGTCGTGTCAGGGCCATGATCTCACCGGCGTCCACACCGTCCGCACGCGCGCCGACGCCGATCGCATGATCGCCGAGCTGCCCGACGTGACCAACGCCGTGGTGATCGGCGGCGGGTTCATCGGGCTGGAGGCGGCGGCGGTGCTCGCCAAGTTCGGCAAGAAGGTGACTTTGCTCGAAGCGCTCGACCGCGTCATGGCGCGCGTCGCCGGCCCGGACCTGTCCGATTTCTATCAGGACGAGCATCGCGCGCACGGCGTCGACGTCCGCCTGGGCGTCGCGGTCACCGCGATCGAGGGCGACGGCAAAGCGACCGGCGTGCGCCTCGCCGATGGCACTGTCGTGCCCGCCGATCTGGTCGTCGTCGGGATCGGCATCGTTCCCGCGGTCGAGCCGCTGATTGCGGCAGGCGCCGAGGGCGGCAACGGCGTCAGCGTCGATGCGCAATGCCGCACCTCGCTGCCCGATATCTTCGCGGTCGGCGACTGCGCGCTCCACGCCAACCGCTTTGCCGACGGCGCGGCGGTGCGGCTGGAGTCGGTGCAGAACGCGACCGACCAAGCGACGGTCGCGGCCAAGACGATCCTGGGCGAGGATGTCGCCTATGAGGCGACGCCGTGGTTCTGGTCGAACCAATACGACCTCAAGCTCCAGACGATCGGACTCTCGATCGGTTACGATCAGGCGGTCGTTCGCGGCGACCCGGCGACGCGCAGTTTCTCGGTCGTCCACCTGAAACAGGGCAAAGTGATCGCGCTCGACTGCGTCAACGCGACCAAGGATTATGTCCAGGGCCGCAAGCTGGTCGAAACAGGCGCAGTGATCGATCCTGTCCGGCTCGCCGACACGACCGTGCCGCTCAAGGAAATGATCTGAGCCTCGGCCGCGGCTTGCGTCACGCGAGCGCGATTTCTCGTTCGATCCCGATCGCTTCGAGGAACGTGGGGTCGTGGCTGACTACCAGCACCGCGCCGTCATAGCCGCGCAGCGCCGCTTCGAGCATTTCGATCGAGTCGAGGTCGAGATGATTGGTCGGCTCGTCCAGCAACAACAATTGCGGCGGCCGGGCCGCGGACAGGACGCAGGCGAGTCCGGCACGAAGACGTTCGCCGCCCGACAGGGTATCGACGACGCGTAACGCAGCCTGATTGCGGAAAGCAAAGCGGGCGAGCGCGGCATAAGCCTCGTTCTCGCCGAGCTCGGGATTGAGCGCGCGGAGGTTGGCGAGGATCGTCGCGTCGGGATCGAGCAGCCCGACATGCTGGTCGAGCAAGGCGATGCGGTCGGACCGCGTCACCGTTCCGTCGATCGGTGCGATGGCTCCGGCCGCAAGCAGCAACACGCTGGTCTTGCCGCTGCCGTTGGGTCCCGTCAGCGCCAGGCGTTCGGGACCGCGGATGGCCAGGCTGACCGGCCCGACCCGCCGATCGCCGCGCGCGATCACCGCGTCTTCGATCCGCAGCAAATCGCGCGACGACGACAGCCCGCTGGGCGGCAAATCGATGCGCAGCGGCGTGACGATCTCGACCCGCTCGCGTGCGGTCGCTCGTGCCGCCTCCGCCTCGCCGATCAGCCGCCGCGCAATCTCTCCCTCGCGCGCGCCGCTGCCCTCGGCGCGTTCCTTCATCATGCCGGCGACGATACGCGGCATACTGCCCGAGGCGCCGAACGCGCGGCCGGCTTTGTCGCGGCGTGCCTTCTTCTCGCGTTGCGCCTGTGCCCCGCGCTCGGCCTGGTGCAGTCCGGCCTCGGCACGGTCGAGCGCCTGCGCCGCGCGCTCGCGATCGGCATCGCGCAGCGCGACGAAGGTGGACCAGCCGCCCTCGACCGACCGGCAGCCGATCGGCGCCAGTTCGACGATGCGATCCATCGCCTCGAGCAGCGCGCGATCGTGGCTGGCGACCACCACGCCGCCTTTCCACCCGGCGATCAGTCCCGCGATCGCGGCGCGGCCATCGGCATCGAGATTGTTGGTCGGCTCGTCGAGCAGCAGCAGATCGGGCGCAGCGATCACGGCACGCGCGATGGCGATCCGCGTGCGCTGCCCACCGCTCAGGCTGGCGAGCGGGCGATCGAGGTCGAGCCCCGACAAGCCAAGCGCGGCAAGCGCGTTGTCGATCCGCTCGACGAGCGTCCAGTCGGCGACGGCGAAATCGTCGACGTCGCCCTCGCCCGCTTCGATCCGGCGGATCAGGGCGAGCGGACCGGCCACCTCGAGCGCCGCCGCGATGGAGATCGTATCGTCGGGCCAGTCCTGGCGCAGCAGCGCGACGCTGCCGGAGCGCGCGATGCTGCCGGCGACGGGATCAATTTCTCCCGCGATCGCGCGGAGCAGGGTCGATTTGCCGCAGCCGTTGCGCCCGACCAAAGCGGTGCGCTGGCGGCCGAAGGAAAGCGTCAGATCGGAAAAGAGCGGACGGCCGTCAGGCGTCGAAAGCGACAGCGAATCCAAGGTCACGAACGAAGACATAAGGCACCTGGGCAAGAGAAACGGATCGGGCGATCGCGGTCTTGTCCAAGGTGGGTCTCCTTCGCTGGCGGGCGAGCCTGCCCGTCTTGGTGCCGTCACATAGGGATGGTTGAAAGCGCGCGCAAACCCGCGGTCGGTTGACCCTGCGGCGGGTTGGGTATTTCCTTCGGCCCGTTCGATACAGGGAGTCGTCCGATGACCATCCGCAAGCTCGCTTTCGCCTCAATCCTGATCGCCGCCGGAATCGCCGCCGCACCCGCCCAGGCCCGGATCGCCCGCTGCGTGATCGATTCCGAAGGCACCAGCTATCGCGGCCCCTGCCAGTATGTTGTCGCGCGAGGCGGCACTTTCACGCTGAGCCCGGCGCATGCCCGCTCGTTCGGCGAAAGCGTGGTGAGCGTCACCGTCTACGTTACCCAGCGCGGCGTGGCGGATGTTCGCGGGCTGACCCGAGACGGGATCAATTCGCGCTGGGGCCGCGCGGTCCGCTCGCGCCGCGACAGCGCCTGCTGGGTCGGCGAGGACTTCTCGGTCTGCGCTTATTGAGATGGCGGAGCCCGGCACCAATCCACGCCGTATCCCGCCCGGCCTGATCGCGGTCGCGGCGGTGCTGGTGATCGCCGGATCGGTGTTCAACAATTGGCATCGCGAAGCGCTCCTCGCCGCGCTTAGGGAATCGGTACTGACACTGGTGATCGTCGCCGTCTTGCTGGCGATCCTCGCGGCGATCGAAATCCTGCTCCATGGCCGGGCGCGATTATGGGGCAGGATCGGCGGCCTCGCGATCGTGTCGGGGGTTGTCTTGTGGCGGCTTTTCCATGGCGGCAGCACGATCATCGCCTCGATCGCGGGAATTGCCTGGGGAGCGGTGATCGGCTGGATGATCTTCAGGATGCTGCGCAACCCGGATCTTGGCCGCTAACGCTACACCTGCCGATCTTGACTTTTTGCGGTGCAGCATCTATTTGGCCGCTATCGAGGCGTAATGCAGCGTGATCGAACCCGGCCTTATGGCTACGGTTCAGGCTCCGCCTCGGTCGTTTAAGCGACAGGCTTCCCAAGTCACGCGGGGTGTCATTTCTCCCCGCCGCCCGTGTGTCCATCGGACATGCGAGAGGCATTTTTGCATAAGGTTTCCATGACCAATTTCACTAATCTCGGCCTTGCCGAGCCGCTCGTTCGCGCGCTCGAGGCCAAAGGCTATTCCACGCCGACGCCGATCCAGGCGCAGGCCATTCCCTATGTGCTTGAAGGCCGCGACCTGCTCGGCATCGCGCAGACCGGCACCGGCAAGACCGCGGCGTTCGTGCTGCCGTCGATCCAGCGCCTGGTCGAGGCTGACAAGCGCGTCCTGCCGACGCATTGCCGCATGCTCGTCCTCGCCCCGACCCGCGAGCTCGCCAGCCAGATTGCCGAGAGCGCGCGTGCTTACGGCAAGTTTAGCCGCATGACGGTCGCCACCGTGTTCGGCGGCACCAGCATCAACAAGAACCGCCAGGACATGAGCCGCGGCGTCGACATCCTGGTCGCCACGCCTGGCCGCCTGCTCGACCTGATCGAGCAGCGATTCGTCAGCCTCAACCTGATCGAGACTTTGGTCCTCGACGAGGCCGATCAGATGCTCGACCTCGGCTTCATCCATGCGCTGCGCAAGATCGTGAAGATGGTCCCGCGCCAGCGCCAGACCCTGTTCTTCTCGGCGACCATGCCGCAGTCGATCCGCGAGCTGGCCGATCAGTTCATCAAGGACCCGGCGCTCGTCTCGATCAAGCCGGCGGCGACCACTGCCGAGCGCGTCGAGCAATTCGCTACCTTGGTCAACCAGGCCGAGAAGCAGGCGCTGCTGACCATGACCCTGCGCGATCCGGCGATCGAGCGCGTGCTGGTCTTCACCCGCACCAAGCACGGCGCCGACCGCGTCGTCCGGTTGCTAGGTGGCAACGGCATCGCGGCCAACGCCATCCACGGCAACAAGAGCCAGGCCAATCGCGAGCGCGCTTTGGCCGCGTTCAAGACCGGTGAAGTAAAGGTCCTGGTCGCGACCGACATCGCCGCGCGCGGCATCGACGTGTCGGGTGTGAGCCATGTGATCAATTTCGAGCTGCCCAACGTGGCGGAGCAATATGTCCACCGCATCGGCCGCACCGCGCGCGCCGGCAATGACGGCATCGCGATCAGCTTCGTGGCGGACGACGAGCGTCCTTATCTGCGCGACATCGAAAGGCTGACGCGCCAGAAGATCGCGCTCAAGGCGCTGCCGGAGAATTTCCTGGCAGAGGCGGCGAAGATCGTCTCGACCCGCTCGAAACAGTCGGTCACCGCGCAGCAGGAACGCGACGAGCGCCCGCGCGGCCCGCGCGGCGTTCGCCCGCCGCGCAAGACGCACGAAGCGCGGCCGGCCAATCCTTATGCCCCCCGTGGTCGTAGCGGCAATCGCCGCCGCGGACGTGGCGGCCAGGGCGGCGGCCGGACCCAAGCCAGCGCGTGATAGGAATTCCTCGCGAGCTTCGGCTCGATCGAGGGTGAGTAAAGCGTACCGAAAGGGGCGTCGGAGCGATCCGACGCCCCTTTTTTTGGCGCGCCTGTAAGTCCGTCACGGGCTAGGCGCCGCACCCTCCCGGACGCAAAGCAAAAACCGCCCCTGCTTCCCAGCAGGAGCGGTTCTATCGCGCCGGACCCCGGCTGGCCGAGTTATCAGCCCTTCGGGATGATCGTCGGCGCGTCTCCACCCGTCGACAATACATTGTCACCGTAGGAGCTGACGCCGCCGCCGCTCAGGATTTCGATCGACTTCGGCGTACGGATGATCTTATTCCCAGATAGCTCGGCCTTGTTGCCCGCGCCGGTGACGCGAACCCCGGCATTGGCGTTGGCGACAATAACCGAATCATAGACTCGCGCCGCGCCGTTGCCGCCGCTCGAGCTGACCAAGATTCCGACATTATTGTTGAAGATGAACGAATGCTCGACCGTCAAGGCGATCTGGTTCGCACCGTTCACCACAATTCCATTGCCCGTGCCGGCCGCGGTAAACCCGCGAATGCTGGTGTTGCGCACGACGACGTCGCGCGCCGAAAGGATGTTGATTCCGTTGGTCGAATTACCACTCGAGGCGAGTCCTTCGATGTCGAGTCCATCGATCACCACCTTGTCGTTCGCCCCGGCATTGATGATGATGCCGTTGGTACCGGCGACGAGAACGCCGCTTTCTACCTGATCGCAACGCAAGGTGATCGACTTGGTGATCGTCACGCCACCAAAGCCGCCAGGGTCGATGCAGTTTATCTCGCCATTCGCCGCGGTCTTGCTGATCGCACCCGCGAAAGTCTTACAGGGCGCGGTGCGGGAACACGGATTGACGTCATCGCCAACGCCGGAAATCCACGTACGGGTCGCCTGGGCCGCCGCGGGACTCGCCTGGAATGCCAGTCCGGCGATTCCTACCCCCAGAATTTTTATCCACACTCTCTTCATGTTCAGCTCCCCTCCACGAAACATCGCATAACCCATCATTGAGTCGGCGAAAATAACTTCCCTCAAGTTGTAAGATATCGCGTCGCGAAAACCCTACCTCTGTTGGATTCGCGTCGATAACGACACTTATCGGCGGGGACGCTATCACTCATTTCGTCATGGTTAAAGAGCACGCCGAAATGA
This sequence comes from Sphingomonas sp. P4_D12, assembly GCF_056401895.1. NCBI lineage: Bacteria > Pseudomonadati > Pseudomonadota > Alphaproteobacteria > Sphingomonadales > Sphingomonadaceae > Sphingomonas > Sphingomonas sp. P4_D12. The sequence goes on along the minus strand of NZ_JBFUIL010000009.1, from coordinate 137,651 downwards.
AGTTTTATAGGAGTTTTGCGACGGTGTTGGTCGCCGCAAGTCGCGGCTTTCCCTAAGCCTGCCTAGGAATGGCTATCAGCCAATTCGGGAGTAGAGAGCGGCGCCCTTCAACAAGTTCAAAGCTAACGGATTATGTTGTTTCGATCAGAGGTGTGACGTTAAGCCGCGCCCAACCGCGCGGCTTACTTGTCATACTTAATCAAGGTCTCGCCACGAACGTCTTGCAACGCCGGATCATGTCACGCGCGAGCGGAATGAAACCGTCCGGATTGGGCGGGGGATTGGCGAAGTCGAAAGCACTGCGGCCGGTGGCGAAATCGTTCAGCGGGCAGCTGTGGAACAGTGCGGTCATGTCCCCGATGCGGCGCGGCGGACGTGCATCGTGGACGAGCAGCACGGGCGTGCCCAACGCCAGACACGGGAGCGCGGCGTGGATGCGCGTGGTGACGACCGCGGCCGCGGCGGCATAACGGTCGAGAAGGGCATTGGCGGCCGCCTCTCTCCCGGCAGCGTCGAGTTGTTCGGCGCCCAGATGCGTGACCTCTTCCATCGGCCCCGTCGCGATCCCGCGCAGATACGCGAGCGCATCGGGCGGCACATCGCACGCGACGATCGTGTCGGTGCGGGTGATGCCCTCGCGACGTGGCAGCGTCAGGGTCAGGCAGCCTGAATGGTAGGCTGGAATGCCGCGCCGTTCGAGTTGCTCCAGCGAGAAGGCGTCGCGCGCCCCGACTGGACCCCAGTGCCGCAGGAATTCCGCGCCCGGCCCGCTGAGCATCCGCTCGAGTCGCGACCGGACCCAACGCCTTAGCCGCGGCCTGCCACCCTGCACGAAATGCATCGAAATCAGCAGCGGTTCGATGGCCGGGTTGGGTGGCCAAAAAGCGGTGTCGTGCATGAACCAGCCGTTGAGGATCATCCTGACCGGTCCGTCATGCCCAGCGAGTGGCGCCGACAGACGCTCGCGCGGAACGAGGACATCGACGCGCGGTAGGAACCGGCGGGCGGCCAACGCCTGGATCGTATCACCGAGATTGGCGATGCCGGGATAGTCGAGCAGGCCGAAACGCGGCGGCGTCACGCGCCTTCCTGCTGCAAACGGTCCATGAAGCTGCCGGCCGCGGCGGGCTCGAATTTTCGCGCGGCGATCATATGATTGTAGAGATGGAGTGTACGCGTGCGTGGCGTCACGTGTCGGTCGAGGGATTGGCTGGGATCGAAAATCCATCCGGCGTCATCCCAGTGGTAGGGATAGAAGACGTCGCGGGGTGCCGCGTGATCGAGCAACCCGAACCGGCGCGCCAGCCCGGTCAGCGCGAGTGGTCCGGCAACCCCCCAGGGAAGGTCGGCGAGCTCGATCGTGCCAGCTCTTCTGGATCGCCAATATGCCTGAATTCGGTCGGACAGCCGCAGCCAGTCCGGCACGTAGGGATGCTCGAACAGATCCAGCACGCGCGCGATCACCGGGCTATCCGCCGGCAGGTACAGAACACCGGCACCCAAGGTCGCACGGTCTTGCCACCCGAACAGGGCCTGCCCGTTTGAAAATGCTACTGGGGTCAGCATGTAGACGTCGAGATCGACCCAGAGCCCCTTGCCTCGTCGCTGAAGCTCGAAGCGAAATCGGTCAGAGAATAAGGCCACACTGCCGCTGCGGTGGCGAATGATCGCGTCGGCAGGCAGGATAGTCGCGGCATCGACGAGGCGGACGCCGGACGGCACATCCCGCAGTGGCTCATAACAATAGAGTTCGACCTGATGCCCCATCGCCAGCATCGAGCGGAGGCAGGCGCGTTCGATCGGCGACAGCCGCTCGCCAATCCAGAGCGATACGCAAATGGGCAAGTGATCGCTCACGTGCGGGTATTTACCCGCCTGGCAATTCCGATCAAGAGACGGCCATGACCGACATGACCCGACAGGTCGACCGCGCTCCCGCCCACCGGGGCTATGTCGTGATGACCTATCCCCGTTCGGGCGGCACCTGGTTCGCGCAATTGCTGGGCTCGACCGGCGCACTGGGCCGGCCCGAGGATTGGTTCAATGGTCAAGGGTATCGCGACCGTGGCGTGACCGACTATCCGCTCGACCGCGCCGGCCAGCGTGCCATGATGCTCAGCCGCGGCATGACCGAGAACGGGGTGTTCGGCGTCAAGCTCTCACCGCAGCGTCTCGACGACCTCTGGCCAGATCGCTGGGCGGAAGACTTTCCCGAACGTCGCTTCATCCATCTCGTCCGTCGCGATCGGCTGGCGCGGGCGCTGTCGGACGTGAAAGCGCAGCAGACCCGGCAATTTCGCGCCAGCTCGACCGCGCGCGGCGAGCCGCGCTACAGCGCCGCGATGATCCGCGACATGATCCTCGCCCAGGCGGTGAACGAGGCTCGCGTTCAGCAATATTTCGCTCTCCATGACATTGCGCCACTCGAGATCGCGTATGAGGATCTGCTCGCCGACGCGCCGGCCGTGCTGACCAAGGTTGCCGCTTTCCTCGGGGTGAGTGGCAGCGTGCAACCGGACGCCGGCAAGGTCGATCTGACCATTCAGCGCGACGCGACCAATGCGGAATGGCGAACGCGTTTCCTGGCGGAGCAGCAGACGCTCGATCAAATGCCGGCACTAGTCACTGGACGATGGGAGCGGCTAATCGACCGGCTTGGCGGTTTGGCGAACCGTCGGGGCGAAAAGGGTTGGAAGAGTAGCTCGCCGCCCCTAGGCGACTAGCCGCCGCATCCCTCGGCCCAAGGCCTGGCGAATCCCGGCGAGTCCGCCGACGCGCTCGTCCTCCCACAAATCGACCGAGCTCGACACGGTCAGCTGCACGAAATTGCGCGGGCGCCGTTGTGCGTCGATCCGCGACACCGAATGCAGCGACGTATTGATGCATGGAAACAATATCATGCGGTTATGGCGCGGACGGATCGTCAAGGTTTCACCGTCGGCAGCGTGCAGGATCAAATCGCCGCCCGTCATCTCATCCTCGTCGCCGTCGCACAGATAGATCAGCATTGTCGCGGCGCGGCGGCGGTGATCGACATGCGCGCCTCGCTCGTAACCGACTTTGCCCTGCAGGATGTCGGTGCGGACGAACAATTGATCGGGAGCGAGTCCTGCGGGCGCGAGAAACCGCTGCTCCTTTTCGCCTCGTGCTTCGATATGCGAGACAAAGCGCGCGTGCGACAGGTCGACCACCGCCTCGCGCGCGATCACGTCGGCAAACGGCGCGAGGCACAGATCGACGAACGCCTGGCTCTGGGTCCAGTCGAAGAGCCGCCGCCACACCGGTTGGGCATCGAGCAGCACATCGAATTCGGGATCGCCCCAGAATCGCGAATAGCCGGTCGGGCCGCTATTGTGCGGGCACGGCGGGAAGGATCCACGCAGCGCGTCATAGTCGTCGGCGTCGAGATAGCCGTCCACCATGACGTGCGGAAACGGCCAATCGCTGACAGTCGCGCGGTTCGGGCTCGCCTCCATACGCTCAGTCTATGCTTTCGCGCACGCTGGCGTCCAGTGCAGCAATCTTGCCGTCCTCAAGCCGCAGGACGCGGTCGCACCGTGCGAGGCTCTCCTTGCGGTGCGCGATCATCAAGATCGTCGGCCGCGGCGTCACGTCGAGCAGATTACCGATCAACATCCGTTCCGCGGCGACGTCGAGGGCATTGGTGGCCTCGTCCAAAATCAGCAGGCGGGGATTGCGGATCATTGCTCGCGCGATCGCCAGCCGTTGACGTTCGCCGCCCGAAATCAATGTGCCGCGTTCGCCCACCACGGCATCGAGTCCGTCGGGCATCCGCCGAACCATTGTGTCGGCGCCCGCCAACCGTAGCGCATCCCACAACGCAGTCTCGCTCGCCGCCGGATTCGCCCAAAGCAAGTTGCGCCGGATAGTATCGTAAAACAGATAGGGATCCTGCGAGATATAGCTGATGCGAGCCCGCCAGGCCGGTAAGACGGCCGGGGTTAGCGGTACTCCGTCGATCAGGATCGCGCCGGCGAGCGGCTCGTACAAGCCGACAAGCAGGTCGACCAGCGTCGTCTTCCCCGCGCCCGACAGACCGGTCAGCCCGACAAATTCTCCGCAGGCGATCGCCAATGAACAATTGTCGAGTCCGCCGCCATCGGCGCCGCCCGATACATGTGCAAAGCCGACCCCGCGAAACGCGATCTCTCCACGAAAGACGGGAGCGGCATTCGTGCTCCTCGCGGCCGCCGCCGCGGCGAGTTCTTCCTCGAGATCGGTCAATGCGCGATAGGCGGGGAGCAGCTTGGCAAGCTGCTGACTATGCTGACGCAGCGTCGCGGCCGGGCCGGTCATTCTTAGCAGAATCAGCAACAGTCCAACCAGCACCGCCGGCGCCAGATGAAGCACCAATAGGCCTACCGCCGCCACAATCATCCCGGCGATCGCCGCAATCGTACCGATCACGACCTGGCGCCGCGCCTGGCCGCGGGCAAAGGCCAGTTGATGGCCGGCGACATTGTCGAGTGCCGTCTCGACCTCGGCGACATAGCTCGCTTGGAGATCCTGGCTGACGGCGAGTTTGAGCCCACCGAAGAACTGGACGATGGTATTCATCGCCGCCAGATTTCCCTCGACATTGGTCTGGCCGAGCGAATGCGCTTGCTGCATCGTCCGAGTCAGCAGCACGCCACCCAGCCCGAGCACGGCAAGACATAGAAGCGATAGTTGCGGCGACAGGACGATCGCGGCGATGCACTGGCCCAACAACGTGATGGCTGCGATCAGCGAAAACTGCATCATCCGCGCCGCTGTGGCGACGTTCTGTACGTCGGCACCCAGGATCTGCGCGACCCGCGCCTGATGCAAGCGTGAGATCACCTCCCACCGTGCATGCGCGGCGCTGTGGACCACCCGCTTGCGCCGCGCATCGACGAAGTCGATGGTTGATCGCGACAACAGGACGTCCCGGGCCGCGACGACGACCACGCGCATGATGAACAGCCCTGCGAACAATCCGAGCATGGCTATCACCTGGCCCGACTGGCTGGGAATACCGATTCGCGTGAAGATGGCATCGACCAGGCGATCGAGCACCGGTTGCCGCGATCCGCGGTCAAGCGTGATCGATACCATCGGCATGATCAGAATCAATCCAGCCGCTTCGATCATCGCCGCGAGCAGCGTCGCTGCTATGCCGAGCGTACCGCGTCGGCCCGACGAGCGCGCGAGATCGCGCGCGAATTCGCCGATCAGCGACAGGATGCCAGTCGCAGCTTCCCCCGATGATGATCGCCCCCCCGGCATGTCAAATATCGGTTATCCGATCGAACAGCCGGGAGCAAATTCGGCGCTATCAGATCCTTCCTAGCAACTGCCCGACGCCACTGTTAGACTGAGGTCAATCCGGGGGGGATTTGTTGACCAGATTGAGCGTCGTCATGCCGGTCAGAAACGCATTGCCGTTTCTCGATGCAGCGATTTCGAGCATTCTCGACCAGAGCTTTGGCGAATTCGAACTGGTGATCGGCGACGACGGGTCGACTGACGGGTCGACCGAACGCCTGCGGGCATGGGCGGCGCGCGACTGTCGCATCCGGTTGCTTCAACGTAGCCAGTCCGGTGGACCGGTCGGGTCATCCAATTGGGTGGCCAATGCCGCCCGTGCGCCGGTCGTCGCGCGGATGGATGCTGACGATGTCGCCCATCGCGACCGGCTCCGGCGCCAGATCGACCTGTTCGACGGGCGGGCCGACGTGGTGCTGGTTGGCACCTTGTTCGAAGCGATCGATGCCAAGGGACGCTTGACCCGGCGGAGCGGAGCGCGCGCGATCGATCCGGGCGACGCGCCGCCGATCGCACACGGCTCGATAATGTACCGAAAGGCGGCATTCGACCAGGTCGGCGGCTATGCCGCGGGCACCGATTATTTCGAAGATATCGACCTGTATTACCGCATCGCCACGGCGGGCAAGCTGATCGTGCTGACCGAGCCGCTATACCGCTACCGGTTCAGCGAAACGAGTGCGCGGCTCAACATTCCCATCGCGCAATTGCAGCACGCATTCGACGTCCAGCGCGCCAAGCAGCGCGCAGACCGCCGCCTGCCCCCAATTCCGCCGTCGGTCGTCGATCTGCGGCCTGAAACCTTGCGCGCGGTCGGCTCGCTGCGGTTATGGTCGGGCGGGCGGCCCGGGATATTGCGACAATTGCTGAGGAGCCGGGCGCTGGGCTGGAACCTGAATGCCGTCAAGGTGTTGGCGTGGGCTGCATGGGGAGCGATCAGTCCGGGCACGTTACGCGCGAGCATGCGATTGGCCGGCGTGCTGCGCACGCGCGCCACGCGCCGCCGCATCGGCAGCGCAACGATGGTCGAATGGCAGCCGCGCGTGGCCATCGGCGCCGATGGTCCTGGTCCAGTCATGAAGCCTGGCCGGTCCGTGGCCGAAGGATCGCTCGCGGGTCGCGCGAACCAACCGCGCAGCGACGGCGACTTGGCGATCACCGGCCGCGCCTGAGCGATCCGGCGCCCTTTTTTGGTGTTGCAGCGATCAGTCGTGCGCTCGCCCGTCGGCTTCGGTGACCAGCGCGTTGATATAGGCAGTGAGCATGGTCTCGCCGCGCTCGGACGCAGCCGCGTATCGAAGCCGTCGTCGACGCTCACCGCCGTCATGCGCGCATAGGAATCGGCCGCCGCGTCCGAAAAGCCGAGCGCGCGATACGCCTCCACCCAGCGATCGCGCGGCGTCACCTGGATCGTCACGGCTTTCCTCAGCGCGGCGGCAAAGGCGGCGGCGACATCATTCGCTGAATAACGCTCCGGCCCTCGACATCTTTCGCTGCCTGACCTTGCACGCCGGCCCCGCAGATATGCGGTTGCCTCGGCGAGCGGACCGCGTCAGTCTCGGCGCGCCTGCACAGGGGGAAAATATGCGCCGGATTCTGCTCGCGTCACTGCTCGCCGCCACCGCGTCGATCGCCGGGGCCGCGTCGACGCCCAAGGAAGAGCTGATGGCCCCGCCGGCGGGCGCGCGGCATTATACGATCAGCTCGACCGCTGGGAAGCATGGTGACGTCTGGTCGTGGACGATGCCCGATGGCCGGGTCGCCTATCGCATGTCGATGTCGCTGCGCGGCTGGGTCACTGAAACCGACGAGCTGGTGACCCTGGCGGCCGACAAGCGGCCATCGGCGATCGCGATCCGCGGCTTTACCGATTCGGGCGACGCCACCGAGAATTTCGATGTTGATACCGCCGGCGTCGCGCGCTGGAAGACCGCCGTCGATTCCGGCTCCGCGCCATTCGCCGCGCGGCGCTACAATAGCTATGGCGGCCCTTGGCTCGCCAGTGAGATGGACGTCAACGCGCTAGTCGCGGCGGGCGCCAAGGGCATCGACTTATTGCCGACCGGCCATGCCAGCATCAAGATCGGCCAGCCGGTGCAGATTGACGGTCCGCAAGGCAAGAAGACCGTCAAACTCGCCTTCATCACCGGCTATGGTTTCTCGCCGTCGCCGGTCTGGCTCGATCAGGACAACCGATTCTTCGGCAATGCCGGGCAGATCTCGCTGCTGCCCGAAGGCTATGAGAGTGATGGGCCCAAGCTCAAGGACATCCAGGACAAGGCGATCGCGGCGATGGTCCGCGACATTGCCCATAGCTTCCTGGCGCCGGCCAACCGTACGCCGACCCTGGTCGACCACGTGCTGATGTTCGATTCGGTCGCGGGCACCTATCTGCCCGACCGCGCGGTGCTGATCTCGAACGGCAAGGTCGCGTCGGTCGGCGCCGCCGGGTCGATCAAGGCGCCCGCGGGCGCGGTCGTGATCGACGGTAAAGGCAAGACGTTGCTGCCGGGCCTGTGGGACTCGCACCAGCATGTCGGCGACGACTGGAACCTGCTGCAGAACCTCGCCACGGGCATGACCAATTACCGCAGCCCCGGTTCGATGATCGACGAGGCGCTGAGCATCTACAAGCGGCGCGCCGCCGGCGATCTGCTCGCGCCCGACGGCAAGATATCGGTGATCATCGACCGCAAGGATCCGCTCGCCGCGCAGGGTGCGCTCACCGTGTCGTCGGCTGCCGAAACCATCGCCGCGGTCGACAAGATCAAGGCAGCTGGTCTGTGGGGAGTCAAATTCTATACCTCGATGAATCCGGCCTGGATCGCTCCGGGCGCTGCCGAGGCGCACAAGCTCGGCCTCCACGTCCATGGCCATGTCCCGGCGGGCATGCGCCCGCTCGACGCGGTGCGCGCGGGCTATGACGAAGTCACGCACATCAACTTCATCATGATGCAGGCGATGCCGCAGGACGTGGTCGACAAGGCTAATACCGCCGCGCGGCTCGAGGGGCCGGCAAAATATGGCAAGGATGTCGATCTCGACTCCCCGGCGATGAAGGCCTTTTACGCCGAGCTGTCGAAGCGCGGGACGATCATCGATCCGACCCTGACCGTGTGGGAGCCGCTGATGACCTCGGACGGGACGGCGATGTCGCCCGAATATGCGCCATTCGCCGAGGTCGCGCCGCCATCGGTGGTGCGCGGCTGGAAGATCCCGGGCTATCCGCTGTTCGGCGGGCTGACGCGCGACGATTTCCGCAAGAGCTTCGACAAGATGGTGGGATTGGTCGGCCGCCTTCACCAGGCCGGCGTGCGCATCGTCGCGGGGACCGATGGCTATGGACTTGAGCTGGTGCGCGAACTCGAACTCTATCAGCAGGCCGGGCTGACCAACGCGGAATCGCTCCAGACCGCGACGATCGTGCCGGCGCGGATGACCGGAATGGACGGCCGTGTCGGATCGATTGCCCCGGGCAAGACCGCGGACATCATCCTGGTCGATGGCGACGTGTCGAAGGACCTGACCAATCTCCGCCATGTCCGGACGGTGTTCCTCGACGGCTATCGCCTCGACGGCGCCGCGCTGCGCCAGGCGAGCGGCCTCAGCGGCATGCCGAAATAGCGATCACGCACGACCGGCGGCACTCGCACCGGCCGGTAATCTTGGGGAATATCAATGATGGAACATCGCTGGACCGCGATCGTCACGATCGTGGCGCTGCTGGTCTATTTCTACATGAGCCTGCAAGTCGGCCGCGTGCGCGGCACATCGGGCATCGCCGCGCCCGCCATGACCGGCGATCCGCTGCTCGAACGCGCGGTCAGGGTGCATATCAACACGCTCGAAGGGCTGCCGCTGTTCCTCGGCGGGCTGTGGCTGTTCGCGATCTATTGGAACGAATATGTCGCCGCCGGGCTGGGCGTGATGTGGATTGCCGGGCGGCTGATCTATGCCGCCGGCTATATGGCCGATCCCGGCAAGCGCAGCACCGGCTTCCTGATCCAGTTCGCGGCTAGCGGGGTTCTGCTGCTCGGGGCGCTGGGGAGGATCGTCTATACTTTGGTGGCGGGTGGGGTCTGACGGACCTTGCGTCGCGGGCTTAGAACTTATCCGGATGCCGGTCTCTGGACAGGATGATCGTATCGCCCTGTCGATCGACCTTGGCATCGAATATGGCGGCGACGGCCCGGCTGAATCCCGCCGGGTCGTTTGCGGCAAAAAGGCCGGTGACCGGCTCGCGCGCCAGGCTGGCATCGCGGATTTGGATACGGGTGTCGCTATAGCGGGCGAAGCTGTCCGCCGCGGTCTGCAGCGTCTCGCCTTCAAACGCGATCTTGCCTTCCAGCCATGCCAACCCGCGCGTCACGGCGTCGGACGGAACCGGTAAAGGCCGCTCGGGCGGCGTTGGCCGAAACAAGTGCGGTTCAGCCAGGTCCAGCTTCATATCGGATGTTACCGCGACCACGCGCTGATCGCCCCATGATGGCGCGGTCAGCCTGACCTCTCCCTGGTGAACCAGCAGATTGACTGGCGCGCCGGTCAGCTTGCGGACGTTGAATGTGGCCTGGCCCGTTATCAGGCGACGCCCGTCGACCTCGACGACGAGCGGCTTCGTCCTGCCCCGCGCGACCGAGAAGAAAGCCTCGCCCTTGAGCAGGGTCACGCGCCTCTCGTCGGCGCCGTCGCGAATTCTGATGCTGGTATCGGTGTTCAGCATGACCGTCGAACCGTCCTTCAACGGCACCAGGCGAAGCTCGCCCCGGCCCGTGCTGATCGTCGTGCCGGCAGCGGGCATGCCGACCCCCAACGCGATCAACGTCGCACCGGCGACAGCCGTGCCGGTCCAGATCAAGGTCCGGCGGCGCGAGATTCCACTCTTGTCCGCGGGCGGGGGCGGGGCGAAATCGGCGGGATCGAAGCGCGCCCCCAATGCCTGGGCGGACTCGCTCTTCAGCGCGATCGCCTGTGCCCGCAACAAGGCGCCGCGCCGCCGCGGATCACCGTGCAGCCACGCTTCGAGCTCAGCCTGCTCGCCTGGAGTCAGCTGTCCACGATCAAGCCGCGCCGTCCAATCGGACGCGGTTTCATCAATGCTTCGACTGGATTCGAATGTCGGCATCTAGCGAGGCAATCTCCACACCCTGGCTTCTAGAGCCTCGAGACAGCGCTCTTCCGCCATGCCCAAACCACTCGATCAGGAAACGAATGCCTCTGGATATATGCTTTTCGACGGTATTCTCTGAAATGTTCATTTGGGAAGCGATTTCGCGTTGGGGCAGGCCGTGGACCCGGCGCAAGATGAAGGCCTCGCGCATTTTATCGGGCATCGCCGCGATCGCATGGGCCAGTTCGCGCAATTCATCGCGATCCACGGCATATTGTTCGGGCGAGGGACTGTCGTCAGGACAATCGAACCGTTCGTCGATCGCGTGGAGGGGCACGATCCGGGCGCGGCGGATGTGGCGCGTGATCAGCGAGCGGGCGATCTGGAACAGATAGGCGCGCGGATAGCTGATCGTATCGACGCGCTCCATCTCGGCGAAGATCGCATAGGATTGCTGGATGACGTCGTCCGGCTCGAGCCCCGCGATGGTCGATCGGGACAGCCATGCGCGCAGTTCCGGCTCATGTGGCAGGATGTTTCGAAGAAACCAGCGTGTTCGTTCCTGGTCGAATCCGCTCATCTGGTATCCGTAGGCAAGGGAAATGGGCACCCCGGGACCGCCCGCGATCCACATGGTGGAACCAGACCGCGCCGTGTCGATTCGAACCTCCGCTAGCCTGAATATGTGACAGTCCGTCGCGCGGGTGGCGCTTCCAAAATTTTCCTCCGTCCGGTGGCGGAAGCGGTCAGCCCAAGGCTCTCAGTCCCCAACAGGGCGACGATCGTCGCATGCAAAAGGGGGAAGAAGATGTTTTCGCGTCATACCATTCTGTGCGGCAGCGCCATCGCCGCCAGTGTCGTGTCGGCGCCCGCTTATGCGCAGGGCCGCAGCTTCGACATCCCCGCGCAGGCTGCGGTGAAGGCGATCCCGGAGCTTGCCCGCCAGGGCCAGATCCAGATCGTGGCCTCCGCGCGAGACCTGGCCGGTGTCAGTACGCCGGCGATCAAGGGCACGATGGATACGCGCGAAGCACTGCGCCGCCTGATCGCGGGAACACCGCTCCGGATCGTCGGCGACGATGGGCAGACCATCACGCTGCGGTCGAACCGTGCGTCCGACAATGGCAAGGGACGTAGCGTCGGGAACGGCGTGATCCGCGGTCGTGTGCTCAACACGGCGACCGGCCAGTATCTGCATAATGCCGAGATACGCGTCGAAGGCACCGATATCGTCACCTATACCGACGATGACGGCGGCTTCCGCATCACCGACGTCCCGAACGGCGAGGTCACGATCGTGGTGCGCTATGCCGGTTTGCAGGACATCAGGACCACCACCAACATCGCCGCCGGCAAGCCGGCGTCGGTCGACATCGCGATGCGGCCGCAGTCGCTCAATGCCGGGAACGAGGGCAGCCAGGATATCACGGTCGTGGGCGTGCGCTCCGGCGAAGCCGCCGCGCTGATGAAGCGCCGTTCCGCACCGAATGCCATGAATGCGGTCGACGCGGACAATTTCGGCGCGCTGACGATGGGCGATGTCGGCGAATTCCTGAAGAACATGCCCGGCATCTCGCTCGACTATGTCGAAGTCGATACCAATGCCGTGCGTATTGGCGGCCTCGATCCCAAATACTCGCTGTTCACGACCGACGGCGCCCGCATGGCGACCGCCACCTCGAACAACAATGCCGGCCGCCAGAATTCGTTCGAGCAGATGTCGATCACCGGCATCTCGCGGATCGAACTCAACAACACGCTGACCGCCGGGATGGACGCCGACGCCCCGGGGGGCTCGATCAACCTGGTCAGCAAATATGCCTTCCAGCGCAAGAAGCGCCTGTTGCAGCTGCAAATCGGGGCGATCGGCACGTCCGATTCCCAATTCGCCGCGCGGTACATGCCGGACGACAAGAAGCATGCGACGATCTTTCCGTCCGCGCAGGTTTCCTTCGCCGACGTCTTCCTCAATGGTCGTCTCGGGGTCGCGCTCAGCGGCAGCTACAACGCCAATTATGTTGAGCAGGATCGCGTCCAGACCGATTGGTCCTACCTGAAGGACGGTACGGTCCTGCCCTATCAGGTGATGTGGCGCCCCGGGCCGAAGTTCACGCACCGCGAAGCGGTGAACGGCGCGATCGACTATAAATTCTCCGACAAGCTCGTCTTCTCGCTGCGCGGAACCTACTCATTCTACGACGTCGAATATTTCAACCAATACACTTTCCTGACGTTCGGCACCTCGGCCAAGAGCTATGCCACCGCGGATTCGACGCCGACCCATATCGTCGTCAATCCGAACGGTGCCAACACCAACGTCAACACGCAATATTCGCATCGCTACGCCGGCACGCCGGCCGGGATCATCGCCCCCAAGCTGGAATATCAGGGCGACAGCTGGGACATCGTGCTGCGCGGCGCTTATTCCAGCTCGGAATACCATTTCCGCGACGGCAGCAAGGGCTTCTTCCAGCGCGACGACACCAAGGATTCAGTGATCGGCTTCACGCTCGATCGCGCCTCATCCGAGTCCCCGGCTTATACGCTGACCCAGACCGCCGGGCCGTCGTGGAGCAATCCCGACAATTGGCTGCCGGTCAGCAATACCGTGCGGTCGGCGGAGTCCAATGCCGCCGGCCGTCAATATGGCGGCAATCTCGACATCAAGAAGAAGTTCGATGTGGGCCCCGTTCGCGCCACCTTGCTGGCCGGCGGCGGCATCCGCACCAACGAATGGTCGACCACCGAAGGGTCCTACAATCTGTTCAATTATGTCGGCCCCAAGGGGTCGACCCTCCCGGCGACGACCAATTACCAATTCCAGATCCGCGGCTTCGACGCCGGCAATTTCAACGATCAGGGCTGGCGCGCCGACAGCAATTACGCGACCTGGGCGCTCTATCAGCAGCATCCGGAATATTTCGTGCCCGACGTCGTGGGCAATTTGCAGCGCGACTACCTCAACAATCATCGCGTCCGCGAAACGATCAGCTCCGGCTATGTCGAGCTGCAAGGCCAGGTCGACAAACTCAAGTTCGACCTCGGCCTGCGTTATGAAGGAACCCGCGAAGGCGCGCTGATCGCGAAAGTCCGCCCGGCGAAAGATGTCCTCGCCGCGGGGTACAAGGCCGGCACCGTCGATTATGTGAATTATCAATATTATAACGGCCAGCAGCTGTGGAAGACCGGCGATTATGGCGACTGGTTCCTGAGCGGCGGGCTCAAATACGATTTCAACCGACATCTGGTCGCGCAATTCGCCTTCAGCCAGGCGATCCTGCGTCCCGACTATGGCAATCTCGGCGGCGCCATCTCGGTCAACGACACGACCCAGATCGTCACCGTGCCCAACCCGCTGCTCAAGCCCGAGCATTCGACGAAATATTATGCCAGCCTGCAATATTATCTCGAGCCGGCGGGCATCATCGCGATTTCGGCCTATCGGCTCGACGTCAAGGACATGCAGGTGACGGGCATCACCATCGATCCCAAGGACGCCGGCTACAGCGACAGCGACTATAGCGGCTATACCTTCGTCAGCACGGTGAATCAGCCGGGCGTGAGCAGCACCAACGGCGTGACGTTCGAATATGACCAGCAGCTGACCTTCCTGCCGGGGGCGCTGAAAGGCTTCGGGCTTCGCGGATCGTTCAACCTGGTCGACCCCGATGGCGTGCGCGTGAACCTGCCCAAATATTCGGCCAATTGGGGCATCCGCTATGGCCGCGGTCCGATCGATTTCCAGCTGACCGGCAATTATCAGTCGTCCTACCGCACCAGCGCGCTGAGCAACACGCCGACGACTGCCACCAACGGTATCCTTTATCACGCCGACCGCACGCTGTGGAACGTCAGCGCGACGTACAAGATCTCCAAGAAATACGCGGTGCAGATCGCCGGCCGAAACATCTTCAACGCGCCGGACATCGTCTATTCCAACATCCGCAGCCGGGTGCAGCTCTACAGCATCTATGGATCGATGTGGAACGTCGCGTTCAAGGCCACCTTCTGAGCCGCCATTTCATCGATCAGTTTTGCGGAGTTTCATGATGTTGACGATCGATAGGCGTAGCCTCGTTCTGGGTGCCGGCTTTGGCCTGGGCGCGCTGCTGGTAGCGCCGGGCCGGAGCCTCGCCCAGCTGCTCGCCGCCAAGGGGTTCACGCATAGCGTGGCGAGCGGAGAGCCCGGCCCCGATTCCATGCTGCTATGGACGCGGTACGTGCCCGCGACGGGCGAGGACATCGTTCGGCTCGATGCCGAAGTCGCGCTCGATCCTGATTTCACCAAGGTGATGTCTGGCCGCAGCGTGCGCACCGGCGTCTATCGGGACTGGACGGCGAAGATCACGGTCGACGGGCTGAAACCGGGAACGGTTTACTGGTATCGCTTCGTCGCCCCCGATGGCAGCCGCTCGCCGGTCGGCCGGACGAAGACCTTGCCGACGGACGATGCCGCTCGCTTCGGACTGGCGGTGTTCTCTTGCTCGAACATGCCGGTCGGCTGGTTCAACGCTTATGGCCATGCGGCCAAGCGGACCGACCTGGATCTCTGGATGCATGTCGGCGACTATTTCTACGAATACGGCAACGCATCCTATAAGGACAAGATTATCGCCGGCCGGGCGGTGGAACCCGATCATGAAATCCTCGCGATCGCCGATTATCGCCTGCGTTATGCCTGCTATCGCGCCGATGGCGATCTGCAGCGGCTGCATCAGATGGCGCCGATGGTTGCCTTCTGGGACGATCACGAATCCGCCAATGACAGCTGGGAAGGCGGGGCGCAAAACCATCAGCCGAAGACCGAAGGCGATTGGAACCCGCGCCGCGCCGCCGCGATGCAGGTCTATCGCGAATGGATGCCGGTGTCCGACGAACCCTGGAAATCCTATCCGATCGGGACGCTGGCAACGCTCTACCGCACCGAATCGCGGTTGCTGGCGCGCACCAAACAGGCCGATATCGCCGCCGCTTATCACGCCCCTGATACCGATGGCGCGCTCAAGGCGTTTCGCGACGGCGTGTGGCAGGATCCTTCCGCGACCATGCTCGGGTCGACCCAGGAAAGCTGGCTGGCGCATGCGCTGAAGGCCGGCGCCCGGTCGACCGCCTGGCAGCTGGTCGGCATGGGCACGATCCTTGGCCGGACGGTGATGCCCGGCGACGCGGTCGGCTGGCTCCGCTCCGACGCCAGCGATCAGGTCGTGAGCCGCTTCAAGAACGATGTTCGCGCGGCGCGGATCGGCCTGCCGATGTGGATGGATCGCTGGGACGGCTATCCCGCCGCGCGGTCGCGATTGCTGAAATCGGCGCAGGAGGCGGACGCGGATCTCGTCATGCTGTCGGGCGACAGTCATAACGCCTGGGCTTATTCGCTGGTCGAGGACGGAAAGCGCGCCGGCGTCGAGTTCGCCGGCCACAGCGTCACCTCGGGCGGCCTGGAGGGTAGTTTCCGCGCCGACTCAAAGAGTGTCGCCCGGGGCTTCGTCGCCGCCAATCCCGAGCTGCAATGGGCCGACACGAGTCAGCGGGGCTATATGATGATCGACATCACGCCGCAGCGCGTAACGGGCGAGTGGCTATTCATGCGGACGATCCAATCTCCGAGCGTCGAGCTCGCAGGGTCGCATCAGATGCATGTCGACCGTGGTCGAAGGGCATTTGCTGGTTGAACGATCTCTTCGGCGCGTTGCCCCAGAGCGTCGCGCGTGATTTCTGAATCACGCGCTCCGTTCTAGTTATTTGTCGTCGCATCGCTTTTTGCGGAAAACCGGTACCCACTTTTCCGCGCGATGCTCTAGCAGTGATTGCTCAACTACCCGGGCCGCCTACTCTCCGCGCTGCAGGATGATCCCCAATTCCTCGACGTCGAGATCGCGTTCGAGTTCTTGCAATACCTCGTCCTCGATCAGCCCAGCGCGGTGGGCGCGGATCAGTTCGGCGCGGCCCGCGGCGATCGCGGTCAGGATCACGTCGAAATGCGGGCGGACATTCTCCATGAACGTATCCGCGTCCGCCGCGTAGCGCTGGATCGCCTCTAGCCGCTTGTGTGATTGCTTGAGCAATTGCGGGTGGATCAGCGTGCCGTCCTGGTCATAGGCATTGGCTTCGACCGCCGCGTTGCGAGCGCCGGCGATCGCCGCCTCGGTCTCCGCCATCGTCATCTTCGCCGGCGGGTCCTTGTCCTCGGGTTCGACCGTCCGGATCAGCCAGCCCAGGCTCGTCCCCTGTACGACGACGGTGGCGAAGATCACCGCGAAGGCAGTGACCAGCATCAGGTCGCGCCCCGGCATCGCCGCGGGCAGGGACAGCGCCACCGCCAGCGTGACGACGCCGCGCATGCCCGTCCAGCTCAGCACTGTCGCCTGGCGCACGCCGAGCGGCCGCGCGCGCTTCAGTCCCATCGCGCGGAGGGCAGAGAGCAGGCCGTCATTGGCGAAGATCCAGGCGAAGCGCGCCGCGACGATGGTCAGGATGACGCCCAGGATCGGGATCGTCATCGTCGCGGTGACCGCCTCGACCCCGCCGACCCGATCGAGCACCCCGCGCAACGACGAGCCGATCAGGATGAAGACGATCGCCTCGAGCACGAACACCATCGTCTGCCAGAAGGCGCTGCCGCGCAGCCGGACGGGAGCGGAAAAGACGATATGCTGATACCAGCCGAGCATCAGCCCGGCGACCACCGTCGCGATCACGCCGGAGACATGAACGCGCTCGCCGGCGATATAGGCGACCCAGCACATCAAGGTATTGGCCATGATGATCAGCGTCTGGTCCTTCAGCCGCTTGACCACGAACAGCCAACCCGCCGCAACCGCCAGCCCGACCACCACCCCGCCGAGCGCGAGCAGGAAGAAACTGGTGACCGCGGCGCCGGCGCTGAACGTGCCGCTCAACGTTGCCGCCACGGCGAAGCGGAACAGCACCAGCCCGGTCGCGTCGTTGAGCAGGCTTTCGCCCTCGACCAGCGCCGACAGCCGGCGCGGGAGCTTGACGTTCTGCAGCACCGCGCGCGCCGAGACCGCGTCGGGCGGCGACACGATCGCGCCGAGCGCGAAACATGCTGCCCAGGGCAGACTGGGGACGAGCCAATGCGTGACGACCCCGACCGCCAGCGTGGTGAAGATGATCGCCCCGATGGCGAGCGACAGGATTCCCGGCAAATGCCGCCGGAACCGTCCGAACGCGGTGAAATAGGCACCGTCCATCAGCAATGGCGGCAGGAACAAGACCAGCGCCAGTTCGGGATCGAGCGCCACGGGCGGCAGTCCGGGGATGAAGGCAAGCCCACCGCCGCCCACCAGCAAGGCAGTCGATGGCGGCAGCTTCAGTCGCCGCGCCGCCCAATGCAGCGCGACGACACCGACCAAGAGGGCCAGGACGAGTTCGAAAGTCTCGACAGGACGCATCGCTTTCCCCATCTCGCCGGGCCGATGCTGACCCGCTTCCTTGCCTGATCCGATCCCGATCGTGCCACCGCGGGAGGCAGGGCGGAAGGCCTCTTCTTTCAAGGCGGCGGGTCAGCCGTACGGAAAACTTGTCGCTTGAGCGCGCGGCACCCCGGCCATTCTCGCGCAGATCGACCCCGGGCTCGCGCCGGTCAGTCAGCCGATCGGCACCGTTTCATGGAGCAACGTCATGTCGAGGCGGACGACGCCATCCTCCTCGGAAATGATATCGACGAATTCGTGATCGGCCCGGATGTGATCGCGGTCATAGCGGACCCCGCCCAGCGATGGCCCGGCGAGCAGCGTGTCGACCCCGCCGATCGTGACGGTCAGCAGGAAGCGGTCCTCGCTTGCCAGCGCGGCCAGGACGGGGCTGTCATCGGCGAGCAGATGGACCAATGTCCAGGACAGGCCGAGCAGCGGATTGGTGTCCCGGACCAGCGGCAGCGTGACGAGACTGCGAAAGAAGCGGCCGTCGCCAAGATGATGCGTCTCGAGGAACGACATCTGCGCCTGGGCGTCGGCCAGCGCGCGCGATCGCGTCGATGCCACCCGCACCATCAGCGCCTTGCTGCCCTGGTGGCGGCCGATCACGGCGACGCGGCTGAATTCGAGGCTTTGCCGCGGCCGCGCGAACCGCGCGAAGATCAGCCCGGTCATCGTCGCCGAGAAGAACAGGCCCGTCAGAATCTCGATCGACGCGATGGCGTGCGCGAAACGGGTCGCGGGTGCCATCACCCCATAGCCGACCGTCCCGAGCGTATCGACCGAGAAGAAGAACCCGTCGACCACCGAATAGGGTTGGGCATTGACGACCGCGCCCGGCATGGCCGCGTAGATCAAGCCAAACACGATGTTGACGACGAGGAACAACAGCGACACCAGGCCGATGAACATCGGCCAGGACATCTCCATGACCCAGTAATAGAGGTCGGCGAACGGCGCGGGGGCGCCGATCTTGATCGCGGGGAAGCCGCCGAGATTGATGACTTGGCGGCGTGGTTTTCTGGCCATGCCGCCTAGGTTGGGCAGGATCGAGCAGCGGTCAAGCGTCTGGCGTTCGCGCGTTAGTCATCGGTGCGCCGTTTGATCTTATTGGGCAGGTCCTTGCCCTTGGTGCGGCGCGATGGGACCTGAATCGGGTGTTTCTTCTTCCACTCCGCCCAGGTCATCGGCCCGTCGGGCGTCTGGATGATGGTGTCGTCGGCCATCGTGATTGCTTACACCAAAGCGAGGGGCGGCGCACGGTCTAGCGGCGCCATCCTTGCGGGCGGCCTCTGGCGGATGTCGCCGCCGAAATTATATCGCAGCGGCAATCAACCAATTTGGAGTACCGGATGCCGCGCGCGATCCTGGCCGTCATTCTGAGCCTGCTGACCTTTTCCTTCGCCAATGCCGGCGAACAGGACGCCGCAATCGGCACATGGCGCAACCTTCGCGACACGATGCATATCGAGATCCGCCATTGCGGCGAGTCGGTGTGCGGCAAGGTCGTCTGGGCGAGCGATGAGGCGATTGCGGATGCCCGGCGCGGCGGCACGCACGACCTGATCGGCACCCAGGTCTTTCGCGACTTTCGACAGGATTCCGCGGGCAATTGGCGC
Organism: Sphingomonas sp. P4_D12; assembly: GCF_056401895.1. Classification (NCBI taxonomy): domain Bacteria; kingdom Pseudomonadati; phylum Pseudomonadota; class Alphaproteobacteria; order Sphingomonadales; family Sphingomonadaceae; genus Sphingomonas; species Sphingomonas sp. P4_D12. The sequence goes on along the minus strand of NZ_JBFUIL010000009.1, from coordinate 118,182 downwards.
GGCAAGGTATTCGTCCCGGATCTCAACAGGACGTTTTCCGGCACCATCGTGCTGGTCGACCACAATACGCTGAAGGGTGCGGGTTGCCTCGTCGGCCGCATCCTTTGCAAGTCGAAGGTGCTGGTCAGGATCGGTTAGCCGCCGCCTGGCCCTTACCTTGCGTCCGCCAATCCGCGGTCATACTCACGAACGATCGCGCTTCGGCGCCTGTTTGGACAGTAGAGACGTTGATGACCCACTATGTCGCCGCGGCGTCGAAAGGCGCCGACCGCCGCACCGGCGCGATCAAGCTCCATGGAGCCGAGGATTTCGCCGGCATGCGCAAGGCGGGGCAGGTGACAGCGTTGGTGCTCGACGCTCTTGCCGACATAGTGCAACCTGGCGTCAGCACCGAGGCGATCGACGTCTTCGCCCATGACGCGATCGTGGCCGTCGGGGCGGTTCCGGCGAATATCGGCTATCGCGGCTATGCCCATACCAGCTGCATTTCGATCAACCATGTCGTTTGCCACGGCATTCCCGGCGCGCGAACGCTGAAGGACGGCGATATCGTCAATATCGACCTGACCTCGATCGTCGATGGCTGGCACGGCGATTCCAGCCGCATGTACTTGGTCGGCGACGTGTCGGTGAAGGCGCGGCGACTGGTCGACGTCACCTACGAATGCCTGATGCGCGGGATCGAGCAGGCCAGACCGGGCAATCGGCTGGGCGATATCGGACATGCGATCCAGCAGCATGCCGAACGTCATCGCTATGGCGTCGTCCGGGATTTTGTCGGCCATGGCGTCGGCCGCGTCTATCACGACGCGCCCGATGTCCTGCATTATGGCCGGCCCGACACTGGCCCCGAACTGAGGCCTGGCATGATCTTCACCATCGAACCGATGATCAACGCCGGACGCCCCGACGTGAAGATGCTCGACGACGGTTGGACCGCGGTGACGCGCGACCGCTCGCTCTCGGCGCAGTTCGAACATTCGATCGGCATCACCGAAACCGGCTGCGAGATCTTCACCACCAGCCCGATGGGGCGTCACCGCCCGCCTTACGCGTGAGGTGATGGCTCGGCCCGATTAGTCCGACCGGCGATTGGCGATACCGCTCCGCTTATGGCCGGATCTGTCCGGTCCCTCGCCCGATCCATTTGTACGTCGTCAGTCCTTCGAGCGCGACGGGTCCACGCGCATGCAGTCGTCCCGTGGCGATGCCGATCTCGGCGCCCAATCCGAACTCGCCGCCATCGGCGAATTGGGTCGAGGCGTTCCACAGCACGATCGCGCTGTCGACCGCGGCCAGGAAGCGCTCGGCGACGGCTGCGTCCTCGGCGATGATCGCATCGGTATGGTGCGAACCGTGCGCGGCGATGAAGCTCAGCGCCTCGTCGACCCCACCGACCAAACGCGCGGAAGCGATCGCGTCGAGATATTCGGTATCCCAATCCTCGCTGCCCGCCGACACCACGCCGGGCACCAATTGCTTGAGCAACGGATCGCCGCGGACCTCGCACCCCGCCGCCTGCAGTTTCTGGATCAGCCGGCCGGCGTTGGGATAGTCGCGGTCGATCAGCAACGTCTCCATCGCGCCGCACACGCCGGTGCGGCGCATCTTGGCGTTGACGACGATGTCCTCGGCCATTGCCTGATCGGCCGAGGCGTGGACATAGATGTGGTTGATCCCGTCGAGATGCGCGAGCACCGGCACCCGCGCCTCTGCCTGAACGCGCGCGACCAGTCCCTTGCCGCCGCGCGGGACGATCATGTCGATCACGCCTTCGCCCGTCAGCATCGCGCCGACCGCGGCGCGGTCGGTCACCGGCACCAATTGCACGGCCTCGCCGGGAAGGCCGGCGGCCTCCAGCCCGCGGACCAGCGCCGCGTGGATCGCGCGATTGCTTTCGATCGCCTCGGACCCGCCGCGCAGGATCACCGCATTGCCCGATCCGATGCAGAGCGCCGCAGCGTCGGCGGTCACATTGGGCCGGCTTTCATAGATGATGCCGATCACGCCGATCGGCACGCGCACGCGCGCGAGCTTCAGGCCGTTGGGCCGCTCGATCTCGTCGATTATCTCGCCGACGGGGTCCTTGAGTGTCGCCACGGTGGCGACTCCGTCGGCGGTCGCGGCGACGCGCTCGGGCGTCAGCTTCAGCCGGTCGAGCAGCGCCGCCGACAGCCCGGCGGCAGTGCCGTTGGCCATGTCGATCTTGTTCGCGGCCAGGATGTCCGGCTCGGCATCGCGGATCGCCTGCGCCATGGCGTTCAGCGCGCGCGCCTTATCAGCGCTCGACAGCCCGGCGAGTACCAGGGCCGCGGATCGCGCATGCCGGCCCATCGACGCGATCAGCGCGACGGGATCGATTTCGATGTCGACGGTCGTTTCCATGGCGGGCCGATTATCACGCCGAAACCGGTCGCCAAAGCCCTATCGCCTTTCCTGCGGCCAATGCTATCCATCGCGCCATGAGCGGGGAATTTGCGGCAGCAGGCGATATCGCCACCGGGGCGCTGATCGGGCGTGCGGTCGAACCAAGCGCGGGCGAACACGGGGTCGGGGAGGGTGCGCACGGCGTCTGCCTCAATTGCGGCACCGCGCTGATCGGCTCGTTCTGTCATGCCTGTGGCCAGAACGGGCATGTCCACAAGACCCTGACCTCGATCGGGCACGACCTCCTTCACGGCGTGTTCCATTTCGAAGGCAAGGTGTGGCGCACCGTGCCGATGCTGGTCACGCGGCCCGGCGGGCTGACGCGGCGCTATATCGATGGCGAGCGCGCGCGCTTCGTGTCGCCGCTGGCGATGTTCCTGTTCTTCGTCTTCCTGATGTTCGCGACTTTCCATTCGCTGGAAAGCGGCACCAACTTCAACTTCGACAAAACGCCGGCGACCAAGGCCGAGAAACTGGCGAAGCTGGATGGAGAGATTGCCAGCACCCAGGCCAAGCTCGACCGCGCGCAACAGCGCGTCGCCCAGGGCAAGGCCGATGACGACGATCAGGGCGATATCGTCGGATATCAGGCGACGCTCAGCGGACTGCGGGTCGCGCGCACCAGCATCGCGGCGGGTCCCGAGCAGGGCCGCAAGGAGGCGGTGAACAACGTCAGCACCGGGTGGCCCGCGCTCGACAAGGGCATCCGCAAAGCCAACGAGAATCCCGAACTCGCGCTCTACAAGCTGCAGTCCTCGGCGTACAAATATAGCTGGGCGCTGATCCCGATCTCGGTGCCGTTCGTGGCGTTGCTGTTCCTGTGGCGGCGGCGCTTCAAGCTCTACGATCACGCCATCTTCGTGACCTATTCGCTGGCATTCATGATGTTGCTGGCGACGACCATCTCGCTGCTGATGACGATCGGCGCGCCGGCCTGGCTCTACGGCAATCTGATCGCGTTCGGGCCGCCGGTACACATCTTCTTCCAGCTGCGCGGCGCCTATCAGCTCAATTGGTTCTCGGCCCTGTGGCGCACCTTCGCGCTGCTGATCTTCGCCACGATCACGCTGACCTTGTTCGGGATCCTGCTGCTCGGGCTGGGGTTGATGGAATAGGGCCTGGCAGCCGCTGTCACTGTTCGTCCCTTCCGGAGCGACGGCCGGCGCCGGTTACGGCTGGCTTTCGATCAGCGTCATCAGGTCGCGCAGCGCGTCCGCCGGAAAGTCGATCGCCTCGATATGAGCTTCGCGCAGCGGTGGCGTGCCGTGGGTCTCCTCGGGAAAGCGCGCTATGCCCCAGGAATCGGCCTCGAACAGCGCGTGGTACGCTCCGTGCAGCGCGGCGCGATCTCCGTCGACGAACACATACGCCCCGGGCCGCTCGTGGATGTAGAAGGTCGTCATCATGATGACGCCGTGGCGTCCGGCACATTCGGCCAGCACGGGTATTGCGAGCAGCGGATTGGACGGCATCGGGTAATCGGCCTCGCGGCCGGGCGGCAGCGCGACGATCCGGTCGAACCGCTCGGCGATCCGTAGCGCGTCGATCATCGGGCAGTGTCCGCCCCGTTGCCCATCGGGCCGCGTAAGCTGCCCGCGCTGGGTCAGCGTCTCGGTGCCATGTTCCAGCATTTCGCGCCGGAACGAAGCGAAGCCCGGCAAGCCGCGCGCTTCCAGGAAGCGCACCTGCCTGGCCGCGTCGGTCAGGAAATCTTCGGGATACCCCCGTGCGCGCGCCGCGGCGATGACGTACCGATCGACCTCGTCGAGCGACAGGCGCACGTCGTTCGGCAGTGCCGGACGCCGCCTTTGCCTGTCCGAAAACATGATCTTGCGCTCGAACATGCCTTTAATCCGTGATGTCGCGGCAATGATGGACGCCGATAGTTAATCCTTCGCAAAGGTCGGGTGGCGCCTCGAACCGACCGGTTGCCCGGTATCTATCCTGGCGATATGGTCAGCAGAAAGGAAAGGGCGGCATGACTAGATCGAAAATCCGCACCAACGATCCGATCGGGTTGCGCAATCGCGTGCTCGACGTTGCGGCGCGATCGTTCCAGTCGTCGGGTTTCGCCGCGACCAGCACGCATGACCTGGTGCGCATGGCGGGGGTTACCGGCGGAGCGCTCCATCATCATTTCCCGACCAAGAAAGCGCTCGCGCTGGCGGTGATCGGCGAGCGGGTCGCGGCCGAATTGGGCGAAACCTGGGTGGCCACGGTCCGCGATGCGCCGAGCGCCGCCGCCGGCATCCTGCAGGCATTCGACACGGTCGCCGCCGCGCTCGATGCGCAGGGCTCCGTCTCGGGCTGCCCGCTCGGCAATCTCGCGCTCGAATTGTCGCTGGCCGATGCCGATCTACGCGATGCGCTGGCGAGCGAATATCGCGTCTGGCGCGACGCCATCGCCGACCGCATCCGCCGCGACCGTGCGGCGGGGGAGGCGCTCTATGCTCCCGATCCAGAGGCTTTCGCCAACGTCGTCATCGCCCTGTTTACGGGCGCGATGACCATCGCCAAGGCCGAACAGGATAGTACCGCGCTCAAGGCTGCGGCGGATCAGCTGCGGGCGATCATGCGATAGGGGCGAGCGGCGGAGATCGATAAGCTCCGTTTATCCGGATGCTCGCGACGTTGATTTGTAAACCACGGACAGCCATGCCTAAACTGCTCGCGATAATAGGGCAGAGGCGTCTGCCTGCCTCATGCCCGCATTGGAGATGTTGTCGTGCATAGATCGCGCATCAATGGCATTCTGATCGACTGCAACACGGACGATATCGACGCCGCCGCGCACTTCTGGGCGGAAGCGCTGGGCCGGCCGGTCGACCCCGATCATCCCGGTACGCGGGGCAATTACCGGATGCTGGCAACCCCGGAGGGCGAGATCAGCGTGCAGATTCAGCGCGTCGAGCATGACAGCCGGATCCATCTCGATATCGAAACCGACGACATTCCCGCCGAAGTCGAGCGTCTGCAGAAACTCGGCGCGACGATCGATAAGCAATTGGAGCGCTGGGTGGTGATGCGCGCGCCGAGCGGCCAGCGCTTTTGCGTGGTCCGCGTGCAGCGCGACGGGTTTTCGGACGACGCGATCAGTTGGGAGTAATGCCCCCTTCTAAGCCTTCAGCCAGACCACCGCACCGGCGATCAGCGCGATAGGCAGGACGCACATGATAACGGCGACTGCCCACGCCGCCGCACGCCCGAACCTGTCATCGACCTGGTGGATGAGAGTTTCGGCCAACGAGATGAAGACTATGTCTTCCATCAGACAACTATAGCGAGGGTCGTCGCGCCCGCAAATAGGGCTGGCTCTCTCGCCTCTTATGTCGATCATGCTACCCAATGCGCGTGATCCATGTCCTGACCGCGCCTTGGTACCATTATGTCGGCGATCTCGCTGCGTGGGTCGCGGCGTTCCTTGGTGCGCGGTGGGTCTATCGCCACCGTCGCGCCAGCGTTGATGGGCTCGCGAGTCAGACTGCTCCAGGCTATTTCGTCAACCTTGCGGTCGGGGGCGCGCTCGGTGCCTGGTTGCTGGGTTCGCTCAACACGCTTCGCGATACGCGCCCGGTCGTCTCGCATTCGATCGCCGGCGCGCTGGCGGGGGCGATCGTCGCGGTTGAGCTGTGGAAATGGGCGCGCGGGGTGCGCGGGTCGACCGGTGGGCCGTTCGTCATCCCGCTCGCGCTCGGCATCGTCGTCGGCCGCTGGGGGTGCCTGTTCGCGGGGTTAGGCGACCAGACTTATGGTGTGCCGACCGCGCTCCCCTGGGGAGTCGATCTTGGCGACGGCGTATCGCGCCACCCGGTCGAGATCTACGAATCGCTGGCGATGGCGCTGTTCCTCGCACTTTATTGGCGCGCGCTGGTCCGCCATCGCCGCTGGGCGGTCGAGCACGGCTTTCACGCCTTCGTCCTCTTCTATGCCGTCCAGCGATTTGCCTGGGAGTTCCTCAAGCCCTATCCAACATTGATCGGCCCGTTCAACGTGTTCCACTTCGTGATGATCGGACTCAGCGCCTATGCACTCCTCTGGATCGCTCGCGGACGCGCCGCTCCACTCCCCGCCCGACCGTAAGGCGGCGCCCTATATCTTCCACGGCCAGACCACGAGCCTGTGCGAGACCTGCCTCGAGACCGTGCCGGCCAAGGTCATCATCGAGGATGAGTGCGTCTATTACCTCAAGCGCTGCCGAACGCACGGCGTGCAAAAGACGCTGATCAGCGACGACCTGGCCTATTGGCGCTCGCAAAAGGACTGGCTCAAGCCCGGCGACCGCCCCTTGCATACCCAGACAAGGACCGAGGCCGGCTGCCCGTTCGATTGTGGTCTCTGCCCCGACCACGAACAGCATAGCTGCCTGGCGATCGTCGAGATCAATTCAGCCTGCAACCTCGCTTGCCCGGTCTGCTTCGCCGATGCCGAGGACATGCATGGAGGGCATCTGTCGCTCGAGGTGATCGAAGGGATGCTCGACGCGTTGGTCGAGAGCGAAGGCGAGCCGGATCTCGTTCAGCTGTCGGGCGGCGAGCCGACGCTTCACCCGCGCTTCTTCGACATTCTCGACGCGGTGAAGCGTCGCCCGATCCGCCACGTCATGATCAACACCAACGGCCTGCGGATCGCGCAGGAACCGGAATTCGTCGATCGGCTGGCCAGCTACGCGCCGCGGCTCGAAGTCTATCTTCAGTTCGACAGCCTCAATGACGACGCGCTGATGAACCTGCGCGGCGCGCGCCTCTCGCGCATCCGCCAGGCCGCACTCGAGCAGCTCGAGCGCGTCGGGCTGTCGACCACGCTCGTCGCGGTCGTGAAGCGCGGGGTCAACGATCAGGAAGTCGCCGCGATCGTCGACCATGCGCTCGACTGGTCGTGCGTGCGCGGGGTCACCTTTCAGCCGGTCCAGGATGCCGGGCGCAATGAAGGGTTCGACGCCAAGGCCAACCGCGTACTGCTGTCGCAGATCAGGCGCGAAGTGGCCAAGGCGGGTGTGTTCGGGATCGAGGACATGATCCCCTTGCCGTGCAATCCCGACCAGATCTGCATCGGCTACGGCCTGCGCGCCGGGCGCAGCGTGACGCCGATCACCTCGCTCTTGCCGCGCGAGCTGATCCTCAATGGCCCCAACACGATCAGCTACGAAGCCTATCCGGCGCTGCGTCAGGGCGTGCTCGACCTGCTCAGCCTCGCCACCACGCAATGCAATACCGAGGAGAAACTGGCCGGCGTGCTGTGCTGCTTGCCGCAGGCGCTGGTGCCCGAGCAGCTGGGCTATGCAAACAGCTTCCGCGTCGTCATCCTGCAATTCCTCGACCGCTACAATTTCGACCTGGCGACGGTGAAGCGCAGCTGCGTCCATTTCGTCACGCCGAACAAACAGATCATTCCGTTCGACACCTACAACACTTTCTACCGCCCGGGCGCGGAAGGCGCCGCGGTCGTGGCTAGGGCACGGCAAGACGCAAGGAGGGATCGATGAGAGGGTTGTTCGGCGGCCTGCTGCTCGGCGTCGGTATCCTGATCATGACGTGCAGCGGGCTGTGCTCGCTGGTGGTCGTGTTCATGGGGTTCAGCGAAGCGATGCGCGATCCCTCGATCATCATGCTCCCGTTGGTCGTCGGCGGCGTCCCGTTCGCGATCGGCTTCGGCCTGTTCTGGTGGGGACGGTGGTTGTTGCGCACCGATCCATCGAGGACGCCGCCGGAGCCGTAAGCGGCGTTTACCGGCGAATATTTTATACTTGAAACTTTTGCCCGACAGGCCGACCCTCCCGCGATAATCAGGCGAGGAGTCGAATGCGGATCGCGATTGTCGGCGGGGGCCCGGCGGGACTCTATTTCGCGATCAGCATGAAGCTGCGCGATGCGCGCCACGACGTGACCTTGTTCGAGCGCAATCGCGCCGACGATACATTCGGCTGGGGCGTCGTCCTGTCCGAAGAGACGCTCCAGAACCTCGCCGCCAACGATCCGGTCAGCGCCGAAGCGATCCGCGCGCATTTCGCGTACTGGGACGATGTCGCGGTGGTGCATCGCGGCACCCGCACTGTCTCGACCGGGCACGGTTTTTGCGGAATCGGACGGCGGCAATTGCTGTTGTTGCTGCAGGAGCGCGCGCGCGGCCTGGGTGTCGAGCTCGAGTTCGAGAGCGAGGTAGCCGATGTCGCCGCGCTGGCGGCCAACTACGACCTGGTGGTTGCCGCCGACGGGCTCAATTCGCGCGTCCGCGAAGCGTTCGCTGACACGTTCCGCCCCGACGTCCAGCTCTATGCCAACAAGTTCGTCTGGCTCGGCACGCACCAGACGTTCGGCCAGGCCTTCACCTTCATCTTCGAGCCGACCGAGCATGGCTGGATGTGGGCGCATGCCTATCAATTCGAGCCCGGCACCGCGACCTTCATCGTCGAATGCTCGGCCGAGACCTGGGCGCGTGCGGGGTTCGGCGACATGAACCGCGAGCAATCGATCGCGGCATGCGAGAAAGTGTTCGCCGCGCATCTCGGCGGCCATTCGCTCATGTCCAATGCCGGCCATTTGCGTGGTTCGGCCTGGATCAGCTTCCCGCGCGTGCTGTGCGAGACGTGGCGCCGCGGCAACATCGTGCTGATGGGCGATGCCGCGGCGAGCGCGCATTTCTCGATCGGCTCGGGGACCAAGCTCGCGCTCGAAAGCGCGGTGGCGCTGGCCGACCAACTCCATGCCGATCGCGCGCTCGACGACGCGCTGGTGCGCTATGAGGACGCGCGGCGGATCGAAGTGCTGCGGCTGCAATCGGCGGCGCGCAACTCGGCCGAATGGTTCGAGGAAGTCGAACGCTATCTCGACCTCGACCCGGTGCAGTTCACTTATTCGCTGCTCACCCGCTCGCAGCGCATCAGCCACGAGAATCTCCGCCTGCGCGACCATGCCTGGCTCGGCGCTGCCGAAGGCTGGTTCCAGCAACAGGCCGGCGCCGGCAACGCCCCGCGCGCGCCGATGTTCGCGCCGTTCACGCTCCGCGGCATGACGCTCGTCAACCGCGTCGTGGTCTCGCCGATGGCGCAGTATAAGGCCGTCGACGGCTGCCCGACCGACTGGCATTTCGCGCACTACGCCGAGCGCGCGAAAGGCGGCGCGGGGCTGGTCTATACCGAGATGACCTGCGTTAGCGCCGACGGACGGATCACGCCGGGCTGCCCCGGTTTCTACGCCCCCGAGCATGAGGCGGCGTGGAAGCGGCTGGTCGATTTCGTCCACGCGGAGACCGAGGCGAAGATCTGCGCCCAGCTCGGCCATTCGGGCGCCAAGGGCTCGACCCAATTGGGCTGGGAGGAAATGGACGCGCCGTTGGCGTCGGGCAATTGGCCGGTGATCGCGGCATCGGCGATCCCCTGGTCGCCCGCCAACCAGGTCCCCAAGGCGATGGACCGCGCCGACATGGACGCGGTGCGCGACCAGTTCGTCGCCGCCGCGCGCATGGCTGGCCGCGCCGGGTTCGACATGATCGAGCTCCACATGGCGCACGGCTATCTGCTGTCGAGCTTCATCACCCCGCTGACCAACCGCCGCGACGACGACTATGGCGGCAGCCTCGACAACCGCATGCGTTTCCCGCTGGAAGTGTTCGCCGCGGTGCGCGCCGAATGGCCGCAGGACAAACCCATCTCGGTGCGCATCTCGGCGAGCGACTGGGTCGGGGAGGATGGCGTGACGCCGCAGGAAGCGGTGGCGATCGCGCGGATGCTGAAGGCGGCGGGGGTCGATATCGTCGACGTTTCGGCCGGCCAGACCTCGCTCCAGGCACGCCCGGTTTATGGCCGCATGTTCCAGACGCCGTTCTCCGACCGTATCCGCAATGAGGTGGGCATCGCGACGATGGCGGTCGGCAACATCTATTCGCCCGACCACGTCAATTCGATCCTGATGGCGGGGCGTGCCGATCTCGTCTGTCTGGCGCGGCCGCACCTCGCCGATCCCTATTGGACGCTCCACGCCGCCGCGCGGCTCGGCGACCAGGGAACGCGCTGGCCCGACCCGTATCTCGCCGGGCGCGACCAGCTCTATCGCCTTGCTGAGCGCGGAGAAATGTCATGACGATCGCAGGAAGGCATGCGCTGGTCACCGGCGGCGGCAGCGGGATCGGCCGCGCGATCGCGCTGGCGCTGGCCGAAGCGGGCGTCGAGGTGACGATCTGCGGCCGCCGTCAGGACGCGCTCGACGCGGTCGAGCATCCGCGTATCCATGGCGTGGCCGCCGACGTCACTGACCCGGCCTCGATCGCCGCACTGTACGAGACCGCGCCACTGGCGCGCGGGCCGTTCGATATCGTCATCGCCAATGCCGGTGCCGCGATGAGTGCGCCCGCCGCGCGGGTGACGCTGGACGACTGGCAGGCAAGCCTCGCGGTCAATCTCACCGGCGCGTTCCTTTCGGTCCAGCCGGCGATCGCGCCGATGACCAAGGCTGGCAGGGGCCGAATCGTGTTCATCGCCTCGACCGCCGGCTTGAGGGGCTATGCCTATGTCGCGCCTTATGTCGCGGCCAAGCACGGCGTGGTCGGGCTGATGCGCGCGCTCGCCGCCGAGACCGCGAAGAGCGGCGTCACCGTCAATGCGGTATGCCCGGGCTTTGCCGAGACCGAAATGCTGACGCGGTCGCTCGATGCGATCACTGCCAAGACCGGGCGGTCGGAGGAGGAGGCGCGCGCCGCGCTCGCCAATCCGCAGGGCCGTTTCGTCACGCCCGAGGAAGTCGCCGCCGCCGTGCTGTGGCTGGTCAGCGATGGTGCCGGATCGGTCACCGGCCAGGCGATTTCGGTGTCGGGCGGCGAGACATGGTGAGCGCGGTCGCCCGCGTCGCCGACGACGACCGCGCGCGGCTTCGGCTGTGGCTGCGCCTGTTGCGCACGACGCGCGCGATCGAGCGCGAATTGCGCGAACGCCTTGCCAATGTGTTCGACACCACCTTGCCGCGCTTCGACGTCATGGCCGCGCTCGACCGCGCGCCCGAGGGAATGATGATGGGCGAATTGTCGCGCTTCCTGCTCGTCTCCAACGGCAACGTCACCGGGATCGTCGAGCGCCTCGTCGCCGACGGATTGGTTGTACGCAGCCATCGCGACGGTGACCGCCGCGCCGCGATCGTGCGGCTGAGCGATGCCGGCCGCACCGCCTTCGCCGCGATGGCCGCGGCGCATGCGCGCTGGATCGACGAATTGCTCGGCCCGATCGACCCCGATGCCGCGCGCGACCTCAGCACCACGCTCGCCACGTTCCGCAGCCAATGGGAGAATGACGCATGACCGCGATGGCGGAGTTGAAGCCGGCGCATTTCCGCTGGGACGTGGCCGATCGCATCGCGCGCATCCGGCTCGACAATCCGGCGCGCAAGAACCCGCTGACCTTCGACAGCTATGCCGAATTGCGCGACACGTTCCGGTCGCTGGTCGATGCCGACGATGTCGACGCCGTGGTGATCCTGCCCAATGGCGGCAATTTCTGTTCGGGCGGCGACGTCCACGACATTATCGGCCCGCTGGTGGGCATGGACATGAAGGGCCTGCTCCGCTTCACCCGGATGACCGGCGATCTGGTCAAGGCGATGATTGGCTGTGGCAAGCCGGTGATCGCCGCGGTCGACGGCGTCGCGGTCGGCGCCGGGGCGATCATGGCGATGGCGAGCGACCTGCGCCTGGCCACGCCCGCGGCCAAGACCGCGTTCCTGTTCACCCGCGTCGGGCTCGCCGGCTGCGACATGGGCGCGTGCGCGATGCTGCCGCGGATCATCGGCCAGGGTCGCGCCGCCGATCTGCTCTATACCGGCCGCACGATGAGCGCCGAGGAAGGCGAGCGCTGGGGCTTCTACAACCGGCTCGTTGCCGCAGATGCACTCGAGGACGAAGCGCTGGCGCTCGCCGCGCGCATCGTCGCCGGACCGACCTTCGCGCACGGTATCACCAAGACCCAGCTCAACCAGGAATGGTCGATGGGGCTCGACCAGGCGATTGAGGCGGAGGCACAAGCACAGGCGATCTGCATGCAGACGCGCGACTTCGAACGCGCCTATCGCGCCTTCGTCGCCAAACAGCAGCCGGTGTTCGAGGGCAACTGATGGCGCTCGGCCCCACCGGTCATGTCGACGGCTTCGCTCGCGCCAATCTGCCGCCGCCCGAGCAATGGCCCGATCTGTTGCTCGACGGGTTCGATTATCCAGATTGGCTCAATGCCGGGGTCGAATTGTGCGATGCCCAGGTCGTCGCCGGGCATGGCGACCGCGTCGCGCTGATCGGCAATGGGCGCGCGCGGACGTACAAAGAGCTCGCCGACTGGTCGAACCGGATCGCGCATGCGTTGGTCGAGGATTATGGCGTCGTGCCGGGCCATCGCGTGCTGATCCGCGGCCCCAACAACCCGGCGATGGTCGCCTGCTGGCTCGCCGCGACCAAGGCGGGCGCGGTGGTGGTCAACACCATGCCGATGCTGCGTGCCGCCGAGCTCGCCAAGATCGTCGACAAGGCGGAAGTGAGCCTGGCGCTGTGCGATACGCGTGCGCTCGACGAACTCGTCGCCTGCGCCAAGGGAAGCAAGTTCTTGAACAAGGTGATCGGCTTCGACGGCACCGCCAACCACGATGCCGAGCTCGACCGCGCCGCTTTGTCCAAGTCGGTGCGCTTCGACGCGGTGCGCACCGGGCGCGACGACGTCGCCTTGCTCGGCTTCACTTCGGGCACCACCGGCGAGCCCAAGGCGACGATGCATTTCCACCGCGACCTGCTGATCATCGCCGACGGCTATGCCCGCGAAGTGCTGGGAGTCACGCCAGACGACATCTTCGTCGGCTCGCCGCCGCTCGCTTTCACCTTCGGACTTGGCGGTCTCGCGATCTTCCCGTTGCGCTTCGGGGCGGCCGCCGCTCTCCTCGAACAGGCGTCGCCCGCCAATATGGTCGAGCTGATCGAGCGCCACCGCGCGACGATCAGCTTCACCGCGCCGACCGCCTATCGCGCGATGATGGCGGCGATGGAGGAAGGTGCCGATCTATCCTCATTGCGGCTCGCGGTGTCCGCGGGCGAGACCTTGCCCGCGCCGGTCTATGAGGAATGGGCGCGGCGCACCGGCAAGCCGATCCTCGACGGCATCGGTTCGACCGAATTGCTCCACATCTTCATCACCAACCGGGTCGACGATCGCGCGCCGGGCGCGACCGGCCGCGCGGTCGGCGGCTATGAAGCGCGGATCGTCGACGATGCGATGCGCGATGTGCCGGTGGGCGAAGTCGGCCGCCTCGCGGTGCGTGGCCCCACAGGCTGCCGCTACCTCGCCGACTCGCGCCAGCGCGATTACGTTCGCGACGGCTGGAATTTGACCGGTGACAGCTTCCGCCAGGACGAGGACGGCCGCTACCATTTCGCCGCGCGCTCGGACGATATGATCGTCTCGGCCGGCTATAATATCGCCGGGCCGGAGGTTGAGGCGGCGCTGCTCGCGCATCCGATGGTGCGTGAGTGCGCGGTGATCGGCGCGCCCGATCCCGACCGCGGCCAGATCGTCGAGGCGCATGTCGTGCTGATCGAGGACGCCGCGCCCGACGCGCGCACCGTCAAATTGCTGCAGGATCACGTCAAGGCAGTGATCGCCCCGTACAAATATCCGCGCGCGATCCGCTTCGTCGACGCTTTGCCCAAGACCGCGACGGGCAAGATCCAGCGCTTCCGGCTGCGCCAGGCCGCCGCCGCTTCGCGAAAGGCCGATCATGCATGACATATTGCAGCCCGCCGGTTGGGCGCCCCCGCTCGGCTATGCCAATGGCATCGCGGCGGAAGGGCGGCTGATCGCCGTCGGCGGTCAGATCGGGTGGAACGCCGAGCAGCAATTCGACAGCGACGACCTGGTCGATCAGGTGCGCCAGACGCTGGCCAATGTGGTCGCGGTGCTCGCCGCCGGCGGCGCCGTGCCCGAACATCTCGTCTCGCTGACCTGGTATGTCACCGATATCGAGGACTATGCCGCGCGCCAGAAGGACATCGGCCGCGCCTATCGCGACACGATCGGCAGGCACTTCCCCGCCATGGCGCTGGTCCAGGTCGTCCGCCTGGTCGAACCACGAGCCAAGGTCGAGATCCAGGCGATGGCAGTGGTGCCAAGCGACCCGGCCTAACGTCGGAGCGACCGCAAACCGTCACTGTGCTGACATCGGCCTGTCACATGGCGGACGCAACGAAGGATCCGGACGACGGAGACGGGCGTGCGCTTCCTGATAGTCGAGGACGATCCGGTGATCGCCGAGCACATTGTTGCCGGACTGGGCCTGCATGGCCACGAGACGACGCTCGCCCAGACCGGGTCGGAGGCGATCCTGATGCTCGACCGGCGGCCGCACGACGCCATCGTCCTCGATCGCCTGTTGCCCGACATCAATGGCCTGTCGGTGATCGATCATGTCCGGCGCCAGGGCAATGCGGTCCCGGTCCTGATGCTGAGCGCATTGGGCTCGGTCAAGGATCGGATCGAGGGGCTCGAGGTCGGCGCCGACGATTATCTGGCCAAGCCGTTCGACATGGACGAGCTCGCCGCGCGGCTGAGCGCGATCGCGCGCCGCAACGTATCCCGGCCAGAAGGATCGCCGCTCCAGGTCGGCCGGCTCGAACTCGACCCGAGCAGTCACCGCGCGCGCTACCGCGACACTTCGGCCGCGCTCAACCGCAAGCAATATTCGCTGCTCGCCCATCTGATGCGCAATACCGATCGCCTCGTCACCCGGTCGATGCTGCTCGAAAGTGTCTGGGCCTATTCCTTCTCGCCGACCACCAACATCGTCGAGAGCAATATGAGCAGGCTGCGCACCGCGTTGCTGGGCCTCGGCTGCGACCCGATCGAGACCCAGCGCGGCGCCGGCTATATCTTGCGGTCGGATCGGTGCGCTTGATCCCGCGCGCGTTGTCGCGGTCGCCGCGTGTCGGCCGGCTCGCGATCCAGTTCGGTATGGCGTTCGCGATCGCGATGCTCGCGGTCGGCATGATCGGATTCAGCGCGGCGGATTCCTGGGTGTCGAGCCGCATCGACGCGTCGTTGCGCTATCACACCGCCAAATATCTCCAACCGGTCGACGGCCGTGGCGCGGACGATGCCGCGGTGGCGGCCAAGATCCTCGATTGGCAGCGCCGCAAGGTGCTCAGCGAGCGGACCTATGTACTGTTCGGCCGCGATGGCGCGCGGATCGCGGGACGGCTCGACATCGGGCCGCTGCCGCCGGGCTTTTCCGATGTCCGTTTTCTCGGCGGCGGCCGCAATTATCAGGAAGGGCGCGCGCTCGCGACGCGGCTACCGAGCGGCAGCTTGCTGGTGATCGTCCAGCATAGCGAAGCGGCGGCCAGCCTCCACGCGCTCTTGCCTGGCGTAGTGCTGGCAATCTCGCTCGTCGCGCTGGTGATGGGGGTATCGGCGACCTTCCTGTTCGCGCGGCTGACGGCGAATCGGCTCGCGGAGACGCAGAGCACGGCGGACGCCATCGCTGCGGGCGACCTCAGCCGGCGCATTCCCACCGACCGGCTCGACGGCATGTTCGCGGTCCAGGCCGACAGCCTCAACCGCATGATCGACCGGATGGAGGAACTGGTCCGCGCCCAGCGCCTGTTCTCGAGCAACCTCGCGCACGATTTGCGCACGCCGCTGACCCGTTTGCGCGGCACGCTCGCGCGCGGTGTCGCCGATGGCGACCCGGCCCTGTCGGGCACGTTCGAGCGGGCCGAACGCGAATGCGCGTCGATCATCGCGATCTTCGACGCGTTGTTGCGCCTCGCCGAGATCGAGACCGGCCGGCATCCTTCGGCGATGGCCGCGCTGTCGCTCCGGCCGCTGATCGAGGATGTCGCCGACACGATGGACCCGGTGATCGCCGATCGCGGCGGCACGCTCGAAGTCGGGCGGCTCGACGACGTTTCGATCACCGGCGATTCGGACCTGATCAACCAGTTGCTGATCAACCTGCTCGAAAATGTAGCCACGCACACGCCCGCTGGGACGCGCGCGCGGCTGTCGCTCGAACGCGATGCCGATGGCGCGGTGATCACGATCCGCGACGATGGGCCGGGCCTGGCCGCCGCCGACCTGGTACGGGTGACTCGCCCGTTCGAGCGCGGGGCGAGCGCGTCGGCCGCGCGGGGCAGCGGGCTCGGGCTCGCCATCGCGCAGGCGATCGTCCGCTTCCACCACGGGCGGATCGACCTGGCCGACGCCGCGCCAGGGCTCGAGGTGCGCGTGCGCATCCCCGCCAACGATTCGCCCGGCCCCCTCGCCGACGCCGGCGCTGCGGCTGCCTGATCCATATTGTCGTTGGCGCTGGTCCGATTTGACACCGGAGATGTGACAAGCCGGTGATGGCAAAATTCTAAGTTTGCAATGTTGCCACTTTCGACCCGGTCGCGGGCCGCAGAGTCACGGAACCGTCATCACGCGCACCTAGCGGCCGCTCATGACGTCGGCGCTTTCGGGCACCGTCGGTCCCAGGGGTGACAACGAAGGAAGCAGTGATGATCGCCAGATATTGGGTGCCGTCCGCGCTCGCGGCGGGCCTAGCCGTGTCGTGCGTCCAGGCGAGCCCGTTGCCGCCGCAAATGGCTGCAGCGCCCGCCGCCGCCGAGAAGGACGCCACGCCGCCGCTGCTCGACCCCACCGAATTCGCGCCTGACCGCACCTTCGCGCCCCCGCCGCCACGCAATTCGCGGCTCGAAGCGCTCGAGCTCCAGCGGGTGAAAGCGTTGCGTGCCGCCGCCTCGCCCGAGCGCCTCGCCCAGGCCGAGCGCGACG
The DNA here is from genome assembly GCF_056401895.1 of Sphingomonas sp. P4_D12. Taxonomy (NCBI): domain Bacteria; kingdom Pseudomonadati; phylum Pseudomonadota; class Alphaproteobacteria; order Sphingomonadales; family Sphingomonadaceae; genus Sphingomonas; species Sphingomonas sp. P4_D12. The sequence goes on along the minus strand of NZ_JBFUIL010000009.1, from coordinate 100,970 downwards.
GCGAAACTGAAAATCCCACCGCGTTCGATCAGGCGGCGGGGCGCGACCTCGCCGAGCTTCCCGCGACGTACGCGCTGCTCACGCGGATCCAGCGCGAAACCAACCGCGTAGTCAGCGCGGGCAAAGACTATTTTCGGCGGCTGAGGCCTTATGGTGTCGACCCGCAGATGGCGCATTGCGGCAAGGGGAAGGTCGCCGATCGCGGCTATCCCAGCGGCCATGGCGGCATGGCCTGGTCGGTCGGCTGGGCGCTCGCCCGGCTGATGCCCGACCGCGCGCCCGCCATCATCGCGCGGGCGCAGGATTATTCGCTCAGCCGCGAAATTTGCGGCGTCCACTTCCAGTCCGATCTGGAAGCCAGCCACGGCGTCGCGGTGATGATCGCCGACCGCCTGCTCGCCGATCCGCGCCTGGCCGATCAGGTCGCCGCCGCGCGCCGCGAACTCGCCCGACCGTAACCGACCTATTTGCCGAACTGGGGATGATGATGAACCGACGTGTTTTCCGTGCCACCTTGCTCGCGGCCGCCGCGACCGGCGCCTTCCTGCTTCCCGCGGCCGCGATCGCAGGCCCCGATGCCGCCGCGCCCGTGGCCAAGGATGCCAATGCCAACGCACCCGCCAAGGACGCGTCGACCCCCGCTGCCGACGACCAGTCGACCAGTGCCAACCAGAAGGGGCAGGCCAACGACAAGCAGTCGCTGACCTCCTCCGACATCATCGTCACCGGGTCGCGCGCCGCCGAAAGCGCGCCGATCACCGCGTCGCTTACCACCACCCAGCCGCAATCGGCGGTCAGCCGCGATTATATCGACAATGCGACCGCGACTTCGGACTTCAACGAGCTGATCGCGCTGACTCCGGGCGTGTCGATCTCGGGTGCCGGCAACGGCTATGGCCTGGGCGAGACCAAGGCGACGATCCGCGGGTTCCAGGATGGCGAATATAACGTCACTTACGATTCGATCCCCTTCGCCGATACCAACAATCCGACCCACCATTCGACCTCGTTCTTCCCGTCGAACACGATCGAGACCGTCGTCGTCGACCGCGGTCCGGGCAATGCCAGCCAGCTCGGTCAGGCCAGCTTCGGCGGCAACATCAACATGTATTCGCGCGGCGTGAAGGACCAGATGGGCGGCCAGGTCGAGGCGATCCTGGGCAATTGGAACACCTTCGTCGCCCGCGCCGAGCTCCAATCGGGCAAGATCGACAGCCTGGGCGGCACGCGTATCGTGCTGACCGGCCAGTATCTGCGCTCCGACGGCGCGCTGACCTATTCGCCGGTCGGCTCGAAGAACCTCTATGCCAAGGCGGTGGTGCCGATCGGCAGCGCCAACACGCTGACCATCATGAGTACGTGGAACCGCAACCATTATTATCAGTCGGACGTGCTGAAAGGTGCGACCTGCGGCAGCGCGCAAAAGGGTTACACGACCGTCGATCCCGTCACCGGAAAGACGGTAACCTTCGCCAATGCGGCCCTCGGCGCCGACGGCCAGCCGCTGTCCCAATTGACCGGGGAGAATTGCTCGACCGCTTCGAACGTCGGAGTCTATGGCCGCAATTACGGCCTGGGCAACGATCCGACGCAGCAGGATTACTGGAAGTACAACCGCACCGACAAGACCACCGATTTCTCCTACCTGCGGCTGCAGAGCGATCTCGGATCGGGGTTCTCGATGGACAACCGTGCGTACATGTACGGCTACACCAACAATACCTGGTCGGGAAATACCGGCAATGTCGTCACCGGCTTCTCCGGCGCGGGCACGCCCGCCTCGCCATACAAGGCGGTGGCGGGGCCGGCGACCGACATCCTCGGCTATAGCAAGATGAACAAATATCGCGTGTTCGGCTATATCGGCCAGCTCAACTACGATTTCTCGATGGGCAAAATTCGCGTCGGCGGCTGGTATGAATATGCCGTCACCGACCGCCACAATATCGATTTCGATCTCACGACGGGCCAACCGAGCTATAATGAGAAAGCCAATCTCGGCACCCCCGCGACGAGCGCGCTGCCTCCGACGACACTTGCCAACATCGGCTACGTCCAGCATTCGACATGGAACCAGTATCAGCTGTTCGCCGAATTCGAATTCCGGCCGATCGCCAGCCTGTCGATCACCCCAGGCGTCAAATACGTGCATTTCAACCGCTCGATCGATGCCGCGGTCAACCAGAAGTCGCGCCTGCCGCTCGATACCTCGGCGACCTGGACCAAGACGCTGCCGTTCCTGACGGTCAATTGGCAGGCGATGACCAACTGGTCGTTCTACGCGCAATATGCCCAAGGCATGTACGTCCCCGATCTGTCGAGTTTCTATTCGTCCTCGGGCCAGCTTTCGACCGCGCTCGATAGCCTCAAGCCGCAGACCACGACCAATTATCAAATCGGCACCGTGTGGCACGGCAGCAAGTTCTCGGTCGACGCCGACGGTTATATCATCAACGTCAACAACAAGATCGGCACCTGCACCACGGTCGGCTGCGACACGACCCTGCTCGTGAATATCGGCCAGGTCCGGTACAAGGGCGTCGAGGGCCAGGTCAGCTATATGCCGCTCACCGGCCTGACTCTGTTCGCCAACGGATCGTACAATTATGCGCGTAGCGTTTCGACCGGGGCGCAGATCGCCAAGGCGCCATTCTCCACCGCGGCGGCGGGGTTCATCTATCGCAACGGCGGCTTCCGCCTGTCGTTCAATCAGAAATATACCGGTCCGCAATATGCCACCGAGTTCAACGGCAACCCGAACCTGCGGCTGTATCGCATCAAGCCCTATAGCATCGGCGATTTCGCGATCAGCCAGGAGATCGGCAGGAACCTGCGGCTGGGCGTAACCGTCAACAACGTGTTCAACAGCCGCGCTGTCACCGCGATCGCCAACAGCTCGTCGGGCGCGCCGACCGTCACGATCAACGGCACCAGCTATCAGAGCGGCTATGGTCAGCTCGACCAGTTCAATTACCTGCCACCGCGCTCGTTCCAGGTCTCGGCGCGGCTGAAGTTCTGATCGCGCGCCAGCGCCCTGCGGCCGGCCGTGCAAAAAGAGCCGGCAAGCAAAAAGATCGGCACGCCGCGCCGCGCCTCCGGTCTTTTCCGGACTGCAGCCGGCTGGTAAGGTCAGGTAGATCGAGGGTCGGTCAGTTGCCCGGGTACTCGCGGCTGTGGGGGCACGCGAGATGGGCGGACCAGTCACGATCGGTCGGCGCGGGGTCGCATCCGCTGCTCACTGGGCGTTGCTCATTGGGCGTCCCCAGTTCGGGCGCGCCGACCGACACGTATAGGGTCCGGGCGCGGCGACGGCCAAGGTCGTTGCGCACTGCCCGGCAGAGGGTGGGGTTTGATGGTCAATCGCCGCGCGGTCGTCGCGGGATCTCTGGCATTTGCCGCCGCGGCGCGCGCCGGGATCGGCCGTGCCGCCGATCCTCGCTCCGATCCGCGCGATATCGCCCGCGACGATTGGGCTCCGGTCGACGCGATCGTCGCGCGGATGCGGGCGCCGGTCTTCCCCGCCGTCACCTTCTCGATTCTCGATCACGGCGCCAGGCATGGCACCCCGGCGCACCTCGCCGTCCAGGCGGCGATCGATGCCTGCGCGGCGGCGGGCGGCGGCCGCGTGCTCGTCCCGGCGGGGGTGTGGCGGATCAACGGCGCGATCCATCTCCGCTCCAATGTCGATCTTCATCTCGATCGCGACGCCGTGCTCCGTTTCGGCAAACCGGGGGAGATCGTGCTGCCGATCGTCCTCACCCGCTGGGAAGGGATCGAGGTCTATAATTACTCGCCGCTGATCTACGCGCGCGATTGCACTAATGTCGCGATCACCGGACAGGGCGTGTGCGACGGCCAGGGCGGGCAGGGCTTCTTCCAATGGCGCCCGCACCAGGATCGCGACAAGGCGGCGCTGCGCGACATGGGCGAGGCCGGCACGCCGGTCGCCGATCGTCGCTTCGGTCCCGGCCATTTCCTGCGTCCGGCCTTCGTCCAGTTCTTCCGCTGTACCAATGTGCTGATCGACGGGCCGAAATTCGTCGATTCGCCGTTCTGGACGATCCACCCGGTCTATTCGACCAATGTCATCGTGCGCAACGTCACGGTGATCAGCCACCACCTCAATTCGGACGGCTGTGACCCCGATTCGTGCCAGGACGTGCTGATCGAACATTGCCGCTTCGACGTTTCCGATGACTGTATCGCGATCAAATCGGGCCGCGACCAGGACGGCTGGCGGGTCGGTCGGCCGACCCGTAACGTCGTCATCCGCGATTGCCAGATGTCGACCCATATCGCCGGCGCGATCGCGATCGGCAGCGAGATGTCGGGCGGCGCGTCCAACATCTTCGCCGAACGGCTGGAAGTCCACCACGCCAAGCAGGCGCTGTACTTCAAGGCCAATCTCGACCGCGGCGGCACCATCGCCCAGGTCCGCGTGCGCGATGTGAAGGTGCGCGACAGCGACACGCTGATCGATTTCACCACCGCCTATCACCATAGCCGCGGCGGCAACGCGCCCCCGACCTACAAGCAATTCACCGTCGAGCGCGTCGATTGCCACAATACTGGCCGCGCGCTGCGCATCGTCGGCGTGGAAGCGGCGCCGGTCGAGGACGTGCTGATCCGCGACGTGACGGTCGGCAAAGCGCGCGAGCGGAACGTGATCGCGCATACCCGGGACCTGCGGCTCGACGGCGTGCGGGTGAATGGACAGGTGTTGGTGGCCTAGAGTTTGTTTCAGCAAAGCTGAAACGGTAGCGGTGCCGGCCCTCTCCCCCACCCGACCTCCCAATCAGGGTATTCTATGGGAGGCCGGGTGGGGGAGAGGGCCGGCACCGATTCAGCGAAGCTGAAAAAGACTCTAGGCGATTGCCGGACTGGCGTCGCTGAAGGTACGAATTTTTCGGGGTAGCTGCGACCCTATACCCGGCTTAGGCCGGTGAGATATGAACATGGCGGTGAAAGACGGCTTTGGCGCCCTGACCGAGAAGGAAAAGCAGACCCTTCGCCTGATCGTCCGCGGTCACGACGCCAAATCGGTTGCGCGCAGCCTTGGCCTGTCGGTCCACACGATCAACGAACGACTACGCGACGCGCGCCGCAAGATGGCGGTGTCCAGCAGCCGCGAAGCCGCGCGCTTGTTGTTCGAATCCGAGGGCGGCGCGTCCGCCTCACCGACCCCCGATTTGTTGGGGGACGCAAGAATCGGGGAAGCCACGAGCCGCGTTGGCGTGGATCAGGAAGGGGCGCCGAACAGCGGCGCGGGGCGGGTCACCCGCCATCCCTGGATCGTCATCGGAGTGCTGCTCATGACCTTTGCTCTCGGACTATTGGCGTTTGTCGCTTTGCCTCAGGCCGCGTCGCCCCCGCTGGCGCCAATTGCCGCCGACACGAAGTCCAATGCGGACGTCATGGACGCGACGCGGCAATGGCTGGCGCTGGTCGATCAGGACCGCTGGGCCGACAGTTATCGGATAACCGGCGCCTCCTTCCGCAAGATGAACACCGTGCAGGTCTGGACCGACGTGTCCGAAAAGATGCGCGCCTCCCTCGGCGCGGTGATGTCGCGGACGTTTCTCAGCGAGGAGTATCTCCCCGCGCCACCTTATGGCTATGAGGTCGTAAAGTTCCGAGCCCGCTATGCCAACAAGGCCGACGCGGTGGAGACAGTCACGCTCGTGCGCGAGGACGGCGCCTGGCACGTGGTGGGCATGATCATCGAGTGAGGGAGAGGCGGCGCCCAGAACCCGCGCCGCCGAACCCGCCCCGATTTCAGATGAGCAGCAAGTCGACTGGTTTGGCCGCCGGGAATACCGTGCCAAGCCGGTCGCCGGCCAGGCCATATTGCCGCGCCGCGAGCCCGCCGATCATCGAGCGGTAATCGGTCAGGACGGGAAGGTCGCGGCCCTGGTTGAGTGTCGCTTGCGACAGCGCGACCTGGGGGCCCGCCATGCGCCCGCCATTCACGCCGCCGCCCATCACCCAATAGATGCTGCCATGACCGTGATCGGTGCCTTTATCGCCATTCTCGTGAAAGGTGCGGCCGAATTCGGATACGACCACGACCGTCGTGTTTCGCCAGGCATCGGGGCCAATCTCATCGGCAAAGCCGGCAAGGCCGCGCCCCAATTCGCCGATATGCGTCGCCAGATAGCCTTGTGCGCCGCCCTGATTGACATGCGTATCCCACCCGCCGACATCGACAAAGGCGAGGTTGAACTGGTCGCGCATCAGCCGCCCGATCCGCCGCGCCGATAATTCGAAGCCCTTGGGACTGACCGCGCCGCGGCTCGCCTGTTTCATTTCCTCGTCGACCGTCTTGAACACGGTGTCGCGCACCTGAAACCCCGCGGCGACCGAGCTGCCGAGATCGTTCGTCCCGCTATGCTGCCCCTTGTACATGGCGGTGATCAAAGCGGCGTCCTTGGGCGGCACGGCGGGCTTCGATCCGACTGCCGCCAGGGCAACGTTCGGAATCACCGGCCCGCCGCGAAAGCATAATGGCAGCTGATCGGTGAACGAGATCGGCTTGTCCTGGCCGAGCGCCGCGGCGAGCCGCGCCATGAAACCGGAATTGTAATTGCGATGGCCGCCGATCGGCTGGCCGAGCTCGATCGTGTCCTGGGTCTCGAAATGGCTGCGGCTCATATCGTCGGTGCCGACAAAGGGCACGAAGGCGATCTGCTTCTTCTGCCACAGCGGATAGATCGAGTCCTTGAGCGCCGGGTGCAGGCTCCAATCGGCGTCGAGCGCGATCGGCGCGTCGGCGTCGGCCGGATCGGGCTTGCCGAGCGCGATCGTTGGGCGCGAGGCGTGATAGAAATCGCTCCCGGTCGGCGCGATGACATTCGCGGCGTCGTAAGCCCCGCGCAGGAACACGACGAGCATCCGGCTGCCCGCTTGCGGCGCGGCGAAGGCGCGCCCGGCGACGATTAGCGGAGCCAGCGCGGCGGCACCGGCGATAAGGTCACGGCGATCGAGCAACATAAGCCTTCTCCGTTAGCGTCAGCGATGCATGAATTCGGGCGACGACAGGAACAGCGCATTCCATTCCTGCGGCGAACTTGCCTGGGTCAGCGCCGTCCTGGTCTGCCCGGCCAGCGCCGGTGCGATGGCGCTGTAGTAAGCGGCATTCTGCAGCTTGGGGAGCGCCGGTATCGGAACAGCCGGCGGCGCCGGCGAAGCGGTGAGGGGAGTGGTGGCGGTCGCCATGTCCGACGCCATCGGACCGGCCATCGCTGGCGCCGATGCCCCGCTTATCCCCACGGCAGCCACAGCGGCAGGCGGAGCGGGAGGCTTGAACAGCCCAGCCGCGCCGCCGCCGATCTGCCGCGCGATCTCGAACCGCACCGACATCTGGCCGGGTCCGGTCCAGGCGGCCGAGGCCATCGGATAACCATCGGGCGTTTCGCGCGCGTACAGGCCCTGGCCCATGCGGTTGAGCCAGCCGATGATCGGCTGCGCGTTCACGATCACCTTGTCGCCGTACATCAGGCGCACCGACGAAACCGCATAATGGACCGGGTCCTTGAACACGGTACCGAGCGATTGCCGGAATTCGGGCGCGCGGATCATCGTGCGCAACACTTGCGCGATATCGCCGTCGCTCTTTTGCCAGGTCGCGGTCATGCGGTCGACCACGGCAGCAGGCGGATTGTCGCCCATGAAATAGGTCGCGAGCTGTTCCGAGACATGGTGCGCGGTGGCCGGCGACTGCGCGATCAGGTCGAGCGCTTCCTCCACCTCGCCAAAGCCGCTGCCCTTGATCGTGTGGCCAAGGAATTGCTTGTCGCCGAAATCGTGGCGGTTGGGATTGAACTCGAACAGCCCGGCGCGGACGTAGAGCGGCTGGCGCTGCGGGCTGAGCTTGGGCGCGTTGGGGCTGAGGTCGACGCCCACGCCGGTCAGGATCCGCGCCAGTTCCTGCACATCCTTTTGCGTATAGCCCGACCCGACGCCCATCGAGTGAAGCTCCATGATCTCGCGCGCATAATTCTCGTTGATATGGTTTGCCGCGTTCTGATCGTTGTCGAGATAGCGCAACATCGCCGGATGCTTCAGCGTCGCTTCCAGCAGGTCGCGGAACTTGCCCAGCGAATGGTCGCGGATCGTGTCCTCGTAATCGCCTACCATCGCGCGGATGTCGCGCTTCTGCGCCTGGACGTTGAAATGGTTGAACCAGAACCAGGTCAGCTGCTCGCGCAATTGGTCGGGCGCGTAGAGATCGCGCAGCAACGACCGCGTCGCCGCTTCACTGGCGAGCGCGTTCATGTCCTGCTGATACGCCTTGCGCGCGGCGTCGCGCTGGGCGGGGTCGGTGAGCTTGTTGGCATAGCGGCTCGCCGCATCCTGCTCGACCACCAAAGCCGCCAGTGGCTTACGGCTGATCCTCATCGCCGCGATCTGGGCGGCGGCCTCGGGCGGCAAAGTATCGTCGGGATGTTTGAGCTGGGCGTCGAGCCAGCGGCTGCTGCCGGCCTTTTCGCGCGCGTCGTCCGCCGCGGACGCCCCCCAGGTCAGGCGGTTCACCCAGGCAGCCGTCTCTTGCGCCGGCGGGGCGGCCAGCGCGGGCGTGGCGAGTGTCGCTAACAGCAGAACGGAGACGGAGCGTGCGCGCATATCGGCCATCCTTCGGGAGTCCACTACGCTTCAGATCCTGAACCGCTCCTGTCGTCGACGAATAATCGTCGTTTTTAATCGACTTGCCATGATTGGCTGAGGGAGGGCGCGGCCAAGCTGCGGCGGCCGCGACAGCTGCGTCATTGCGCCTGCCGCTCATCGCCCCCATATAAAGGCTATCGCATCGACGCTCCGGGCACGATGTCGACTGAGAGACGAGACGCTCCCGCTCAACCGCCGAGGAGGTCACATGTCTCGCGCCATCAATCTCAACGTTCCTTTGGCTGAGGTGACTGCCTTGTGCGGCCGCCGCAAGGTACCGATCAGCGCGATCGAGAGCCTGTTGGACGGCGGCACCCGCGTGGTGCTGATGAACATGGACGACACCGCGATCATCGCCCGCGCCTTCAAATCGAAAATCATCAACAAAACGGCACGGCGCGTGCCCGTTTTCTCGCGTCACCGCTGATCGATCGCTACCGCGCCCGCGCCGCGGGCCGGCATCATTATCAAGAAGGAATATTTCATGGCCAAGGCCCAGAAACGCAGCAATCGCGAAATCCGCAAACCCAAAAAGGTTGAGGCCAAGCCCGCGACGCCGCTCGCGGTCGACAAGAACGCGGTCAAGGTGACCCTGGGCAAGAGCTCCTGATGGCAAAGGCCGCCGCGCCCCAGCAGCCTGTGGTCGCGGCGGACGAAGCGCCGCAGTCCGAACAGGCGCCGAAGAAGCCCTTCTTTCGCAGCCGCCGCGATCGACCGCGCCTGACGCCCGAACAAATCGCGCGTCAGGGGCGCGTCGTCTCGTTCGCGCTGCAATCCTTCGCGGGGCCCGCCGCCGCGATGGAGTATCTCAACAGCGATCAGGCCGGGCTGGGCCGGCCGCTCGATTTGGCGATCGAAAGCGCCGAGGGCCTCGCCGCGGTCGAACAGGCACTGGCGCTCCGCGCGCGCCGGACTGACCGATGATGGATCGCCTCGTTCCCTCCGGAATCGTCGAGCAGTGGATGACGCATTTGCGGCTGCAACGCTCGCGCGCCAACGACATGATCTGGCTGATCGAACAGGGCGCCACCCTGCACGACGGCAGGAACGGCGAGCCGCTCCACGACGCGACCGACCGCTGGCTGACCGAACAGCGCGAGGTGGTGGCCGACGTCAACCGGCTCGAGGAATTATACAAGGATATCAACGAGCGCGGGGCGTTTTTCGGCCGGGGGGAGTCATCCGGCGGCACGGCCGGTCCGGGGAAGAAGAAGCCGTCCCGGCATTGACGGGGCGGTTTCCGGCGGGTTGGAGGCGATATCGGCCCCTCCCGCCATGGGCAGTCAGTCAGCCCTCGTCCCACCCGCCTTCGTCAGGCGCAGGATGGGGAAGAGCAAGGCTCTACGAATCGGCGACATGCCATTGGGCGTCTCGACATCGATCTTCAGCCGCCTGAATTGCCAATAGATGATCACGCTCATGATCGCGGCGTAGAAACACCAGACCGAGGCAAAGGCATATTGCTTGACGATCTCCGCGATCGTCAGCGCGACGACATTGATCGCGCCATACCATCTGACGACGCGATGGGTCGACAAGAGCAACGCGCCGCACGTGGCGAGGACATACAGGCAGGATATCCAGAAATTGCCCGTCATGTGGTTGCGATAGGCGATCGAATCCTGCTCGATGAAGCACCGGCTGGGCAGGAAGATCAGCCCGGTAACATCCCACACGCAGACGACCGCGCCGATGCCCGTCAGCGCCAGAATGGCGCCGCGACGCCAGCCGGGCGGCTCCATCAGCGCGACCGCGGCCGGCATCAGCAGCGGCAGGATGCCCTGGGCATAGAGCATGAACAGGAAGGCGACATGGTCGAGCGCAAGCTTGCCGATCCGCCCGTCAAGGCCGAGCCAGACCCATCCTTCGGTAAATTGATGGAGCGCGAACAGCATCGGCACGGACGCGAACAGCAGGGCACGCGGCTCGCGCACGTGGCGAAGCGTCGCAACGCCGATCGCCCCGATCACGCCAGAGGCGATGAAGCTGGACGTGGCCGAAAAGCACATGCGATTTTCTCCGGCCAATGGACGAGAAACCGTGTGGAGCTATTCCCCGCATATAGCCAGCCTGTTGGCGAGCAGGGGTTCGGGGCGCGGCCAGTCGCTCGCATCGACCGGCAGGCCCGGCACCGTAAGTCACGTTAATCCCGTTCAAGACCGGAGGGGTGAGCCCGCGCTATCGCGTCTGCCAAGGAGACGAACATGGTGCGGATGAATTGGATGATCGCCGGCGCGGCATTGCTGCTGATCGGGAGCGCGCCGGCGGCGAAGTGGCAACCCCACGAGACGCTGGTCGCGACCGGGACGATCGCCGCCGAAGGACTGAACGGCGATTGGCGATCGGTCAACGACCTGGGCGACGGCCGCTTCGCCACGCGCACCGACCTGAAAGCGTTCAAGACCGCCGACATTTACGACGGCCGCACGCATTGGCGGATCGGACGATCGGGCGGCAGCCACAAGCTCAACAGCCCGTTCGCTGAGCGGCGGACGCGGACCAGCGCCTGGCTCGCCCGGTTCGGCTGGATGCAGGCCGGGTTCGGCGGCGCACAACGCGCGGCGGCGGTGACGCGGACCGACAAGGGACGGCTTTATTCGGTGCTCACCGCCACCCCGCGCGGCGGCGAGCCGGTCGAATTGTGGTTCGATGCCGCGACCGGCGAGCTGGCGCGCGCGGTCGAGCAGGACTGGTTCTACAAGGTAGAGACGCGCTACGCCGATTACCGCGCGGTCGCGGGGCGGCGGCTGCCCTTCTCGATCGTGCACTCCGACGGCAATAACGAAGAGCGGATCACCATCGACGCCTATCGCCTGCTTCCCCGGGCGCCGGCGGACAGCTATGCGGCGCCGCGCCAGCCCGACGATCACACGATCCCGGCCGCGGGCACGACGGTCGCCGCGACGGTCTTTCCCCAGCTCGAAATCGCGGCCAGCGTCAACGGCCGGCCGATGCACTTCCTGTTCGACACCGGCGGACACAGCATCCTGTCGCCCGATGCGGCGCGCGCGCTCGGGCTCACGCCGGTCGGCGGGACGCGCAGCGGCGGCAGCGGCGCGGGGACGCTCGCGGAGCAATTCACCCGCGTGAAGGAAGTCCGCATCGGCGACGCGGTGATGCGCGATCAATTCTTCTCGATCCTCGATCTCGGCTATTCGACGTTCGAGCGCGGCGCGCAACCGCCGCTCGACGGCCTGCTCGGGCTGGAAGTGGTCGAGCGCTTCATCGTCCGGATCGACTATCGCGCCGGCACGATGACCCTGCTGCCGCGCGACCAGACGCCGACCTGCCCCAGCGGATGGGTGGCGGCTCGGTTCACCAGCGACATGCCGACGATCGAGGGACAGCTCGACGGCATCCGCGCGCCGTTCACGATCGATACCGGCAATAACGGATCGCTGCAGCTCTATGCCCATTGGCTGCAGCAAGCGGGCGTCACCGCGCGCTACAATCGCGGGGTAGAGGCGGTGTCCTATGGTGCCGGCGGGCCGTCGCGAAACTGGGTGAATTACGCGCAGACCTTCGCCGTCGGCGGCGGAACGGTGCGCTATCCGATGATCCGCACGACCGACGACAAGGGCGGGGTCGCTCTGTCGATCAGCGAGGCCGGCAACCTCGGCACCAATATATTGGCGAACTACACGATCACGTTGGATTACGGCCGCTCGCGCGTCTGCATGGACTATGTGCCGGGCTATGCGCCGGTGCCGTTCAGCCGCGCCGGGCTGCGCGCGCTCAAGACCGACCCGGAGACGATCCTGGTGAGCTTCGTCAACGACGGCGGACCGGCGGCGCAAGCGGGCCTGCGCAAGAACGACAAGCTGCTCAGCGTCGATGGCCGCAGCGCGCACGAGCTCGGCGGCGGCGACCTCACGCGGGCGTTCACGCAGGCGCCGGGGACGCGCGTGCGGGTGCGCTATGCCAGGGATGGGCAGGAGCGCGATGCGGAGATTGTGTTGCGGGAGATGTTGGTGGTGCCGGGTGGGGGAAGGGGTGGGTGAGGGTTGGGTTGGGCAGGCGCTGGATAATCTAGGCTCGATTTTTCCGATCGCGTCAGCGCTTGGCTGACCTGAACGCTCCGCGAATTTAGTAAATTGTCACCGTAACCCCGTAACCCCTAATATGCCCCTGGTTCGACCAGGCGCACGCGCCGCCGGACGGCGCGACCGCGACGCGCAAAGCCCTCAGGCCAGCCGCTGTTTGATCATGGCTGGTGATCCTCTCAGGTGTGCTTTGCGCGCGACGACTGGTGCCGCGGGGACTGTCTTACGTTGACGTAAGTTTCGGGAGGGGAGTCAAGTTGATATAACCGGACCGCTCGATGTTGCGCGTCCGCGTGGACCATGTTGGGGAATTAATGCACGAACCACTTTTCCCGCTCGGCGATCTCAAGCAACTTGACCGCTTGCTCGCCAGCTGCGGAGCGCAAGGTCGAATCTGCAAGCGCGAGAATAGACAGCGGTAGCTCATCAAGTGATTCCGAAACTTCCGCAGCGACGGACGGCGGCATAAAAGCATCTCGCTCCGCGCGAAACTGGTACGAGGTCGCCCCGCCACCATAGAGTCGTTTCGCTCGGGGGAGAGCGGCCTTCCAGCGCCGCTCGTCACTGCAATAATTGATGATCGATTGCAGCGCGAACTCGCCCTCCGGCGCGTCGAAGTCAAAATCGCGATCAGCCAATTTCAGAGATAGGGAATAGCGCGTCGCGGAGTCACACCGTAGCCCGACATACATCGTAAGTCGTGGACCCAGTCGAGAAACGGCCGCGACCTCTGCTGCCGTCAGAATAGAGGGTTCGCGTCGGGCCGAAAATTGGATCAGGCGAAAGTCGTTCGTAAGAATCGACCAGTCCTCTGAATCAAGATCGTTTAGTATTTGATCGAGTCTTTCAGCAATCTTAATGATTGTAGATGTCGTTCCCCACAATAATAGTAGTAGTAATAGTCGTCGTCTCTCTGCCGAGCTGTCTTCGGTCAGCTGTTCGAGCCACCAGCGCGCCGCTCCCGAACGTAGTCGAGCGTAGCGAGCCGCGCTGACTAGATTCCACGCATCACGCAACCGCTCGTAACGCCCGGAAATTCCTTTCGCCCGAATGCCAGCGCCTATGAAGGCAATTCTGTCGATCGCCGGGCAATCTCCAAGCGCCTTTCGTAATTTTGATACCAAACTCTCCCAGGGTTCTATAGAAGTTCCGAGAAATTGTCCGCGGGTTTCCATGAATTCTCGATATTCGATTACTATATTTCGGTCGTGCTCGCTTAATACTGCTAATCTGTTCTCAAAATCGTCCTCAAAGTATGAGGGTGGGTTTCCAAAGCGCTGCTGAATAGCTGAGTGAAGAGGTAGACCGGTATCATCGTGTAGAGCTAACGCGTACTGATAAATCCCAGTGACCGTTGCCAACCAATCTAAACGCCCAGTCGGCCTGTGCTCCCCGCGAAAAAAAGGTAGAGGATTGTGCCGGAGAATAAGATAAAGCGCTCGGTCATCTGCAGCTCGACCCTCTAGTAGTTCGAACCTCTTCGCCGAAAGTAGAAAACGAATCGCGAGATCGGCCAAGTCAGCGATCGATCCGCCTAAGTCCGATAAGGACGCGTGGTCAAATACTCCAAGTAATTCACCGGCACGAATCCAGCAGTCATCCGAAATTGAGGTCAAGCAGCTTTTCCATCTGCCAATTATGTCGCCGATCGGTGCGTTGCGTTTGATGGCATTTGCTAGTGCTCGCTGCTCATCGTAATGTTTAGTTTTGATAATCCTTTCCCATAAGATTTCTACAAAGTCGTTCCGCCCGCTCCGCTCGGGCAAGCCTGACCATAACGGCGACCCTTCTTCATCGTTGGCGAGCATCTGACGCAGTTGTGGATACTCCGTAATGTACGAAATTACGTGCTTAACGGCGGGCTGATACTGACTAAAAACCCAATCTCCCAGAAGCATCAGCGCCACGCCGCGCGAATGACTGGTAAGTCTATACCTATCATCTATATCTAGAGTGGTGAGTTCGTGTACGAGAGTCAAAATCTCGCCCTTATTAAAACAGCCGCCGTAAAACCTCGCCACGTTGAGCCAATACGGATTTCCAATAAGAGCCTTAAACCGCTCAAACTTATCGCCTGTAATCTCTCGCTCGTCGGTCGGATATGGCGACGTATCGTATAAATGCCGCGCAACAAAATACTCTCTGAGCGGCTGTACCTCAAATTCGTAGGTTTCCTGAACACGTGAAACTAGCGCGCCAACACGTTCAATAATACCGTTAAATAGTACATCAACGATGGCGGTGTCTTCTCCTTCACGGTCAAGATAAGAGAATAATGTGGCTCTTAATGTTCCGTGCTCTATGCTGCCGTCGCCGCCTGCCTCAGCGTCAGTCTGAAGTTTCCAGGCCAGATAGCGGTGAATGTCTATCAGTAAATCCCGGTTGTCCCGTACCACCTCGCTCTTTTCTGATTCTCGGCTGAAGAACATATCCATGTAAGCGTCATACATACTTGTACGCTTTTCCGGGAGAGACGCCCCTCTGCTGTGTATAAGCGATAGTAGAATGGTTAATTGCATGGGGTTTTTAGCTAGGTACTGGGTGTGTGGTTCACGAAGCTTGGTATCTAGAATTTTCTTCAGCGCTGAGGACTCTGCGTGTTTTAAGCCTTTCGCCTTCGTCCATTTTGCTGTGTATTGATCAATATGGGATCGCTCGAGCGGGAGTAACTCAAAGTAGGACCACTCTTCGTGCGGAAAGCGCACGGACTTGGCAAATGCAGCGGGGCGGCTGGTTACAATTGTTTGCACGGAATATCCGCCCGCATTGACCAACCGGCTCGTTGCCTTTGTAATTTCGCTTACAAGCAGTTCTCGCGTTGTAACGTCTGCCACCTCGTCAAAGCCGTCGAGTGCGAGTAGCAGATGACTCGCCTTCGCGATGGCAGTTAGGTCTGAGACGTTGAAGGTATGGCCGCCAGACAAGGACCGTACTTGGCCGGCTAAAAACCCTTCGAGAGAGCGCGCTTCACCTTCGCCTAATGGTTTGTCACGGGCTTGAAAGGGATCAATGCCCAAAATCCACTTCGCGAGATCTCGCAGGTCAACGCGAAACGGTATCCGGGCTTGGGCTTGCCGGAACTGCTCGGGTAACTGCGCTAACTCCGAATGTTTATCCAGTAGCTGCATTCGAAGCACTTGGCATGCAAACTGAGTAACCGTGGATTTCCCCTGGCCCGGAGCGCCTTCCAGTACGACTTGACTGGGTCCACGGCGCCCCTGCGTTCTTACGAAGTATTCTGCCGATGGACATGCATCCCGGCTTCCGTCGGCGAAGTAAATAGGCCGCGCCCATTTTGGAGTCAGTCGCGGCTCAACGATATAATGATGCTTTCCTCGAGTGTAGTACAGCTCCGGTGATGGTTGAACAGCGGTCATCGGCAGATCAACGAAAAGCTCAGCAATTGTGCTTCGCAGCTCGGTTTGTTTGAATTTCAATTCTTGATCATCGTCATACTGTGATGTCAGGTATGCCCTGATTGCATCTCGCCTTCTCTCCTCTTCCTCGCCTAAAAGGCCGCCAACCAGTTTTTCCAGCAAGTCCGTGGCCTTGAGAATCTCTGGGTAGCTCCACTTAATCGCCGGAGCATTGTCTAAGTGCCGGTCGATATCGTCTCTCCACCAGCAATAGGAGTCGACACCTAGCGCCTTGCTAAGGACTGCATTTATACGGTCAATTGAGCCGGTTCCAGGGTGCGCGGTTCCCTTTAAGTTTGTAATAAGAATATACTTGAACTTTCCCAATTTCTTAAGTTGTTCGACTTTCTTGAGTTCGCTTTTTGCCACGCTCTCAATCATGTCGCGCTCAGATCGGGAGTCTTTGGGATTGCGAACGTACTTGACCTGGAAAACTAGGGATTCCGCCACTGGATCCGCGGTTTGGCGGTGCCGAAACAGATATTGGGTTACAAACGCGTCTCGGCCGCCGTCAGGCTGACCGATGGGAAGGCATTGTGCAGTTGGGAAACTTGCCGAGATCAACGCTTGGCAGAATTCTTGGAATCGCTCCGGCCCGAGCGCGTCGTAATGATACATCGTAAGCTCTCCCCCGCTGGAAGGTTGCGCCACGATATTCGGGACCGCAAGCGTAGGAAGGTTCAAATTGGTGCGAATCTGCCTTCGAATACCGGCCGCTTCGAATTACAGTGGCGGGTGAAACATGCCCCGCGGCCTCGCGATATAGTCTAGTGGGTTCGGCGCTGTCGTTTGTGATCTTCGATCATTGTAATCTGCACGGCGAGGGCGCGGCGGCCAGCCTTTTGAAGTTCGACGGAATAATCAGTCGAGGTTTCTCGCTCCGGATCGACATCTATCCACCCCGGCACACCAAAGGCCTGGGCGATCAGCTGGAAGAGCGAGATGCTGTCGAAGATGACTTGATCGATATCGGTGTTGGCACCTTCGAATGCATCGATCAGATGAAAGGTGTCTGGCCCTGTCCCCGTAAAGGAGGTCACATTCTCCTCTAAGCACACCGGTATCCCATGCACCTCGAAATCGTCGAGGACCGCGGGAATGTCGAGAAAGGGAACTACGCGCCACACGTTCAGCAATTGCGCCTTGGCAGCATATCGGTGCGTCCAGCCCGCCCGTTTCAGCAACCGGTTCTGCGTCTCGACTACGCCGCATAGTACATTGAAAATCATGTTAAGGTCGACGACGCGCGGGTTCTCATGGTTATGCTTGGCTAAAATTTTCGCGAAGCGTTCGATATGCTCGTAGTCTCGAAGTGAATGGCAAAACTGTCTCAGGTCGCGGGCTTCTTGAAACTTGAGGGGGATGAGGATGTCGCTCACGAGCGACGGACGTAAATTCCAGGTCAAGCCAAGATGAAACGGATCGTTGCCTGCCAGCTGTCGCGCAACGAATCCACGACTGGTTGTGTGGACGCTATCGAATGGGATCGAACTGAGGATCGGCTTGTTCGTCCCCATCAAAGCACGCATCTCTGACAATTCAATATCAATCGAGGCATCGCGATCCCGCCAAGGGTCGGCGATCAGCATTAGCCGCAGATACGGACCCTTCTGCTCGTCTTTCGAGAAGTCCGGACGGCGTTCGACGAACGCGCGATAATCCTCACGCAGTTGGTCCGAGCGACGGAACAATTGATCGAGTACGAACCGGTCGCTCTCGGGCTTCGGCTCGGAGCCGTCGGCGACCCTGCGGTAGATCTGTCCGCGCTGGTGAACGTGCGGCGCATTTGTGCCCTGAGGGATTTGGACAGCGATCACGGCATAATCGGCAGCGAGCCCGGTAATGGCGCAAGGCCCCCATATCACTTTTGTTTCGAAGTGGGCGGATGGGTTCATTCCCGTTGCCACAGCCTGCCTGATCCGCTGAAGCGCTGTATCGACATCAGCTCGTGCGATCCCGGGAAATGTGCCAGCGACGGCATCCTCCTTGGACTTCTCCTCAACGCCATAGAAAACCCATCCGCCATAAGTGTTGGCGAAAGCTGAGATCGACTTGGCGATGTCGGCAGCATTGGAAAGTTCGCGCTTGTACTCGACGTACCAACCCTCGGTGACGTTTCGCAGGGCATCGAGGCTTTTCGTCTCGAGATTTTTTAGCTCTTGGTCGAATGGCGAATAAGCAGGCATGATTGGCTCGGTAAATGCGGAAGGGCGTGCCAAGATCGGCGCTAGGAATCGCGGATAACCCTCAATCTACTCACTTCGCAGTAAGCGGCCATATATTGAAATCTTGAGATTGGTAGACAGGCAACCCGATTCATCCAGGTTGCCGCGCAGCTCCGCCTGCCGCCCGATTGTAGCCGCAAGTTGGGAGCCCGGACGAATGTCGGCATTCGGGAATGTCATTCGGAGGCCTGAACGGCGACAATTGGGCGCAAGGACGGCAGGCTGCTTCCAAAGCGATCACGGCAGGCAACGTACGGAGGCCAGCTAGGCCAAAACTAAGACGCCACGCCGACGTACTCACCGAATAGAAAAGCCCTCCCCGCTCACACGGGAAGGGCCTCTCGTATCCCACCAGTCTTCGAACCCTTACGCCCCAGCCGGCGCCGGATTCCCGAACGGCCCCGACGGGCGCCGCGTCTTCGGGATAGACGTCCCGCTGCTCGGCAGGGTCGACGCCGTCGCCCCGGCATCGGGCCGGTTGATGTCCTCGCCCGCGGCGATCTGCTTGATCTCGTCGCCGGTCAGCGTCTCATATTCGAGCAGCGCGCCCGCGATGCGGTGGAGCTGGTCGACATTCTCGCTCAGCACCTGGGTCGCGCGCTTGTGGCCGCCGTCGATCAGCGACTTGATCTCGCTGTCGATCATCAAAGCGGTCTCGTTCGACATATTGTGCCGCTGGGTCTGCGAATAGCCCAGGAACGTCTCGCCCTGCTCTTCCTCATATTCGAGCGGGCCGAGCTTGTCGGACATGCCCCAGCGCATCACCATCGCGCGCGCCAGCTTGGTCGCCTGCTTGATGTCGCCGCTCGCGCCCGACGAGACCTTGTCATAGCCGAAGATGATTTCCTCGGCCGCGCGCCCGCCCATCACGGTGGCGAGGTCGGCGTACATCTTGTCGCGATGGTACGAATAATTGTCGCGCTCGGGCATCGACACGACCATGCCGAGAGCCCCGCCGCGCGGGATGATCGTCGCCTTGTGGATCGGGTCGGACGCCGGCTCGTGGATGCGGACGAGAGCGTGGCCGGCCTCATGATAGGCGGTCATCTTCTTTTCCTCGGGCGTCATGACGAGCGATTTCCACTCGGTGCCCATGATCACGCGGTCCTTGGCGAGCTCGAACTGCGCCATCGCGACCAGCCGCTTGCCCAGCCGCGCCGCCATCAACGCGGCTTCGTTGACCAGATTGGCGAGGTCGGCGCCCGACATGCCCGGCGTGCCGCGCGCGAGCGTGCGCGCATCGACGTCGGGGGCCAGCGGCACCTTCTTCATATGGACCTGGAGGATCTGCACGCGGCCCTCGATATCGGGCAGCGGCACCGTCACGCGGCGGTCGAACCGGCCCGGGCGCAGCAATGCGGGGTCGAGCACGTCCGGCCGGTTGGTCGCGGCGATGATGATGATGCCTTCGTTCGCCTCGAACCCGTCCATCTCGACCAGCAACTGGTTGAGCGTCTGTTCGCGCTCGTCATTGCCATTGCCCAGCCCGGCGCCGCGATGGCGGCCGACCGCGTCGATCTCGTCGATGAAGACGATGCACGGCGCCGATTTCTTGGCCTGTTCGAACATGTCGCGCACGCGGCTGGCGCCGACGCCGACGAACATCTCGACAAAGTCCGAGCCGGAGATGGTGAAGAACGGCACGCCCGCTTCGCCCGCGATCGCGCGCGCCAGCAGCGTCTTGCCGGTACCGGGCGAGCCGACCAGCAATGCGCCCTTGGGGATCTTGCCGCCGAGGCGAGCGAATTTGGTCGGGTCCTTCAGGAACTCGACGATCTCCTGCAATTCCTCACGCGCCTCATCGATGCCGGCGACGTCGTCGAACGTCACCTTGCCCTGTTTCTCGGTCAGCATGCGGGCACGGCTCTTGCCGAACCCCATCGCGCCCGATCCGGACGATTTCTGCATCTGGCGGATGACGAAGAACGCGATCGCCAGCATCAGCACGAACGGCAGCGACTGGACGAGCAGATATTGCCAGATCGAGGGCGTCTCCTCGGGCTTGGCGACGACCTCGACATTGTTGTCGATCAGGCGCTGGACCAGATTGGGATCGGGCACGCCGGCATTGGTGCGGAAGGTGGTATTGTCCTTCAGCGTGCCGTTGATCGCGGTGCCGGCGATCTCGACCTTCTTGACCGATCCGTCCTTCACCTTGGCGACGAAGCCCGAATAGGACAATTGCTGGCCCGCGGGCGTCGACGCGTTATTGCCCAGCATGGCCACCAGCACTGCCAGCGCAACCGCGATACCCACCCAGAGCAACAGGTTCCGGGCCCAGTTGTTGTTGCCGCCGTCCGGGCCGGGCTGCTTGTCGTTGTCGTTCATCGTCGCAAGATACCTTTCGTGCCCTTAAAGATAAGGCACCAAGCCTTAATGGCAATGGAACAACGTCGATCAGAGCAATCGACGCGGTGGGGCTTTGCGAAAACGCCACGCCGCCGGCGACAACGCCACCGCCGCCACGTCGCCCAGCATCGCAGTCTCGCCCGATTCCAGCGCCTTGACCATCCGTACCAATGCGGAGCCGCGGATCTCGGCCGTGGCGTCGATCTGGCGGACGCAATGCTCGACCAGGCGGCGGACCAGCTCGAAGGGTAGGTCGCGCGCGTCGAGCAGCAGCGAATCGCCCTCCGCCGCGATGCGATCCGTCCCAAGCTGACGCACCATCCAGCCGATCGCCTCCTCGGCATCGGCCAGGGCGGCCGCGCTCGCCGCGACTCGCGAGGGGTCGATCCAATCGATCGCGGCGAGGTGCTTGCGCAGCCGCGCGCGGTCGAACCGGTCGCTGACATTGCTCGGATCGTCGACCGCGACGATCCCCGCCGCCGTGACGATCGCGCCCAGCTCGGCGCGGCGCCAGCCGAGCACGGGACGGATCACCCGCCCGCTTTTCGCGCGTACCCCCGCAAGCCCGCCGACTCCGGCGCCGCGGTTCAGCCGCATGATCAGCGTCTCGACCTGGTCGTCGGCATGGTGCGCGGTGGCGATATGCGTCGCGCCGACGGCATCGGCATGCGCTTGCAGCAGCTCGTAGCGCAGCGCCCGCGCCCGCGCCGACAGATTGGCGGTATGGCCCGTCCGCTCGGGCAACTCGCCGCGCAGCACGGCATGATCGATCCCGCGCGCCGCGCACAGATCGGCCACCCACGCTGCCTCGTCCGCCGCTTCGGGGCGCAATCCATGGTCGACCGTCGCCGCGACGCAGCGCTCGCCGAGCAATGCGTGGGTCAGCAGCAGCAGCGCCAGGCTGTCGGGCCCGCCCGATACCGCGACCAGCACGCGGGCGCGCGCCGGATCGCACAATGCCGACAGATCGGCGGCGAACCGCGCGAGTGCTACCGGGTCGACCGCGCGCGTCAGCTCAGGTGCATTTATTGGCGGCACGGCCCTTGTCCGCGTCGGCCTTTTGCGCCGCGGTCAGCTTGGCGCCATAGACATCGCCCAGCTCGGTATAGACGCGGCAGATATCGGTGCGCGGCTTCTTGAGCACGGTCAGCGCCTTGGCCAGGTTGAGCAGGCTGTCGGCGGCGCGCTCGCCATCGGGCAGCTTGGAATAATTCTCGTAATAGATTTGCGCGGCCAGATTGGGCTTGCCGTCGTCCATATAGATCGTGCCGAGCAGATTCTGCGCGCGGCTGACCAGGCGGTGGCCGGGGAATTTGCCGGCATAGCCCTGCAATTGCGCCTCGGCCTCGGGATAGAATTGCGCCTGCCACAGACGATAGCCGTAATTGTACGCGTACATCGCCTTGTCGACCGCGTCCTTGCCGGCGGGCTTGGGGATCGCGGCGACTGCCTTGGCGCGATCGGGGTCATTGGCGGCGGCGGCAGGCTTGGGCGCGGGGCCGGCAGGCTTTGGGCCGGCCTTGACCGGACCTGGCGCCGGACCATCGGTGACCGCGGCGGGATCGGCATCGCCCGGCGGCGGCGCGGCGCGATCCTCCAGCGCCTTCAGACGCGCATCGGTCGCGCGCTTGTAGGCGGCGAAATCGGCCTCGAGCTGCTGCATCTTGTGCTCGTCGGTCTCCAGCCGCCCGGTGAAGCCGGTCAATTCGCTCTCGATCGAGCTCACCCGCTGTTCGAGATCGGCGAGCGGCGCGCTGGCCGGCGTGCCCGCCGCGGTGACCGGCGTATTGTCCGGACCGATTTCGGGCTGCACCAGCGGCCCCGACGTGCGCGACACCACGCGCTCGACCGTGTTCATCCGCTTTTCCAGCTGGCCCAGCCGCGCATCGACCGACCGGTCCTGCGCGTGCGCCGGCGCTGTGATCGCCAGGCTCGCCGCCGCGATCATGACCGTCGTCAACAAACTACGCATACTCATCCCCAGATTGTCCCGCTGTGGTTAACCTACCCCGGAACGCCGGTCCGCGCCACTAGATGTGGTTGGCGTCATTGCCCGATTTGACTCCCCGCGGGCGGGGTTTCGTCCGGCCGGCCTAAGGCGCCGTTGTCGGCGCCGCGGCGGGCAAGGATACCGGGTCGGGCGTCGCTACCGGTCGCGGCGTCGAGGACGCAGTCGGCTTGTCGCTGGGCTGGCGGAAGAAGTCGGGGACTTCGTTCGATCCCGACCGCTTGCTCGGCTTCGCTTCGGTCGTCGGGGCAGCGGCGGCCGGAGTCGGCACGGCGGCAGGCGCCGCGGCATTCCCGCGCGCCTGCAACGCCGCGGCGCTGATCGGCACGTCCTTGATCGCGCGCTTGCCGTCGCCCAGCGCCGGCACCGCCGATCCGTTGATCGTCACCTGCAATTTGTCGGGTCGGCCGATATTGATCATCGGGTTGGCGGCGTCGTTCGGCAGCGAATATTGCTCGCCGGGCTGCATCGTCTTCTGGATCAACGTCTTGCCGGTCGCGTCATAGACGCGCAGCCACACCGCATCGGTCGCGGTCAGCACGACCTGGCCGCCGGCAACCGGGGCGGGAGTCGGCTCGGGCGCGGCGGCGATGCTGGCCGTTGCATCGGGCGTGGCGAGCGCCGCGGGCTCCTCGCCAGTGCCGCGCAGCCAGGTCGTCCCGTACCAGATGCCAACGCCGACCAGCAGCACCACGGCGATGATCGCGGCGATCCCGGCGATCCCGCTCGACGGCACGCGGCGCGGATCGGTCGGCTCATATTCCTCAAACCGCGTCGTCGGCGACAGCGGCATTTGCGGGCTCTGGCGCAACTCCGCGGCGATCGCGCGGTCGTCGAGCCCGACGGCGCGCGCATAGGTCTTGGTGAAGCCGATCGCATAGGCCGGCGACGCCATCCCCTCCATCCGGTTATTCTCGATCGCTTCCAGGTGGCGCATCGGCACGCGCGTCTTGTTGGCGATGTCGGCCAGGGTCAGTCCCAGTCCCTCACGCGCCTCACGCAGCTTGTCGCCCACGGTCTTGGGGAATAGCGACGCCTGATCGGGTGCGCCCGTCGCTTCGTCCTCGTCCATTACCTTCTCCGGCGAATAGGGGGTTGCGACCTTGAATCGCCATCCGCCGGTGACGGCTGTCGGCCAAAGCGGGTAAGACTGTCAACGGCTCGTTAGCGCGTTTTCGCCCCGGCTCAGGCCAGCTCGACATGGTTTTCGGCTGCCCAGTCCGTCAGCACCCCGCGAATGTCGCGCGGTGGCTTGGCCAGCAGTCCGTCCATGAAGCGCATCGCCTTGCCGCGATCGAGGCTGCGCACCATCGCCTTGATCGGGCCGACCGCCGCCGGGGTGATCGACAGCCGGTCGATTCCCAGCGCGATCAACGCCATCGCCTCGAGCGGCCGTCCGCCCATCTCGCCACACACGGTCAGCGCGACGCCGGCTTCATCGCAGGGCGCCACCACGCGCTTGAGGAAGCGCAGGATCGACGGCGACAGCCAGTCGTAGCGCTCGGCCAGCTTGGGATTGGCGCGATCGGCTGCGAACAGGAATTGGGTCAAATCGTTGGTGCCGACCGACAGGAACTGGATATTGGGCAGCAACAGGTCGAGCTGCTCGGCCAAGGCCGGCACTTCGAGCATCGCGCCATAGCGGATCTCGCTCGGCAGCCGCTTGCCGCGCTTGCCCAGCCACTCGCGCTGCGCCTCGAACAGCGCCTTGGCCTCGTCGAGCTCCCAGGCTTCGCTGACCATCGGGAACATGACGTTGAGCTGCCGACCCCCGGCCGCCTCGATCAACGCGCGGGCCTGTGCCTTCATCAACCCGCCGCGTTCGAGCGCGAGCCTGAGCGCGCGCCAGCCCATCGCCGGATTCTCCTCATCCTCGTCGTGATGATTGAGATAGGGCAGCGCCTTGTCGCCGCCGATATCGACCGTGCGGAACACCACCGGCTTGTCGCCCGCCGCTTCGAGCACGTCCTTGTACAGCCGCAATTGCCGCTCGCGCCGCGGCAGGGTCGCCGACACCAGGAACTGGAATTCGGTGCGGAACAGGCCGATCCCATCGGCGCCGGTGACGTCGAGCGCGGCGACATCGTCGCGCAGGCCGGCATTGACCATCACCGTCATCCGCTCGCCGTCGAGCGTAATCGGCGCTTCCGACTTCAGCGCCGCGAACACCGCGCGGCGTTTCTGGCGGACCAGCAATTTGGCGTCGAACGCCTCTTCCATCGCCTGGGACGGACGGACCAGCACCGATCCCGCCTCGGTCACGTCGAGCAACAGCAGGTCACCGTCGGCGATCGTCTGGCGGACATTGCGCACGCGCCCCAGCACCGGCACGCCCATCGCGCGCGCGACGATGGTGACGTGCGCGGTCAGCGACCCTTCCTCGAGCACCACGCCTTTCAGCCGCCGCCGGTCATATTCGAGCAATTCGGCCGGGCCCAGGTTGCGCGCGATCAGGATCGTATCCTGCCGCAATCCCAATTGCGCCGCGGTCCCCATCTGCCCCGACACGATGCGGAGCAGCCGGTTGGCGAGATCCTCGAGATCGTGCATCCGGTCCTGGAGCAGGGGGTCGCCGATCTGGCGCATCCGCATCCGCGTGCGTTGCTGTACGCGTTCGATCGCGGCTTCGGCGGTCAGGCCGGAATCGATCGCTTCGTTGATCCGCCGCGACCAGCCTTCGTCATAGGCGAACATCTTGTAGGTCGCGAGAACCTCTTCATGCTCGCCATCGACGCCGAATTCGGCCTGTTGCGCCATGCGGTCGATCTGCTCGCGCATCTTGTCGAACGCGGCATAGACGCGGTGGCGCTCGGCCTCGGTATCCTCGGCGACGGTATGTTCGATGGTGATGCGCGGCTGGTGATAGACGGCATGGCCGATCGCCATCCCCTCGACCAGCTTGAGACCCTCCAGCCGCGTCGCCGCGGTCGATTGCGGCCGCGTCGCCGCGTCGCCGCGCTGGTCGATCAGGCCGGCATTGGCGATCAGCTCGCTGAGCACCATCGCCACCGTCTGCAGCGCCTCGATCTCGACATCGTCATATTTGCGCGGCTCGGCATGCTGCACCGCCAGTACGCCGACCGCTTGTTCGCGGCGGATGATCGGCACGCCGGCGAAAGAGTGGAACTCGTCCTCGCCGGTTTCCGGACGATAGGCGAAGTCGGGATGCGACGCCGCTTCGTCCAGGTTCAGCGTCTCGACATTCTGCGCGATCGTGCCGACCAGGCCCTCGCCCAGCGCCATCTTGGTGACGTGGACCGCCGCCTGGTCGAGCCCGCGCGTGGAATAGAGTTCGAGCAGCCCTTCGCGCAGCAGATAGATCGAGCAGACCTCGCTATCCAGCGCCTCACCGATGATCCGCGCGACCGCGTCGAGCTTTGCCTGCGCGGACGATCGCGCCGCCATCACATCATGCAGGCGGACCAGGATTTCACGAGCGGACGCAGCGGCGGTAAGCGGCATGTCGAAGCGCTAGCAGGTTGGCGGGGGCGGCGCCATGACCCGACATTCGAAGAATTTGTAATGCGCGGCCAAGTATCAAAGCTGCCATGCCGCGCTCCTCCCGGCGTTCCGGGTGCAGCAAGCGCTGCATTCGCCGTCGTCAGCCCCGCCAGCACCGATCGATCATCATCGCGGAACCGGATGCGCCGTCAAATGCTGTGCTGCTGATACAAATGGGGATTGGTATGGACTTGAAGGGCTTCCTCAAAAAGCTTGGTCCCGGCCTGGTCACCGGCGCGGCCGACGACGATCCGAGCGGTATCGCCACGTATTCGCAGGCCGGCGCCGCTTTCGGTCCGGTGCTGCTATGGACGATGGTGCTGACCTATCCGTTGATGAGCGCGGTGCAATTGATCAGCGCGCGGGTCGGTCGCGTGACGGGACACGGGCTCGCCTGGAATCTCCGCCGCGTCATGCCGCGATGGATCGTGATGGCGCTGGTCGGGCTGCTGTTCGTGGCCAATACGATCAATATCGGCGCCGACCTTGCCGCGATGGGCGACGCCGCCCAATTGGTCGCCGGCGGCGGTGGCCATCTCTTCACCATCAGCTTCGCGGCCGTCTCGCTGCTGCTCCAGCTCTTCATTCCCTACCGCAAATATTCGTCTTTCCTGAAATGGCTGACGATGGTGCTGCTCGCTTACGTGGCGCTGATCTTCATCGTGAAGGTCGATTGGGCGGCGGCGCTGCACGGGATGGTCGTCCCGACGATCCCTGATGCAGCGGCGGTGACCGTTGTCGTCGCCATCTTCGGCACCACGATCAGCCCGTATCTGTTCTTCTGGCAGGCGTCGCAGGAAGTCGAGGAGATCGACGTCGTCGAGGAGCGCGAGCCGCTCAAGAAATCCCCCGATCAGGCGGCGGACGCCGAAGTTCGGATGCGCTATGACACGTTCGTCGGCATGGCGATTTCGAACCTCGTCGCCATCGCCATCATGCTGGGCACCGCCGCTACCCTCCACGCCTCGGGCAAGACCGACATCCAGACCGCCGCCGATGCGGCCAAGGCACTTGAGCCGATTGCCGGCCAGTTCGCCTTCGCGCTGTTCAGCCTCGGCATCATCGGCACCGGCATGCTGGCGGTGCCGGTCCTGGCCGGATCGACCGCTTATGCGATCGGCGAGACCGCCGGTTGGAAAACCGGCCTCGAGCACAAGCCGCGCAAGGCCAAGCTATTCTATGCCGTGATCGGCGTCGCGATGGCGCTCGGCGTCGGCATCGACTGGTCGCCGATCAGCCCGATCAAGGCATTGTTCTGGAGCGCGGTGATCAATGGCGTCGTCGCCGTGCCGATCCTGATCGGAACGATGCTGGTCGTCTCCCGGCGGTCCACCATGGGCGACTTCACGGCGTCGACAATGTTGAAGCTGTTCGGCTGGGCGAGCACCGCCGTCATGGCGGCGGCCGTCATAGGAATGGCCGTCCTGCCGTCCAGCTAGCGAGGAAGGAGGAAGTGATGGATTGGCTGACCGCTCTGATCGGGCCCGATGACGGCAGTGCCGCGACATGGCAATTCTGCGTCCGGGCGGTGCTGCTGCTGCCTTATGGCATCCTCTGCATTCGCATCGCCAGGCGGCGGACCTTCTCGAACCTCACGCCGCTCGACAATTTCGTGGCGATCGTGATGGGGTCGAAGGCGCGCGAGGCTTGATGCGGATCGCGACCTACAATGTGAACGGCGTCAATGGGCGCCTCCCCGTCCTCCAGCGCTGGCTGTCCGAGGACCTTCCGGACGTGGTTTGCCTCCAGGAATTGAAGGCGCCGGACGAGCGTTTCCCGGAAACGGCGTTGAACGACTTGGGTTACACCGCGATCTGGCACGGCCAGAAAAGCTGGAACGGCGTCGCGATCCTCAGCCGAGTGGGCGAGATCCACGAAACCCGTCGCGGGTTGCCCGGCGACCGCGCGGACGATCAGAGCCGCTATCTCGAGGCCGCGATCAACGGCGTCATCGTCGCCTGCCTCTATCTGCCCAACGGCAACCCGCGGCCCGGACCCAAGTTCGAGTTCAAGCTTCGCTGGTTCGAGCGGCTGACGCGGCATGCGCAGTCGCTGCGCGACGCTGGCGTGCCGGTCGTCATCGCCGGCGACTTCAACGTCATGCCGACCGAGCTCGACGTCTACAAACCCGAAAGATGGCTCGACGACGCGCTGTTCGCGCCCGAGGTCAGACGGGCTTATGCTGGCTTATTGGAACAAGGCTGGACCGACGCGCTTCGGTCGCGCCGCCCCGGCGAGCACATCTATACCTTCTGGAAGTATTTTCGCGGCGCGTTCGAACGCGACGCCGGCCTCAGGATCGATCACATCCTGCTCAGCCCCGATCTGGCGCCGCGGCTAATTGATGCGCGGGTCGAGAAGCGGGTGCGGGGTTGGGAGAAGACGAGCGATCATGCGCCCGTCTGGATCGAACTCGCGAACCCGTGAACGGGTAAAGCCGCCCGGTCAGGCCTTCGGCTTGGCGGCCGTCTTTTTCACCGGCGTGGCAAACGTCGCGCTGTCCCAATAGCCGCGTTGAAGCGCGATGCGGCCGTCGATCACGTGGAAGAAGCCGCAGCCGAGCCGATCCTGCGGATCCTTCCATTCGAGGATCGCCCATTCGCCGTCCTCGAACAGGTTGACCGGCAGGCATTCCATAGCCGCCGCGGCGAATTCTTTAGCGAAGCGCTCGCGGATCGCTGATCGGCCCTGGATCGGACCGATCGCGACCTGATGGTTGATGGCGTCGTCATGATAGAGCGCGGCGAGCGCATCGGGATCGGCGGCATTGAACGCCGCGATCCAGCGCCGCACCACGCCCTTGGGCGTAGCAATGGGAAGGCTCATCGGAAGTTGTCGGCGTAGCTCTGCAGCTTGAGCGTGCGCGCGGGCGCCGGCACGATGTGGAAGGCAAGCCCGACCTTCTCGGCATAGGCCTGCGCGGCTTCCGCGGTGGCGAAGGTCAGCCGGACCTGTTCGCGCGTGTCGCCCGACCCGGCCCAGCCGGTGAGCGGATCCGGGCGCTTGGCCTCGGCGGGTTCGAATTCGAGAATCCAGCGATCGGTCCGGTAACGTCCGGACTGCATCGCGTTCTTGGGACGCTGATAGATACGGGCGGTTGGCATGATCTTTCCCTTATCCTGACTTTCCGAACCTTGCATCGGCTTTTTTGGTTCGGAGTGTCGGGTTTGCGGCGGCGGGGTCGTCGGGCCAGGGATGTTTGGGATAGCGCCCGCGCATTTCCTTGGCGACCGCGGACCAGCTTCCGGCCCAGAAACCGGGCAGATCGCGCGTCGTCTGGATCGGGCGACCAGCCGGGGAGGTCAGGCTGAGCACGAGCGGCACGCCATTGGCGATGGTCGGATGCACCGCAAGCCCGAACAGGGCCTGGGGGCGGAGCTCGACAGTTGGGCCGGCTTCGGCGGCATAATCGATCGCGTGACTCGATCCCGCCGGCGTGTCGAGCCGGGCGGGGGCGATACGGTCGAGCGCGCGCATAGCGTCCCAGCCGGCGAGATTGCGCAGCGCCTCGGTGAGATCTGCGTCGGAGAGCTGCGACAGGCGGCGCTTGCTGTCGAGCAACGAGGCGAGCCAATCGTCGAGCCGGGCGGCGAGCGTCTCGTCGTCGAGCGCGCCGTCCCAGCCATGTGCGGCGGCGAACGTCGCGCGGTCGCGCAGTGCGGCAGACGCCTCGCCCCAGGGCAGCAAGTGCAGGCCATGGTCGCGGACGCCCTCGATCAACGCGGCCGCGATCGCGACCGGATCGGCGTTGGTATCGGGCCCGCGCGACAAAGCGATCGCGCCCAGGCGACGTTCGCGCACGGCTTCGACGCCGCCGGTCGCGGGATCGAACGCGAATGTGCGGCGCGTTTCGATCTTGTCGGCGAACAAGGCTTCGACCGTCGCCTGATCGATCGCTGCCGCCGACAGGATGCGCGCGCCGGCCGCGATACCCTGTGTCTCCGCGACGGCGAGCCATTGCGCGGTGGCGAGGGAGTCGGCCGCATCGAGCTTGAACCCTCGGCCGCCGACCGAGGCCCAACGTTCGCCGGAAGCGTCGCGGCGCCGGGAAACGCGGTCGGGGAAGGCGAGGGCGATGGCGATGGCGATGGCAATCTCTTCTCCCTGCACTTCCCCCCTCCCGCTTGCGGAAGGGGTCGGGAGAGGGCGTGTCGCGTTCTTCCCACCGTTTTCGACAGGCCCTCCCCTGGCCCCTCCCGCAAGTGGGAGGGGAATATTGGCCCACCGCTCAGCCAGCCGCCTTGCACTCTCAGCACGCCGGCCGCGTTCGGTGCGGAATCTGCGGGCGCGGGTTTCGAGATCAGTCCCCGGACCACCCAATCCGCGCTCTCCCAACAACACCGCAACTTCGGCCGCTTCCGTTGCCAGCCCCATCTCTCCCGCCCGCACCAGCATATGCGCAAGCCGCGGCGGCATCGGCAGCTTCGCGATCGCGCGGCCGTGCGCGGTCGGCCGGCTATCGGCGTCGAGCGCCTCGAGCGTTGCCAACCGTGCGCGTCCTTCCGCCACCGCGGCTTCGGGTGGTGGATCGAGCCATGCCAGCGTGCGCGGATCGGCGACTCCCCAGATCGCGCAATCGAGCACCAGCCCTGATAGATCGGCTTCGAGGATTTCGGGCGGGTCGAAGCGCGGCAACCCTGCCGTCGCCGCTTCTTCCCACAACCGATAAGCGACACCCGGTCCTTGCCGCGCCGCTCGCCCGGCGCGCTGGGTCGCGGCGGCCTGGCTGGCACGTTCGGTGACCAGCCGCGTCATCCCCGCCGCGCGATCGTAGCGCGGGCGGCGCGCGAGCCCCGAATCGACCACCACCCGGATGCCGTCGAGCGTCAGGCTGGTTTCGGCGATGCTGGTCGCCAGCACGAGCTTTCGCATGCCGTCGGGCTCGCCGGCGATCGCCGCGCGCTGGTCCGCTGGCGCGATCGTTCCGTGAAGGCGATGGAGGCGCACTCCGGGGAGGTCGCCGAGCCGCTCGGCGGCACGCTCGATTTCGGCGACGCCGGGCAGGAAGGCGAGCACGCCGCCTTGTTCTTCGCGCAGCGCCAGCCGGATCGCGGCGGTGACCTCGTCCTCGATCCGTGCCTCGCCGCGACGGCCGAGATAGCGGAGGTCGAGCGTGTGACTGCGGCCTTCGCTCTCGATCACCGGCGCGTCGCCGAGCAGCTTGGCGAAGCGCGTGCCGTCGAGCGTCGCCGACATGGCGACAAGCCGGAGGTCGGGGCGCAGCGACCCTTGCGCGTCGAGCGCCAGGGCGAGGCCGAAATCGCTGTCGAGATTGCGTTCGTGGACCTCGTCGAACAGCACTGCCGAGATACCGGCGAGTTCGGGATCGGCCTGGATCCGCGCGACGAAAATGCCTTCGGTCACTACTGTCACGCGGGTCGCGGCGGAGCGCTTGCTGTCCATCCGCGTCGCATAGCCGAACGTCTTGCCGACCGGCTCGCCCGCCAGCATCGCCATCCGTTCGGCCGCGGCGCGCGCCGCGATCCGGCGCGGGCTGAGCAGCAGGATTTCGCCGCCGCACCAATTTTGGCCGAGCAGCGCGGGCGCGACCGCGGTGGTCTTGCCCGCACCGGGCGGCGCGACCAGCACCGCATTGGGCTCGGCGTCCAGTGCCGCGAGCAACTGCGGAAGGACGGTTTCGACGGGAAGGCTGGGCGGTTGCATCGGCGATCGCGACACGTGGCAGAAACTTTCCACTGATGACAGCCCAGTGTCCTAGTATCTCCCCCAATTGCAGTGCTAGGCAGGTCCAGCATGCACGACCATAGCCACGACCACGCGCACGATCATGAGCATGATCACGCGCACGACCATAAGCACGGTCATGGCCACAAACATGGACACGGCCACAAACATGGACACGGCCACAAACATGGACACGGCCACAAACATGGTCATGGGCACGGCCATGGCGGCCACAATCACGGCCCGCTGACCTTCGATCGCGCCTTCGCGATCGGCATCACGCTCAATATCCTGTTCGTCGTCGTCGAATTCGGTTTCGGCTTCGTTGCCCATTCGGTCGCGCTGATGGCGGACGCCGGGCACAATCTGTCCGACGTGTTCGGGCTATGCGTCGCCTGGGGCGGCGCCACGCTGGCGCGGCGCGGTCCGTCGAAGCGCTTCACTTACGGGCTCAAGGCGTCGACCATCCTGGCCGCGTTGATCAACGCATTGCTGCTGATGATGGCGATGGGC
Organism: Sphingomonas sp. P4_D12; assembly: GCF_056401895.1. Taxonomy (NCBI): domain Bacteria; kingdom Pseudomonadati; phylum Pseudomonadota; class Alphaproteobacteria; order Sphingomonadales; family Sphingomonadaceae; genus Sphingomonas; species Sphingomonas sp. P4_D12. The sequence continues at coordinate 68,566 of NZ_JBFUIL010000009.1, read as the reverse complement.
GCGGTCGTATTCGAAGCGGTGACGCGGATCGGCGATCCCGCGCCGGTCAAGGGCGCGGTCGTCGTGGTGGTCGCCGCCGCCGGGATCCTGGTCAACGCGGCGTCCGCCTGGCTGTTCGCGCGCGGGCAGAAATCGGACATCAACCTGCGCGGCGCCTATCTGCACATGGCGGCCGACGCGACGGTTTCGGCCGGGGTGATGCTGGCCGGCGTCGTGATCTGGTTCACCGGCGTGGAATGGATCGACCCGGTGGTATCGATCATCGTGTCGGCGATCATCTTCTGGCAAACCTGGGGCCTGCTCCGCGAGACGATCGAGATGTCGCTGAACGCGGTGCCGCGCGGGATCGACTATGACGAGGTCAAGGCCGCACTCGCGGCGATGCCCGGCGTCAGCGCGACGCACGACCTCCATATCTGGCCGATGTCGACCACCGAGACGGTGCTGACCGCGCATTTGGTGATGACCGAGGAAACCGGGCCGGCATTCCTGGGCAATGCCGCGGCGATGCTGCAGAAGCGGTTCGGCATCGCGCACACGACGATCCAGGTCGAGCGCGCCGCCGATGCCGATTGTGGGACCGATTGCTGACCCGGAACTCGGTACCGGATATCTAAAACCGATCAGACAGGCTGCTTGACCGGCGTGCCTTTCGCCGTCGGGTTGGAAGCGTTGAGCTTGGGCGGCTCCGGCTTCTTGGGCTTGCGGACTTCCTTGTTGCTCTTGCGCTGGCCTTTTGCCACGTCATTTCTCCTCGATCGGTTGCACGGTACGATGGTGGCGGCGCGTATACCGCCAGGGTTCACCGCACCACGCGCGCCCAATGCTCGCGCGTCACCGTGCCGGTCAGGATCTTGTTGCCGAACACGCGGCGCATCGCCTCGGCATCGTCGCCATTCATCATCACGACGCGCGTCCCGCCCTTGGGCAGCTTTTCGATCGCGCTGATCTTGGTCTGATGCTTCACGCACAGAGCTTCGACCGCGGCGCGATCGAGCGAGACGTTGATCGCGCGACCGGGACCCGGATTGCTCCAGCTGTCATGGCCATTGGTAGCGGGAATAGTCGGCATCATCGGTTTGCTCTCCTTGGATTAGCGGGAGCACGAACCTCTCTCAGTCGCGCCGATGCTGGGGCGGGCAGCGCGATAGGGAGCCTTTAGGTTGTATACCGCCGAAAAGCCATGTATTTCGCCCCGACACTGTCTGTTGCCGCATAGATCGGCGAATTGATGCGAGGCGGCCGGCAAAGTGTGCTATTAGAAATCATCACCTGACCGATTTCGCAGGCATCTTGTGACCGTGAGCGCTTGCGCTTTCGCCTGCTGACGAGGCGTGCCCTTTGGACACCAATTACCTTCTGCACCGCGAGCAGATCTCGCTGATGATGGCTCGCAAAGCCGGCTGTTCCTCATCGCGCCTGGCGCATGCCGGGCTCGCACGGGCTTATGGCAAGCTGCTCGCCGCCGGGACGTTTCCGCACCGCAATTTCAACCTCATCCCGGCCAATGACGCTCTCGACCCGAGCGAATCTCCCGATCGCGGCCGCGCCGACGCGTGAACGACCGGTCCGGGGAGCAGTTATCGACCGTCGAGCGCGCGTTTGAACTGGCGCGGTCGGGCAGTTGCGCCACGGTCGATGATATTCGGCGCGTGTTGACGGCCGAGCGATATCCGTCGGTTCAACCGCATCTGGCGGGGCCGTCGATCCGGCGCGCCTTGCTCGCTCTATGCAAGGCAGCAAGGGCCGCGAACGACCCCGACGCCGGTTGACGCTGGCACGTCCGCCTTTGGGCGGACATCCTCCCTTTAATACGCTCTCGCCACCGCGAATTCGACCGCTTCGGTCATCGCATCGCGCGCCTGGCCGGAGGAGAAGCCGGCGATCGCATCGATCGCGCGCTGGCCGTAATGGCGCGCCCGCGCCAGCGTGTCGTCGATCGCGCGCGTCGTGCGGACCAACTCGACCGCATGCGCGAAATCCTCGTCTGAGGCGCGATGGCCCAGGATCGCGTCCTTCCAGAACTTGCGGTCCTCTTCATTGCCGCGCGCATAGGCCAGGATCACCGGCAGGGTGACCTTGCCTTCACGGAAATCGTCGCCGGTATCCTTGCCCATCGTCCCGGCGTCGGACACGTAATCGATCGCATCGTCGACGAGCTGGAACGCGACGCCGAGGTTGCGGCCGAACGCGTCGAGCGCCTGCTCCTCGCTTTCGGGCCGTTCGGCGACCACTGCGGCGATCCGGCAGGCGGCAGCGAACAAGGCGGCGGTCTTGGCGCCGATGATATCGAGATAGCGTTCCTCACCCAGGTCGACGCGGCGCGCGGCAGTCAATTGATCGACCTCGCCTTCCGCGATCACGGCGCTGGCGTTGCTCAGGATCTTGAGCACCTTGAGGCTGCCGTCCTCAACCATCAATTCGAACGCGCGGCTGAACAGGAAGTCGCCGACCAGGATCGACGCGGGATTGCCCCAGATCAAATTCGCCGTGCGCTTGCCGCGGCGCAGGTCGCTGCCATCGACCACGTCGTCGTGGAGCAGGGTCGCGGTGTGAATGAACTCGACCGCCGCCGCCAGGCGATGGTGGCGGTTGCCGGTATAGCCGAGCAATCGCGCGCTCGCGAGCGTCAGCATCGGGCGCATGCGCTTGCCGCCGCCCGCGATCAGATGGCCGGCAAGCTCGGGGATCAGCGGAATGTCCGACTGCATGCGGTCCAGGATCACCGCATTGACCATGTTCATGTCCGACGCGACGAGTTGCATCATCGGCTCGAGGCTGGGCTGCGGCCGGGTCGGATCGAGGCGATAGATCGTGGCGCTCATCTCAGCGGAGCCTCTGGCCGAGAGGGGCGCGGAAGGCAAGCACGGGTTGCGCATCCCGGCACGGATGCGCAGAAGGCCGCCACGAATCGAGGGAGCCGCTAGATGAGCGACGACGTGCTGGACGCCTATCGCAGCAGCATCGACAATATCGATGCTGCGCTGATCCACATGCTCGCCGAGCGGTTCAAGGTGACCCAGGCGGTTGGCCGCTACAAGGCGCAGGCCGGCCTGCCGCCGGCCGATCCGAGCCGCGAGGAACGCCAGATAGCGCGGCTGCGGCATTTGGCCGAGGAAGCGCGTCTCGACCCCGAATTCTCGGAGAAGTTCCTGCGCTTCATCATCGACGAAGTCATCCGCCACCACGAACGGCTGCGCGACGAAGCTTAGCGTTTTCCTTGACTTCGCCGACCGACGTCAAACTGGCCAAAGCGCGCGAAAAGAGTTAAAAATACCGAAGGCGCGATCCCATGCCGGAAGCAGAGCAAAGGCGCGCCAGGGAGAGGTGCGATGCATGGCTTCCACGCGTCGGAGAGCCAGTGCAATTATGGTCTGACGATGCATCTGGTCAGCTTTGCGCTGGCCGGGATCATCTTGGGTGTCGTGCTGCTGATCGGCTAGCCCGATCGCTCAGGCGGCCAGTTCCTCGCCAGGCAGGATCTCGGTATCGATCTGCGCTTGCATCGGCGCGAGATAGCGCGGGCCGCGGATCGTGCCGTCGAACACGGCGTCGACCGCCTTCACCAGATCGTCGGAAACATTGACCGTCGCGGCGCCGACATTCTCTTCGAGATGCGTGAGGCTGCGCGTGCCGGGAATGGCGACGATATGCGGTCCGCGCGCCAGCACCCAACCGAGCGCGAGTTGCGCCGATGTCATTCCGGCATCGGCCGCCAGCGCGTCGAACTTCGCCACCACCGTCAGGTTGTGCCGCAGATTGTCGCCGAGGAAGCGCGGCATATGGAGTCGGATGTCGCCCGCTTCATAATTGTCGTCGTGCACACCCCGCGCCAGCATGCCGCGCGCCACCGGCGAGAAGGCGACGAAGCCGATGCCGAGCTCGCGACAGGTGTCGAGCACGGCGACGTCGGGATTGCGGACCATCGGCGAATATTCGCTCTGCACCGCGGCCACCGGATGGACCGCGTGCGCGCGGCGGATCGTAGCGGCACCCATTTCGCTGAGGCCGATCGCACCGATCTTGCCTGCTTCGACCGCGCGCTTGAGCTCGCCGACCGACTCCTCGACCGGCACTTTCTTGTCGAGCCGGTGGAGGTAATAGAGATCGATATTATCGGTCCCGAGCCGTTCCAACGCCCCCTCGAGCGTGCGGCGGATCGATTCGGGGCGGCCGTCGAGCACGCGCTTACCGTCGACCGCGTCGAGCACGCATTTCGAGGCCAGCGTGAATTCGGCGCGGCGATGCATCACTGCCTTGCCGACCAGCCGCTCGTTGGCGCCCAGGCCGTAAAGCGCCGCGGTATCGAGCAAGGTGACGCCGAGATCGAGCGCGCGGTTGAGCAGCGCCGTCCCCTCTTCATCGCTCGGTCGCCTACCATAAGCATGGCTGAGATTCATGCAGCCGAGCCCGATCGCCGAGACGGTAAGGGGGCCGATCTGTCGGGTCGGGAGCGTCATGCCGATTCGCTTTCGGGAAGGAGAAGGTCGTCGCTCACTATCGCCGCGACCTTGCGCTGGCGAGGTTCCCGCACGCGAAAAATCAGCAGCAGGACCGCGAGGCACAGGAACCCGAACGACAGCCACAGCACCGGCGGATAACCGAGCTTCCACGCCATCAGCCCACCGAGCAGCGGGCCGATCGCCGAGATCGTGCCCTCGATCGTGGTCGACAGAGCGAGCCGCATCGCGACATCGGCACGCTCGCCGAATTCGAGCACCATCGTCTGCTGGCTCATCTGATACCCGCAATTGCCCGCGCCGAGGCAACAGAAGGAAGCGAACACCGCCCAGGGATGGTGGACCGTCAGCAGCAGCGCGATCCCGCCCGCCCACAGCGCCGCCGCCAGCGTGAAGGTCGATCGATAGCCGGTGCGGTCGCCGAGATGCCCCCAGGCGAGGTTGGAGACGGTATCGGCGCCAAGATAGGCCAGCGACAATTCGCCGATGACGATCCCCGACAAGCCGAGCTGGCTACCGGCATAGAGGATGTAGAAGGGCGCACCGATCCGCGCGCAGACGCAGCACGCCTCGGCCAGGATGAACCAGCGATAGCCGCGATCCTCGAGCAGGGTCGGGAAGGTCTTCACCCGATCGACGAAGCGCATCGGCGAGCGCACCACCGGCGGGATCGGCTCGACCATGCGCAACTGAAGCACGGTCAGCCCCAGGCTGGTCAGCACGAAGGCGAGGAAGAAGGTGGTGGCATACCCATTGCCGAGCACGTCGTTCTGGATCAGCCAGCGCCCGGCGACATAGGACAAAGCCGCCGCGATCAGGCCGCCGGTGATGTTGCGATAGGCCTGCAACCGCCCGCGGCGATGGATCGGAATCACTTTCGCCATCAGCATCTGGAAGGCGACGCGCTGGGTGCCGTTGAATGCACCGAGCAGGAAGAACAGGCCGAGCGTCACGAGCAGCAGCGCCTCGCCGCGCAGGAACCAGCCGGCGAGCGCGAGGCCAAGGATCATGATGCGCATCATCGTGCCGGTGCGGATGGCGTAGGGCAGGATGCGCTGCTTGGTTTCGAACCGCGAGGCGGCGAAGATCGGCGAGAGGATTGCGCCGAACTGGAGCAGCGCCGTCCCGAGACCGACCAGGGCGTCGGAGCCGGTCAGGCGGTGGATATAGGTCGGGATGAAGGTCGGCGCGTAGATCAGCCGGAACCCGGTCATGCCGAGCATGCCGTGGATGAAATGCGCGGTGTAGTTGCGGCGCAGGTTCGCTTCGACGAACGCGGCGTAGTCGGCTTCGCGTTCGGCGGGAGAGCGGGGGTCGGCTGCGTCCTCCGTTGTCGTCATGCCGGGCTTGTCCCGGCATCCACCATGCAGCGAGCGCTGACCTTGAGGGGCGAGGACTCAGCCTGCGGCACGGTGGATCCCGGCACAAGGCCGGGATGACGGAGTAGAGGGGGCACCGTTACTACCCCACGTCAGGCGCGAACATCGGGACCGGTGGGCCACCCTCGGTCGGCGTGAACTGCACCCGCACCCGCTGGCCGATCTTCAACGCATCGTGATCCTCGGTCGCGATGTTGGTCAGCACCGCCGGTCCTTCGTCCAGCGTCACCCACGCCAGCGTGTACGGCGCGCCGGCCCCGCGCCGCATGGTCGACAGCGAATAGATCGCGCCTTTCCCCGCACTCTCCACCCAGCGGCTTTCCGCCAGGCAGAACGGACACAAAGCACGCGGATAATAATGCGGTTGGCCGCAGCCGTCGCACTGGCCGATCAGCAGCTTCCCTTGCGCCGCGGCGTCGAAGAAGCGCTGGTTCTCGACATTGGGCTGGGGCGCGGGAATCTTGCGGGGTTCCATCATTGCCGCTCCAGGATCAGGGTCGCGGCGCCATGCCGTGCACCGAGCGCGCCGCCGATGCCGGTGGCGACGGCGAGACCGCAATCGGGCACCTGCACCGCCGGATGCGCCTCGCCGCGCAATTGGCGCACCGCCTCGATCACCTTGGTGATGCCGCCGCGATTGGTCGGGTGGTTGTTGCACAGGCCGCCGCCATCGGTGTTGAACGGCAACCTGCCGCTGCCCGAGATGAGGTTGCCGTCGGCGACGAAACGGCCGCCTTCGCCTTTCTTGCAGAAACCCAGATCCTCGAGCTGGATCAGCACTGTGATGGTGAAGCTGTCGTAGATCGAGGCATATTGGATGTCGGCCGGCGTCACGCCTGCTTCGGCAAACGCTGCCGGCCCGGACACCGCCGCCGCCGACGTCGTGAGGTCGAGGTTCATCCCGCCGCGCGGGCCCTTCACATGTTCGCCCGCGCCGCGCACCGCGACCAGCGGTCGCTTGAGCGACTTCGCCACCTCGGGCGACACCACCAGCAAGGCGCCACCGCCGTCCGATACCACGCAGCAATCGAGCCGGTGGAGCGGGTCCGAGATCATCGGCGAATTGACCACATCCTCGACCGTGACGACGTCGCGCAGCATCGCATGCGGATTATGTTGCGCGTGGGTGCTGGCGGCGACCTTGATCCAGGCAAGCTGTTCCGACGTGGTGCCGTACTCGTGCATGTGGCGCGCCGCGCACATGCCGTAGCTATTGTGGGTCGATTGTCCGACCCAGCCTTCGAACGGCGCTTCGGGGGCATTGCCCAGCTGACGCCCGAACGGCTCCGATCTCGGGCGCCCGGCGAGCGTGATCAATGCAACCGAGCATTTTCCCGCGGCGATCGCCTGCGCGGCGTGGCTGACATGGAGGATGTAGGACGAGCCGCCGGTTTCGGTCGAATCGACATGGCGGACGTCGAGGCCGAGATAATCGACCATCGACATGCCGCCAAAACCCGGCGCGTCGCCCGCGCAGAAATAGCCGTCGATATCTTTGAGGCTGAGCCCGGCATCGGCGAGCGCCCCGGCAGTGCATTCGGCGTGGAGCTGCGGCGCCGACTTGTCCGGCGCCAGGCGTGTGGGATGTTCGTACGCGCCGGAAATATAGGCTTTGTTCCTGATGCTCACGCCGCCCCCTGTATCTCGCCCGATGTTGTCCCAAATGCCGCCAGCGCGCGCTCCTTGACCGCCTTGTAATCGAGCTTGCCGTTGGGCGCGCGGGCCACGCTGTCGACCACCAGCACATGGCGCGGAGCCTTGTAGATCGCGAGTTGCCCCTTCACATGGTCGCGCAACTCGCCCTCGTCGGCCGCTGCGCCCGGATGCGGCTCGACCAATGCGACGATGCGCTCGCCGAAGCGGATATCGGGCACGCCGGTCACCGCCGCGTCGCGCACCGCCGGGTGGCGTTTCAACGCTTCCTCGACTTCCTCAGGGAAAACCTTCTCGCCGCCGGTATTGATGCATTGCGAGCCGCGGCCGAGGATCCGGACAATGCCATCGGCATCGACCGTCGCCCAGTCGCCCGGCATCGACCAGCGCTTGCCTTCATAGGTCGGGAAGGTCGATTCGGTCTTGGCCGGGTCCTTGTAATAGCCGAGCGGGATATGTCCGCCGACCGCGAGCCGGCCGCTTTCGCCCGAGCCCGGCTCGATCCGCCGTCCATCTTCGGTGAAGATCGCGCAATCGGGGCCGAGCGCGAAGCTCGCCGTGGCGATCTCGCCGCTGGCGTTGGTGGTGGAGATGCCCATGCCGAACGCCTCGGACGAAGAATAGCTATCCATCAGTTGGACCTGGAGAATGTGGCGGATCAGCCCGAGCTTGTTCTCGCGGTTCCACATCGCGCCCGATGAGCCGATCACGAACACCGATGACAGGTCCCAACGGCCCGGATTGGCGTCGAGCGCTTCGAGCAACGGTTGGGCGAAGGGCTGGCCGACGATCGTGATCCGCGTCGCGCGCCACTGTTCGACCGAATCCCACATCGCCTCGGGATCGAACTTGCCATGGGGCAGCAGGATCACCGTGCCGCCAAAGCCGAGCGCGCCGAACGCGGCGATCAGCCCGGTCGCGTGCATCAGTGGCGGCGCGATCAGCGAGCGCGGCTTGATCGGCGTGGCGAGTGCGCGCGGCCCGGCATCCTCGGGTCGGTCGAGCGGCGGGATGCCGAGCAGGGGATTCGCACCGTAGCCACCCTTGGCGAAAAGGTCGCCTTGCCGCCACATCACCGCTTTGGGCATGCCGGTGGTGCCGCCGGTGAAGATCAGCAGCAGATCCTCGTCATGACGCCCCCAAGGTGCGACGACCGGGCGCTGGGCGGGGACGGCGGCCGCGAGCGTGGCGAACTCCTGCGCCCAATCGGGCACCGCCTCACCGGCGCGCGCGACAGCGATCCAGCTCTTCATGCCTGGCATCTGTCCGCGCACGCGGTCGAGCAACGGCGCGAACCCCGCCTCGAACACCACCGCCTCGGCATCGCCATTGTCGAGCAGATAGCGGACCTCCTCGGGCCCGTAGCGGTAATTGACGTTGAACGGCGCCAGCCCTGCCTTGAACGCGGCGAAGCAGGCGATCAGATATTCGGGGCAATTGGTCGTGTAGACCGCGACTTTCGACTGATGCGTCAGCCCGGCGGCAAGGAAGTGCGCAGCGAGCGCATCGGCGGCGGCATCGAATGCGGCGAAGCTGACGATGCGGTCGCCCTGGACGATTGCGGGCTCGTCGGGGATCGCAGCGGCGACCGCTTCCCAGACATTGGCATAGGTCCAAGCGGTCACTGCTCGGAACCTCGGGTACGGAAGGCTGGCATCCGACTCTCCCAGTTACCGTGCTTCTTTCCTGACGCTACGGCTTCTTGGGAATGCGATTGGAAGATCGGGTATGGAGCGTCAAGAGGGCAGGGCGAAATAATCGCCGTTCTGGTCGGAGCGGGATTTTCGGGAAAGTCGAGGTGCGGCGCGCGACCCTTGGAGCGCGGACGGTCGCCTTACAGCGATCGCCCGATCAGCTCCTTCATGATCTCGTTGGTCCCGCCATAGATGCGCGACACCCGTGCCGCGCGCCACATCCGCGCGATCGGATATTCGTTCATATAGCCGGCGCCGCCATGCAGCTGGAGGCACTTGTCCATGACCTCCCATTGCAGCTCGGTGTGCCACAGCTTCGCCGCCGCGCCTTCGGTCGGGGTCAGCTCGCCTTTGAGATGCCGCTGGATCGCCCAGTCGAGATGCGCCCAGCCGACCTGGAGCTTGGCCTTGAGGTCGGCGAGCACGAAGCGCGTATTCTGGAAATCGAACACCATCCCGGCGAACGCCTTGCGCGTCTTGGTGAACTCGACCGTTTCGTCGAACGCCTTTTGCGCCGATGCCTGCGTCCCGATCGCGATCGACAGCCGCTCCTGCGGCAGCTGGCTCATCAGGTAGATGAAGCCCTTGCCTTCCTCGCCCAGGCAATTGGTCATCGGCACGCGGACGTCCTCGAAGAACAATTCCGACGTGTCGGCGGCGTCCTGGCCGATCTTGTCGAGCTTGCGGCCGCGCTTGAATCCCTCGCGATCGGCCTCGATCAGGATGATCGACATGCCCTTATAGGCGGGCTGGATGTCGGGATCGGTCTTGGCGACGACCAGCACCAGGTCGGCATTCTGGCCGTTGGTGATGTAGGTCTTGCTGCCGTTGACGACATAATGGTTGCCGTCCTTCTTGGCCGAGGTGCGGATCGCCTGGAGATCGCTGCCGGTGCCCGGCTCGGTCATCGCGATCGCGGTGATCGTCTCGCCCGACACGAGGCGCGGCAGCCACTGCGCCTTCTGCTCCTCCGAACCATAAGCTTCGAGATAGCCGCACACGATGTCGGATTGCAGCGAGAAGCCGGCGGGAACGCCGATATAGGACATCTCCTCATCGACGATCGCGTTATAGCCGAAATCGAGTCCCAGCCCGCCATAAGCCTCGGGAACGGTCGGGCACAGCATCCCGATCTCGCCGGCCTTGCGCCAGAAGGCCTTCGGCACCAGCCGGTTCTGCTCCCACTCGTTGACGTGCGGCACGCCTTCCTTCTGCAGGAAGGAACGGACGGTCTGGCGGAACGCCTCATGATCCTCGTTATAGGCGAAGCGGCCGGGCACCGAATCCGGGGGCATGATACGTCCTCTCCTGCAACCTTTTGGGCAAGGTGCGGGGAGTTTACGCGGGCGTCAACCGTCGCCGTTCGTGTCGAACGACGCCGAGACACCGTTGAGGGGAGCAAAGGCTTCTCGACTTCGCTCGAAGCGAACGGGTAAGGATGGGCAAAGTTTTCAGGAGAGCGCATGAAACTCGCCAGCCTCAAGCACGGCCGTGACGGCAAACTGGTCGTCGTGTCGACCGACCTCGCCTGGTATGCCGATGCCGGGCATATCGCGCCGACCTTGCAAGCCGCGCTCGACGATTGGGATCGGCTGTCGCCCGATCTGCAGAATCTCCAGACCGACCTCGATCACGAAGTCATCCCGCGCCAGCGCTTCCACGAGCACGACGCTGCCTCGCCGCTGCCGCGCGCCTACCAATGGGCGGACGGCTCGGCCTATGTGAACCATGTTGCATTGGTTCGACAGGCACGAAACGCCGAGATGCCGGAGACCTTCTGGCACGATCCCTTGATGTACCAGGGCGGTTCGGACGGTTTTCTCGGCCCGCGCGATCCGATCCCGCTCGCCGACGAAGCCTGGGGCTGCGACCTCGAGGCCGAGGTCGTGGTGGTGACCGGCGACGTGCCGCTGGGCGCGACGCGCGACCAGGCACTCGACGCGATCCTGCTGGTCGGGCTGACCAACGACGTGTCACTGCGTAACCTCATCCCGGGCGAACTCGCCAAGGGATTCGGCTTCTTCCAGTCGAAACCGGCCAGCGCCTTCTCCCCGGTGTTCGTCACGCCCGACTCGCTCGGCGATTGGTGGCAGGACGGCAAACTCCACCGCAAGCTGATGGTCGACCTCAACGGCCAGCCGTTCGGCCGTGCCGAGGCGGGCGAGGACATGACGTTCGATTTCGGTACCCTGGTCGCGCACGCGGCGAAGACGCGTCGGCTCGGGGCGGGGACGATCATCGGGTCGGGCACCGTTTCCAACCGCGACGCGGATGGCGGTCCGGGCAAACCGATCGCCGATGGCGGGGTCGGCTATTCGTGCCTCGCCGAGGTGCGCACGGTCGAGACGATTCAGACCGGCGCGGCCAAAACGCCATTCCTCAAGAAAGGCGATACGGTGCGCATCTGGGCGGAGGACGATCGTCACCATGCAGTATCGCGATGCCGCTTGAGACCCCAGCTTTCGCTGGGGTGACGGTAGTTTGTACTAGTGACGAGCATCTAATCCGCTCGGCACAGCTTGGTCGCCGAGCGGACCATCGACCCGCGCCACGCAAGACTCGCCAAGTCCGTTGAAATTTTATAACAACGCGCCAAAGCCCGCGCCCAAGCGTTGCGGCTGGTGAGTCGAACCTGGAGAGAGCATGGCCAGCGATCATCCGCGCGCCAATTTGAAGCCCCTGTCGCTGCACGTGCCGGAACCCAAATTCCGCCCCGGCGACACGGTCGATTTCGGCGAAGTCGACGTGCCCCCCGCCGGATCGGTGCGGCGTCCCGATACCGCCGATAAGGCGCAGGACTTCGCCGACCTCGCTTACACCATGGTCCGCGTGCTCGATGAGGACAATCGCGCGGTCGGCCCCTGGGACCCCAAGCTTTCGCCCGACGCGCTGCGCCGCATGCTTCGCAACATGGCATTGGTCCGCGCGTTCGACGAGCGCATGTTCCGCGCCCAGCGCCAGGGCAAGACCAGCTTCTACATGAAGAGCCTGGGTGAGGAAGCGGTGTCGATCGGCGCCGCCGCCGCGCTCGCCGATGACGACATGTGCTTCCCGAGCTATCGTCAGCAAGGCATCCTGATCTCGCGCGGTTGTCCGCTGGTCGACATGATGAACCAGATCTATTCGAACAATGGCGACAAGCTCCAGGGCAAGCAGCTGCCGATCATGTATTCGGAGCGGCGGTTCAGCTTCTTCTCGATCTCCGGCAATCTCACCACGCAATATCCGCAAGCGGTCGGCTGGGCGATGGCCTCGGCGTCGCGCGGCGACACGCGGATCGCCTCGACCTGGTGCGGCGAAGGGTCGACCGCGGAAGGCGACTTCCATTCGGCGCTGACCTTCGCGACGGTCTATCGCGCGCCGGTCATCTTCAACGTCGTCAATAATCAATGGGCGATCAGCTCGTTCTCGGGATTCGCCGGGGCGGAAGCGACCACCTTCGCCGCGCGCGCGATCGGCTATGGCATTGCTGGCCTGCGCGTCGACGGCAACGACGCGCTCGCGGTCTATGCCGCGATGTCCTGGGCGGCGGAGCGCGCGCGGACCAACCAGGGCCCGACCCTGATCGAGCATTTCACCTATCGTGCCGAAGGGCATTCGACCTCGGACGACCCGACGCAATATCGCTCGGCAGGCGAGCCGACGGCCTGGCCGCTCGGCGATCCCGTCACGCGGCTCAAGGACCATCTCATCGCGATCGGCGAATGGGACGAGGAGCGCCATGTCGCGCAGGACAAGGAGCTCGCCGAAATGGTGCGCGACGCGCAAAAAGAGGCCGAGAAGAACGGCATCCTCGGCCACGGCCTGCACCAGCCGCTCGATACCTTGTTCGACGGCGTGTTCGAGGAAATGCCATGGCATCTGCGCGAGCAGCAGCAGCAGATGATGAGCGAAGAAGAAGCATCGGGGCGGCCATGGGCGCGCAAGTGATTGCCTTCAGCAACGCCGTCATCCCTGCGAAAGCAGGGATCTCGTGCCGCCAGCGCGCGCTCTATTTTCATGAGACCCCAGCGTTCGCTGGGGTGACGGAGTTGGTCTGGTGAGCGACGTCATCGAAACCGAAGCGGGCGCGGCCGATACCGGCACCACCTCCCGCATGAACATGATCCAGGCGATCAACTCGGCGCTCGACGTGATGATGGCGCGCGACCCCAGCGTGATCGTGATGGGCGAGGATGTCGGCTATTTCGGCGGCGTGTTCCGTGCGACCGCCGGGCTGCAGAAGAAGCACGGCAAGACGCGCGTGTTCGACACGCCGATCACCGAATGCGGCATCATCGGCGTCGCGGTCGGCATGGGCGCTTATGGCCTGCGCCCGGTGCCGGAGATCCAGTTCGCTGACTATATCTATCCCGCGCTCGACCAGCTCGTGTCGGAAGCGGCGCGGCTGCGCTATCGCTCGGCGGGCGAGTTCATCGCGCCGATGACGATCCGCTCACCTTATGGCGGCGGCATCTTCGGCGGGCAGACGCATTCGCAATCGCCCGAGGGCATTTTCACCCACGTCTCGGGCGTGAAGACGGTGATCCCGGCGACGCCGTACGACGCCAAGGGCCTGCTGATCGCGGCGATCGAGGACAATGATCCAACGATCTTCTTCGAGCCCAAGCGTATCTATAACGGCCCGTTCAACGGCCATTGGGACCGTCCGGCGGAGAATTGGTCGAAACATCCCGGCGGCGAAGTGCCCGAGGGCTATTACAAGGTGCCGCTGGGCAAGGCGAACGTCGTCCGCGCCGGCGAGGCGCTGACGATCCTCTGCTACGGCACGATGGTCCATGTTTGCCGGGCCGTGATCGAGGAAGCCGGCGTGGACGCCGAGATTCTCGATTTGCGCACGCTGGTCCCGCTCGACATCGAGGCGATCGAGGAGTCGGTCAAGAAGACCGGCCGCTGCATGATCGTCCACGAAGCGACGCGCACCTCGGGCTTCGGCGCCGAATTGTCGGCGCTGGTCCAGGAACGTTGTTTCTACCATCTCGAGGCACCGATCGAACGCGTCACCGGGTTCGACACGCCTTACCCCCACAGCCTCGAATGGGCCTATTTCCCCGGCCCGGTCCGTATCGGACAGGCGCTCAAAAAGATCATGAAGGACTGATCCGCATGGCCCGGTTTGAATTTCGCTTGCCCGACATCGGTGAAGGCATCGCAGAAGCCGAGATCGTCGCCTGGCACGTCAAGGTTGGCGATGCGGTCGAGGAAGACCAGCAGCTCGCCGACATGATGACCGACAAGGCGACGGTCGAGATGGAAAGCCCGGTCTCGGGAACCGTCGTGTCCTTGGCGGGCGAGGTCGGGGATCAGATCCCGATCGGCTCGACCCTTGTGGTGATCGAGACTGCGGGCGAGGCGAGCGCCGAGCCTGAGACGAAGGTCGAGGAGGTCGCGGAGGAGATCGAGGCGGAGACGCCCGGCGCAGCCGATGCCGAAGGCAAGACCCCGGCGTATGAAGCCGAATCTCCCCTACCGCCTGCGGGAGTGGCCGGGGAAGGGCATGTCGCCAGTCCCGCCGCCGAAGAAACAAGCCCTCCCCTAACCCAGGTCAGGGTGGACGATGCCCCGCATCGTCCAGGTCAGGCCGGGGGCCTGACCGACCCTGACCTCGCAAGCGGGAGGGGGACTCCCGTCCTAGCCACCCCCGCGGTCCGCCAGCGCGCCAAAGACCTCGGCGTCGACCTAAGCCAAGTCAAAACCGACGGCGACCGCATCCGCCACGCCGATCTCGACGCCTTCCTGCGCTACGGCTCTGGCCAGGGCTATCATGCCCCGCACGCGAGCCGCGCGCGCGAGGACGAGGTGATCAAGGTCATCGGCATGCGCCGCCGCATTGCCGAGAACATGCAGGCGGCCAAGCGCAACATCCCGCATTTCACGTATGTCGACGAGATCGACGTGACCGCGCTCGAGGACATGCGCGCCGACCTCAACGCCAATCGCGGGGGGCGGCCCAAGCTCACCATGCTGCCGTTCCTGATCGTCGCCATTTGCCGCACCCTACCCGATTTCCCGATGCTCAATGCGCGCTACGACGACGAAGCCGGCGTGGTGACGCGCTCGGGCCGGGTCCATCTCGGCATGGCGACGCAAACCGATGCCGGGCTCACCGTTCCCGTCATCCGCGATGCGCAGGACAGGAACGTGTGGCAGCTCGCGACCGAGATCACGCGGCTGGCCGAGGCCGCGCGCGCCAACAAGCTCAAGCCTGACGAAATGGGCGGCGGCACGATCACCGTGACCTCGCTCGGGCCGTTGGGCGGCATCGCGACGACGCCGGTGATCAACCGGCCCGAAGTGGCGATCATCGGCCCCAACAAGATCGTCGAGCGCCCGGTATTCCGTGGCGACGACATCGTCCGTGCCAAGCTGATGAACCTGTCGATCAGCTGCGACCATCGTGTCGTCGATGGCTGGGATGCGGCGAGCTACGTCCAGGCGGTGCGCAAATATCTCGAGACGCCGGTCCTGCTGTTCGCCGACTGACCAGCTGCGCCGGCGCCAGCGCGGCCGTTGCGGCCCGACATAGTTGTGCGACAAAGCGCGCCTAGCGTCCTGCCCTTGAGCGTTGGGGCGGAGTATCGGCGATGGGTTTCTGGTTGGGATTGATGTTGATGGCGGGCGGGCAGGCGGTGCCACCGATACCGCCTTTGGCCGGTAAGCTGCCCGACGACGACAAGCCTGCCGCCGCCCCGCAGGACAGCCCGCGCGGCCGGCTGTTCATCAGCCCGATGGGCGAGCCGTTTCGCGGCCCCGATCCTGTGGGAATGTGGTTCGACGGCGCCGACACCAATCATGACGGCGTGGTGACGCTCGCCGAGTTCACCGCCGATGCGGACCGCTTCTTCCTGCGGCTCGATCGCGGGCATGACGGCGAGATCGATCCCGACGATATCGACTATTACGAGACCGTGCTCGCCCCCGAAATCCGTACCGGCGGTGAAGGCGGCATGGCCGCCGGCCGGCCGAGTGGCGGTGCGCGTCGCGGCGGTGGCGGCCGACATGGCGGCGGCGGCGGTGGTGGGGGTGGAGGCCGCGGCGGCGGTCGCATGGGCGGTGGCGGTGGTGGCGGCGACGCCCAATCGACCAGCAGCGACGCGCAGCCACGTTATTCCGACGTCAAACGCGGTGCGGCGCGCTTCTCGTTCTTCGATTATCCCGAGCCGGTCACCGTTGCCGACACCAATTTCAACCGTGGGGTCGATCCCAAGGAGTTCCGTGACGCCGCGGCGGATCGCTTCGCGATGCTCGACACCAAGCATGACGGCAAACTCACCCGCGCCGAACTTCCCAAATTGAGCGCGCCGGCGGCGGGCCAGTTCGGCGGCAAGGGCAAGCGGAGAGGCGGCAGAGGTTGGTCGCGCGGCGACGCCACCGGCAACGGCTCGCCCCCGGCGGACAAGGATGGCGGCGACTCCGCGCCCTGAGGCGCCGGTCAGAAGCGCGACCGGCTGTCGAGCAATCCGGTCTCGGTCATCTTGCGGCGCGCGTTGGCGACCAATGCGGTTTGCTCCCTGACCGCATCGTTCCAATCGGTGATCGTTCGGTTGAACGTGCCGACATCGCCCTGATTGTAGAACATGAACTGGCCGCCGACCGCTTTCCAGCGATGCGTCGCGAGGAACGTGCACAACCGGCCGCCGATCTCGAGTTGCTGGCGCTGCAATTCGCTCGACCGGCGCGAATTGGCCAGATTGCTGTCCAGTCCCTTGTCGAACGCCTTGATCAACTCGCGCCGGGTCGCCTCGTCCTTGACGATCTCGCCCAGCCGCGTGTGGACCCGCGCGATCGCCGCGGTCACGCGGCGATCCGACTGGTCGATTTTCGGTTCAACCCGAACAAATCTCGCGCAATCCTTGAGCATCGCCGGCGTGTTGCTGACCATATAGGCGTCGTGCAGCCGATCCATGCCCATCACCTGGAACATCGCCTCGCGCTGGTGCCGTTCGGAGGTCATGTCGCGGAGGAAATCGAACATCGTCCGCGTGATCGGGCCGACCGCCATGCCCGGTGGCAGGCGGGGCTCGCCGGTCTCGTCGATACGGATTCGCCGGACGTTGGCGGCGTCCATCCGCAGCGCGATCGTGTCAAAGGCGATCGCGGCGGCAACGGTGAGCAGGGCGATGCCCCATAGGACCGCCGCTACGCCGATTTTCCAGCCCGTCGTGGCGTGGCGGAGCGTCAGGAACCAGGCGCCGCCCCAGACCAGTGCCGCCAATATCGTCGCTACCGCGAGCGCGCCCGCGCTATGCGTCGATATGTCGACCGGCGACAGGTTGATCGCGACGATCGCGATCAGCAGGATCGCGCCGGCCCCCGCCAGCATGGCGATCCACGGACGGCCATCGGATTGCTCGAGTGCGGCTTCCCATTCGTCGAGACCTTCGTCTCGCCATGTCGACGATATCATGCGCGGCCCCCGCTTTCCCCGCCGGCAACATGTCGTGCGCCGTGTCGCGCGGCAAGGGGCGAATGCGCCATGCCGGCACGCGATGGTTTGAACCGCGCGCGCGACGGCGCTACAGCGCGGCGATGCGGTTCGCGTTCGTCAAATGCCATGGTTCGGGCAACGATTTCCCGATGATCGATGCGCGTGCCATCGAATTGCCCGACGCTGCCTGGGCCCAGGTCGCTCGCGCGCTGGCCGATCGGCGCGGGCCGGTCGGCGGCGACGGCTTGCTGCTGCTGACCGCGGGCGATGCGCGGCACGATTTCGGCTTCCGCATGTTCAACAGCGACGGGTCGGAGGCTGAGACTTGTCTCAACGGGCTGCGCTGCGTCGCCCGCGCCGGGTTCGATGTGCTGGGGATCGACCATGCGCACGTCCATCTCAAGACCTCGGTGGTCGAGGTGACGCGCGATCCCGATCTTGCGCCGGGCGTGGTGACGGTTCGCGAACTGGCCGGTCCGGCATCGCTCGATATCGTCGACTGGCCGATGACGATCGACCGGCAACAGAATGTTCAGATGGCGATTCCCGGATTGCCCAGCGATCGGCCGTTCACCGCGGTCTCGATTCCCAACCCGCATCTGATCGCGTTCGTCGACGCGGTCGATGAGCAGGAACTCGTGGCGGTCGGTCAGCTGTGCGAATCGGCGCCCGACTGGCTGCCCAACCGCGCCAATGTCAGCTTCGTCGAAACGCGTCCCGGCGGCCTGTTCGTCCGCACGTTCGAACGCGGTGTCGGGCTGACCGACAGTTGCGGCAGCGCGATGGCGGCCTCGACCTTCGCCGCCTGCCTGACCGAGCGCGCGCGCTTCGATACCGAAATCACCGTCTGGAACGCGGGCGGGTTGATCAGGGCCTGTGCCGATCCCGATGGCATGGTCCGGCTATCGGGCAATGCCACTTACGAATGGGAAGGGTCGGCCGACGTCGATCTCGACCGCGCTTTGGCCGGCGAGCTCGTCGTGACGCGGCATTTCAACGACGAGATCGCGGCCTGGGCGGGGGTAGCGGACCAGGCGATCGCGGCACCTCGACCGGCCTGATCGCGGACCGGCTGCAGGTTACTGCCGCTTGGGGAACGAGGCTGTTCGGTGAAGCTGGGCGCGGATTTGCCCAAGGCGCGTCGTCGCGGCCGTGGCTGGGATGCCGAGCCGGACGTAGCGCGCCGCCGATGCTGTCGTATCGCGCCCGGCGGCCATGTCGAAGGCAGCGCAGAAATCGTCCGATTCCCACCGTGCCAGGCTGGCCGCGCGCTGGGCGCAGCCGCGGCTATAAGCAGCGATTCCTGGCTGGCCGTCGCGGCGGACGACGCGGCTATATTGGCGGACGGCAAGGCGGATGGTCGCGTGGTCGATCTGCGGCGCGGCGACCGGGGTCGGCGGCGATGTCGCTGCCGACGTCGGGATAGCCGGACTCGCGGCAGCGCTGCCGGCCCCGAATCCGGCGGGCGTGAGCAGGCGCCGCACCTGGCGGAAACTCGACCGCGCGAAGCTCGCGGCCGACCCGCTATCGCCCCCCGGCAGCATCGCCGCGACCTGTCCGGGCACGCCGGGCAGAGTGATCGCGACCGCCGGCAACCCGACAAAGGCGAGGATCAGCACCAGCGTGGTGCCGGCTCCGCGGCGCGGCGGCATCGGATAGGGCGACGCCCAGCCGGGTCGCGTCTCGTCATCGGGCGGTGCCGCGCGTTGCAGGTCATAGGCGATACGGCGGTTGTTATTGCCCAATACCGCCCAGGCCGCGTTGAACGCGCGGGTACGGTCGTCGGCGTCGGGCACGCCATGCGCGGTATCGGGATGGTATTTGCGCAACAGCGCCTTCCACGCGGCGCGGATCACGGCGTGGTCCGCGTCGGGCGTTACGCCGAGCATCGCGTAATAATCGGGCGCTGCCGCCATCGCCAATATTTGCGCCCAAAAGGCGAACTCGGCAAGCGTGGGATGCGCGATCCTGGCCGGGCTGATCGCGCTGTTGGCGCCGTCCGTCGCAGGCGGTTGGCGGACGATGGTCGCACCGCTCTTTCCGCCGTGCCGCCAAGCGGGCGGGAAACCCGAAACCGACGGAAAACCGGGTAAAAGTGTTGCTCCGCCGCCACAGCGGATCAGCTTTGTTTCGCTTGCGTGGAAACGAACCTTTGGGTAGGGAGTTTGCGCTGTCCGTAGTGACAACCGTGAAAGGGGATACAGATGCGCAAGCTTGCCATTGCCGTGGCGCTCGCTTCAACCGCACTTGCGACGCCCGCGCTTGCGCGCGATAAGGCGTGGTATGTTGGCGTCGAAGGCGGCGCGATGATTGTCGAAGACATTCACTTCGACATCGGTGCGGCGCCAGACGCCATGAAGATCGACCATAACTACGGTTATGACGTCGGTGGCCAGGTCGGTTACGACTTCGGTATGTTCCGCGTCGAAACCGAAGTTTCGTACAAGTCCGCCAATGTCGACGCGATCAGCTCGAGCCTTCGCATTCCGGCGTATAACAGCGCTGGCGCTCTGGTTCAGTCGAACGCCGGCAGCTATAGCTATGCCGGGGGCAAGACCACCGCGTTGAGCTTCATGCTGAACGGCATGCTCGACTTCGGCGACGATGATGGCCTGCAGGGCTTCGTCGGCGGCGGTGTCGGTGTCGCTCGCGTCAAGGCCGACAAGTACGCGCTCAACACCTACGGCTCGTTCCTGAACGATTCGGACACGGTGTTCGCGTGGCAGGCGATTGCGGGTATCCGTGCGCCGATCACCAACCATATCGACGCGTCGCTGAAGTATCGCTTCTTCAACGCCGAGAACGTCAAGCTGGTCGACGTGACCGGCCGGACGCTGGACGGACGCTTCCGTACGCACAGCATCCTGGGCGGCTTCACCTACAACTTCGGCGAACCGCCGGCTCCGCCGCCGCCGCCGCCGCCTCCGCCTCCGCCTCCTCCGCCGCCGGAACCGCCGGCGCCGCCGCCTCCGCCGGCCGTGGTCTGCTCGCCGGGACCGTTCATCGTGTTCTTCGAGTGGGACAAGTCGGATATCACGCCGGAAGCGGCGTCGATCCTCGACAACGCGATCAGCCAGTACGCGAACTGCGGCAATGCCCAGGTCATGCTGGCGGGTCACGCGGACCGTTCGGGTTCGGCCAAGTACAATGTCGGCCTCTCGCAGCGTCGTGCCGACGCGGTGAAGGCTTACATGGTCGCCCATTCGGTTCCGGATGGTGTCATCAGCGAGCAGGCGTTCGGCGAGAGCCGTCCGCGTGTCGAGACCGCCGATGGCGTCCGCGAGGTCCAGAACCGTCGCGTGGAGATCACCTACGGCCCGTCTTCGGGTCAGTAAGTCTCCAACGACTGAAAGATTTGGGGAGGTCGGTTCGCCGGCCTCCCTTTTTCTTTGCGTGTGAGCGGAAGGGAATAGCGCAGCTATTTCCACCAGCGAACACGCACGGCCGGCGGGCGTGAGGCGCCCGACCGACGACGCGGCTTTGCCGCGGCGGTTTTCCCGAGCTTAGCCCTCTCCCGTTTACGGGAGAGGGTTGGGTGAGGGTCTTCTTACTTCTCCTGGCCCGACACTTGCCTTGAAGAAGTAAGAAGACCCTCACCCTCCCACCGCTTCGCGGCGGGCCCCTCCCTCTCCCGCACGCGGGAGAGGGGGCGACGGTTCACGGCTCAGGCCGGCTCACACAGGGATGGCAAAGCCCCCTACTTGCGATAGAGCACGCGGGTCACGATCTGGCGGGTCGCCGGACATGCCGTCTGCACCGAGGGACTAGAATGAAAATCACGATGATCGGATCGGGCTATGTCGGCCTGGTGTCGGGAGCCTGCTTTTCCGATTTCGGCCACGACGTGGTCTGCGTCGACAAGGATGCGGCCAAGATCGAGGCGCTCCAGGGCGGTCGCATGCCGATCTACGAACCCGGCCTCGACCAGCTCGTCGCGACCAACGTCGCCGCCGGGCGCCTGACCTTCACCACCGATCTCGCCACCGCGGTCGCGGGCGCCGATGCCATTTTCATCGCGGTGGGCACGCCGTCGCGCCGCGGTGACGGCCATGCCGACCTGACCTATGTGTTCGAGGCGACCAAGGAGATCGCCGCGGCGGTCACCGGGCCCACCGTCGTCGTCACCAAGTCGACCGTGCCGGTCGGCACCGGCGACCGCGTCGAGGAGATTCTGCGCGAAGAACGCCCCGATATCGACATCGCAGTCGTTTCCAATCCCGAATTCCTGCGCGAGGGCGCCGCGATCGGCGACTTCAAGCGGCCCGACCGTATCGTCATCGGCAGCGAGGATGCGCGCGCCCGCGAAGTGATGCGCGAAGTGTATCGCCCGCTCTATCTCAACGAGAGCCCGATCCTGTTCGTCAGCCGCCGCACCTCGGAACTGATCAAATACGCCGCCAATGCCTTCCTCGCGACCAAGATCACCTTCATCAACGAGATCGCCGATTTGTGCGAAGCGGTTGGCGCCAACGTCCAGGACGTGTCACGCGGGATCGGGCTCGACAATCGCATCGGCGCCAAGTTCCTCCATGCCGGACCCGGCTATGGCGGCTCGTGCTTCCCCAAGGACACGCTGGCGCTGCTCAAGACCGCCGAGGATCACGAGAGCCCGGTCCACATCGTCGAGGCGGTGGTGAAGGTCAATGACAGCCGCAAGCGCGCGATGGGCCGCAAGGTACTCCACGCGCTGGGCGACGAGCCCCGCGGCAAGTCGGTCGCGGTGCTGGGGCTGACGTTCAAGCCGAACACCGACGACATGCGCGACGCGCCCAGCCTGGCGGTGGTGCAGAGCCTGCAGGACGCCGGCGTGACGGTGCGCGCGTTCGATCCCGAAGGGATGGAGGCGGCCAAGGCGATGATGCCCGGCGTCATCTTCTGCAAAGATGCCTATGAGGCCGCGACCGGCGCCGACGCGGTAACGATCGTGACCGAATGGGACACGTTCCGCGCGCTCGATCTGCGGCGGCTGGCAAGCGTGATGACCGCGCCCGTGATGGTCGATCTGCGCAACGTCTATCGGCCGGATGACGTTCGCAAACTTGGCTTCGCTTATTCCTCGGTCGGGCGCTGACGATCAGGCGGCGGTTATCTCCCCTCCCGCAAGCGGGAGGGGAATAAGCGTCAGATCAGCGCCGTCGCCAGCCACGGTGCGACGATCGCATCGCCCAGGGCCTCGACCCGGCGTAGTTCGACCATCAGGCCGAGATCGGGATAGACCGCGCGCGTCCGGTCGCCCGCGGGCGCGATCGGCGCGACCACCAGCCGCCGGTTGACCTTGGCGCGATAATGCATCCGCGCGGTATTCTCCTGCCCGACATAACAGCCCTTGGCGAAGCTCACGCCGTTGAGTTCGCTGGCATTCGCCTCCAGCCACAAGGTCTTGTCCTGGCCAAGCTCGGCGACCCCCTCCGTCACGCCGAGCGACAGGCGGTGCGCGCGCCACCCTTGCGCCGGCTCGCTTGGCATCCCCAGCCAACGCCGACCCAGTTCCGGCAAGCGCGGGTCGGGCACGCCCAACGCGCTGTCCCGCGCCCAATGCACTGCGCCCGCGACGCGTTCGATCGTGATCGGCCGTCGCAGCCGGTACATCATCAGCCGCCGCGCCAACGCGTCGGCCTCGGCCGCCTCGCAATCGATCAGCACCGAATCGCCGTCCGCCCAGAGCAGGAAGTCGAACAGCGCCTTGCCTTGCGGGGTCAGTAGCCCCGACCAGCGCGGCGCAGCGGGGTCGAGCGTCAGCACGTCCTGCGTCACCAGCCCTTGCAGGAAATCGCGGACGTCGTCGCCGGCCAGGCGGATCAGTGCGCGGTCGTCCAGCATGGTTCCAGTGTCGCTCATGGTGCCAAACTAGTGCGCGCCCGCCCGAATCCAAGCCATGCTGGCGGATCGCGGCGCACGATTGTAGGGCGATTGTCATGACCGATCGCCTGACCATCCGCCGCCCCGACGACTGGCATGTCCATCTGCGCGACGGCGCGATGCTGGAGGCGGTCGTCGCGCACACCGCGCGCCAGTTCGCGCGCGCCATCGTGATGCCCAACCTCACGCCGCCGGTCACCAACGTCGCCGCGGCCGAAGCTTATCGCACGCGCATCCGCGCCGCCTTGCCCGCCGGCAGCGACTTCACGCCACTGATGACCTGCTATCTGACCGACGGTGCCGACCCTGCCGAGATTGAGCGCGGGCATGAAGCGGGCGCGTTCACCGCGTGCAAGCTCTACCCCGCGCACGCCACGACCAATTCCGCGCATGGCGTCACCGACATCCGCGCATTGGGCGCGGTGCTCGAAACGATGCAGCGGATCGGCATGCCGCTGCTGATCCACGGCGAGGTCACCGACCGCGATGTCGACATTTTCGACCGCGAGGCGGTGTTCATCGATCGCACGCTGGCGCCGCTGGTGCGCGACTTCCCCGCGCTCAAGATCGTGCTCGAGCACATCACCACCGCCGAAGCCGCTGAATTCGTGGCCGACGCCGGTCCGCTGGTCGCCGCGACGATCACGCCGCAACACCTCCACCTCAACCGCAACGCTTTGTTCGACGGCGGGCTGAGGCCGCATGCTTATTGCCTGCCAGTGATCAAGCGCGAGCGCCATCGTCTCGCGGTGCGTGCGGCGGCGGTGTCGGGTTCGCCCAAATTCTTCCTCGGTACCGACAGCGCGCCGCATGCGGTCGAGCGCAAGGAAATGGATTGCGGCTGTGCCGGCATCTTCAACGCGCCGTTCGCGCTCGAAAGCTATGCCGCGGTGTTCGAGGAAGAAGGCGCGCTCGACAAATTCGAGGGCTTTGCCTCGGAACATGGCCCGCGCTTTTATGGACTGCCGCTCAACGAGGGGACGGTGACGCTGGAGCGCGTGGCGACCGAGGTGCCGGCGCGCGTCGCGGGGCTGGTGTCGTTCCATGCCGGTGAGACGCTGGAGTGGCGGTTAGTGGTATAGCTCCGGAATACCCTCTCCCGCTTGCGGGAGAGGGAGGGGCCCGCGAAGCGGGAGGGTGAGGGTCTTCTTCAACTTGCGACGCGGGCAGAGCCCGCGTCGTCGGTCGGCGCTGTGCGCCGCCGGCCGGGCCGATGCGAGTCAGCGGGCGAGGGCGCCCGCTGCCGCATTCGGCCTTAAAACGGCATCCACTTCGATTTGTGGGTGAATTTCATATAGCCGGCATTGACCCCGGCGCGCCAGCCGACGCCCAAGCGGATCGGGATCAGCACGATGTTGCCGCGCCGGAGATAGGTCGCCGAGAATCCGCCGACGAAATAGAGTCGTCCTTCGCCGCTCGGGAAGCGCTTGTAGAGATCCTCGGTGTCGTAGAGATTGTACACCAACACGAACACCTTGGTGGCGTCGCCGCCGACATCGAACCCGACCGATGGGCCGGTCCAATAGATCTTCTGGTCGCCCGCCACCTTGTGGCTGAGCGTGCCCGAGCCGTAGCGCAGTCCGACGACGAACGCGCCCGATGCCTCGCGCCCGGCGATATAGGCGTTGGGCCGCCCCTGATTCTTCAGAGTCTTCTCGATGATCCCGGCCAGACCCTTGGCGCCCTTGCCGAATACGCCTTCAGCCGCGTCGAGCACGTCGTCGTCGCCATAAGTCGGGCCGGTGGTCGGCGGGATCGGCGGCGGGGCAGTGGTGGTGGTCGCGGTCTCGTCCTGCGGCGGCGGCGCCTCGTCATAGGCCGGCACGCTCGGATTGGCGGGCGGCGGCGTGTACGGCGCGGGCTGTGGCGGTGGCGGCGGCGATCGTTGCAGGTCGCCATCGATCGCCTTGTTGGGATCGATCGTGGTCATCTGCGCGGCGACCGGCCCGGTGATCGTCAGCATCGCCAACGACAGAATAGTCAATAAACGGCGCATCATCGCCCCCAACCCCAACCCATACATGCCATACGCTAAGCCCGGCGGAGATTGCCCGGCAATGAACGCAGCGGCGATCCGAGTCTATTCCGCGCCCGACCGAGTCGAAACCCCCGGTTGATCACCTAGGGGACGCTCGCTATAGGCCCGCATTCTGCCGCAACCGGAGACGTGGGTGAGTGGCTGAAACCAACGCTTTGCTAAAGCGTCATACGGGAAACCGTATCGAGGGTTCGAATCCCTCCGTCTCCGCCAAAACGCCGGCACCGTGATCGAGTGCCATTGGCGGCGTCGCGGTTGCAGCCGGCAGTTGCAATGCCATGCGGCATCTTCACTCGCTCGCCAGATTATCGAGGATCGGGCAGTCGGGCCGGGTGTCGCCGTGGCAGCGTTGGGCGAGGTCGATCAGCGTCCGTCGCATCGCCTCGAGCGCTTCGGCCTTGCGATGGAGTTCTCTGGCTCGCGTCGTGGCCAATGCCTTGACTTCGGCGCTCGCGCGGCTGCGGTCGTTCCACAGGTCAAGCAATGTGCGGATGTCCTCGATCGGAAAGCCGAGGTCGCGCGCATTGGCGATGAAGCGCAACCGGTGGAGATCGGCGGGCGAATAATCGCGATAACCGCTGTCGCGCCGCGGCGCGCGCGGGATCAGCCCGATCTTCTCGTAGTGGCGGATCATCCGCTGCGAGACGCCGCTCGCTTCCGAGGCCTGGCCGATGTTCATAGCTTCACCGCGTTGAGTCGGAGCGCGTTCAATACCACCGTGAAGCTCGACAGCGCCATCGCCGCGCCCGCGAACATCGGCGACATCAGGATCCCGGCGACCGGGTAGAGCACGCCCGCCGCGACCGGCACGCCGATCCCGTTGAACAGGAACGAGAAGAACAGGTTCTGGCGGATATTGCCCATCGTCGCATGTGCGAGCCTGCGTGCCCTCACCATTGCCGACAAGTCGCCCTTGGTCAGCGTCATGCCCGCGCTTTCGATCGCGACATCGGTGCCGGTCCCCATCGCCACCCCGACATCGGCCGCTGCCAGCGCGGGCGCGTCGTTGATGCCGTCGCCGGCCATCGCCACGGTGGCGCCCTTCGCCTTGAGTTCGCCGACGATGCGCGCCTTGTCCTCGGGCTTGAGATCGGCATGGACCTCGTCAATCCCGCCGATCTGGCGGGCGATCGCCTCTGCCGTGCCGCGGCTGTCGCCGGTCAGCATGACGATCCTGAGCCCGTCGCGGTGCAGCGCGGCGATCGCGTCGCGGGCCGATTCCTTGAGCGGGTCGGCGACCGCGACCAGACCGGCCAGCCGTCCCTCGATCGCCACCAACATGACCCCGGCGCCTTCGCTGCGATGACGTTCGGCGGTTTCGTCCAACGCCGCCGGATCGATTCCGACGCGCCGCATCTGTGCGGCATTGCCAACGACTACCGCGCGCCCGCCGACGCGCCCGCTGATCCCGAGACCGGTCTGCGATTCGAAATCCTCGACCGGCGCCAGCTCCAGGCGTCTCGCCTCGGCCGCCTCGACGATCGCGCGCGCCAGCGGGTGCTCCGAACGGCTCTCGACCGCCGCCGCGGCGGCGATCAGCGCGTCTTCGCCCAGGTCGCCGAGCGGCTCGGCGGCGATCAGCTTGGGCCGCCCCTCCGTCAGCGTTCCGGTCTTGTCGATCACCAGCGTGTCGACCTTTTCCAGCGCCTGCAACGCCTCGGCATTCTTGACCAGTACGCCGGCATGCGCGCCGCGTCCGGTCCCGACCATGATCGACATCGGCGTCGCGAGCCCGAGCGCGCAGGGGCACGCGATGATCAGCACCGCGATTGCGTTCAACAGCGCGTGGCCGAAGCGCGGCTCGGGACCGACCAAATTCCACACTACGAACGTGGCGACCGCGATCGCGACGACCAGCGGCACGAACCATCCCGAGATGCGGTCGGCTACCGCCTGAATCGGCGCCCGGCTGCGCTGTGCCTGCGCGACCATCTTGACGATCCGGGCGAGCACCGTGTCGGAGCCGATCGCCCGGGCTTCGATCACCAGGCTGCCGGTGCTGTTGACCGTGCCGCCGGTGACCCGCGCCTGCGCCTCCTTGAGCACCGGCGCGGGCTCGCCGGTCAGCATCGATTCGTCGACCGGGGAACGGCCCTCGATAACCATGCCGTCGACCGGGATCGCTTCGCCCGGGCGCACGCGCAGCCTGTCGCCGACCATGACTTCGCCCAACGGCACTTCGCTCTCGCCGCCGTCGGCATCGATCCGGCGCGCCGTTTTTGGCGCGAGGTTGAGCAGCGCCCGGATCGCGCGCCCGGTCGCCGCGCGGGCGCGGAGTTCGAGCACTTGTCCCAGCAGCACCAAGGTCACTACGACGCCGGCCGCCTCATAATAAACCGGGATCATCATGCCGTGTTGCCGGAAGCTGGGCGGAAACAGGCCAGGCGCGACCGTGGCGACCAGGCTGTACGTGAACGCCGCGCCAACGCCGATCGCGATCAGTGTGAACATATTATAGTGGCGGGTCTTGAGCGACGCCCAGCCGCGCTCGAAAAACGGCAATCCACCCCACAGCACGATCGGCGCCGTCAGCAGCAATTGCACCCAGGGCGACCACTTCGGATCGACGAGGCGGATGCCGAGCATTTCGGCGCCCATCGAAATCGCGAGTAACGGCAAGGTGAGCACGCCCGACACCCATAGTCGCCGCGTGAAGTCGACCAGCTCGGGATTGGGCGCATCGTCGAGCGACGGCTCTTCGGGCTCGAGCGCCATGCCGCAGATCGGGCACGTGCCCGGACCGTCGCGACGGATCTGCGGATGCATCGGACAGGTCCAGATGGTGCCTGGCGCCGCCTCGGGCTCTGGGCGAGCGCCACCCAGATAGGATTCAGGGCTGGCCACGAACTTGGCGCGGCAGCCGGCGCTGCAGAAATGATAGCCTTGACCGTCATGCTCGGCATGGTGCGGCGTCGCGGCCGGATCCACGGTCATGCCGCAGACCGGGTCCTTCACCTGGCCCTCGGTCAGGGCGTGACCGGAACAGCAGCCGCTTGCGGGATGGGCATGGTGGTCGGCGTGATTCATGTAACGGTCCTCCGATGCCACCCCATGTCGGGTCTGACATCATGTCAGGGTCAAGCCCCGAATTTATGCCGCCCCGGCCCGGCGATCTCGATCGGAGTGGGCATAAGCCGCAACCGGCGCAACAAGCAGCACGGCCGCGCTGATCGGGGCAAAACGCAAAAGCGGCATTCTCCGGAGGGCCGACAAGACGTCGGCAATCAGGAGTACGCATCTCGCCCCAGCAACCCCTCATCAATCAGCACAGAAATTTTGCGATTCGGGGCCCGCACGTTTTTTTTGAGGGATTGCTTCGCCCGGCGCGTAAGAGCGAGAAAGGGCGAGCGGAGATGGTTATGGAACAGGATCTGGACGCGGCCCTTCGACGGCTTTCGACCATACCGGCGCACCCGGGGCTCATGTCGATCGAAGGCGCGGTGCTCGGGCGGTTGCACGACCGTGCAGGCACGACGACCGTACACGGAATTGGAATCGGAGCCGTCGCCGTTGTCGCGGCGCTGACGCTCGGGATTATAAGCGGCGGTTCGCTTCAGGCGAAGGCGGCACCTGACACGCTTTCGCCGTTCGGTCCCTCGAGCCCGCTCGCACCGTCGACCCTGCTGACGGCCAGCCAGTGAAACCGCTGCGCTGGACGATCGTCATCGCGGTGGTGGCGTTCCTGGCCGGCATCGCCGGGGTGTTTATCGGCCGCGCGCTGGTTCCCGTGCCGCAAGACGAGGGCACCGAACTCCATGGGGTGCTCCACCATCAACTACATCTCGATCGGGGGCAGGAGGTTCGGCTCGACGCACTTGAGCAGCGCTTCGCGATCCGCCGTCGCGCGCTCGAGCTCGAGCTACGCGCCGCCAATGCGCGACTCGCGGGCGCAATCCAGGCCGAGCACGGCAATGGTCCGCAGGTCGCCGCCGCGGTCGATGCTTCGCATGCCGTGATGGGCGAGCTCCAGAAGGATACGCTCGCGCATATCTTCGCGATGCGACAAATACTGCGGCCGGATCAGGCGGCGAAGTTCGATCAGGCGGTGGTGAAGGCGCTGACCGTCGACGCGCGGTGACGCTCGATCTCACCGCGCTGACCGACGGCGAGCTGGCCGCGCTCAGCATCGCCGGGCGCGACTCCGCCTTCGCGGAGATCATGCGCCGCCACCGCGAGCCCCTGTATCGCATCATCGCGAACAATATCGGCGATACCGACGAGGCGCTCGACCTCGTGCAGGAAAGTTTCGTTGCCGCGCACCGCGCGCTCGTGCGCTACGAGCCCGACCGCCCGATGCGGCGCTGGCTCGTGACGATCGCGCTCAACAAGTGCCGCGATTGGCGCCGCCGGCGCGCGGTCAGGCGATTGTTCGCGTTCGCTCTGCCGCTTGATGACACCAGCAACCAGATCGCCGAGGATCGCACGCTCCCCGACGCGGAGGCCGCCGGCCGCGAGGAAATGGCGCGCCTCTCGCGTGCGATCGCCGAGCTTCCGGCGGCGCTCCGCGAGCCCCTGATCCTGCACACGATCGACGAGCTGAGTCAGGGCGAGACCGCTGCAATATTGTCGATCAGCGAGAAGGCGGTCGAGACACGCATACGCCGCGCGCGCGCCAAGCTTGCCGAGCGCCTCGGCAGAGGCTGAATCGCGGTGCTTGACCCTGACATAGTGTCAGACCCCATGTTGTCCGGGAAAAGTGAGGGGCACGCGCACGACGTGCGTATGCCTTTCAGACGCCCAAGTTGAAGACGGGACCCAGGACCAGCATGACCGACACCATCGACCGCCGCCAGTTGCTGCGTGGCGCCACGTTCGCGGGAGGCGGCCTCGCGCTGGCGGCGTGGTTGCCTGCCTGGGCGCAAACCAATTCGGCTGGCATCGTGCGACCGCTCCCGACGCTTTCCGGCGAGGATATCACGCTGACGATCGCGCGCCAGACAATGGTCATCGACGGTCGCAGAATGAGCGCGATCGGGGTCAACGGTGCCGTGCCCGCGCCGCTTTTGCGATTGCGCGAAGGGCAGAAGGTCCGGCTCAACGTGGTCAACGCGCTCGACGAGGACAGCTCGATTCACTGGCACGGCATGCTCGTGCCGACCCAGTTCGACGGCGTGCCCGGCGTTTCCTTCCCCGGCATCAAACCGCGCTCGACCTTCAGCTATGAATTTCCGATCCGGCAATCGGGCACCTATTGGTACCACAGCCATTCCGGGTTGCAGGAGCAGCTCGGCCATTATGGGCCGATCGTCATCGACCCGGCGGGCACCGATCCCGTGCACTATGACCGCGAACATGTGCTCGTGCTCGCCGATCATAGTGCGTTGTCGCCGGCGGAGATCTTCCGCCGGATCAAGGTCGATCCGGGTCACTTCAACTTTCAGCGCCAGACGCTCTCCGGGCTGCTTGCCAAGCGCGACCAGCCGATCAAGGACCGGATGGACTGGGGCCGGATGCGAATGGATCCGACCGACATCCTCGACGTGACCGGCTCCGCCTATACCTATATCGTCAATGGCTTTGGCCCACGCGACAATTGGACTGCGTTGTTCAAGCCCGGCGAGCGCGTGCGGCTGCGCATCATCAATGCCTCCGCCATGACCAATTTCAACGTCCGCATTCCCGGCCTGTCGCTGTCGATCGTCCAGGCGGACGGCCAGAACGTCCATCCCGTTGCGGTCGACGAATTCCAGATCGGTGTCGCTGAGACTTACGATGCAATCGTCATACCGTCAGAGGACAAGGCCTATTCGATCATCGCGGAAGCGGTCGACCGATCCGGGATGGCGCGCGCCACGCTGGCACCTCGCCCCGGAATGGTCGGCGAAGTCCCGCCGCTCAGGAAGCGCCCGGTCGCGACCATGAAGGACATGGGGATGGACATGTCGAGCATGCCCGGGATGGAGGGCATGGACAATTCGGGCGGGATGGCGCCGCAGCGCGGCATCGATCCGAGCGCCGAGCAGAACCGCTCGGCGAGGCTGGCAACGTCAGGTGCCGCCTTGTCGGCTGCACCGCAAGGGACGGACGCGATGCCCGGCATGGCCTCCGGTGACATGGCCGGCATGGACCATGGCAAGATGGCGGGGATGTCCGGCCAGAATGGCGGCGCGGATATGGGCGGCGCGAACATGGGTTCGATGAAGATGCGCGATTTCTCGAACGCGCCCCAGGTCAAGAAAGGCCCGGGCGTCCAGACGATCGCGCCCATGCCGATGGACCGCACCGGCGAACCCGGCCAGGGGCTAGAGGACGCGGGCCACAGGGTGCTGGTCTACAGGGACCTGATGGCGCTCGACCGCAATCCCGACGTGCGTGCGCCGTCGCGCAGCATCGACATCCACCTGACCGGCAACATGGAGCGGTTCATGTGGTCGTTCGACGGCGAGAAGATGTCCGACGTGCACGACCCGATCCCCTTTATCGAGGGCGAGCGGGTTCGGGTGAACCTCATCAACGACACGATGATGAGTCACCCGATCCATATCCATGGCCACTTCTTCGAATTGGTCACGGGACATGGCGATCACGGCCCCCGCAAGCACACGGTCCTCGTTCAG
Source organism: Sphingomonas sp. P4_D12 (assembly GCF_056401895.1). Classification (NCBI taxonomy): domain Bacteria; kingdom Pseudomonadati; phylum Pseudomonadota; class Alphaproteobacteria; order Sphingomonadales; family Sphingomonadaceae; genus Sphingomonas; species Sphingomonas sp. P4_D12. The sequence continues at coordinate 36,498 of NZ_JBFUIL010000009.1, read as the reverse complement.
CCCGGCGGCAAGGTGACCTGGGATTTCACTGCCGATGCCGTCGGCGACTGGGCGTTCCATTGCCACCTTCTGTACCACATGATGGCGGGCATGATGCGCATCGTCAGCGTGCGGCCGAAGGGAGAGGCGGCATGAGCCGCCGCCTCACCGCCGCGTTCGCGACCGCCGCCGCTCTCGTGCTCACCGCCCCCGCTGTCGCCCAGACCATGCCGGGGATGAACATGCCCGGGATGAAAATGCCCGCACCGGCGGCAAAGAAGCCGGCCGCAAGGAAGCCCGTCACCAAAAAAGCCGCAGCGAAGAAGCCAATCGCGCGGCGCAAGGCTGCGCCCCGCACCAGGCCCGCGGGGCCCGCGCCGGCGATGGACAGATCGATGCCGGGCATGGCGATGCCGCCCGCCAAGCCCGGTGCGCAGCCCATGCCGGCAATGCCCGGAATGACGCAGCCTGAGCCAAGCGGCGGGCCGGCCGCCCAGCCGGCGATGCCCGGGATGGACATGTCGAGCGACCACAAGGGGCACGACATGGGCGCGATGCCGGAAATGGCGATGCCGGGCATGGAGCAGACGGGCACCGCGCTTCCTGCGGGCAACGCACCCGCACCGACCCCGCCGATGGATCATTACGCCGACCGCCTTTTCCCCGCCGGGGAAATGGAGCGCGCACGCATGCAGGCGATGCGCGAACAGGGTGGCGGGACATTCTACCAGGTGATGTTCAATCTCGCTGAATATCAGGCGCGCGAAGGTCGCGACGGCTACCGCTGGGATGGCGAGGCATTTGTCGGCGGCGACATCAATCGGCTGTGGCTCAAGTCCGAAGGCGAAGGCGCGTTTCGCGAGGGTGTCGAAACTGCCGAAGTCCAGGCACTCTACAGCCATGCGATCGGACCCTATTTCAACCTGCAAGCCGGGGTACGGCACGATTTCCAGCCGTCGCCCACGCGAACCTATGCCACGGTCGGCTTCGAAGGCCTCGCCCCCTATATGTTCGAAGTCGAAGGTGCGGTCTTCCTCAGCAACAAGGGCGAGTTGCTCGGTCGCCTCGAAGGCTATTACGACCAGCGCATCACCCAGCGCCTGATCTTGCAGCCGCGCGTCGAGCTCAATCTATCGGCGCAGGATGCGCCCCAGATTCGGCTTGGCTCGGGGCTGACGGACGCCGAGCTCGGGCTGCGGCTGCGCTACGAGATCAGCCGCCAGTTCGCGCCTTATATCGGCGTCTCGTACGAGGCGAAGACCGGCCGCACCGCCGACTACGTGCGCGCTGACGGCAAGGATCCGACAACCACGAGCTTCGTCGCCGGCATGCGCTTCTGGTTCTGAGCGATCGTCGGCGGCGGCAACAGGAGGAAGATGATGGACAGAGAGACGATGCGGCGCCACCTACCGAGCATCCCGTTCGTCGGCGTGTTCGCTGCGCTGGGGCTGATCCTCGCCGCCGCCTTCGTCTATTTCGGTATCTACAATATCGCGGCCGATGCACCGCACACACCTGTCGTTCATTCGCTGATCGAAAGCCTGCGCGACCGCTCGATCGCGGTTCGTGCGCGCGGCATCACACCGCCCGCCGATCTGAATTCGCCGCAGCGCGTTGCGGCGGGAGCCGGCCTTTACGGCGAAATGTGCTCGAGCTGCCATCTCGGCCCCGGCGTCGAGCGGTCGGAGTTGAGCCAGGGTCTTTATCCGCAGGCGCCCGATCTTGCCAAAGCGCAGGACCTGAGCGCGGGCGAGCAATTCTGGATCATCAAGCACGGCGTCAAGCTGAGTGCGATGCCGGCCTGGGGCAAAACCCATCCGGATCCATTGATCTGGGACATGGTCTCGTTCGTGCGCCGGCTGCCGGGCATGTCGCCCGAAGAATATAAGCGCCTCGTCGCCAGTGCACCGGAGGACCATGACGAGATGATGAAGGACATGCCCGGCATGAAATGATCATCGCGGCAAAGGGCAGGCGATCCCGGATTGGAGGCATGATGACGAAGAACGCCTGTGCAAGCGCGGGTCTGAAGGCATGGATCGCGGGCTAGAGAAACGGCGCGCCCAGCTTGGTGCTGGACGCGCCGTCAGGATGCGGGCCGCGTGCTATCCAGGGGCGCGACCCGTACCGTTCGGCTATTGAGCGGCGTCCTTGACGTCGCCCTTGCCCATCGCCGAGACCAAAGCGCTGCCCGAGCCCGAGAAGTTCGCGGCCGGCAGATCCGCCGTCTTCTTGCCGACGCGGACCAGCACGCTTTGTACCGTACCGCGAGCGGTCGAGCGCACCGACTGAACGGTCCCGATCGTACGCCCCTTGGCGTCGGTGACGGCCATCCCGGGGTTCACCGGGAAGGCGCCCGCATTCGCCGCGCCGCTGCCGGCCAGGGCCAGATTGCCCGTGCCCGAGGCCGCGCCGCCAAGTCCGGACAGCGTGCCCGCGCCGGCGGCGCTGCCGCTGCCCGACGCACTGCCGCCGAGCGACCGAGCGCTGGACGACAGATTGCCGGCTGTACCGCGAGCGCGCTCGGCCGCCGCGCCGGTGGCGTTCCGAGTCCGATCGACCGCGTTGCGCGTCGCGTCGGTCGCGCGCGAGGCGGTCCCGCGAACAGCATCCGTGCCGACCAGTTGTGCGTCGATGCCGGTGCCGGCGCTGCCCGCTGCCGATCCGCTGCCGGTCAGCGCGTTGTCGCCGATCAGGCTGCTGTTGCTCGCATTCGTGTCGGTCGAACTCGCATTGGATGCGCTGACCTTGCCCTTGCGGGTGTCGACGCTCTTGTGCGTCCTGCTCGAACTGCGCGTCGAGGTGGCGGTGTCGGTATCGACCGGCATGCGATCGATCATACCGCCCAGCGAGCCATTGCCCGAACCGCCGAGCGATCCGCTGGCCCCGCCGAGCGTTCCCCCAAGCGTTCCGCCGAGGGTGCCGCCAAGACCGCCGCCGCCGCCAAGCAGCTGCGCCGAAGCCGGGGTCGCGGCGATCGCGATCGCGAGCGTTGCCGCACCAAACAGGATCTTCATCATGACCATTCTCCTTGTTTCTGCCCGGAGAACGGCGCCCGACACGGTTTTAATCCCGCGGCTGCGGAAAAATTATTTCGCGGGCGTTCGACACTCACCGCAGACCAGGCCCCGGCCATAAATTTTGTCGGGCCCGCGCGGTCCCAGGTCACGCGACACCGTGTCGACGCGTTTGAGCGCGGCGCCAATCGCGGTGGGCGAAGGCGACGGATAGAAGCGAGCGATCGTCGCCGCGACCAAGGGCGCCGCGAAAGACGTTCCCCGCGCTCGAAAGACCCGACCGGCAATCCCCGCCGCCAGCATGTCCGCGCCGGGCGCCGCATAATCGAGATGACTCGCGCGCCCAGCCTCGATCAGCACGCGGTTGCGCCCATCGACCCCGGTCACGGCGATCACGCCCGGATACGAAGCGGGAAACCCCGGCGGCGCGGCGGGGCCGTTATTGCCGACCGCCGCCACGATCACGAGCCCGCGCGCCTGTGCCGCCGCCACCACCTTGGCCAGCAACGGATTGGCGGGTCCGACCAGGCTGATCGTCACCACCGGCACGCGCTGCTGAACCATCCAGCCCAGCGCTTTCGCGATCGCGGTTGCATTGCCGCCCGCGGGATCGCTGCCATAGACATCGGCCGAAGCGATCCGCGCGCCAGGCAAGCCGCCGCGCACATTGCCCGACCCGCCGATCAACGATGCGACGGCGGTGGCATGGTCATTGTCTCGCGGCGCGCCGGCGGCGAATCCGGTCGAGATGGCCGCCCCGGCAACGCCGCCATCGATCACGCCGATCAGCGTGCCGTCGCCGCTTGCCACCGGAGCGGGGCGACCGTTCATGGCTCCACTCGGCATGTGGAGTTGATCCGCGCTGACCTCGCCGCCGAGCCTGCGAATTTCCCTTATCGCCGACGCGAGAGACTGTTGGCCGGGCACCGCAAGGCGAGCGAAACCCACGCCCAGCACGTCGCCACGCTCGATCACGCGATATCCCTTGGCAACGGCCGCGGCGATCACGTCATCCTTCGGATCGTCGATAACGACTTCCCCGGCGCGCGCCGGAAAGCCGTCCGGGTCGAGCGCGATACGGTCCGGATTGTCGTGGATCAGCCGCGCGATCGTGGCGCGGCGCGCCTGGTCGAGCATGCGTGCGGCGTCCGAGGGCGCGCGGAGTACGTCATCGGCCAAGCCTCGTGCGACCGGCAGGCCCGGCACGTCGATCGGGAGAGCGGGAAGCCTGGGCACGAGTTGCGCGCCCGCCGCCGTCGCGCCGGCGAGCAAGATCAGGGCAATGACCATGTGACGCAGCACGCAAATCCTTTCGCCTGGCAAAAATCATTCTGCGTGGATTAAACGGGCGACGCCATCCGTTTCATCCAGACGAAGGGAATTGGCTTGGCCGCTTTCGAAAACGAGATGCTTGCGTTGCTGCCGCGCCTGCGGCGGTTCGCGCGTGCGCTCGCCCGCGACGCGGCGGACGCCGACGATCTGTGTCAAATGACGGTCGAAAAGGCGTTGCTTGCGCGCGGATCGTGGCAGCCTGGAACGAGATTGGACAGCTGGATGTACCGGATCATGCGCAATGCCTGGATCGATACCGCCCGTGCCCGCGGCAGGGCGTCGGAGACCTTTGTCGATGCCGAGGCCGGGGCGGGAGTGGGCGGTGACGGCGGAGCCGAGGCGCGTGTCGCGCTTGGCGAGGTCGACGCGGCGATGCGGCGATTGCCGGATGAACAGCGAGAGGCGGTGGCGCTCGTGCTGGTCGAGGGCCTGGCCTATAAGGAAGCGGCCGAGGTGCTCGATATCCCGATGGGCACGCTCACCTCGCGGCTGGTGCGGGGCCGACAGGCGCTGATGCTCGATCTTGGAGAAGCGGCGTGACGATCGAGCCCGAAATGCTGATGGCCTATGCCGATGGCGAGCTTGATCCGCTCAACGCCAAGCGGGTCGAGCGCGCGATGGCCGGCGATCCGGCGCTTGCCCAACAGGTCGAACGCCACCGCGCGCTGCGCAAGCGGATCTCGGATAGCTTTGCGCCGATTGCCGACGAGCAGGTTCCCGACCGGCTGGCCGCTCTGTTGAAAAGCAATGTCGTCGACTTGCCGGCGCCCGGGACGCGCCCGATCCTGACGCGATGGCGCGCGGCGGCGGCATTGGCGGCGTGCCTGGTGCTTGGCCTGATGATCGGAATGAGCATGTCACGCGGACCCGTCTCCTCGGGAGCAGGCGGGCTATATGCCTCGGGATCGCTCGCCGCTGCTCTTGATAATCAAATCGGTGGCGCCGACGGGGCGGTGAAGGTGGCTGTCAGCTTCCGCGACAAACTGGGTGCTTATTGTCGGGTGTTCAGCTCGAGCGCGACCGACGGCATTGCCTGTCGCGACGCGTCCGGCTGGGCGCTGCGCCGCACGCAGCAGGGATCGACGACACAGCGTGGCGACTATGCGCAGGCCGGATCGCCCGATCCCGACCTCATGGCGGCAGCGCAGGACATGATGGCCGGCGAGCCGCTCGACGCAAAGGCGGAAGCAGCGGCGCGCGGCTCGGGGTGGCGCTAAGGGCCACCCGCGCCTAGAGGCGGCGACGCGTCAGTCGCGTCGCAGTGCGACGAGCCGCGCGCCGCGCACGGTCGGAATAACCGCCACCTTGTTGAGCAACGTTTCCGCGCGCGGGTCCTCCAGCCGGCCGAGGTCGATCGAGAGTTTGAGGCTGGCGCGGTGCCGGGTGAGCGCGATGCCGTACGGGATCTCGTCGAATTGCGCGACAAGGCCGAGCAGGCGCGGCAGCAGATTGGGGCAGACGTCGCCACTGACATGCAGGCGGACGAGGTTTGGACGAGCAGTTTTGGGCGCACGTGGGGCGCGAGTTTGACCAGGAAGCACGCTGAATTACTTTCAAGAAGCTGGGCAGGAACGGCGGGGCGCTCGATCACGCCCGGCCGACGACGCGCCGGATCAGCCGATCCGGCTGATGCTAATTCGCGCCTGGGTATCCCGCATTCGTGCGCGCGCAAGGTCCGGGCGAAGACGCCCGGCCGCTACGTCGAGAATCGCGCGCATGGTCATGCCGACCATATAGAATCGCATTTTCGCTTTGACCAGCCGGATGTCCGCAGATGGATGCTCCTCGCGCGAAGGAAGGCCTGCTTAACTGAAGGATGCTGGATGCCCCGTGAGGATTCGAACCTCAATTGACGGAGTCAGAGTCCGTTTCTACTCACGCATTTCTACAGGTTTCTGGCTTCATATTTGCATTGGTGTTGCAGGCGATCAGTGCGGCAGGAAGCCGCTTAGCACCACCGCCGACCCGATAACAAACGCCATAAGGTTGATGACGGCGGCTAGCGAAATTCGGTCTCTCCGACGCGCCGCTAACGGAGGCAGTCGGCGCTATCAGGTCGAGAAAGATTGCCATTCGGCCGAGCCGGCGGAGCCTTGCAATAGAAAGTGCGTTGGAGCGACGCTAGCTCGGGGGCCTGAACGCAAGTCTCCCGCAGATAGTGCGAGCCCCTTCCCGATGCGTAGCGCGCCCGCAGCGTCATGAGGGTGCTTGCGGGCAGCTTTCCGAGCAACCTTATCAGGAACCCAGGATCATATCGCCCGATCGCGGCCGCTAGCGACGCGACTTCGCCGAAACGCCGCCGAGCGATCGAACGATGGAAGAGCGCGCGGCTCAGCCGGTTGCGCCCTTCGCGGAATCGACTTTCAAGCGCCGGATGGCGCGGCAGCAGGTCGGCAATGCACAGATCGCGCGATCGCAACATCTGCAGCCCGTCGCTGGACATGTTATTGTGGGTGTGGCGGTATCCGGTAAGCGCTTCCGGAACCAGCGCGAAATGGTGACGTTCGGCAATCTCGAAATAGAGCTTCCAGTCCTCACATCCCTGCCCGCCCCGTGCGCGCAACGTCGCGTCGAAGCCGCCGACCTCCTCGATCGCGGTGCGGCGAATGAGTGGCGAGCTGCCATTGCCGATGAAGTTGTAATAAGCGAGCGGATCGAGCACGTCCCCTTCGTGACGTATCTGCGGCCCCCACTTGATTATGCGCGACTGGCCATCGAGCAGCGCGAACCACGTATATACCAGCGCGACCCGAGCATCGCTCCTGGCGAATACCGCTAGTTGCTGCTCGATCTTGCGCGGGGCCCAGAGATCGTCGGCGTCGAGAAGGGCAACAAACTCTCCCTCCGCCGCCGCAACGCCGGCGTTGCGCGCCGCGGCCACGCCGGCATTGGCCTGGCTGATAACCGAGACGCGCGGATCCTCGGCACCATGCGCCGCCGCCACTGCCGCGGTATCGTCCGTCGAGCCGTCATCGACGACGATGATCTCGAGATGGCGATGAGACTGGCCACGCGCACTCGCCAGTGTTTGATCGAGTGTCTGCCCGGCGTTGTACGCAGGAATAACCACTGAAACCTTGATCCCGCTTTCTCCCACGCTGCTTCCTCGAAGGGGTACCCCTGCCTATCGACACAAAATACCATGGAAGAGGGCGCTTTCGAGGCGGCGCCCGTCGTGCCCCAGGACCGCATTGCCGCAATCGGCGCCAATGCGACGTTGTTGATGCACCCTTCGTCGGACAAAGAGTCGATGGAGAAGCTTATGCCCCGAATCCAGATCGAGCACATCGATGCCGCAGCGGGATTGCAGCCTCTCCTCCGCATCGAGGCCGAAACCCTGCTCGTCTTTTGGCGGGGCGATAGACCGGTGGGGCAGGTAATCGATCAGGGTCCCCCCGGAACACTCATCGATCTGTCACGACATTGGGCACAGCTGGCAGAGACGGCGCCCGATGCCGGCGCATACCGCTCGGCGAGATCCCCATCGACGGGTGCGACGGCATCGCTCGTCATCTGCACGCGCGATCGACCGGAAGAACTGATCCGCTGCCTCGCTTCGCTGGAGAAACAGACGCGGACACCAGATGAGGTAATCGTCGTCGACAATGCGTCGCGCGATGGGCGAACGCGCGCCGCCGCAGAGGCCGCGCGGGTGATCTATGTCCGTGAGGAGCGCCCCGGCCTTGATATCGCCCGCAATGCCGGCGTGCGCGCCGCGCGTGGCGATATCATCGCCTTCACCGATGACGATGTGCGATTGCATCCGTCCTGGTTCGAATGGCTGACGGGCGCGCTTGAGGATGGGACGGCGATGGCCGCGACCGGGCTCGTCCTTCCAGCCGAGCTTGAGACTGAGGCGCAACAGATTTTCGAGCGACACTGGGGTTTCGGGCGCGGTTATGATCCGCAGTTGTTCGGCGCCGAATTCTTCGCCGCCGACACGAAGACAGGCAGCGAGGTTTGGAAGATCGGGGCGGGCGCGAGCATGGCGTTCCGCCGTGCGGCCTTCGATCGGGCGGGGCTATTCGACGAAAGACTGGATGTGGGCGCGGCCGGCTGCTCCGGCGACTCCGAATTCTGGCACCGGATACTGAGCAAGGGCGGCGTCTGCCGCTACGAGCCGGCCGCCGTCGCCTTTCACTATCACCGCCGCGATCTCGCGGGGCTCAGCTCGCAGATCTACCATTATATGAAGGGGCATTCGGCCGCGTTGCTTGTGCAATATGAGCGCAGCCGCAATCGCGGCAACCTGTGGCGCGCGTTCAATTTTCTGCCGCGCTATTATGCGGGCCGCAGCTGGAAACGGCTGCGCTACGGAGAGCGGCCCGAGAACCGGTTTCTGCGACAAGAGATTGCGGGGTTCGTCGCGGGGATCGCATATTATCTGCGCCGCGCACGTTCGAACCGGGGATGAGCGCGGTTTCGATCATCGTTCCGGCACGCGATGCGGCCCATACGCTGCCGGCCGCGCTGGACAGCGTCATCGAACAGCGTTTCGGCGATTGGGAGGCGATCGTAATCGACGATGGATCTACCGACGCCACCATGGAGATAGCGGACCGCTACGCTACCCGCGATCCGCGTTTTCGCATCGGATCCACTCCGGGCACCGGCGTATCGGCGGCGCGTAACGCAGGGATCACCATCGCGAACGGGCGGCGGCTGCTCTTCCTCGATGCCGATGATTGGCTCGCACCCGATCAGCTCGGCCGGCTGTTCGATGCCGCGGAGGCCGCGCCGGATGCCGTGGCGAGCTATTGCGGCTCGATGCGCGTCGCGGCGGGCGGGCATGGCTTCCTCCCGCGTTTCAGCCGGGAGATCGCCGACGCGGGGCAGCTTTTCGCCCGGCGCAACGGCCTTGCCGTGCATGCGGCGCTCGTCTCGCGCGACCATGTCGAAGCGATCGGTGGCTTCGACCCCGATCTCCAAACCTGCGAAGACTGGGATCTATGGCAAAGACTGGCGATCGAACGGGGGGCTTTCGTGCCCGTGCCGGGGCTGCACGCCCCGTATCGGTTGCATCCCGGTTCGCTATCGCAGCAGGTCGACCAACTCCACGCCGACGGACTGACCGTGATCGGCCGGGGTTTTGCCGCACTCCGCGACAAGGGCGCGCAGGCGGAACTCGCGCAATCCGCCGCGGAGCAGGCGTCGGCGCATTTCACCCTCTGGTGCGCGACGATTGCGGCGGCGCGAGGCAAGCCGCTGGGCGCGCCGTTTCGTACCTCCATCGCGAACGGCGAGGCGGGGCCACTGGCATCGATGATTCTCGAAGCCCTGTGCGTGGGCGCATGCTGCTCACCGGCTGCGCTCGCGGCGCGTGCCGACTGGATGGAGGATATCGTCGATGGCCTGTTGGCCAAGCTCGACGATCTTGGGCTGCGCCGCGCGGTTCGGAATAGCCTGCACAGGTCGCTCGGCATCGGTGGCACCGATGCTCCGCTCGTGAGCGTGGTCATTCCCGCCTATAACGGGGAAGGGACGATCGACGAAACCCTGCGCAGCGTGCGAGCGCAGACTCATCGCCAGCTTGAGATCATCGTCGTCGACGACGGCTCGCGCGACGGCACGGTCGAAACCGTGCTGGCCCATGCGACGGTCGATCCCCGCGTCAGCGTGATGCGGCAACCTAATGCCGGCGTAGCGGCGGCGCGCAATACGGGATGGCGATCCGCGGCGGCCGACCTGATCGCCTTTGTCGATGCCGACGACCTCTGGGCACCGATGAAGATCGCGCGCCAGCTCGAAGCGCTCGACGCGGCCGGGGGGCGGGCGGGGCTCGCTTACACTTGGTATGCGCGGATCGATCCGGACAGCCGCGTTATCAGCGTCGGCCATCGGCCCAATGCCCGAGGACAGGTGCTGCAGGACATCTTCAGGGGCAATTTCATCGGCAACGGCAGCGCGGCGCTGATCCGGCGCGCCGTGTTGGAGGAGGTTGGCGGTTTCGACTCCGGCTTGCGCGCGCGGGGAGCGCAGGGCTGCGAGGATTTCTCGATCTATTTCCGCATCGCCGAGAATTACGACTTCGCGCTCGTTCCGGAACCGCTGACGGGCTATCGGACGCTGCCCGGCAATATGTCGAGCGATATGCTCCAGATGTTGCGGTCGTGGCGCATCGTCGCCGACGAGATGGTCGAGCGCCATCCGGAATCGCGAGCCGCGATTACCGAGGGCCTCGCAAATTACCTCGAATGGTGCGCGTTATCGGCGGCCGAGCGCGGTGACTTCAGGTTGGTGTGGCGTTTTTTCCTTGATCTAATTTGCACCTCGCCGGGGCAGGCGCTGCGACTCGTCGTCGGTCCTTTGGCCCGTCGGCTTGCGAAGGGAGCACGGCATCGCCTTGGCCGTTCGCCGCGCTGGAAAACCCACTACGTGCGGTTCGCAATCGGCGATCCCGACCACGCCATGGCCGCAGCATAGCCGGGCATGCGCATCGGCAGCATGATCACCGGGCGCCTATCGACACTACGGGATCTTCGCGCACTGCTGGACATCGTCCCGGCGGCGCGGCGGGCGGCACCATTGCTGATCTTCCTCGGCCTCGCCGCGTCCCTGGCGGAGACCATCGGCATCAGCCTGGTCATCCTCTTCCTGTATGTGACGATGGGCCGGCTGGGCAGCGGCAATGGCATGACGCGGATGTTCGGCCCCGCCGCCGAATGGGCAATGCACCTGCTTGGTGGCACCGCGCCGCTGGCAGTGGCGATCTTCGCGTTGATCGTTCTGCGCGGGTGGATCGCTTATTGGTATAGCCGGATATCAGCAGCGCTGAGCGCGCAAATCAGCGAGGCGGCGCGCAATGCAATCCACCTCCAATATCTCGAAGTGTCCTACGATTTCATTCGCCGGCACAGCCAGGCCGAGCTGATGGACGTTCTGGGCACGGACAGCTGGGCTGTGGCGAGCGCCTACCGAGCGTTTACGCGGATCATCATCAACCTGTCGGCGATCCTCGTCTTCGCCGCGTTCATCCTGGTGCTGTCGTGGCAGATCACGCTTGCCGCCGCGATCTCGGCTATCCTTGTCTCGGTCTGCATCGGCCGACTTTCGCAGCCCGTTGCCGCTTTGGGGGCCACGGTGAAGGCTGAGCATCAGTCGATGGGCGGGCGGATGCTGATGACGCTGCAGGGAATGCGCGCCATCCGCGCCTATCGCCGCGAGGCCGCGCAGCACGCCCATTTCGTCGAATCCTCGGCTGCCGCCCGCGAGGGCCTGACGCGCGTCGAGCGACTGTCGGCCGCGATCGGGCCCGCAACGGAAGTGGGCTACCTCGCCATCCTGTGCCTGATCGTGGCGAGCGCGGGTCTGTTGGCGATCGATTTTCAAACGACGCTTACCATCGTCGCACTGTTGTATCGGCTCCAGCCGCACCTGCGGGAGTTCGAGGACAATCTGCTTTATCTATCCCATACCGAACCACAGATTCGCGCGGTCCGTGCGATGGTCGACCGGGCCGACAAGACCTTCCCGGAAGACGGGCACGAGCCGCTTCCCATCGACTATCCCGCGATCATGCTGGAGGGCGTCGACTTTGGCTATGACGGCCAGCCCGTGCTGCGCGATGTCAGCCTGACCATTCCGCGCGGCAAGGTAACCGCGCTGGTCGGGGCGAGCGGATCGGGCAAGACGACTATCGTCAACCTGCTGCTGCGTCTTTACGAGCCAGATCGGGGCCGTTTGACGGTTGGCGACACTCCGCTCGCTTCGGTGCGGCGCGCCGATTGGCTGGGGAAGATCGCCGTCGCGGGCCAGGACATCGATTTGGTCGAGGGCACGGTACGCGACAATGTCAGGATGGCGCGTCCCGATGCCGACGAAGTCGCGCTGGCGCACGCCTACCGGCTGTCAGGGCTGGGCGATTTCCTGGCGGGGCTGCCACACGGTGATGAAAGCTGGATTGGGCAGCAGGGGCTTAATCTCTCGGGCGGGGAGCGACAGCGCGTTGGCATCGCGCGCGCGGTACTGCGCGAGCCCGATTTGCTCATCCTGGACGAGGCAACCAGCGCGCTCGACGGCGCACTGGAAGCGCAGGTGCGGGCAGGCCTGCATGCGCATTTCGCGGGCCGCACGATGCTGATCATCACGCATCGTCTGGAGACGGTTCGCACCGTCGATCATGTCGTTCGACTGACGGAAGGACGTGTCGTCGGCGCCGGGTCGCCGGATGACATATTGCGTTCGGCGGATGCCGGTCCGGTCAGAGTGGTTGAGGCGGGTTAGCGGATCGGCGGGTCCGCCGGTGCCAGGCGAGCGCGGTCCGGACGATGGTGTCGATGTCCGACCGTTCGGCTTTCCAGCCCAGTTCGCGTAGCGCCTTGGTCGGATCGGCGATCAATATCGGCGGATCCCCCGCGCGCCGCGGACCGGTTTTGATGGCGCGGTCCGAACCGCATGCCGCCGCCACGGCATGGGCGATTTCGAAGACGGTCGTGCCCTTGCCGGTGCCGAGATTGAAAGCGTGAAAGCCTTTGTTTCCGGCGATCCATTCGCCCGCCAGCACATGGGCCCGCGCCAGATCCTCGACATGGATATAGTCGCGGACGGCACTCCCATCGCGCGTGTCGAAATCGGTCCCAAACACCGTGAAGGGCCGCTCTCCGTCCAGCGCGCCTTCGATCGCCAGCGGAATCACATGTGTTTCGGGATCATGGCATTCCCCGATCAATCCGTCGCTGTCGCAACCGGCAGCGTTGAAATAGCGCAGCGCGACGCTGTCCAAGCCATAGGCTACGGCATGATCGGCGAGCATGCGTTCCACGAACAGCTTGGACCAGCCATAGGGGTTGATCGGCGATTGCGGGTGATTCTCGTCGATCGGCACGACCCGCGGCACGCCATAGGTCGCGCACGTGCTGGAGAAGATCAATTTGGAAAGACCCGCCGCGCGCATGCAATCGAGCAATGTCAGCGAACCCAGGCTGTTGTTGCGGTAATAGAGATCGGGCTGGCGCACCGATTCCTCCACATAAGCAAAGGCGGCGAAGTGCGCGACCAGATCGGGGCGAACCTCGTCCAGCGCCTTGTCGAGTGTCGGCGCGTCGAGGATGTCGCCATGGATCAGCGGTCCCCATCGCACCGCATCGGCATGGCCGCGCGAAAGGTTGTCATAGGCGACCACCTTCCAGCCCGCCGCGGCGAAGGCCTTGCAACAATGCGCACCGACATAGCCGGCACCGCCCATTACCAGCACGGTGCGCCTCATGTCGGCCGGCCCGAGACCGGCTCCAGCGTCCGGAAATAGTCGACGGTGCGGGTCAATCCCTGTTCCAGCGGCACCGTCGGTTCCCAGCCGAGAAGCGTGCGTGCGAGTGTGATGTCGGGCTGGCGCTGCCTCGGATCGTCCAGCGGAAGCGGCCGGTGCTCGATCGGCGATGTGCTGCCGGTCAGCGCGAGGACATGGTGGGCAAGCTCTGCCATGGTGAATTCGATAGGATTGCCGATGTTGATCGGGCCGGTGACGTCATCGCCGGTTTCCATCAGGCGAATGAGGCCGTCGATCAGGTCGTCGACATAGCAGAAGGAGCGGGTCTGCTGCCCGTCGCCATAGAGCGTGAGCGGCTCGCCGCGCAGTGCCTGCATGATGAAGTTGGAGACCACGCGTCCATCGTCGGGCTGCATGCGCGGACCATAAGTGTTGAAGATGCGCGCCACCTTGATCGGCATATGGTGCTGACGCCGGTAATCGAAGAACAGCGTCTCGGCACAGCGCTTGCCCTCGTCGTAGCAAGAGCGTGGCCCGATCGGATTGACGTGGCCCCAATAGGTTTCGGGCTGGGGATGCATCTCAGGATCGCCATAGACTTCGGAGGTCGAGGCCTGAAGAATCTTCGCGCCGGTCCGCTTGGCGAGGCCCAGCATGTTGATTGCGCCATGGACGCTGGTCTTGGTCGTCTGCACCGGGTCGTATTGATAGTGGATCGGGCTCGCCGGGCAGGCGAGATTGTAGATCTCATCGACTTCGACATAGAGCGGGAAGGTGATGTCGTGGCGCAGCAGTTCGAACTGCGGGTGATCGATCACCGCCATCAAATTGTCGCGCGTGCCGGTGAAAAAGTTATCGGCGCAGACGACATTGTGGCCCTGCTCGAGCAGCCGTTCGCACAAAAAGGATCCGAGGAAGCCCGCGCCCCCGGTCACCAGAATTGTTTTGCGCCGCGACGGCGTTCTACGCGGGCGCGCCGTCAAAGCGTGCAACGCCATGACCGACATATGTCTCGGTGCTGCAACGCAACATCAAAATGCATGCTGCTAGAAGCGACGACGGCCCCGCCGGTTCCCCGACGCCGCAAAAATTGAGTCGAAATCCGTTGAGGCGCGTTTCAATCAGGTCAGTGAACGGCCGCTTCACCGGCGTTCCGCCCGGCGGCCTTTTCGGTCGGATGTCGCAGTTGCGAACTCCGGCGGTCTGAAGAGACTCGGAAATCCACTTAACGGCCACAAATTTCGATTGTTGGCGGTCAGGCCTGCATAAAAAGTACCGGCGCCGGAGCGGCATCTCTATTCTATGTTTGGCAGGTCGGTGATCCGCCATAGGGAGATCTGGAATGGCACATCGGCGTGATGATCCTTCTGTCTGTCGAGCGGCGGTGGGAAGTGAAAAGGTGCCAGTGACAGGTTCAGATGTCGCCAACTCGCACCCGTGAACTTGTTGAGATTCCTCCCGGCGGAAGGCGTGTCGCTGACCAATAGCCACGTCGCGCCCGACCGGCGGAAGTTCTCCAGCATCGCCGCGATATCCTGAAAAGACAGATGCACCCAGCAATCCCTGCACAGGATCAGGTCGCTTTTCGGCAGCGGGTCTTTCGCGAGATCGGCCAGGATGAACCGTACTCCTGGGCGCGCGTATCGCGACTGATTGTCATCGATCACGCTCGGGACGATGTCCGCCCCGATATACTCTACCTCACCGAAATCGACGAGGCGCATCCAGTTCCAATCGCCGCACGGGGCATCCAGCACGAGCTTGACCCCGAGCCGGCCGACCAGGTCGGGGAGATAGGAACGCAGATCATCGGTCGCGGCGATCTCGGAACCGCATCCCGAGCCACTTTCCGCGCTTCCCCACAGCCGTTGCGAATAACATCTCTCGAACACGTGCTGACGGCTTCGCAGCTTGCGCAATATTTGCTGAACCCCGGGGGTATCTGCAATCGCATCGACTGTGCTTGTTTTGATACCGAACATGCTGTGCCCCCGCCGCTAGCAAACCGCGAGCGTTATGCGGAAATATCTTAGGCCCAGCGCGAAATACGGCCACGGAAAAGAAGTAGATAATCCCTCTCGTGGGAATAGGTGCTAGCGCCCGAGGCGCGTGTAACGGCCGTTCATTGGCGTGCGAGCAATATTCACAGTTGGACCAATAGGTTGCCGATGCCTAACGGCGCACCGAACCGGTAGCCGCACCTTGAGTGCCGCCCGTGTCCGGAGGCATCGGGCCGCCACGATCCTTCCCCGGAGACCGGTGTCTGATATCCGGTCGGCACAAGGGTGGAGCCTGGTTGAATTATCTGAGCGGCCCATAGCAGATGCGGTTAAGGAGCTTCTGGCGGTGCGGTATCCCACCAAGACCGACGATAACGGAGCCGTTGCGAAGGCGGGTTTGGTCGCCATCGATCCGCGGAGTTTGTCCTTCCTTTGACGCGACAACGAGCGTTGGCCGCCGAATGCCTGGCCCGAAAACCGGTGTCAGCATCAGGATTGATATCGAGATCGACGCCGATCATGAGGCGAATGTGTGCCTACCGCTTTGTGGGGATTTTAAGAGCCACATTTTCTGCTAAGGAAAAGTTACACCTCTTTGGCAACCAATTGCCGTTGACCTATCTGATCGGCCAACATGCGAACGTGTAATACTTAAGTGGTAGCTTCAGTGCGTAAGTATATGTAGCTTTCACGGATAAACATATAGAGTACGCGACCATGGATGTGATCGATATTCAATCTCTGCTAAATGGCCTGGGCATTGTCAGTAGCGTTTCCGGAACGGATCTTTCCTGTATCATCGAAGGTCTGTGCATGTGCGCACTCAGCGATGACGAAATGGGTCTGGCGGAATTGAGCCGTCTACTTTCCTGGCTACTGGGGAACACGCCGTCGCCGCTGAACTGAGCGAGTCGTCGGTGATGCTTTGGCGATAGGGGTCATGCTTGCCCTGCGGTCCGGACGCGAGCGCTGCCCGCAGGCATCGGCCGTCGGTACCTCAGGGTGCTCGGCGATCGGTGGCGATCACATGATCGCCTTGATGATCAACTTATCTGCTCCAACGATCGCTCCCGTGGAATCGGTCTGCGGGAAGACATTCATCGTATAGCTGTCGTTGGGATAGGGTTCGTCCTGATGCACGGTCATCGGTAGACCGACAGCGTTGACCGCGCTGACAAAGTTCTGAACGATCGGCATCCACTCGGTGCGATTGGGCGCGCCGAACTCGCCGATATGGCCCTTCGCTTCCAGGCCATGTTGTGCGAGCCATGATAGGAACGGGGTCACGCGCTGCACGCCGAGCTGAGTATTGCTGGGCGCCGCCTCGCCTCCACCGCCATAGACGCCGCTGGAATTGGCGTCGAAATATTGATGCGCGGAAAAGATCGTGCGGCCGGCCGGGTCGCTGAGCTGATGGATCGTCGGATTGTTCGATGCCCAGGACTCCGCGCTCGCCCATCCATAGCCATCGATGAAGATCGAGATCGAGGTGTTGATCTTGCGGATAGCGGTGATGGCGCTCTGGCATGCGCTCTGCCAGCCACTGGACCCGATCGCCAGATCGTGCGGCTCGTTCATCAACTCGATGCCCATGACCGCGGGATGACTGCCGAAGGTTTGCACGAGTTTGACGCAATAGTCGACAAAAGCATCGACGGGGAGCTGGGCGGACCCCAGTTGCGCCTGGGTCTTGCTCGCCCAGGTGCCGTTATAGCCGACATAGCGGCGACCATAATTGTGCGCGAGATCGAGGATCACACGAAGGTTGTTCCGCGCGGCGAGATCCAGATAGCGGTTCACCAGGTTGACGGGGTTGCGCAACGGGTTGTTGGGATCGGAATAATGGTCGAGCAATTGCTCGCCCAGGGCGCCGTTGAGACGAGGTTGCAGGCGTTCCCAGCTGCCTTGCAGCCGGACGTGGTCCATCCCGACGCTCGTGTAATATGTGAAGTGACCGTCGGGTATGACGAATACCTCGCCGTTGAGATAGCCCGGCAGGTGGTCGGGCGTCCCTTCGATCGACGACAGATTGACGCCACGACGGAGGCTGGCTGTCGGCGTAGGTGTTGGCGTCGGCGTGGGCGTGGGCGTGGGTGTAGGAGTTGGCGTAGGGGTCGGGCTGGGCGTCGGCGTTGGGCCCTTCGCGCCGCTCTTCCCCGGCGCCGTGCCGGTCTTGCCTGACGCGCCTCCGCAGCCTGTCAGCACGATGGCGGCGCCGGCGCCCAGCCAATGCAGCATCTTGCGACGGCTCGGCGGGGCATCGTTACCGGTCTCACGTTGAAGTGTCACTGCCCGTCTTCCTCATAAATCAAGTAAAATCATCAATTATCAAGAAGAAACCCAATGATAATCGAAATAGGTAAGTAAATTGTCACTACGCATCGCGACTGGCGGCCTGCGCAACGCAAGCGCCATTGCAACGGCGATGTTGATCGGAATCTCCGGCAAGAAGAAGCAGTTGTCGGTATGTCGCCGCCCAGACGGGCGCACCACAGCAGCGAAGCCGCTTGCGGAATCCGCCAGACTGGCTATCGGAGCGACGCGCCACTTCCATAGCGTGCAAGCATAGAGCGCGCTATTTTTGTGATGACTGGCCGAAAATTAGGGATTAGATCGTTGGAGTGAGATTGTCGGTGACCCTTACTATTTTGCGTTCTTGGACGCTACTTAGCGGAGTGGCCGTACCGAGCAAGTAATCCGAAAGAGGTAGGGTCGCGGGCCGTCGCGCGCCGACCCATTGGTCAGGCATCGTCGCCGGGCTTTGATTGACGCAAGTTAAGCAACCTGGGCGCGCGCCGCGACGTCAGATAATATTCCCCCAGAATTCAATGCCTTCATCTGCGGCGACATTGGGCCATTGCGCCAGGCAACGATGCGCGAACCGCTTCGCGATACGGCCCGAAGTCGAGATATGTTCGGCATTGGCGATGCTGTCGATCCAGATTGTCTTTGCGGCGAACAGACGCCCAAGAACGATAAATGGCAGCATCGGCGCCGATCCGGTAGTGAGGATCGCCGCCGGACGCTCCTTCCACAGGATCAGCAGCGCGCGGACAAACACCGGCGCGAAGGTCTTCAGCCGAAAGCGCGACGCATCCGGTACGGTGTAGTAACGCTGGCCGGCAACCACCTCGGCATAGCTGTCGAACGTCGAGACATAGGCGACGTCGAATCCCGCAAAGGCCGGGCGAAGCCGCAGCAATTCGATCCAGTGCCCGCCGCCGGACGCGCCGACCAGCAGCCGAGGCGGATTCCCGGCGATGCGGCTTCCGCCGCGATCACGCGGTGCCGGCGGCGACCGGCCGCGCACCGCTGTCGGCGAAACCGGGCCCGGCGTCATGTTCGCCAACTCAAAGCCGGCGTTCGGCGATGCGCACGGTGTCGCCGGGGCGCACGGGCGTCGACGGCGTCAGCGGGACCGTGATCTCGCTGTTGGTCAGGTCGCGGGTGATGAAGATTGTCTTCTCATTGGCGCGATAAGTGAAGCCTTGGGCGGTCGCGACCGCCTTCAGCACAGTGAGGCCGTTGGTGAAGGGGTATTGCCCCGGTTTGCCGACTTCGCCGAGGATGTAATAGGGTCGATATTCGATGACTTCGGCCGATACCCTGGGATCACGCACGATCTTGCGGTCAAGCAGTGCATTGGTGATCTTTGCCTGCAGTTCGACCGGCGTCGCGCCCTTTGCCGAAATCGTCCCGATCAGCGGCAGCGCGATGGCGTTGTCGGCGCCAATGATGAACTCGCCGCTCAGATTCTCGAAACCGAAGGTCGTCACGCGGATCTTGTCGCCGGCGCCCAACGTGTAGGCGGTGGCCTGTGGCGGCGGCCCGACCGGCAGCGACTCGGCGGCGCATCCGGCGACCGCGACTGCCAGTGCCGGCGCGATGAACGTTCGATAAATCCTCATGACACTCTCCCCATGAAGCCGTCACGACGTGGCGCGATCCCGCATCAACTCGGCGGAACCGCGATGCCGCGATGGGCCTCCTCCACAAAATGATCTGGCCGTGCCGGCGTTTTCGCCCGGGGGGCGAGCGCGGCGCGGTAACAGGCTTCGACATCGCGTAGGACGCGCGGCCAGCCGAATGTTTCAAGGCGATCGTCGAGGCGGTCGCGCTCGGCGTCGTCGCACGAATAGTAGGAAAGGTCGGTCAGGAACCGATCGACGCCGTCGTCGCGGTCGAAATCGATCGCGGTGCCGAAGCCGATCCGATCGAGCGTGCGGCGGAACGCCGGAATGTCGCTCAGCAGGGGATAGAGACCGGCAGCGATGCCCTCGACCGCCGCCAGGCCGAACCCTTCATAGGTCGACGCGCAGACATAAACGCGCGACCGCGCGATCAGCGCGGACAGTGCCGCGTCGCTCGGCGATACGTGAAATTCCACCATCCGGCCGATCCCCAGGTCGTCGCACAGCGACCGCAGCGACGCCTGCGAAACGCCCATCGCTTTACCCGCGACGATCAACCGCCATTCGGGATCGCGAGCGGCAAGCCTGGCGAACCAGCGGAGCAGCTGCTCGAGCCCTTTGTTGGGCGCCAGCCGGCCAAAATAGATCATGGTCTTTCCGGTGCGATTGGCGAGTCCGGTGAAGCGCTCGGTATCGACCGCGTTCTCGACGACATGGACGCGGTCGGGTGCGATCCGACGGAAGGTTTCGGCATCCTGCACGCTCGATGCCAGGACTGCCGCATAGCGGCGCAGCGTGAAGCGCGTGAGGGTGTTGAACCAGAGGCGCTTGATCGTATGCGCGAACTGGGTGTGAAAAAACCCGCCGTGCGTCGAAACGACCATCGTCGATCGGTGCAGCCACCGCGTCCAGCTCAAATAGTCGGCGGCGAATTCGATGCCATGGACATGGACCATGTCGGGCCGGCCGAGCTGGCGAAGGATGCCCGGGGCGAGCGGATAGCGAATGCCACCGACAAAACCGACGCGCCGGATTTCGACGCCGCCGCGCAAATCGACCGGGGGCAGAGTAGTGGTTGGGCCGTCGAAGATGCGGTTGAGCGTCACTACTCGGACGCGGTGCCCTGCCGCGGCCTGGCGCTCGGCGAGCGCCCGAACGAAATTCTCCATGCCGCCGATCCCGGGAGGATATTGCCGGACCACATGCGTGATTCGCAAGCCGGCCGGCCCAGGCATGCCGCCGTGCATCACCGATCAATACGCATGCGGGTCGCCCAGCATGCGCGGCAGCGTGAGCAGGATGATGCGCAGGTCGCAAGCCAGCGACCAACTCGCGATATATTCGCGATCGGCGCGCACGCGCCGTTCCATCGAATACAATTCATCGATCTCGCCGCGCAGGCCGCGTATCTGGGCAAGGCCGGTGATGCCGGGTTTGACCATGAACCTTTTGGCATAGCCGTGGATCAGCGAGCCGTAATGCCGATCGTGCGCCAGCGCATGGGGACGAGGGCCGACCAGCGACATGTCGCCGCGCAACACGTTGATCAGTTGCGGCAGTTCGTCGATGCTGGTTGCCCGCAGTATCGCGCCGATCCGCGTGACGCGGCTGTCGCCTCGCATCGCGTGCCGGATATGCTCGCCATCTTCGGCGACATGCATCGTCCGGAACTTGAACAGTTCGAACGGCTGTCCGCCCAAGCCGGAGCGATGCTGACGGAAGATGATCGGACCGGGGCTGGTCGCCCGGATCAGGAACGCTGCGACGGCAAAGATGGGCAGGAAAAGCAGCAGCGCGAGCAGAGACGCGACGATGTCGAGCGCCCGTTTCGGGCGGGAATAAGCCGGCCGCGCTGGCATCGACCTGCCCAACGGCTCGAGGTTCGCCTTATATGTTTCGCGCCGTTTGTCGCGAGTGTCACCCAAATATTGGTGTGACGATATGCTGCCGATATTTGCCATTAGGTCACCGGTCTATTGAGAGGCGTAAATCATGCTCGCCTCTATTGGTGATTATGAAAGTATCACGTAGCCGGTAGTTAACAAATCGTTCATAGGAATTAGCTGAAGGGGCTGCCTAATCCTTAAGGGCCGAGTCTTCAGGACAACTAGTCGGGAGCAATCGGGCAGCGCCGAGTCGAACGCCGTTTCAGCCGACGATCAGGGTACCGACAACGCGTGTCTTCATGTCGCCCAGACGACCGACCAGATGCTGGATCGCGGCGATGGTGGTGCGATTGCGCCGGACGATGAGCACGGCAGCATCGAGCGTTTCGCAAAATGCCGGCGGATCCTCGAACACCATGCCGACATCGACGATCATCATCCCGAAACTGTCGAGCAATGGCATGACACGGCCATGGAACCGTTCGCCATCGAGCAGCAGTGCCGTGTTTTGGCTGGCGGTGCCGACCGGCAGAACGAAAAGATTGCGGACCCGCGTGGCCTCGATCGCCGATAGCGCATCAACGTCGCCGTTGAGCACCGCAGTGAGGCCGTAGCCCTCGCTTACGCCGAGCAGTTCGTGATGCAGGGCATCGATGGCGGTGGCGTCGATGATCACCGTGCGAACGTTGCCTTGAGCATAGGTGATCGCCAGGTTCGCGGCGAGTACCGAAGCCTCGAACGATGCGTCGATGTTGAGGACAGCGACGCATCGAATGGGCGCGGCACTCGTCGCGGCGCTGGAGATCGACATCCTGATCGATCGGGCGGTACGCGACACCGGATCGTCAGGGTCGAAGGCCGCCTTGGCATAGGAGCTCAGCTGGCCATTGCCGGGGGTGAACAGCATGTCGCGGACGGCGGCGGTATCGTCGTCGAGGCCGGTTTCATGCCCGGCCAGTTTAACGGCACTGCCTTCGCTCGATCGGATACGCATCTCAGATTCCCCTCAAGGCTAGCGCGGGCTCCGGCCGGAAAGTCGCGAAGGTGAAGTTCCCCAGCACGGGAAGGCCGGTCGAGTCGAACAGTCCGCCGGCCGAGCGGACCAATGGCGACCGCCATTCGCTGATCATCGCCGCGATGATCCCGAGCACCAGCCCGCCGAGCAACGCCAGCAACGCCAGCAGCGGCACGTTTGGGCTGGCCGGCAGCAACGGCCGCGTGGCGCGGTCGATCTGCTGGACATTGGTGGTCGGCAAGCCGCTTTGCAACCGCATCAGGTTGAGGCGCTGGGTAACCGCGTCATAGGCGTTTTGTGCCGTCGTCACATCGCTTTGCAGCGCCTCGAACTGGCTTTGAAAACCGGTCAGTTGAAGCATGCGGCCGCGCTGGCCGTTGACCAGGCCGCGCAGCTGCCCCTCGCGCGAGGAGGCGGCCGAGCTTGCAATCCGCACCGCCTCGCTGGCGACCGCGGTCGCATTGCCGAGTTCTGCCCTGAGCGTGGTCAGTTCCGACCGCGCGGCCACCAAGTCGGGGTGGTTGTCGCCGTAGGTCGATGACAGCAGGGCGACTTTCGCGTCGGTGGAGGCTATCTGCTGGCGCAAGCTCGCGACGACCGCGCTGGACTGGACGTCGGGAGAGCGCGAGACCCGCGTCCCGGCGCGCGCGCGCAGATCAGCGGCACTACTTTCCGCGCTCGCCAGCTGGGTCGACAGAGAGCTGAGGCGGTCGGCCTCGAGCGCCAGGCTGTTGCCGCTGACCATGCCATGGCTGCGCTGGAAATCGCCGAGTTTGGACTGCGCGGCTTCCAGGTTGCGGCGGACCTCGGTCGTGCGCTGCTGGAACCAGCTGGCATATTGCTTCGCCGCGTCGGTGCTGATCTGCAGCCGGGCCGAGACGAATTGCTGCGCGAAGCTATTGGCCATCCGGGCGGCGAAGGCAGGATCACCCGATTTGAAGCCGACGGCGAGGACGTTGCTGTCTTTCTCCGGCGTCACCTCGACGCTGGCGAGCAAATATTGCACCAGCCAGGAATCGAATGGCCCCTTGGCGCCGGACTGCCTCCACGCCGCTGTCAGGGCAGCGTTGCCGGAGAGGCGGTTGGCGATGGCCACGCGGTGAGCGACCGAACTGCTCTTGATGAGGTCGGCCTGCGTGCCCAGCAGCGATTGATTGTCCTTCGCTGCGCCATTTTCTTGAACCGACGGATTGGGTCCGCCGTCGAACAGCAGCGACGCGCGTGCGATATAGACGCGCTGAGTGGTCGCTACCCACAAGGCGGCGAGCGCGGCGGTGATCGTCATGACGAGTACGACCAGTTTCCAGCGCGCCTTCAATGCCAGCATCATGTCCGACGAGAACATCTTCTCTCCCTCCCTCAAACCGCGATCGACAGCGGCAACGACGGCAGATCGCCATCATCCGGATCCGAACCATCCCTCGCGTCGTCTGCCTTGGTGTTCGCCAGCGCGCGTT
This sequence comes from Sphingomonas sp. P4_D12, assembly GCF_056401895.1. Taxonomy (NCBI): domain Bacteria; kingdom Pseudomonadati; phylum Pseudomonadota; class Alphaproteobacteria; order Sphingomonadales; family Sphingomonadaceae; genus Sphingomonas; species Sphingomonas sp. P4_D12. The sequence goes on along the minus strand of NZ_JBFUIL010000009.1, from coordinate 12,696 downwards.
CGAGCGCCATCATCGCCAGCAGGAATTGCGGCGCTGTGCTGTCGCGAAAGACGTATCGGCCGGCGCTGCCGCCTGGGACCAGCGCGTCGCCGAGCAGTTCGGCGGTCGCCGCGTCGGGGCACAGGCTGTCCTTGCCGGCCGCTTCGCGCGCGGCCAGTTCGGCGCGCGCGGCATCCGCGGCGTTCGACGTGGCGAGCGCCAGGAAGCGGTTATGATCGTCCTGATTGAGCATTCCCCAGGCCTCGCACGCCCGCTCGAGGCCTTTCCGCAGGATGGCGAGATCGACGGTATCCGCGCCGGCCTTCGTCGCCTCGATCGCTGCGACATAGCAGAACAACTGGGCGTGATAGGGCGAGCCGCAGGCCAGCGTGACGATCTGCGTCTTGACGGCCTCGTCAAACTCGATCCGCGCTCGCGCGGCGCCGCTGTCGATCAGTTCGATCACGTCACGCTGCGAAATGCGGCCGATCGGAATCGACATCAGATGACGACGCAGCGACGGATGGCAGTTGATCAAGTCGTCGAGTGTGTGGGCGATACCGACGATGAGCAGCTGGACGGGCACCTGCGCGTCCGACAAGAGCTTCATCAGCGTTGCTACTTGCTGGTCGACATCGGAATTCTGGACGCGATCGAACTCGTCGAAAATCATGATGACCTGCCGTTCGGGGGACAGGCGGGACAGGAAATCGACCACCTCGCGCGGCCCGAAGGCGCCCGAGAGTGCCTCACGGTTCCGCTCGAAATTCGCCTTCTCGCTGAACGGTACGCACGAATCGGGGACGAAGGCGAAATAGGGCCGCAGCAGATCGGCGAAGGACGCCGAGGCTTCGCACGCGGCGTAGATCACGACCGCCGACCGCTGATCGGCATAGTCGCCGAATACCTGCGCCAGCGATGTCTTGCCCGACCCTCGCGCGCCATGGATGATCGCATGCTGGCGATTGAACAGCACCGCTTCGAACAGGAGCTCGAGCTTGTCGTCGCGGCCGTGAAGGTCCTTGCGCTGCCGCACCGGATGGGCCGAATCGAACGCGGTGATGATCCGCAACATCGCGGTGCGCGGGTCGGGCGGGACATCTCGCGATCGCGGTGGCCGCGCGGGCGGCTCGACGCAGGGCGGTCCCGGCTCGGGCAGTGCGACCGGACCGACCGAGTCGGACGGCCTCCCGAGCAGCCAATCGCTCAGCCAAACGATGAAGCGTCTCAGCATGGTGTGATGCGTCCTTGACGACGATGGGCCTTGGCGACGATGGGCGAGACGGCGACCGATCATGTCGTTGCTCCCGCGGTTGAAACGATCGGCGATCGGACCGGCCGGATGGCGCGCCGTGCCGGCGGCGTGACGGCGGCGCGGAAGTGCGACGATCGCATGTGGCCGGCCAGCAGCCAGAGCGGCGCGGCGATCTTCATCGCGAAAACGGCGTTGCCGGCGACCAGCAGATTGATGAAGAAGAACGCCGACAGGCCCCAGGCGCAGCGGCGCTGCTCATCGGACCGGAACGGAACGATCAGGGCGACGTAGAGCCATAGGCAAAGCGTGCCAACGATCGAGCTCGAATAGAGCACGTAGGAATAGCCGCTGTCCGGAAAGGCGTCGGCTTCCAGCGCCCGCCCGCCAAGTGCGGCCTGCAAATCGGTGAGCGACAGCAGATGGACCGACATCCCGATCCGGCCGGCCAGATCATCGTTTTCGGAAGGGCCCATCGCCAGGGTCAAGCCCACCGCCATCGCCAACAACAGCAATGGCAAGGCGAGCGTTCCGCGGCTGGGCAGCCGTGGAAAGAGGAAATAGCCGGCAAGCGCGATCAGCGCGAAGGTCGACGACATGCGGGTATTGTTCGACAGCAGCGCGATTACCGTGAAGGCGAGCAGGAAAAAGCGCGCCGATGTCGGCAGCGCGCGCCACCGCGCGATCAGATAGATGGCGGTCACACTGGCGAAATTGGCCAGCGAGGTCTGCTCCAGGAAGATCGACGAGGTGCGCGGCGTCTGGAAAAGGCCGTAGCTGAAGCGCCCGTCGAAACCGAGCGCATTGGGGAACAGGCCGAGTTCGTTGACGGTGTCTTCGCCGATCCCGCGCGTGTTGTGGTAATAGGATTGCGGCGCGAACAGGGTCGCGTAGCTTTGTACGGCGACCAGCTCGTAGAGCATACCCGCAAAGACGACCGCGACGGCAACGATCGCAAACCGGCGTACCGTGCGCGCGTCGCAACGGTGGCCCAGCATCGTGAACAGCACGATGATGGCGGCATTGCGCAGCGCGGTCACGACCAGAAAGCCGTTGATGAAGGACAAGATCAGCGCCCCGAGGACGAACAGGGTGCCGAGAAGGACCGGGGCGATGTCGTTCCGCCGCAGCCCCGACCGTAACAAGACCAGTGCGAGCGCCGACAGCAGCACGAATTCCGTGATCGCGACGTGCGTCATGGCGAGCGGCCTGACGTGCGCGTTCACGATCGCAAGGCCTGCGTTGTAGAGCATCGCCACGAGCCCGAAAGCGATGATAACCGTGCTGGGCAACCGCACATCGCGCGCGTCCGGGATGAGCGGATGTCCGGGAGCGGCCGAGTCCCGGCGTCTGGTGAAGCCACGCGCAGCCTCCACCTCATTTATCGCGTTTATTGAACGAAGTGGCCACATCTCCCCACCTGACCTTCATTCGAGAAGGTTTGAACCTTTCATCGTTGGGTCGGGCGGGCAACAATGCATAAGTAAAAGACGTTCGATCAAGTATTATGCTCGATTTGATTCCAGCGATAAATCAGTAATCCTAAAGATAATATCCGCTTCACCATTGCGTGATTCAGCGCGTGGTGTCGGCGGGCGCTCAACGGTTGTAATACCAAACAGGGTAAACCCGCTCTTAAGGGCGCTTTGACTCCCCGGGCCCGAAAGTTAGCGTCGGATCAGGGACTCGTATCGAACGTCGCAATCAGGGCGAACGTCGATGCGGCACGGACGCGGGCATTTCCCGACCGTCCCGCCACTGGGGGAAGCAATGCAGACCGACTTCAATATTGCCATCGTGGGTCTCGGCAAGATGGGCGTCTCTCATCTCGCTATCGCGCGCGAAACCCCGGGGCTGACGGTCATCGCGGTGTGCGACAGTTCGTCGCTGCTCGGCACCATGGTCGAGAAATATACCGGGATGAAGTTTCACTCCGACTATCAAGCGCTGATCGCGCAGCCGGAGCTCGACGGCATCATCATCGCCACCCCGACGCGCTTGCACGTCTCGATGGTCCAGCAGGCGCTCGATCGCGGGCTCCACGTCTTCTGCGAAAAGCCGTTGACTTTGACCGCGTCGGACAGCGCCGATCTGTCGCGGGCAGCCCGGCAAGCCGGTCTGACCGCCCAGGTCGGGTATCATAATCGCTTTCTCGGCACGTTCGCCCGCGCGAAGCAGATTGTCGATGATGGACTGATCGGCAAGATCCGCCACATCCATGCCGAGGCCTATGGCCCGGTCGTGCTCAAGCCGGCGAGCCGGACCTGGCGAAGCGCGGCGGCTGAAGGCGGCGGCTGCCTCTACGATTACGCCGCGCACCCCATCAACCTGATGAACTGGTATCTTGGCCGTCCGATTGCCTGTTCGGGAGCGCAGCTCACGCAGCAATGGTCGCGCGAAGTCGACGACGCGGTCTACGCCTCGCTGATTTTCCCGGACGGTGCCTCGGGGCAGGTGTCGGTCAACTGGGCCGACGAGACCGCCCGCAAGATGTCGACCAGGCTTTCGATCTGGGGCGACTGCGGCAAGATCATCGTCGAGCGGCAGGAACTGCAGGTGTTCCTCGGCGCGCGCGCCGTGCCGACCGCAGAATATCATTCGGGCTGGACGGTGCAATATATCACCGAGCTGACGCCGCACCCCGCATTTTATCTGCGCGGCGAGGAATATTCGGCGCAACTCGAGAACTTCGCCTCGGCGATGCGCACGCCGGAAATGCCGGGCGTCAACGATTTCGGCAGCGCGGCCATGACCGATTTCACGCTGCAGATGATCCGCGACGCGGCCAACAACCGACCGGTCCCCTATGCGCCGACGGCGATGGCCGCGTCCGCGCAGCCGGAATCCAAACGGCGCCGGTTCGCGCTGTTCGGGCGCATGGCGCAGCAGGGCTGATGCGATGATTTTCACATCGGTCGGCTCAATGTTGCCGTTCGATCGGCTGGTTCGCGCGGTCGACGACTGGGCGGCCGCCAATCGCCACGTGCCGGTGCTGATCCAGATCGGCGATGGCACGTATCAGCCGCGCCATGCCGATTGGGTCCGCATGATGCCGCATGACCTGTACGCCCGGCGGCTCACCGAATGCAGTCTGTTCGTCGCGCATGTGGGAATTGGCTCGATCTTCCAGGCGCTCGAGGCGCGCAAGCAATTGCTCATGCTGCCGCGCCTGGCGACGCTCGGCGAGCATACCACCGATCATCAATTGCATACCGTTGCCCGGTTTCGCGGCACGCCGGGCCTGCGCGTCGTCGAGACCGTCCCCGACCTGCACGCCGAGATGACGCGCCTCCTCGACGCCCCGCTCGAAACAGAAGGAGGCCTTTCACCTTACGCGCCCCCCGCGATGACCGACCGGATTCGCGACTTTCTGGGCGCGGGCGTCAATTAAAGGAGGACGACGTGGAGCGCATCCTGTTCGGAGATAATCAGTTTTTCGGCATCAACCACATGTCGGAGGAAAAGGCCCGGCGGCAGGCAATGCAGTTCGCCGATCTGACGCCCGTTCTCGACACGCTCGCGGCCGCGCGCGATGCCGGGATCAACACCTTCATGTGCACCACCCATGATCGCGTGGCCGAGATCGCGGATGCGGTACGACGCTCGGCCGACGAATGGCGGAACTACGCCTTCTATCCGTGCATGCCGTACGCGCACAAATATGCTAATGCGGTCACCGAGCTCGGCTATTTCGACGCGTTGCGCAAGTTCCTGCCGTCCAACGGGTTGCTCGATACGGCGCTGCGCGGCGGCAAGGCAATGATCAAGAGGGACATGGATAGTGTCGCTACGTTGCTCATCGATGCAGAGATGAAGCCATTCGAGGGTCTGTCGACGCCGGTGGTGTTCATCCAGAATGTCGTCACCGACCTGATCCTTGGGCTCGGTTATTTCGGTGCGTTCCGTACCTTCGCCGACCATGTGCGCGAAAAATACGGTGCCGAGGCAGGCTTCATCACGATGAACTTGCCGCGACTGGTCGAAGCGCTGGCCTCGGTCGGACTGCACAATCCAATCGTCTGCGCCAACGTCAACAAAATCGGCTTTCGCATGTCGGGTGGCATCGACGCCTATCGCGAGGCCGTCGCGCGGCATCCGACGCGAGTCATCGCGATGTCGGTGTTCGCCTCCGGCGCCATTCCCGCCGTGGAGGCGATCGAATGGGTGGTCGCCGAACCCTATGTCCGGTCGATCCTGTTCGGTGCCTCCAGCGAGCGCAACATCCGCAACACGGTCGACCTCGTTCGCACCTTCGATCGACGGGAAGCGCTTGCAGCATGACCTGAAAGAAACACTGATCCGTGGGGGAACAGCCGTGACAATATCGTTGATAAGCGTTCGGCATCGGCTCGGCCTGCTGGCTGGGACGGTTGTCGGTTTCGTCGCCGTATTTCCGGCGCAGGCGCAGGAAGTGCCGCTGCCCGACCTGCCGCCGCTCCAGCAGACGGTCTATCTTCCCGATGCCCGGGGCAAGGGCGACGTCGACATGGATGTGCGGACCCGGCATCGGCCCGAATTCGATGCGATCGGTTTTCCACTCGGCATCTGGCGACTCTACCCGTCGGTCGCCGCTGACATAGGCTATGAATCGAACCCGTTCGGCGACGCGCGCAACTCGGACTCGGCGGCGTTCGCCGCGCTGCGTCCGGCGGTTGGGCTCGACGCGGCACCGTCCTGGGGACAATTGGCGTTCGGCGCCAGTGGGCGATTTGTCCGCTTCCTGAACCAGGCCCAGGCCAATGAAGACAGCTACACCGTCAACGCTTACGGCCGCTACGACCTGACGGGCGACACCCGCATCGAGGGCGGTGCGAACTTCGGCCAGCGGATCGAGCGTCGTGATTCCAGCGGCTTTCCCGATGGCCGCGTCCAACCCGTAAGGTATATCCAGACCCAGGTGTTCGCGCGCGCGACGCATCAGTCCGGCGATCTGAGGATCATGGGCGCGGTCGACTATACCCGCTTCAACTTTCGCGACACCAAGGCGCTGACGTCGACGGGAGCCGTCGTCGGCATTATCGATCAGGATTTGCGCGACCAGCATATCCTGCGCGGCACCCTGCGCGGCGACTTCCGCGTCACCCCCGACATGGCGGTGTTCGTTCAGGGAATCGCGCAATCGGTCGATTATCGCGTCGCCACCATCGCGCCGGGCGTGCCCAATCTCGGGGGCAAGGCCTATACGGCGCTCGCGGGCGTCTCCTTTGCCGGCAACCGCCTCCTGCGCGGATCGATCGGGGTGGGCTATATTTGGCGCCAATTCGGCCGCGGTGGCGGGACCGACGCCAACGGCCTGGCGGTCAAGGCCGACGTGGCGTTGTTCGCGACGCCGTTGCTGACGCTATCCGCCAAAGCGTCGCGGAGCGTCGAGGAAGCGGTGCTTCGGGATAGGTCGGGTTATGTCAGCACTGCCTTCAGCATCGGTGCCGATTACGAACTCAAGCGCTGGTTCATCGTTCGCGCGGGCGCCGGCTATCGCTACGACAATTTCCGGACCAACCCGCGCAACGACAAGGTCTTCGATGCCAATGTCGGTGCTACCTACAATGTCGACCGGCACGTCGCGTTCGAGGGCCGGGCAGCTTTCGTCAGCCGAACGGTCGACAACGATCCGTTTGCCGCCAGTTACAAGGACGTCACGGTCAGCCTCGGGATGCGCTACAGCTTCTGACCGGTTGGATAGTCTCGATCATTCGGCCAGAACGGCGCGGTGGAACCGCGCCACGCCGACCGCCCCTAGCACGAGCTCGAACAGCGTTTTGGAGAATAGTCGCAGCGCGGCCAGGTACAGCAGCGCACCCGTCGCGCTCAGTGCCGCGAGCAGCTCGATCGCCGGCAGACCCGCGGGCAGGATGTAACGCACGATCAGCAAGCCGCCGAGCATGACGACCGTTGCCGACAGCGATGGCAGCACAGCATGCCAGGCGTCGCGCCACTTGCCCCCGAAGGCGCGCAACGCGAAGCCGAGCCGCATCGGCACCAGCAGCAATGCCATGATCGAAACGGTAACGGCGAGCGTTACAGGGCCGAAATGCACCACGGCGAGAAAGGCAATGACATTGGTTGCCGCCGCGATGGCGGAGCTCAGCGAATCGAGATGCGACCGCTGAGCGACCAGCAAGGCCGAACTCGCGATGATGCCGAGCGACAGCAGATAGCCGCTGACCGCCAGCGCCGACAGGATCGGCGCGACTGCTGCCCAGCGATCGCCAAGGATGACGTGGACGACTTCCGGGGCTGTGGCCGCCAAGCCCGCAAAAGCGGGCGCGGTGATCGCGCTCGTGAACCTCAGTCCACCGCAAAGCTCGTGGCGGCGATGCTCGTCGTCCCGAGCGCTGGCGAAAGCGGACAAGGTGACTGCCGAGATCGCGTGGACAAGCATCAGCGTGGCCGATAGCAAGATCCGCTTGGCGGCGTTGTAGATGCCGGCAATTGCCGGCCCGAACCAGGCCGAGGCGAAGAACAGATCCGCGTCGTTGCCGATCGACGTCCACACCGCGCTCAGCGAGATGTGGCGGATCGAGTGGTAGGTCTCCTTGATATCGGCCCTGCGCAGCACGGGTCGGGGACGCCAGTCGGTGGAGAACCACAAGGTCGCGAGGCTGATGGCGTTGATGGCAAGCTGCTGTCCTACCAGACTCCACATCTCGAAGCCGTTGAGCGCCATGGCGATACCGATCGCGCCGCCGATCACCACCGATATCGTCGATCGAACCGCGAGCGCCCGAAAGCGCATGTTGCGCACCAGCCATGCTCCGTGGGCGCCGGCGAGGCCGTAGGCGAAGAGGAGGAGCGACAGCACGCGGAGCGGCTGCGCGGCGGTCGGCGTGCCGACCAAGGTCGTGAGCGGTCCGGCAAGCGCGAACATCACCCCCGAGGCGATCGCGCCGACCAGGGTAAGGAGCGTCAGGCTGACATTATAGTCGCGGTCGGTGATATCGGTCTTGGCCGTGAGCGCATAGGTGATCGGATCGATCAGGACGCGCCGCACGATTTCGATCGCCGCGAGACTCACCGCGACCATCCCGAAGCTCGCCTGCGAGACGAAACGGGCGATGAACAGGAAGCTGATGAGCGAGAGGATCTGGCCCGCGCCCTGGCCGAGCACCGCCCATGCGGCGTTCCGCGCGGTTTTGGCGTTCGATGCCATCAGATGCGACCCCCGGGGCATCGGATCACGCCGTCGTCTTGCCGCCGCCGCCGCGCGCGTCGGCGCCCGATGGCTGCTTGCGCGCATCGATACGGCATCCCGCCGCGGGCACGCCGGCTATTCGGGGATGGTCCGGCTTTGGCAAGAACCCCGTCACCGCTGGCCGGGCCCGGCCAGGACCAGCGCCTGTGCCGTGTGGACGCCGGCCCGGGCTCCCGCTTCGGCCAGCACCGAACGCGTGTAGGCGGCCGTCGCCGACCAGCGGATATGGATGGCGTCGTAGAAGGCCCTGGGATCGGGCTGGTGCCGGGTGGCATCATAGCGCGCCCCGGTGCCGACGAGGCTCGTCCGGATCATGTCGGGAAACGCGGTTGCGAACGCCCCGCCGCCGTAGCGGCTGACCCATTCCGGGTGCAGCGGCGTGATCGTGACGTCAAAGGCGACACCCTTGCGCTCGAGCATATGCGCCGTTTGCCGCAGGGCGGCGAAGCAGGCGGGATCGAGCTTCACCGCGCCATAGAACAGCCCGCGCGACCGATCGGGCTGGTTCGGCGCGTCGCCATAGCTGTTCTGGAAAAGCGGTTCGGGCGCGAACATGCTGCCGCGCGCCGTCCGGATCATCCCGGCATTGTACGCCAGCGTCAGCGGATCGAAATAGCGGGCGTAGAAACGCGCCGGCGACGCTTTGCCGAAGACGTACGCATCGGCGTCCAACACGTCGAATTGCGATGGGTCGGCCTTGGTGCAATTCTCGAAATCGAGCGGTGAGGCGATCAGCAGCACGTGCCTGACCGTCGGTAGGCGTGCCGTCAGCCAGGCCGATACCTTGCGTACCTGCGTCATCCGTGCACCACAGAAGCCGGCGTTGAATGGACGCAGCGACGGATCGGCGGCGATCGCTGCGGGGCTGTTGAAGTGTCGCCAGGCGGCCGATGAGCCGACGATCAGCAGATTGGGATCGGCTGGGATGCCCGCCCGCATGCTGTGCAGCTTTTCGTCGATGCAAAGGCTGTTGGAAAATTGCGGCGGGGGGAGCGTGTCATACGCCTTGAGCGAAACCAGAGCGGCCGCCAGCGTAGCGAACATCAGCAAGGCCCCGATGACCATCGCCAGCAAGTAGCGCCGCATCGGCTCCAGTCGTGGCGCGCTTGTTTCCGGCAAGGCGGCGAGCGTCGCCATCAGGTCGGCGCCAGCTTGGAATCGATCAGGCTCACGAAATCGCCGACATTGCGCAGCGATTCGAATTCGGCGGTGCGAAAACGCACGCCAAAGCGCTGCTCGGCCGCGACGATCAGCGTGATATGCGCCTGGCTGTCCCAGCCGGCCACGTCTTGCGCCGTCGTTTCGGGGCCGATGACGATGTCGTCGCGGTCGAAGACGTCGCGCATCACATCGGCGAGCGCCGCATAAAGATCGTCGCTGGTCATGCGGTCGTCTCCAGTTCGAGATGGTGGGCCGGCGCTGGCCGATCGCCGATGTCGAGGCGCCAGAAACGCGCGTCTTCCGCCGCACCCTGTGGCGGCGTGATCGGTGCGAAGCCCAGCTTCTCGTAATGCCGTTCGACCATCGAATTGCGCCCGCTGGGGCGATACTCGCCGACCAGGCTGTTGATGCCACGCTCGACGGCAGCGTCGATCAGGACGGACAGCGCCGCCACCTCGACCTCGCGGCCGAGCACCCGGCAGCTCATGAGCCAGGTGTCGATCAGCAGCGTGTCGTCGGGCCAGGCGGCATCGCGGCGCGCGACGATCACACTGATCAGGCCGTTGTCGCCGAACCGGTCGCGCAGCCGGAAGCACAGACTGATCGCGCCGGGATCGCGTGCTACCTGTTCCAGTTCCGCCTCGTCGCGGCGGATCGTCGTCAGGTTGAATTGGTTGCTCTTGTTGATCAGTTGCGCCGCGCGCGGACGATCGACCGCGACCATCGGCCCGGAAACGAGCTTCATTTCCAGGCTGCGCAGAAAGCCATCCATGTCGGTCGCGTCGTCGAGCGCGGCGGCGCGGAGACTGTTGGCGGCATAGCTTCCGCCGCGTCCGAAATCATCGCGCGTGATCGCCGTGGCCTCGAAATACCCGGCTGCGGCAATCCGCTCTGGATAGAAAGCGACGTCATCCGGGAGTTCGGGAACCGCAACCTGGGGCAGTTCGCGGCGGACGATCGCGCGCTCGGCGGGATTGTCGTCGATGAGCACGAGGCTATCGATGCCGATATTGAGATGTGCGGCGATCGCTCGGATATTCCCCGCTTTGTCGTTCCAATTGGCGACGAAGCAGGCGATGTCGGTATAGGCCAGCTGCATGTCGGGGTGCGTATCGAACACGGCGCGGGCGATGTCGGGATCGTTCTTGCTGCACACGGCGAGGATGACGCCTCTGGCCGCGAGCCGCCGCACATAATATTGGAAGGCGAGAAACGCTTCGCCTTCGGCGCTGCCCTGGCCGAGCTTGAGCTGGTCGATCCCGTCGTCGCCGACGACGCCGCCCCACATCGTGTTGTCGAGATCGAGCACGAGGCACTTGCGCGCCCGCCCCGTGGCGGCGGCGAGGACCTGCGCGACCAACTCGCCATAGAGCGGCGCGAAAACCGGATTGATGAGCTGCTTCGCCTGATACCAGCGAACCGGATCGTAGCGGCGATCGCTGCCATGCTCGCCGGGCATCCGCGTCGCCACGTCGACGAGCAACGCGCCGTCGTCGATCGCCGCGTCGCGGATAGCGGCATTGAGCCGGAGGACCATCGCCGCGGGCGATGCAGGAAGCAGCGCCTCGTTGGACCCGACGAGTGTCGGGGACTGCGGTAACAAGGTCTGCTGGATGGGCTGCGCGTTCCAGCGAGCACGGATACGCTGCCACCAGACGCGGATCGCGGCAACGGCCGCGGCGATCGCGTCGCGGACCTCGCCGTCGTCCGCCGACATCGGCAGGGTCGGGAGGATCGATTCAAGATCGAGCGCGAGCAGAACGTGGGTCGGCGCGAATCCGTCGAGTACCGGGTCGCCAGCCAGCAGCGCCGTGCGATATTGGCCATAATCGCCGATATGCGTCGCGATCGTCAGGCCGTGACGCAGTCCCCCGACCCGGATCGCCGGCGCCAAATGGTCGAGCGTGTGCGACCCCAGCAAGGCGAGCCTGACGGGGGTCGAGCCGGAGACAGGCGCGGCCAGATTCGCGGCGAAGCGATCGAGTCGGTTGGTCTCGATCGCATCGAGATCGTACGCCGCCAGCTGTACCGCCGCCATCGCTCGCTCGGCCGGGTCGAGTCCCTTGGCGGCGCGCAGGTCACTTCCCGGGTCGGACGGCGGCGGCAGCCAGGGCAGGAGCGACATCGGATCGGTCTCCATCAGAACTGGAAATAGAGGAATTCGCTCGGCGCAGAGGACAGCGCGTAGAGCAGGGTGATTGTCGAGACCGCGCCGACCACCAGACCGAGCGCGGGCGTCGGGCGCCACGGCGCGATCGAGGCGAAGCGATCGGTCCAGCTTGGTGTGGGCTTGAAATCGAGCGCCGTGCGGTGGTCTCGCAACCATTGATAGGCGTTCGGAAAGGTCCAGACGACGATCAGGAAGACGACGATACGGACAACGTAGCTCGCCTCGAAATTGTCGAGCGAACCGATCGCAATGCCCATGCCATCGGCCAGCGGCGCGATCAGCGGGATGCGGGCGACCGGACCGGGGAGCGTCACACCGTTCAATCCCGTCATGCCGCGCAGCAGGTCGATCGCGGCGGGAACCGATGGCGCCCGAAAGAAGACCAATGCGACCGTCGCGCACAGGAAGGTCAGCAGAACCGATCCGGCGACGGTGAGCGGAGAGCCGGATTGCAACGGAAGGCCGCGATGCATCTTCCACGCGCGCCACGCGTGCGCGACGACCAGGTAGAAGCCATGTAGCAGGCCGAAGATCACGAATTGCCAGCCGGCGCCGTGCCAGACGCCCGAAATCAGCATGGTGAAACCTGTCGGCAAGGCGACCAGCGCGACGAACGTCGCCGGGGTCATCTTGCCGCGGCGCGGTAGCGGAAGCCCCTTCATCGCCCGTCGCCGCGTGAAGGCGACGACGATCGGATTGTAGATATAGGCGGTCAGGAAGCGCGTCAGCGTCATGTGCCAGCGCGACCAATAGTCGATGATGTTTCGCGCCTTGTAGGGGCTGTTGAAATTTGGCGGCAGCGAAATGCCGAAGAGCAGCCCGAGGCCGATCGCCATGTCGGTATAGCCGGAAAAGTCGAAATAGATTTGCAGCGCGTAGGATAATGCGCCGGTCCATGCCTGGATGAATTGTACGCCGCCGATCTCTGCCTGCACGAAGATC